>CAXMQS010000032.1:0-36331 GCA_964195995.1 uncultured Acidimicrobiia bacterium
CTGAAGCTGCATTCTTCGACCTCGACAAGACCGTCATCGCCAAATCCTCGGCGCTCGCCTTTGGGAGGCCACTGCGCAAGGCGGGAATGCTGGGCAGGCGGATGATGCTCAAGGCGGGCATCGGGCAGCTCTTCTACTCGCTCTTCGGGGCAGACCACGACCAGATGGAGCGGGTCCGTGAGGCCATGCTCGAATTGACGAAGGGTTGGCAGCGCGACGACATCGAAGATCTGGTCGAAGAGGCGCTCGAGGACGTCGTCTCGCCGTTGGTCTTCGCCGAGGCCCTCTTCTTGATAGATGACCATCACCGCCAGGGTCGCAGAGTGTTCATCATCTCGGCGAGTCCCGAGGAGATCGTGCGACCGCTGGCCCACTACATCGGGGTCGACGAGGTCGTCGCCACGAGGGCGACGACGGACTCAGAAGGCCGCTACACGGGAGAGCTGTCCTTCTACGCATATGGCGAGGACAAGGCGACCGAGGTCAAGCGACTGGCCGAACAAGACGGCATCGACCTCAGCGCTTCCTTCGCCTACTCCGACTCGTCCACAGACCTTCCGCTGCTCGAGAGCGTCGGCCATCCAACCGCGGTCAACCCTGACAAGGAACTGCGCAGGCTCGCCGACGAGCGAGGCTGGCCGATCATCGAGTTCAAGCGCCAGGTGAGCCTGCGCACCCGACTCGCCAAGCCGGTGCCGATCATCTCCGGAGCGACGCTCACCGCAGCCATCGCCGGGCTCGTCGTGGCGTCCCTATTGCGGTCGCGCAAGCGTTCCCGATAGGAGCATGCCGAGCAATTCACTTGCGAGTCGGCGACCGGTCGCTTGCTCCCCGATCAAAGCGCCGGCTCGTGGCGCGGGTCATTGATCAGGATGCTTCCCGTCGTCGTAGGGCGGCGGGGCGCCCGGGATGCCTGCCTCGAACATGGCCTCATCCCCGAGCCCCTGCTTGGAAGCGATGCCCTCGGCGCGAGCAGCCTCGATCTTCTCAGTTGTCAGCCGGGGCGCGGCATATGCCAACAACAGGACGTAGGCGCCGGCGACGACGAAGTACGGCAAGCGCAGGGCCATCGAGCGGCTAATGAAGGCCTCGCCGCCTGTAACGATGAGGCCTCCGATGAGCGAGCCGATGGGCATCATCCCCCAGCCGAAGAAGCGGTAGACGCTGTTGACCCTTCCCAGGAGATCGTCTGGGATGATCGTCTGACGAAGTGACACGGTGATGACGTTCCACAGGATCGCCGAGACCATGAAGAACATGAAGACGATGTAGACAACCCACCACCTGGTAGCCACGCCGATCACGGCAGAGGTCACGATTCCTGCCAGCATCGTGACGTACAGAGAGGTGCCGGTACCGAGGGCTTTGGCGATGCGAGATGCGGCGACGCTGCCGACGACGCCGCCAACGGCTCCGGCAGTCATGAGGAGGGCGAAGATCACGGCACCTGTGCTCTCGAAGCCGAGGCTCTCTCCAACGGACCCGATGACGCCGGTGAATAGCCCCGTCTCGAGGTCGAGGTTCTCTTGCACGAAGAACACGAACGTGGCGAAGGTCACCATGCCAAGCCCGTTCAGTAGGCCGAGCACGATGGCGAGCGGTCGCAGCACCGGATGGCCCCACAGCCACATGAACCCTTCTTTGATCTCCGCCCGCCACGAAACCTTGCCGGAGGGTGCCTCGCCCTGGCTGCGTTTTGCCTTGAACTCGCCGGGTATCAGGAACACAAGGCCGGCGGCGAGGGCGAAGGAGCCGGCGTCGACGAAGAACGGGAAGGCGAAAGCGACCGCGAGCAGCACGCTGCCGACGGGAGGGCCGACGAAGCTGTTCATGACCATCTCGGCGCCCCACAGGTTGCCGTTGGCCTTCTCGAGATGGTCGGTCTCGACGATGGCGGGCAGGATCGTTTGGGCGGCGTTGTCTCGCAATACCTCGGCGAAGCCCATGAGGAACGCCGCGGCCAGGAGTATGCCGTACACCAGCCAATTGGTCGAGATGTCGATCTCGCCGATGAGATCTTCGGGGGCAGGCAGCGACGACTGCTGCGAGAGGATGGCGAGTGCCAGGATTGCGGTGAAGATCGCCCGCAGGACGTCCATGGAAACGATGAGCTGGCGCCGGTCGACCCTATCGGTGATGACTCCAGCCGGGAGGGTGAAGATGAGCCACGGCAACCGCTGCACGACGGCGACCAGGGCGATGAGCAACGCATTGCGAGTGACTGCGGAAGCCAGCCAGGGATAGGCGATCGCGCCCACGCCGTCGCCGAGATTGGAGATGACGCTGGAACTCCACAGCCGCCAGTAGCGCGGCCCCAGCTTGATCTTCTCCGCCATCACTCTCCCCGCCGCGAGACCACCTCGACAAGGATGTCGGGTCGGTCGGTCATGATGCCGTCGACACCCAAGTCGAGGAGCCTATTCATCGTGGGGGCGTCGTTGACCGTCCACACATGGACCGCGACCTCTGCTCGATGGGCGGCTTCTATCAGCCTGGTGTCGACGACACCAACCGCGCGGGCCCTCTCGGGCACTTGCAGCGCGTCGGCGGCGATCGAAGCCGTCTTGCCGAACCGAGCTGCCGCCTTCACCATTGCCACCTGGCGCGGCCCGGCCGAGGTCGCCACCCTGTCGCCCGTTGCCTTCCTGAATCGAGAGAGACGATGGTCGAAGAACGACGATGCCATCACCCGATCCTCGGCTCCGTGTTTCGTCACGACGTCGGCGAGAGCCTCGACGGCAGCCGCATGCTTCATGTCGACGTTCCACTTGGCGTCGGGAAACGCAGTCAGCATGTCGTCGAATCGAGGGACGCCCAGGCCAGTGCCACGCTGCGGGAAGCCATCTTCGGGGCGGAATCCGTACGCGGCATCGAGAAGCTGCAGGTCGCGCCACAACCATTCCGTCACCTTGCCCGTCCCATTGGTGAGACGGTCGAGGTGGTGATCGTGGAAAGTGACGAGCACTCCGTCTGCGGTGAGGTGGACGTCGGTCTCCATGTAGCGAATGCCAAGGGCGTAGGCGCCCTGGAACGCCGTCGCGGTGTTCTCCGGCCACAGCGCAGCACCACCGCGATGAGCGAAGCGGATCGGATGCTCTCCCCCTAGATAAGGCCTCACAGGACGACGCCAGCCTTCAAGACTCGCCACGGCTCGACAGACCCCGGCCGGTAGGAGAGGTCGACGTGCGACGGTGCATCCAGCACAACGAGGTCGGCGACGGCACCCGCAGAGACGTGGCCGCGATCGTCTAGGCCGAGCGCCGTGGCTCCGCCACGAGTTGCTGCCCAGGTCGCCTGCGCGGGGCTGAGACCCATCTCGTGGACCGCCAGCGCGACGATGAGCGGCATCGACTCAACATTCGAAGTTCCGGGGTTGCAGTCGGTGGCAACGGCCAGGGTTACCCCGGCCTCGGCCAGCAGGCGAGCCGGGGCCGGCGCCTGTCCCAGCGATGCGCCGGGGAGCAGAACGCCGACCGTCCCTGCTGCGGCAAGCGCGGCGGCGTCAGCGGCGGTGGCGTTGTCGAGGTGATCGGCTGATGCCGCCCCCAACTCGGCTGCGAGCTGCGTCGCTCCGGTGTGGGCGAGCTGCTCGGCATGCAGGCGCAGTTCGAGGCCGGCATGGCGCGCAGCCATCAGGATGGTTCGGGCCTCATCCACCGAGAACGCTCCCTCGTCGCAGAAGACGTCGCACGACTGAGCCAGCGGGGCGCAGGCAGGCAACATCTCATCGACGATTAGTCGCACGTAGTCCTCCGAAGTCGTCGCGGTTGGAACGACGTGAGCGCCGAGGAACGTTGTGACAACATCGAGGGGTGTGGCACTTCCGATCCCGGCCGCCACCTCGAGCATCCTGACCTCAGCCTGCGTCTCGAGGCCGTAGCCAGACTTGATCTCGACCGTCGTGGTGCCGTGACCGAGCATTCGTAGAGCGCGGTCCGTCGACAATCGGGATAGTTCAAGAGTTGGTGCGGCCGCGGTAGCAGCGACCGTGGAGTGGATGCCTCCTCCGGCCGCCAGGATGTCCTCGTATGACTCGCCGCCGAGGCGCCTGGCGAACTCGTCGGCTCGATCGCCGGCGAACACCAGATGAGTGTGGCAGTCGACGAAGCCCGGAATCACCGCCCTGCCCTCGCAATCGAGCGTGTCCGAATCGCGCAGATCGTCCGGGAGATCGGAGGCCTGTCCGAACCAGACAATGGTGCCTTCATCGACGGCGAGCGCGGCATCGTTGATCGACCCGACAAGGTCTGGGGACCCCGTCGCGTTCGTGACGAGCTCGCCAATACCCGTGAGGAGCAGGCTCACGCCTCGAGCGCGTCCTCGACCATTGCCGCCACCTTGGCGGCGAGAGAGCCGGCCGTGTCTGTGAGCTTGGCAACGCCGCCGGCCAGGTCCATCCGAACGGAATCATCGGAGATCGAGGGCAGGTTGATGCGAACGTTGTAGGCGGCACCTTCGGCCGCAGCGTGAGCACACAGCGCACCCACGCCGGCATCTGTCACAGAGCTTGGATTGCCGTACTCGGCAGCCCGAGCGCACAGCTCTAGGGCGCCTACGGAGTGCTCGAGCACTTCGAGCGGAACCCGAGTGGCGCCCTGGTTGGCTGCTTCGAGAGCGGCGTCGCGAGCAGCTCGGTCTGCCTTTGTCTTGCGGGGCAAACGTCTGGCAGCGATCACTTCGTTGTAAGCCTCGGCGTCGCGGTCGGCTGCGAGCAGGAACCAGTCCTTGAGGTCCTGGGCTTCTCTACCCAACTGCTCCATTTGCGGGTCTCTGCTATTGGACCAGGTGAGGGCTGCCACCATCGCCGCCAGCGCAGCGGCCAACGAACCGCACAGAGCGGCAACGCTGCCTCCACCCGGTGCGAAGGAGTCCGTAGACAGTTCATCGACGTAGGACTGCAGGCCTGGGTCGCTCGACCGTCCCACCCGATATTCGATGACCTTGTCTTCGAACGGCGCCAGCTCGGCGAGACCCAGAGAGAGGACAGCAGTGTGAATGCGCTCGGCTTCGGGCACCCCGGCCGTCCTCCCCTGCTTCGCCAGGTAGTGGTCGCCCGCAGCCAGCAGGGCATCGCGCGGGACCAAGCCAACTAGCTCGCTCCCGGTGACCCTGACCCCGAGGTCGGAGGCGGCGTCCACACAGGCGTCGAAGACTTGGTGCAGCGAGGCATCGTCGTGGTCGGTGAGGTTGAGAGAGACCTGTGCCCTGCCGTACTCCGCGATGTACCACCCGACGCCCTTGACCGAGGCGAACCGACCCGGCTGCCGCAGGGCCTTGCCGTCGTCGCCACGGACGATGGCGCCATCGCCGTCTCTCTTGGCGACGCCGCTTCCCCGTACGACGCCGGCGATGGCGTCCGCCAGCTTGCGATCGGTCGTGTTGAGGTTGATGTTGTAGGCGATGAGGAACTTGCGGGCGCCGATGGCGGTGGCGCCACTGCGCTCGTTGCAGTCGGGCCCGAAGTCAGGAGAGTCGTTGCGTGCCGCCAGCCCCTCGTACTCGCCGCGACGGACATCGCTTAGCGACGCTCTCTCTGGAGCTGTCGCTGCAGCCTCGTACAGATAGACGGGGATGCCTTGGTCGCCGACCCTGCGGCCGAGGCGCCCGGCAGCGGCGACGCAGTCGTCCATCGTCGCTCCCTGCACCGGAACGAACGGGCAGACGTCGGTAGCGCCCATCCGCGGGTGCTCGCCGCTGTGAGTGCGCATATCGATCAGCTCGCCGGCCGTAACGATGGCAGCGAAGGCCGCCTCTTCAACAGCCGCAACGGGACCGACGAACGTCATCACGGTGCGATTGGTGTCTGCCCCCGGGTCAACATCGAGGAGGTGCACTCCCTCGGTGGAGGCGATCGACGAGGCGATGGCGTCGATGACCCCTTGATCTCTGCCCTCGCTGAAGTTGGGGACGCACTCGATGAGCTGCATATGACGAGATTACGGCGTTAGCCCACCGCTGTCAGCAACTCCTCCTTCACGCCGGTAGGCAGGTCATCCCACGGAAGGTCGAGCAAGGCTCCCTCGAGCGCGTACAAGAGGTTGAGAGAGGTTTCGGTTGGGAACCACTCCTTGACCCTGCGATAAGTAGTGACAGAGCCCATCTCCTCGAGGTCGGTGACGTCCTTGATGCCGACGGCCGCCAGACGAGCTGCCGATACCGGGCCGATGTTCCTCAGCTGCTCCATTTATCCATCGGGATGACAACGCCTCGCTCCGCGGCAACCTGGCGCGCCCTCGGGTAGCCGGCGTCGGCGTGTCGCATGACGCCCGTTCCCGGATCATTGGTGAGGACGCGCCGAACCCGATCGGCGCCGTCCTTGGTGCCGTCGGCGACTACCTGGGCCCCGGAATGGATCGACTTGCCCATGCCAACTCCGCCGCCGTGATGCACCGCCACCCATGCCGCCCCCGAAGCTGTGTTGAGAAGGGCATTGAGGATGGGCCAGTCGGCTACGGCATCTGACCCGTCGAGCATGGACTCGGTCTCGCGATAGGGAGACGCCACCGAACCCGAGTCGAGATGATCCCTGCCGATGACGATCGGTGCCGAGACGTCGCCTCTGCGAACCAACTCGTTGAACGCTTCTCCGGCCTTGTCGCGCTCGCCGTATCCGAGCCAGCAGATCCGCGCCGGCAGGCCCTGGAACTGCACCTTCTCCTTCGCCAAGCCGAGCCAACGGTGCAGCGCCTCGTCGTCCGGAAACAGCTCGGCGATGGCCCGGTCCGTAGCGGCGATGTCGGCCGGGTCGCCGGACAGCGCAACCCAGCGGAAAGGCCCCTTGCCCTCGCAGAAGAGATCGCGGATGTAGGCGGGGACGAATCCCGGATAGGCGAAGGCATCCGCGTAGCCACCTTCCTTGGCCTCACCACGCAGGTTGTTGCCGTAGTCGAAGACCTCGGCACCCGCTCGCAGGAATCCGACCATCGCCTCGCACTGCGTCGCCATCGACTCACGCGACTCCTTGATGTAGCCGCTCGGGTCGTCGCGACGCAGCTCGGCCGCCTCAGCAAGGGAGTGGCCGCGCGGCAGGTAGCCGTTCAGCGGATCATGCGCCGACGTCTGGTCGGTCACGATGTCGATATCCGCCGACCTCTCCAAGAGCTCGGGAAAGACGTCGGCGGCATTGCCGACAACACCGATGGACACAGCCTCACCCGCTGCCTTTGCCTGCTGCGCCCGCTCGATGGCGGCGTCGAGGGTCTCGGCCTTCTCGTCTAGATAGCCGGTGTCGAGACGACGTTGCAGACGAGCCGGGTCGACCTCCACGCACAATGCGACTCCGCCGTTCATGGTGATCGCGAGGGGCTGGGCGCCGCCCATGCCACCGAGGCCGCCCGTCAAGGTGATGGTTCCGCGCAGCGTCCCGCCGAACCGTTTGTCGGCGATGGCTGCGAATGTTTGGAACGTGCCCTGGAGGATGCCCTGGGTGCCTATGTAGATCCAGGAACCGGCAGTCATCTGCCCATACATCATGAGGCCGGCTGCTTCTAGCTCCCACATGTTCGCCCAATCGGCCCAATCGGGAACGAGCAGGCTGTTGGCGATGAGAACCCGGGGGGCCATCGGATGGGTATCGAAGACGCCGACCGGCTTTCCCGATTGCACCAGAAGCGTTTCGTCCGCTTCGATGTCGCGCAAGGCGCCGACTATGGCATCGAAGGCTTCCCAACTGCGGGCAGCCCGCCCGGTGCCGCCGTACACGACGAGCTCGTCGGGATTCTCCGCGACCTCAGGGTCGAGATTGTTCATGAGACAGCGCAGCGCGGCTTCCTGAAGCCATCCTTTGGTGGTGAGGTCGCTGCCTCTTGGCGATCTGACGGGCCTGGCACCACTCATGCGCCGAGGCTAATCATCGAGCGACCGCGCCGCTCAGTTGATCACCGGCCAATTGATCCACGGCGCGGGTGGTTCGCGGCCAACCGCACCGGCGCCACGCCGCGTCGCCAACCGCAGTCCCGAGGAGCCGCCAGTCCGCACCTATTGGCCATCCTCGACTCCGAGTCCATCTGCGAGAACCGGGGCTAATGACCCTACGACCGCTAGGCGACGCTGGCTAGCGTCGCCAGTAGCGAATTACGGGAGGGCTATGTATCCGATCAACGTCACCACAGGGGAACCGGGAGCAAGAAGCAAGGGGCTCGGCTGGGCCGGGGCGATCTTCATGGTGGCCAAAATGCTGCTGGCGCTGCCCCACCTCATCATCGTCGGCATCCTCGGCCGGCTGGCCGCCATCGTTGCCTACATCGGCTTCTTCTTCGTCGCCTTCACGGGGGAACTCCCCCCTGGGCTTCGCGACATGCTGGTGGCGATCATGCGCTGGGAGGTACGAACCTACGCCTGGGTCGCAGCCCTCACCGACGAATACCCACCCTTCGAGTGGGAGGAGACCGACTACGTCGCCAAACTCTCCGTCGAGGATCCGTCACAACGGAGCAAAGGATGGGCGGTAGCCGGAATCTTCCTGGTGAAGTTCCTTGTGCTGATTCCCCAATTGATCGTCTTGGTCTTCGTGGTCGTTGGCGCGTTCTTCGCCATGTGGTTCAACTTCTTCAAAATCGCCTTCACCGGTGAGAGCTCAGCGGAGGTTCACGACTTCTTGACAGGAACTATGCAGTGGGGAAGCCGAGTCGAAGCCTGGGCCTACGGGCTGACCGACGAGTACCCGCCGTTCCGCCTCGACCCCTAGCTGGCGGTCGGCGAGTGAACCACTCGGCACGCGACAAGGCCCGCCGCGAGGACGGGCCCAATCGATCGTGTTGAGGACCTAGGCGCCGCCGCCGCCGGGGTTGTCCCCGCCGCCGTCGCCTTTATCATCGTCGTCGCCGTCGAACTTGTCTTTGATGTCACCGGCCACGTCCTTGGCCTTGTCCATGGCATCGCCGCCCATGTCCTTGGCCTTGTCCATGGCGTCACCTGCCATGTCGCCGGCCTTGTCGGTCACGTCACCGACGTTCTCCTTGGCGGCACCGAACCACTTCTTGAGTGTGTCCATGAAACCCATTGTCAAAACTCCTCTGCATGGATTAGGGCTACATGGTAAAGCCTGTTAACCGAGCGCTCCTACTACACCCTCGGCTGCCTCGACCAGAGCCCCGGTCAGCACCAGTGCCGCCACCGATTCGATGTCGGCCGCCAAAGACCGGTCGGTGGTAAGCCGCGGGACCCGCTCGCGGATGGCCGCTACCGCAGCAGCCGTCGCGGCCGAGGGTCGGAGTGGCGCCCGGTAGTCGACGCCCTCGGCGGCGCACAGCGCCTCGATAGCAACCACGCGAGCCGCGTTGTCCAGCACCTGTGCCAGCTTGCGGCCGGCACCCCAGCCCATCGACACGTGGTCCTCTTGGCTGCCCGAGGTCGGAATGCTCTGCACAGATGCCGGGTGCGACAGAACGCGGTTCTCGGCAACGAGGGCCGCCGAGGTGTATTGGGTCAGCATGTACCCCGACTCGAGGCCGGGTTTGGCAGCAAGGAAGGCCGGCAGGCCCGACGAGCGATCGGGGTCGAGCAGGCGGTCGGTACGCCGCTCCGAGATGTCGGCGATCTCGGTGGCGGCGATCGAAAGGAAATCGAGAGCGAAAGCGAGCGGCTGGCCGTGGAAGTTGCCGCCAGAGACCAAATCGCCGTCTTCGGGAAAGACGATGGGGTTGTCAACGATCGACCCTGCCTCGATGGCAAAGACGCGATCGGCGTGGTCGATCACGTCGCGAACCGCACCGTGAACCTGGGGGGCGCATCGCAGGCTGTAGGCGTCCTGGACGGCGTGGTCCGACTCGAGGTGCGATGCGGTTATGCCCGAGCCGTCGAGGAGATGAAGAAGGTTGGCGGCCACAGTGAGCTGGCCGGGGTGAGGGCGCAAAGCGTGCACTCTGGCGTCGAAGGGACGAGCGCTTCCCAGCAGTGCCTCGACCGACATGGCACACGCCACATCTGCCGCCCTTGCCAAGCGCCGCGCCTGGTGGGCGCCGATGATCCCCCATGCCAGCATCCCCTCGGTCCCGTTGAGAAGGCTGAGCCCCTCCTTGGCTTCCAACACGAGGGGTTCGAGACCATGCTCGGCGAGCACCTCGGCAGCAGGCGCAACTGAGGTTCCATCCCGGAGCTCGCCTTCTCCGATCAGAGGCAAGGCCAGGTGGGCGAATGGCGCCAGGTCCCCAGACGCCCCGACCGAGCCCCTGTCGGGGACGACGGGAAGAAGGTCGCGGTTGATGAGATCGATAATGAGCCGCACCACCTCGGGCCGTGCCCCAGAGTGGCCTTGCGCCAGAGTCCGGGCCCGCAGCACCAGCATCGCTCGCACCATGTGTGGTGGCAGCGCGTGGCCAACACCGACTGCGTGGGATCGCAACAGCTTCACCTGGAGATCGGCGGCGTCGGCCGTATCGATGCGATGACCGGCAAGCGCACCGAAGCCGGTATTCACGCCATACACGGCCTTACCCCCGGCTAGCGCGGCAACAACGACATCCCTGGCTGCCTGCATCCCCGCGGCAGTGGCTTCGTCGAGTCGCACGGTGGCTCCGCCATGGGCAACATCGATGACATCCGCGGCGACCAGCGGCCCATTGGTAATGACGATGTCGGTCACCGGCGCAGCCTAGAACCGGACTCGTAGAATCGTTCTTGCATGTCCCACAAATCCATCATCGCCGTGTTCGGAGGATCGGCAACCCAACCGGGCGAACCCGACTACGAAGCGGCTGTCGAAGCCGGCTCACTCCTGGCCAAGGCCGGCTATCAGGTGGCGACCGGTGGCTACGCAGGCATCATGGAAGCCGCGGCCATTGGAGCGAGGGCGGCAGGAGGTGAAGCCATCGGAGTCACCGTGCCAAGCGTCTTCCCCGACCGCGATGGAGCCAACAGCTACATCAGCTCTGAGGTCCGCACCGCCAGCCTCACCGAGCGGATCCACGAACTGGTGTCGATGTCGTCCGCCTCGATGGCTTTGCCGGGCAGCATCGGGACGCTGACCGAGCTCGTTGTTGCCTGGAATAGCGCATTCGTCGCCCGATTCTCCAACGAGACTGCGAAGCCTGTGGTTGCCGTCGGCGAGACATGGACCCGACTCGTAGCCGAACTCAGCGATGTCCTCGAGACCGATCCCTCGATCGTCTCGTGCCACGACACCGTTGCCGACGCCGTGGCGCACCTTGTAGAACGACTGGGCTGAATACGGCCGGTCGCGGAGAACCGACCGATCACCCGTCTCCTACAATCGCGGCCGTTCCCTACCGGAGAAATGAATGAGCGAAGGCTTCTACCTGGGCGGAATCGTTGACCCCGCGAACGGGGACAGGGGGGACGATCTTCGATACGACGGCAGCGATCTGACTACGCATGGCGTGATCGTGGGCATGACAGGTTCCGGCAAGACGGGACTCGGTGTGATCTTTCTCGAAGAGGCGCTACGCAGCGGAGTCCCGACACTGATCCTTGACCCCAAGGGCGACATGACCAACCTGCTCTTGAACTTCCCCGACCTCCTGCCAAAGGATTTCGAGCCGTGGATCGATGAGGGAGTTGCCCGCAAGGAGGGCAAGACAACGGCCGAGATGGCGCAAGGCACAGCCGATCTATGGAAGAACGGCCTCGCAGGCTGGGATCTCGGCTCTGACCAGATGCGAGAGCTCAAGGACGGCACGGAGTTCACGGTCTACACGCCGGGCTCCGCAGCCGGCGTCCCGGTGAACATCGTCGGCTCCCTGTCGGCGCCCGACCTCGACCGGGACGACAACGCAGAGACGCTTGCAGACGAGATCGAGGGCTTCGTTTCGGGGTTGCTCGGCCTCACCGGCATCGAGTCGGACCCGCTGTCGTCGCGCGAGCACATCCTGATATCCAACCTGATGGCCAACGCCTGGCAGAACGGCAAGGACCTCGACCTGGCAAAGCTCATCGGACAGGTGCAGACGCCTCCGATTCGCAAGCTCGGCGTGTTCGACGTCGACACCTTCTTCCCCGAGAAGGACCGGATGACGTTGGCGATGAAGCTCAACGGGCTCGTGGCATCGCCCGCCTTCTCATCGTGGATGGCTGGACCACCGCTGGACATCCAATCAATGCTGTGGGACGACTCGGGCAAGCCGAAGGCAGCCATCCTGTATCTGGCTCACCTCTCGGATGAAGAGCGCCAGTTCGTTGTCACCCTGGCTCTGGCCAAGGTCGTCACCTGGATGCGTACCCAAAGTGGTTCCGGAGAGCTGCGGGCTCTCATCTACATGGACGAGGTGTTCGGCTTCGTACCGCCAACGGCCCAGCCACCTGCCAAGAAGCCCATCCTGACCATCCTCAAACAGGCACGAGCTTTTGGTGTCGGCCTCCTGCTGTCGACCCAGAACCCGGTCGACCTCGACTACAAGGCCATGTCGAATGCCGGTACCTGGTGCATCGGCCGCCTGCAGACGGAGCGTGACAAGGCCCGAATCCTCGAGGGGATGCAATCGGCGACAGGTGCGATCGACACCAAGGCCATGGACGAGACCATCTCGGGCCTCGACAAGCGCCAGTTCGTATTGCACAGCACCAGGGAGAAATCACCATCGATCTTCACCACGAGGTGGGCGATGTCGTACCTGCGGGGTCCGCTGACGAAGGACCAGGTCAGCCTGCTGACGGATGGCACAGCAGCCAAGAAGCAAGCGAACGAAGCGGCGGCAGCAGCCGATGCCTCCCCGGCCCCTCCGGAGCTAGCGGACGATGAAAGTCCGATGGCGCCCAAGGTTCACTCCAGCGTCGCCACCTACTACCTGGACTCGGCCGCACCGTGGGCCCAAGAGATCGGAGCAGATTCCGATTCCACCACTTTGGCGGCGGCGCTGGCAGCGCGAGTGCTGCTCATTTTCGACGAGACCGCGGCCGATCTGAACCATCACGAGGAGTGGGAGGCGGTGTACTTCCCGCTGGGCTCCCAATTCGACGCTGCCGCCGGAGTGGCAGTCGACTACGACGACAGGGACCTTCGCCCGGACCCGCCCGACGGTGCCACCTACCGGCTTGCCGATGCCCCCCTCGACAAAGGGCCCTACTTCACTGCCGCCAAGAAAGAGATCATCGACTATCTCTATCGCGAGCGGAAACTGACTGTGTTCCGTAATAAGGCGCTCAAGCTGTACTCGAGAGTCGGCGAGAGCGAAGAGGACTTCGTGAAGCGGTGCGAACTGGCGGCGGACGACAACGCCGATGCCGAGATCGCCAAGCTCAAGGACAAGCTGAAGAAGAAGCTCAACCGCCTTCGCGACCAGGTACAGGCAGCAGAGCTTCGGCTCGCCGAGCTGCAGACGGATGTGTCTTCTCGTCGTCAGGAAGAGATACTTGACGGGATCGGCGGGTTGCTTGGTGGTCTCCTGTCTGGGCGCAAGAGCAGGCGGGGCCTCGGTCGGGCCGTATCCAAGCGATCACGGACCAGGGGGACCGAGCAGCGCAAGGCAACGGTCGAGACCAAGCTCGCCGACAAGATCGCCGACCTCCAAGAGGCCGAGACGGACGCCGTTCTGGAGGTCGAAGAGGTAAACGACCGGTGGGATGACGCCGCCGCCGAGATCGAAGAGATAGAAATCGGGCTCGAGAAGACAGACATCAAGGTGGATGACCTAGCAGTCCTCTGGGTGCCGGTGAGCTGACCGACCTAGCTCTCGCTAGAGATGGCCCACAGCAGATCGCGAATCGACACAATGCCAAGCAACTCGTCGCCCTCCATCACCGGAAGGTGGCGATACCCCATTTCCAGCAACCAGGCGGCGGCCTCGTCGACGTCGACCTCTGGCCCGATCGTGTCTGGAGCGGTAGTCATCCATTCTCGAACTGTCGCCTCGTGAGGATCGATGCCCTCAGCGGTAGCTCGCACCAGGTCACGCTCCGTAAAGATCCCGGCTAGCTCGCGCCCATCGACAACGGCCAGGCTGCCGATGCCATTCTCGATCAAGGATTCCGCCGCGACGAACAGCGACGTGTCCGGTCCGACTACTTCGCTCTTCCCTCCGACCAAGGCGCCGACTTGCATATCCCTCCCACCAGAAGGCTACTCGTCAGGCGAGGTCCTGCTCCCGGATGCCAAAGCTCGGATGACGGAGGCGACAAAGCGCCAGCTTCTCGAGCTGACGAATCCGTTCACGAGTCAGATTGAATTCCTCGCCGATCTCCTCGAGCGTCCTGGGAACGCCATCCTCAAAGCCGTACCGCAGCCCGAGGATTCGGCCCTCCCGAACCGGGAGGCGGTGGATGGACCGTTGCAGGCTGTTGGCCACGTCCATCTCTTCGGTCACCTCCACCGGATCCATCGCGTCCTGATCCTCGATGAAATCGCCGAGCTGAGCTCCGTCGTCTCCGATCGGCTGTTCGAGGGAGACCGTGTCCGCAACGCCCAGGGCGAGCTCAACCTTCTCGACGGTGACCCCCGCCTCGGCTGCGATCTCGTCGGCATTCGGCTCGCGACCTAACTCTGCCTTCAAGGTCCCTTGAGCGGCTCGAACGGCGGCGAGGGTGTCGTGCAGATGCACGGGGATGCGCACCGTTCGCGACTTGTCGGCGATAGCTCTCGTTATGGCCTGTCGGATCCACCACGTCGCGTATGTGGAGAACTTGAATCCCTTGCGCCAATCGAACTTCTCGACCGCACGGATCAGCCCGAGGTTGCCCTCCTGAATGAGATCGAGGAAGTCGATGCCTGAGGTGTTGGCGTAGCGCCTGGCGTTGGCAACGACCAACCGCAGGTTGGCGGTAAGAAACGCATCCTTGGCCATGTAGCCCTTGCGAACCTTGCGCTTGAGCTCGGTCAGCTCGGTCCTGCCTGAGTACTCCTTGTTCTCGACGCGGACCGCGGCTGTGGCCCCCGCTTCGATCTTCTGAGCGAATTCGACTTCCTGTTCGGCGGTGAGGAGGTCGTATTCACCGATTGCGCTGAGATACTGACTCACCAAGTCGGTAGTCAGTCTCCCCCTGTCGTCTGTTAGCCTGCCTCGATCCCGTTCACGTACCGGTCGAGTCGCTACCGACATACACGCCCTCTTCCTACTCGCTTTGCCCTACCCGGAGCGTGTCCTTCTCCGTCACGTTGCCGGGTGGTTCACTATGTCACACAAAGTGGCGTCTGTGAAGTCCGAAAGTTGTCCCCACAGTTACCCACAGGGTTAGTGGATAACCGGTCATAGTTTTCCCTCTAATCATCTCGATTTCGCGACCCGACGCCCTGGTCATCTTCATGCCTGTGGGCAATCCATTGTCGATACGCTGCCCACAATGCCCAACCGCCTGGCAAGATCAGCTAGCCCCTACCTGCTGCAGCACGCCGAGAATCCCGTTGACTGGTACGAGTGGAGCGATGAAGCCTTCGCCGAGGCCAAGGAGCGGGACGTGCCGGTCATGCTCTCCGTGGGTTATGCCGCCTGTCACTGGTGCCACGTCATGGCGCATGAGTCTTTCGAGGATGCCGCCACCGCCGAGATCATGAATCGGAGCTTCGTCAACATCAAGGTTGACCGCGAGGAGCGACCAGACATCGACCGCATCTACATGGACGCAACTCAGGCCATGACCGGGAGCGGGGGCTGGCCGATGACCGTGTTCCTCACCCCGCAAGGTGGCCCCTTCTTTGCCGGGACATACTTCCCAAAGGATTCGCACCACGGTCGTCCTTCGTTCACGACCATCCTCGAAGCCATTGCCGATGCCTGGAGGCAACGCCGCGGCGACGTCGAAGCGCAAGCGCAGCAGCTCACTCAAGCCATCGCCGCGAACCTCCCGGCAAGCGAGACGCTGGCCACATCCTCGGAACTCGAAGCTGCCTATCGATCGGTCGAGCACTCCTTCGACTCCGAGTTCGGCGGGTTCGGCGGTGCCCCCAAGTTCCCGCAGGCACCAACTCTCGAGTTCCTGCTGCGTATTGCCAACGAGCCATGGGCTACCGACGCCAAGCGGATACTGGAGACGACGCTCGTAGCGATGGCGGCCGGGGGCATCCACGATCAACTTGGAGGGGGGTTCTCTCGGTACTCGGTCGATAAGACGTGGCTGGTTCCTCACTTCGAGAAGATGCTCTACGACAACGCATTGCTCGCTCACACCTATCTCCGAGCATGGCAGGTGACCGGCAACGCCCACCTGCTCGAGGTAGCGACGGGGACGCTCGACTACATGCTCCGCGACCTCGGGCTGGGGAACGGAGGACTGGCGTCATCCGAAGATGCGGATTCGGAAGGCCACGAAGGAACCTTCTATACGTGGGGTCGCAACGAGTTCCTCGAGGCTGCGGGCCCGGGCGGCCCGCTCGCTGCCGAGCGCTTCGGCGTCACCGACAGCGGGAACTTTGAAGGGAAGTCGATACTCAGCCTGGCGGTACCGACCGAGACAATCGCCGACCGTCACGGCCTCTCTGCTCAGGATGTCGACGAAGCCGTCGCCAACGCATCTACGGCCCTATTCGAATGGCGCTTGAGCCGACCCCGGCCCGACCGCGACGACAAGGCAGTGGCGGCATGGAACGGAATGGCCCTGCGAGCGTTGGCCGAGGCGGCTTTGGTTCTCGACGACGAGACGTACCTGGAGGCGGCCCAACAACTAGCAACGTTCTTGACAACTGAAATGCGACGCGCCGACGGCAGGCTGCTGCGCAGCCGCCGGCAAGGAGTTGGCAGTATCCCAGGGTTCTGCGACGACTACGCGGCCACCGTTCTTGGCCTGATAGCCATGCATCAGGCGGATGGGCACCCCTCATGGCTGACGACGGCCGTCGAGCTAGCCGACGACATGGTCGACCTCTTTGCCGGGACCAGCGGCGGCTTCCACGCTGTTGGGCACGATGCCGATGACCTCATAACGCGACCGCTCGACCTCATGGACAACCCCGTACCGTCCGGCAACTCTCTGGCTGCAGAGGCCCTTCTCGTCGTTGCCCATCTCACCGGCCGCCACGAGCTCCTGGAGATCGTCAACGGCGCCATCAAAGCGGGTGGATCCCTCATCGAGAGCCACCCGAGTGCGGTCGGCTATCTGGCGGCCGTGGCGCACTCTCTCGACGCGGATCCAAGGGAGCTTGCGATAGTCGGCGACCCGGGAGACGCGGTCACCAAGTCACTGGTCGCCGTTGCCGCCGCCGCCTTCGAGCCCGGGGTGTTCATGGCGCGTGCCAGCGGATCCGAGGCACCAGTCGCGATATTCGATGGTCGCCTCCCCACCACCGAGCCACTTGCCTATCTGTGTCGCATGTTCGCCTGCGAGGCGCCGACGGCAGATGCGGAGAAGCTCCGTGCCTCTCTGGGCCGTAACATCCCTCGCTGATGAGCATCACCTGCACGGAATGCAGCATTCGCTTTGCCGAGGATCTGCCTGCCTGCCCATGGTGCGGCCACGTCCGCGAAGCGACGGCAGTCGCCGAGCCCTCCGTACCAGCCGTCGCGGATACCGGAGGGGGCGACCCGGCCCCGACCCACACCGAATCGCGAGCAGTGCCACCTCCACCGCCGCCACCTCCGCGCGAGACCAAGTCAGGGTCTGTCACCTATGACCTCGGTCAGATCCCCGGACCTAGCGAGGAGTGGGAACCCATCGATGATTGGGTCGACGACGGCCAAGAGAGCGAGCACTGGACGGAACCTCGGCAAACAAGCACGCGGGTCAGGCGGTGGGCGATAATCGCCGGCGCCGGCGCACTGGCGATCGCCCTCGGCGCTTGGCTGGCCGAAATCGTGCCGCTGGACATCGGAGGCAACGGCTCCCAGGCCATCGCCCCCACCGTCGCAGCCACGATCCCAGCCACCACCCTGCCTCCACCACCCACAACCACACCGCCGCCGCCGGCTACGACATTGCCACCGGTTACGACGGTCCCGCCGACGACGGTCGCGTTCATCGAGCCGACCGGCGATGCCATCGCCACGGGTGAGATGCGCATCTTCGAGAGGGGCTTTGGACCGTTGGAGTTCGGTGACGACGGAGTGAACGCCGTAGGACGACTGGTAGCCACACTCGGACAGCCCGACCAGGACACAGGGCAGCTACCCGCGCCTGACCGAGAGGGGGGCTTCTGTGAGGGAGAGATGCAGCGGCAGGTTCGTTGGGGATCGCTTTCGATCTTCAACCGTGTCGGGGAAGACGGCTCGGAGACCTTCGCGTCGGTCCAACTCAGGTCGTTCGACGCTTCAGATCCCGACCCAGGCGGATCAGCTGGGACGCTGAGCGGCCTGAAGCTCGGAGTAACTCTGGGCGATCTCAGGTCGTTGTACGACGGGTTCACCATCAATGTCTCTCCTGATGACACCTACGAAGTCAGGGCCGGCAGCGACGGTCGGTTGCTGTTGTGGGGAACGACCACGGGGTCCGACCCAGACCTCGTCACCTCGATCAGATCTCCCCTCCGCTGCAGCGCCTGATGGTTAGCGGGGGTTGGCGACACCTATAGAATCCGCGCCGCCCAATCCTCTTCGATACTTCAACGCGCCCCAAGGAGCCTCATGACAGACAATCTCGTCCCACCACACGGCGGAACACTCGTCGACCTCATCGTCGACCCCGAGCGCGCAGAAGAAATGAAGGAATCTTCGGTCGACTGGCCGAGTTGGGACCTCACTCTCCGCCAGCAGTGCGACCTCGAGCTGCTGATGAACGGGGCGTTCTCGCCTCTTCGTGGGTTCCTGAGCGAGGCCGACTACGAGCGCGTGAAGTCGGAGATGCGGTTGGTCGACGGAACGCTGTGGCCCATCCCCATCAACCTCGATGTTCCCGCGGACGTGGCCGAAGGACTCGCTCCCGGTTCGATGCTGGCCCTCCGAGACGATGAGGGCGCCATGCTCGCCGCACTCGAGGTCAGCGATATCTGGCAGCCGGACAAGGCCGCCGAGGCCAACGCTGTGTTCGGTTCGAACGATGCCAGCCATCCCGGTGTCGCCCAGCTCATGGCGTCGAACGACTGGTACGTCGGCGGAACGATCCACGGGGTGCAGCTGCCGCAGCATTACGACTTCCGGAAGTTGCGAACGACCCCAGCGAGACTTCGAGAGCAGTTCGTCGAAATGGGATGGCGCAAGGTCGTTGCCTTCCAAACAAGGAACCCAATGCACCGCGCCCATGTCGAACTGACGATGCGGGCCGCAAGAGACATAGAGGCCAGCCTCCTGATACATCCTGTCGTCGGGATGACAAAGCCCGGGGATATCGATCATTACACGAGGGTCCGGGCATACACCGAGGTGCTCAAGCGGTACCCCGCCTACACCGCTTCCCTGTCTCTGCTCAACCTCGCCATGCGCATGGCTGGCCCGAGGGAAGCCGTCTGGCACGCCATCATCCGCAAGAACCACGGCTGCTCCCACCTCATCGTGGGGCGGGACCACGCTGGGCCGGGGTCCGACGCCGACGGTAAGCCGTACTACGGGCCATACGACGCACAGGAGATGCTGGGCGCTCACGAGGACGAAATCGGCGTCGCCATGGTGCCGTTCCAGATGATGGTCTACGTCGAGGATCACGACGCCTATATGCCCATCGACGAGGTCGAGAAAGACACGCGCACCTTGTCGATATCCGGTACGGAGCTACGAGAACGGCTGGCTGCTGGTCGGTCCCTCCCCGAATGGTTCACCTACCCCGAGGTTGCTGCCGAGCTGCAACGCACTCATCGCCCCCGGTCTGGACAGGGATTGTCTGTCTTCTTCACCGGCCTCTCCGGATCAGGGAAATCGACAGTGGCCAATGTCCTCCAGGTGAAGCTGTTGGAGATGGGCGGCCGATCGGTGACGGTGCTCGACGGCGACATCGTCCGTAAGAACCTCTCGTCTGAGTTGGGTTTCTCCAAGGAGCACCGCGACCTGAACATTCGCAGGATCGGCTTCGTGGCCGCCGAGATCGCCAAAGCGGGTGGAATTGCCATCTGTGCGCCGATCGCCCCATACGATGGCACCCGCAAACAGGTCCGAGCAGACGTCGAACAGGCTGGGGGTGGATTCGTGTTGGTACACGTGGCGACGCCCATCGAAGTCTGCGAACAGCGGGACCGTAAGGGACTCTACGCCAAGGCGAGAGCAGGCCTCATCCAGGAATTCACCGGGATCTCAGACCCCTACGAGGAGCCGGCCGATGCCGAAGTCGTGATAGACACGACGGAGATATCGCCAGAGGAAGCGGCGATGGAGATCATCCTCCACCTCGAACACGAGGGGTACATCACAGGTCGCAGCGAGTAGCCGACGATGCGTGCTTCTGCCATCGGGCGGCCACGGTTGATAACGGCCAAGCGCGTGGTGGCGGCGGTACTTCTCGTGCTGGTGGGTTTCGTCGGTTGGACAGGCATCCAGCTCTGGAGTTCATGGAATTCGGTCGAGAAGGTCCCCTACAACCCCACGGTTACTCGGGCGGGCCTCCCCTCGATACCGGACCCACCGCCTGGAGAGACGGTCGCTCCCTTCGTTGTCAGCCCACCCGTTGATGACGCCACCTTCGATTCCTTCCTCGTCGTCGGCAGCGGCTTCCAGGGCCGTCTGGCGGATGTGATCTTGCTGTTCCTGCTACCTGACGGGGCAGAACCATCCATCGTCTCCTTGCCGCGCGATCTCTACCTGCCAAGTCCCTGTGGTGGAGAGATGATGAGGATCAACGCCAACTACAACGGTTGTGGCGACTCCGCTTCCGGACCCGAGTTGCTGGCGCTGGCGGTGGAGGACTTCACAGGCGTCGAGGTAGACCACTTCGCCTTGTTCGACTTCGACGGCTTCGACGAGATCATCGATGACGTCGGTGGCGTCACTATCTGCGTCGACAACCCAGTTCGTGATGCCGATGCCTGGCTGTCACTTCCGGCCGGGTGCACCCAAGCCACCGGTGCCCAGGCCCTGGGATGGGTGAGGACCCGCAAGACCCAGGAGCTCGTCAACGGGACCTGGCGAGCGGTGCCCGGCCAGTCCGACCTCACCCGACACCAGCATCAACAGGACGTGATCTTCCAGCTCTTCGAAAGGCTTCAGGACTTCAGTTCCCTCGGCGATCTCACGAACAAGGTTGACAGCTTGAGCAACACGTTCACGGTGGACTCCGGTCTCACGATGGGATCTGCTATCTCGCTGGCGTGGAGCCTGCGCGGACACGACCAGGCCGACTTCAAGCGCCTCAGGATTCCGGTGGAGAACTTCACCACTTCCGGCGGAGCGGCCGTTCTCAAGCCAACAGCAACGTTCTCCTCCATCCTGCAGGAGGCCTATCCCGAGCTGAGGATCGCGGGAGGGCCGCTCGACTGACCCTTCATAAGATGGTGCGACAGTGAGCGATTTCGAACCGCCAACAGAGCCGACGCCTCCAGAGGATCCCAACGCGACCCCTCCGCGGGCAAACCCTCCCGAGGAAGCTGGGAACGATGACGCCACCGATGACGGGCTGCCTCCAGAGGTGACTATGCGGCGAACGCAGCCACCGTCTCGACCAGACGACACCTCTCCCTATGCGCAGCTCGGCGATATCGAGAAGGACCCCGGCGACTCCGGGTGGCCCCTCGGTAGCCCCCAGAGTGGGGAGCCGCCAAGGGTTCCTCCTTCCTCCTTGCCACCCTTCCTCGTAGGGCTGATAGTTGGCATCGCGCTGGCGGCCGTCAGCATCGTGGGGTTCTTGGTATTCCGTCGTGACGATGGCGGCACCGCAGCACCCGCGACGGTGGTGACAACCGTGGCATCGACCGGCACGTCGGCGACCGCCAGCACCGTCACGACAGTCGTGATCCCGACCACCGCTCCGACAGTCACAACGTTGCCTGCCGTTCCCATCTCGGCGGTGGGCGACCCCCTTCTTCTTGAGACCCTCGCCATGGGCTCGAGCGGACTTGGCGATCTCCGGTTCGGTGACGATGGGGACACAACGTTGGGACGCCTGGTCGCGACATTCGGCCAACCCGACGAGGACACAGGGACCTACATTTCGACAGGCACCCTGGGAACCTGCGACGGCGACCCAGTTCGCTTCGTTCGCTGGGGACCACTTGGTGTCATCATTCTTAACCCCGACGTCACTCCATCGTTCGCGGCCTATCGACTCGATCTCGCATTCGGAGACCTGGAGTCGCTGGCGGCAGACCTACGTACCGTCAGCGGACTCCGAGCCGGCGACAGCGTCGCCGACCTCGAGTCCACATACGCAGACACCTTCACGGTGACATACGAGGTCGACCCCGAGTCTGGGCTGGAGTTCCAACTTCGAGGCGCCGACGGATCGGTGCTCTTGCACGGTCCGGTGACCTCAGCCGACACAGACGGCAGGGTCGGCGGAATCTTCTCACCCGATGCCTGCACCTCTTAGCATGACGATCCCGGGGGATCCGTGGGTCGGCAACGCCGAGGCAGCACAATGAATCGCAAGATGACCATCCCAAGCGCCGGTGTGCTCGCAGGAGCATTCCTTGCCATCGTGGGCATGGCGATGGCTGCGGGAGCCGTCATCGACGACGCAGCAGGGTTCACCACGGTCGACCCGACAACGGGATCCGGCAGAGGGAGCGTGACGGCCGGGACCGACGCCATGTACATATATGTCTTGGGGTTCGGAATCCTCGGGGGAGCTCTCATCGCCTATGTCACGACCGCGGCCGTGCGCTCGCGGCGCCCGGCAGAACCGAGATTCTCCCCCGGCGCCATCTCCATACTGGGCTCCGCTGTGGGAGCGATCTCTGCCTACTCCATGTTGCGCATTGGGATCGGAATCGGAGGCACGATCACCAACGAAGTCGTGACCATCTCGGCGTTCCGCGGCATCGTCACCTTCATCAGTGTCGGTGCGGTGGCCGGAGGCGTCGTCGCCCTCGTTGCTGAGAGGTGGTCGAACGCCGCTGTGCTCGCCCTTGAAGGCGAGGCGTGGCCCCAGAACAAGCGGGCATTCATGGCGGAGAGCCTTCCTGCCATGGCGATTCCCGCTCTGGCGCTGGTCGTGATCGCGATAACGGTCTTCGGCGTGTCCCGAGTCCTGCTCATCGAGGGAGTCAACGCCGCCTTCCCCATCGCCGTGGCATCGGTGATCGCGGTCGGCGTCCTCGCAGGGGCCGCCTATCTGACCCGCTCCGATCACCAGGGCCCGACCGACTAGCTGTCTTCGACCCCGGTAGCCACGAGACCCCCGTCGCGTTCCTCGTAGAACACGACAACCGACTCCCCCGACAACAGATGATCCCGGATGTGAGCGAGGGGCCCACCGTGGAAGGTGGCGCCAGGTTCAACCGTGAAGTCGAGTCGTTCGCCGTCATCGGTGAGAAGCACGAAGGACCGCACAACCAGCAGATCGCTGTCTACCTCGGCCAGACGCCCCTCGACCGCCTTGTCCGATCCACCGCATGCCACCAGCGCCGTCAAGAGCAGCGCCGCTCCGGCTCTCACGAGTGGCTGGCAGCAAGGGTGGCTCGCTCGTCGTCCGCAACCCAAGTGAAGAAAGTGATGGCGATGGCCGTCCACAGCACAGCCCCGCCACCGAGCTTCATGATGAGGCCGGCGACGGTCTGATCCGTGAGAGGCGAGATGTCCCACAACCGCGGAAGAGTCTCGTAGATCTTGTAGAGAGGCTTCTCGGAGAGGGTCAAGAAAGACGCAGGCACGGTCGGCACGAGAGACTGCAGGAACAGATAGCCCATGCGGGGAAAGGGCTCCAGGCGGGGCGTGTCAGGTATGGGCCCAACGACCGGCCACCACATCTGCACGGCAGTCACCAGCAAGATCGAGTGGGCTACGAAGTGGAACAGCGAGTTGGTGACCATCAGCTCGACGACGCCGGGAGCGTGGAGGACAGCCAGCGTGACGTTGAAGGAGATCAGAGCCACGAGGGGCCTGGTGGCGAGACGGATGAGCGGCAGTATCGGGGCCACCAGGGCACGCAGCAGCCACCACGGCGTCCCGAGAAGGAGAAGCGGCGGCACCCCGAGCGACAGCGCCATGTGCTCCGTCATGTGGAACATGAACAAGCTCTCAGAACCGATGTCATGCACCGGCCAGCTGGTCACCACCGCCAGAAGTCCGAGGCCGCTGAAGAACAAGATCCGTTGACGTCTCGTCACCGGATCTTCGCCACGAGGAGCCAGCGTTGGCGTCAGCAGGCGCAGGCCGTAGATGTAGCCGACTCCGAGGGCAAGGACGATGCCGAGAACGTCCCAGTGCATATGGAAGCTGAGGTCGAGCTCCACTAGATCACGGCTAGTTGCCGACCAGGAGCCCGAAGGTGAACAGCACCACCGTGAACATGGCGAGGGCGCCGATCAGCCCCATGACCAAGAAGCGGCTGTAGAGCGGCTTGTCGAACTTCAGATGCATGAACCACCTGGCCACGATGGTGAACTTGGCAGCTCCCAGTGCGATGAGGATCGGAGCCACCCAACCCCCCAGTGCATCGATGTAGACGACGGCGACCTCAACCGCGGTTATCACGGCGAGGATCCCGCCGACGATCCAGTACTGGCGGGCGGTCGGATGACTGATGTGCTGCGTGGTGGTCATACTTGGAGCAGGTAGACGACGGTGAACAGGACGATCCACACCACGTCGACGAAGTGCCAGTACAGGCCCACCAGCTCGACGTTCATGCCCTCGTCATCATTGAGCCGCCCCGAGGCCGACATGAAGGCCATTGCGGTCAGCATCAGCACCCCAACTGCGACGTGGGCTCCGTGGAAACCGGTGAGCACATAGAAGCTGGAGGCGAACGGACTCGTCGAGATCTTGAGACCCTCCTGGACGAACTCGGTGAACTCGAAGACCTGGCCGGCGAGGAAGGTTGCGCCAAGCAGCGCCGTCCCGATGAGCCAGATTCGGGTAGCGCGCGAGTCGCGCCTCTCGTGGGCGTGGTGAGCTAGCACCATGGTCAGGGAACTCATCAGCAAGATGAACGAGCTGGCAGAGGTGAACGGAATGTTGAAGATCTCCTCGGCGCTGGGTCCGTTGAACGTCTTGGTCCGGTAGAGCAGAAAGGTCGAGAGCAACGACCCAAAGAAGATGCATTCGGAGCCGAGGAACACCCACATCGCCACCTTGCGCACATGCGCCATCGGCGGGTGGTTCTCGGGAGCAGCGACCTCGGCTAGGTCAGTCATCGTGATGCTCCTCATCGGAATGTGCGGCATGCTCCTTGGTCACTGGCTCCATCGACCAGCCGAAGATGCCCCAGGCCATGACCATCGCCCCGACTCCCACCGCCGCGAATCCGACGGGCAGGTAGGCAAGTCCGAACATGGCGATAACGACGCCGAGAGCGGTCAGGGCTGGGTAGTACGACGCAGACGGCATGTGGATCTCGCCGAGCTCGCCTGGCTCCTTGGGGGCCGGGATGTTCGGAGTCTCTCTGGCTACTGGGTATCCATCGTCATCGAGGAAGTACTTGCGCTCCCACAGGTCGTCGCGAGCGGTGACGATGGGGATCTCGTCGAAGTTGTGCTCCGGAGGGGGCGACGCCGTGAGCCATTCCACCGTGCGAGCATCCCACGGATCCCTCCCTGCGATCTCACCATTGCGCCGACTCACCACGATGTTGTAGATCAAGATCAGCACTGACACTGCGATGACGAAGGCGCCGACAGTCGCGGCCAGGTTCCAGAAGTCGAGGCCAACACCTTCGGGGTATCGATAGGTGCGGCGCGGCTGCCCGATGAGACCCAAGAAGTGCATCGGAGCGAAGGTGAGGTTGAAGCCGAGCAGCGTCACCCAGAAGTGCCACTTTCCGATCCGCTCATTGAGCAGACGCCCTGTCATCTTGGGGAACCAGTAGTAGAGGCCAGAGAGCGAGCCCAAGATGGCGCCGCCGAACAACACGTAGTGGAAGTGGGCAACGACGAAGTAGGTGTCGTGCTGCTGGCCGTCGGATGGGACGATCGAGTGGAGGACCCCGGACAGCCCTCCGATCGTGAACATGCCTATAAAGCCGAGAGCGAAGAGCATCGCCGTAGTGAGACGTAACTGCCCGCCCCAGATGGTGCCCAGCCAGTTGAAGATCTTTATGCCCGTCGGGACCGCGATCATCATCGTGGCAACAGCGAAGCCGGACTCGGCGACAGGACCCATGCCAGAGGTGAACATGTGGTGCGACCAAACGCCGAACCCCATGAAGCCGATGGCTACTCCGGCAAAGACGACGAAGGAGTAGCCAAAGAGGGGCTTACGACTGAAGACCGGTATCACTTCGGAGACGATCCCCATTGCCGGCAAGATCAGCACGTAGACCTCGGGGTGGCCGAATAGCCAGAACAGGTGCTGCCACAGCAACGGGTCGGCACCGGCGTCCGCGGCGTAGAACAGCGTCCCGAAGTTGCGATCGAAGAGCACCTGGAACAACCCGACCGTCACCGTCGGCAGGGAGAAGATGAGCAGGAAGCTCACAACCAGCATCATCCAAACGAATACGGGCATCCGCAGCAGGGACATCCCCGGCGCCCGCATCGTCAGAATCGTGGCAATGAAGTTTGCCGAGGAGCCGATCGAGGCGATGCCGAGTGCCAGCAGGCCAAGTGCCCAGAAGTCCATCCGTACCACTTCGGGGATCTCGATGGAGAGCGGGGCGTAGCCGAACCAACCGCCATCGGGAGCGCCACCGAGGAAGAAAGAGGAGTACATGAAGATGCCGCCGAAGATGAACAGCCAATAGCTGAAGGCGTTAAGCCGAGGGAATGCAACATCTCTGGCACCGATCAGCAAAGGTAGGAAGTAGTTGGCGAAGGCCGAGGCGATCGGCATCACGGCCAGGAAGACCATCGTTGTGCCGTGCATCGTGAACAGCTGGTTGTAGGCGTCGGCGGAAAGCAGTTCCTGGTTCGGACCAACGAGCTGCAGGCGGATCAGCAGCGCCTCGAGACCGCCGACGATGAAGAAGAACAGCGCCGACCAGCCATAGAGGATGCCGATGCGCTTGTGGTCGACCGTCGTCAGCCATCCCCAGACGCCGGGTGGTCCGGGCGACTTGATCGTTACCGGTTCAGCTACTGTCGCCAAGGCGTCCTCACTTCCACGATTGCAGCAGCGCCACGAGCTCGTCAATCTGCGCGCTCTCTAATCCGAAGTCCGGCATCCCGAGGATCCTGCCCGACTCGAGATCGTTGCGATCGGGATCCATCGGTTTCAGATCGGATGGATTGGCCAACCACTGCTCGAGGTGGGCAGTGTCGTTGGTGAAGGTGGCGCCCCCAAGAGTTGTCCGGCTCCCAAAGTGGGTCAGGTCCGGTGCCAGCCGCTGCTCGTATTCGGTCCCAGCAACCGCATGACACGCCGAACACACTCGCCCGAACGTCCCATAACCCTCGGCGGCAAGGCCCTCGGTTGGGATGACGGCAGGCAATGCCTGGGCCAGTGCCCAGGCTTCGAAGTCCTCCTCCGTGTCGACGAAGACTCTCATACGCATGTCGGCGTGAGCCAGTCCGCAGAACTCCGCGCATACGCCGAAGAACGGTTCACCTGTCGGAGTCGGGTCGTCCGCCAGCAGCGTCAAGTTGCTGGTCCGCCCAGGCACCAGATCGCGCTTGCCGTTCAGATTGGGGAGCCAGAAAGAGTGGATGACGTCTTCCGATGTCATCGTCAGGTAGACGTTCTTACCTGCGGGCATGTGGAACTCGTTGGCGGTTGTGAATCCGTACTGCGGGAACTCGAACTCCCACCACCATTGATGTCCGGTGACGTTGATCTCGATGCGCTCGCCGGTTGGCTCGGCGCGGATGTCGAACTGGGTGGCGACCGTCGGTACGGCGATGCCGGCGAGGAGCAAGGCTGGGAGCACGGTCCACGCGATCTCGAGGCGGGTGTTGCCGTGGGATTGCTTGACTGGTCGGTCGCCTTCCCCTTTGTGGCGTCGGTACTTGAGCACGCCTACGACGAGGGCTGTTTCAACGAGGACGAAGATGACGGCGGCGATGATGAAGACGACCGTGAACAGGTTGTCGATGTCCCTGGCAATCGGTCCCTCAGGATCGAGGGAGTCCAGCGGGAGGTTCTTCTCCCCGCAAGCGCTGAGCAGCAATGCCAGGGCTGGAATCCCCACGAGAGCACGACGCTTCAGGGCGGGCGCTACTGGTACCGGCGTATGCAGGGCAGGACTCCTCTTGGCGTCTGGCGGCGGCGCCATCGTAGACCCGCCGAAGCGAGCGGCATCGTACCACCCGCCCCCTCCCGCAGGCCAAGCCAGACCGCAGGCAGCTAGGAGATCAGGGAGGTGATCTCATCGGCGTCGACGACGCCTTCGAAGCGGCCGGTGATGGTTCCCGATTCGTCGACCACGAACACCCATGGCTCGGACGTCAGGCCCCACTCGATGACCGATGGCGCCAACGTCAGCTGGTCAATAGACACAGCATCGAACGGCGAGGCGGCTAGGTCGTACACCTCAACGTGGACGAAGTTCGCCTGGGGATGATCCGACATGAGGTCCTTGACGACCTCGAGTGTTGGGCCGCAGATGGCCGTCTGGCAGAACTTCGGGGTGGCGAAGGCGATAACCGTCGGGCGACCCGAGGCGACCGCGTCGGCAATGCTCATCTCGTACATGCGGGCCTGCGGATCGGTATCTGTCGAAATCGCCGCGATGCCGGCAGCGTCAGACGCAGTTGGCGTCGCCGATGGCGGGGCCAGCGTCCCTATGGCGGGGGTGCGCGGATCTTGCTGGACGATCACGCCAATCGCACCAGGCTGGGGACCGGAGGCGGGCGACACCTGGACGACCCAGATTCCGGCCCGATCGAACTCGACCGACACCCGATAGAGGCCGCTTCGGTCGGGGATGGCCCAGATCCACTCGCCGACTACCTCAACGCTGGCGGTTGGGTCCTCTTCCGGAAACAATGTGATCGTTGTCGCCAGATCGGGTGATCCGAGCCTCGAGCCATCTGGCTTGGCGAGGGCGAGCAACAGTCGTTCTTGCCCAACGGCAAGGTCGGTCGACGCCGCTATCACGATGATCTCCTCGGAGGCGTCGCCCGGTGCGGTGGTGACCACCTCTGGAGTGGTTGATTCGCCACAAGCAAAGAGGACGAGAAGGATGATCGGCAGGGCTCGTCGCATCGGAGCAAGGTAGTCGACAGGTGACCCTATCTGGCGTGCGATACTCCCGACCTTGCCCGTCTCCGCTCCTGACCTCGTCATCGCCCTCATCGTCACGGCGTTCGCTGCCAGCGTGCAGTCGACCGCGGGTATCGGGTTCGCCATCGTTTCCGTCCCTCTGCTCTCGCTAGTCGACCAGCGGCTGGCTCCCGTGCCCCAGATTCTTGTAGTGCTTCCGATGGTCATTTCGATGGCGTGGCGAGAACGCCATGCCATCGATCTCGACGGCGTTGGATGGATTCTCATCGGACGCCTCATCGGTGCCGGTATCGGACTGGCCCTCCTCAAGCTGGCCACCGACACGACCCTCGATGTCCTGGTCGGCCTCGCCGTGCTCACAGGTGTCGTCATCCTCGCTACAGGTGCCAAGGTTCGACGCACTCCCGTTACACAAACGGCGGCAGGCACCGCGGCCAGCGTCACCTCTCTGGTGGCTTCGATGGGAGGTCCTCCCCTTGCCCTGCTCTATCACGACGCCAAGGGCGAGACCATCCGCTCGAGCCTGGCAATGGTCTTCATCTTCGGCGTCACTCTCACGATCGCCATCCGGGCGGCGAGTGGTGAGATCTCCAGGACCGATGTCGAGGTGGCGCTGTGGTTGCTCCCTGCGATGCTGGTTGGACTCCGCCTGGGGCGAACCTTCGCCGGAAAGCTCGAGGGAGCACCGCTGCGACGGGTCATCCTTGGGTTGTCCGCAACAGCCGCTGCTGGGCTGCTAGCACGAGCGATCTTCTAGAAGTCGGTGCCGGGCGCGGTACCGGGCGGCGCGTCATCGCCAAAGAGATCCCAAACGTCGCCGATGGCGGTCCTCAGTTCGCCGAAGGCCCAGAACAGGATGAACAGCAGCACGATCCCCACGACGACCGTCAGCGTGGCGCGCAACAGGTAGCGGTAGCGCTGTTGGGGCCTCTCGATGTAGGAGAGCCCTTCGGCGGAATCCACAGCGGGTGCCCGCCTCATCGGGCTCCTGCGTTTCGCCTGTGGGGCAGAGGCAACGGGCGCCGAGGCCGGCACGGCCATTGTTGGCTGTTCCTCGATAGCGATCGCTCCCGACGCCTCCCGAGGGGCCTCCACCTCGGCGCCATCCGATGGCTGCGAGGTTGGCGTCTCAACCGCCTCTACTGGAGGGGCGGTTTCGCGCCCGAAGGCCACCCCCAGATCTCGCTCAGACACCTGTAGGGCCGTCGCCAGCGTCGGCAACAAGGACTTGGGAGGCGTAGCCACGCCGCGCTCCCACCGCTGCACCGTCGAAGAGGTACGACCAATGCGTTCCGCCAGCTGCGCCTGAGTGAGGCCCAGCTCGGCACGCCGCCGTTGGATTATCTCTCCGGGAGTCATATCGGAAGGGAGGTTATCGAAAGGCGTACAAATCGTTGCTGGAGTATTGGGCTGCGGGCTATGGACTTTGCGCCAAGAGACCTTCAGGGGGCTGAGCGGTAGCCTCCCTCATTGGGTGGCTCTAGGGCCTCCTGGAGGGAGGCGTCAGAGTGCCTGGTGGGCTCCGCGGTCTTCAAAACCGTTGAGGGGTTGAAAGATCCCTGGTGGGTTCGATTCCCATCCGCCTCCGCGAGCGAGCCTTGCTGCCGCCTTCGGCGACCTCGGGGCCCACAGGGAACGCATGGCGCCGGATATGGGCGGGGCTATCACGCAACGTCCAGCAGGGAGTCCTTCCTACTTGTAGCCGAGCGTGTCGCCAAGAACGGCTGCGTAGACCGCGCAGGCTTCATCAATGTTGGCGAGGGGTACATGCTCATCAGGGGCGTGCATGAGAGCCATTGGTCCGGGGCCATAGGCCACAGCGGGGACATCGTGTTCGCTGTAGATGCGGGTCTCCAAGCATCCAGGGCACATCGAGAGCGGGGCGTGTCTACCACCGACACTGTTGACGTTGTCTTGGACCGATCTGACAAGGGGGTGATCGGCCGGTGTGCTCGCTGGGCGTGCGTCTTGGAGGACCTCGACGGTGAGCGGGTGGTCAACAGCTAGCTCGCTGAGTAAGTCGAGCATCTCGCTCTTCGCCAGGTTGTAGTCCTCGTCGGGGTTGGGGCGACGGTCGATCGTGAACGTGTAGCTGTCAGGAACGATGTTGAAGTTCGTTCCTCCTGCGCTCGTTCCACCAATCAGGACGATGGACGAGCGGGCTTCTTCGGGTTCGATCATGAAGCTGGTCTTGCGCTCAGCTACCTCATCCCGCCACGTCAGGAGCCTATTTACGACGTGGTGGGCGTGCTCGAATGCGCTGTCGCCTGTGTAGTGGAGGCCAACGTGCGCTGGCCTGCCGTTCACCGTCACCTGAACCGTGAATGCGCCCCTCGCTGCGTACCACACGTCCGGGTTGCTCGGCTCTCCAACAAGGGCACCCAAGCAGCCGTCAGTGTCGAGCAGGCCGAGTTCCGCCATTCGCTCGGCACCATCGGCACCGCCAGATTCCTCGTCGGGAACGTAGACCAGCCGAACCTGACCTGCACCGCCAAGATCACGGTGGATCACGGCTGCAACCAACATGGCAACGAGGCCACTCTTCATGTCTGATGTGCCCCGGCCGTACATCACGCCATCTCGGATCTGAGGTGAGTACTGACCCTCGGTGAAGGCCGGTACAACGTCATAGTGGCCATGAAGGTACATGAACCGATCGCTGTCACCGACCTTGCCGATTACCACTGCATGATCGGTGTCACTGCGTGACGTTGGATGGACCTCAAACGGAATACCGAACGCCGTCAGGCGCTCGCCGATCCACTCTTGACCATCCTTGAGGTGATGCCCGGGTGGATTCTCGGAAGCGACACCTACGAACGAGGACAGCAGTGCCACGAGCTCGTCTGATCGAGATGCGACGGCAGCCTTGATGCGCTGCAGTTCGTGGTCGTTCATCGGAGACTCCTAGCGATTTCGAAATCTAGACGACACTACCGGGGGATGGAACGCCAAGAATCCGGCTCCCGACCCGCTCATAACGGCACTTCGGCGCTCGGTTACGCGTGCCCTCCTTTAGGAACCTTCCTCGACACTGGCACACCGTCGCTAGGTCGTTGAGCGCGTCAATCCTCAACCTACGACTGCAAACCGTTTGCTAACGAACCTCCCGATACGGAACAACACTCGCCACCACCAGACGGACGGCTATCCACCGAGCTCCATACAGGGCAGCACGCACCGACACTCCCCAACACCAGACGGACGGCAGCCACCGAACTTCAAAACCGTTGAGGGGTCGAAAGATCCCTGGTGGGTTCGATTCCCATCCGCCTCCACTAGCGAGCCGCGTGCCCTCACTACGTTCGGGCCCTCCATGACAGTTCGAAACCCATCCGGCTCCGCTATCTGAGCGTGGGCGCCTTATTGCGCTCGATCCGGGCAGCGACTATCCCGCGATAGCTCCGCTCGTAATCCTCTCAGCCGGCGAGCCAGCCTTCTCGTGATCCGGGGCAGACCTCTCTCCGTCGCCCTTCGGAAGGTCCAGAAGTCCGGCTGCCGCAAGGCCGAGCACACCGGGGTTGATCGAGTCCGCCATGCCTGAGGGGACCACCATCATCCCGCCGCTCTCTTTGATGGATTCGTAGGTGATATTCATGGCACGCAGCCGCATTGCGTCTGGGTCGTCTTGATAGACCTTCGCTGCCCGGTGCATCCGCTCAGCTATCTGTGGCTCGCTTTCGGCGAGGATGATCCTGGATTCTCGTTCACGCTCGGCCTGTGCTTTGCGGCTCATGGCGTCCTCGAGCGTCTTTGGGATCATCACGTCGCGAATCTCGACCGATTGCACGGAGATACCCCAGTTGCTCGTCTTCCTGTCGATGATCTCCCGCAACTCCTGGTCGAGCCTTTCCCGATCGGAGATCATGAGTAGAAGTTCCGTACGTCCAATTAGATCTCGCAACGTCGTCTGCGCCGCCCAACTCACTGTTGATGGGAAGTCTTCGACTTCCAAGACCGCTTTCTTGGCGTCGGTGACTTTCCAAAACAGCACCGCGTCAACGTTGACCGGGACAGTATCCAAGGTCAGTGCGTCCTGCGCCACGAACGACGTGGAGCGGATCCGCATGTCGACGATCCGAGTCACGCCGTCAATCCCAGGGATGATCCACGCCACGCCACGGTCGAGTTGCCGTCGGAATCTGCCCAGCCGCAGCAGCACACCGCGCTCCCACTCCTTGATCACCCGGGGCGACGCCACTGCCACCAAGACGGCGACGAACACCAGACTCCAAAGAGCCGAGTCCGTCACGATCCCAACGACGACAGCGGCGGCGACGATCGCAATGAAGATCACCCACGAGATAATGTTGTTGCCGCCTCTCATTGTCTGCCTCCTTGTCTGATATCACACCGTTGGTGTAGAGCTGACTGTCCGAGCTTTCGAATACTCGTCCCGGCACCTCTCTGGCCACTCCGGCCAGGCCCACGCAGGATGACAGAGGCACTAAAGGACAGGTAGAGGACGTTGCCGCATATCCGAGTGACGTTCTGCTCCGGGTGAGGCTTTCCAGCCCCCGGGCGAAAAGGGGCAGGGTTCCAGGGGGCTGGTACTACAGGCCCTTAGGCCCTTGCAAGGCAGCATCGGCGACGTTAGTCATTAAGCCAGGATGTCCGACCCTGGCGATTACTACTGGCGGGGCGCGCCGATCCACTGGCACACGCCAGTGGCCTTTCCCAGTGCTTCGGTGAAGGACCCACGTATGGGCCCAGGAGCTCTGGCGTTGCTCTTCGCTCTCCACGTCGTGTGCCTGCTGTGCGAGACACACGAATGCTCCGTGGCTAACGATCGACTCATACAGCTCACCGGCCTTCGGTCGCGAAAGTCGCTGTATAGACATCGCCGCGAGCTACAACTATGGGGCTACGCCCAGGTACGGCCGCAGGTCGGGCTGCCGACAGATTATGACTGCTCCGCCCTCTCCAGCTCCAACAGCGAGGTTGCCATTCCTGCAGCCGTTGCCCTCGACCCTCGGTCTCGGCCTGGCCACATTGCCAGCTACCTGGCCTTGAGTGTCCTCGCCCAGGAGACGCCCTCCGTCAAACCACAGATGAACAGAGGGCCAGAGCCGAGGAGAATCCGTCAGATGAGAACTACGCCTGCCTCGCTGTTTCCTCAACAGACGCAAGCGACCAACCAGCAACTGATGGAGCTAACCGGGATCTCGACTTTGCGCCCAATCCGCCGCTACCGCAACGAGTTAGCTGCTTGGTCATTCATTCGTTTCACCATTTCCACGGGTAGAGCAGCGGAATACGAATTGACTGCCTCGATAGCCGCCCAGCGGGACCTCGAACAGCGACTGGCCGGCCGAGCCGACAGTCCGCAGCTCATGGAATCGGGAGCGCGGAGCCTTGCCGTATCCACACAACCTCCCTACCGTCGATCTCCAGCCTCCGCCGTCCTCGCACGAGAAGGCGTGCTGCTTGCTGATCTTGCCCGAGTCCTGGGCCTTTCGGTGGCGGAAATCTCCATGCAGCTAGCCGGTCTCAGAAAACCCCACCCACGGCTACTCCCAGCGCTCAGAGCCTTAGTGGGTGCAGAGACAGGAGTGGAGATTCAAGGCCACTTGCGTCGCCCCTCCCAACCATCACCGGCGCCGGAAGTCGGTTGACACATGGCCCTATCAATTGACTTGGTTGATCGGCGGTCATCGTCGATGCGAGGACGACGAATTCTGACCGCCGGGTGGTCGGGATGGTCATTCGAGGATGCGAGAAGCAACCTCGACTTGATCGACTTCCACATCAACGGTGTCATCACCAACGCTGATGATGACTCGTGGAATCGGCCCAAGAGTCCTGTCCGAGAAGGCCCACGCCCTTTGACGCAAGCCGTCCAGAGTGGCCGGACTCTGAGCGCGTCAATCCTCAACCTACGACTGCAAACCGTCTGCTAACGAACCTCCCGAGAACAGACTGCACTCACCGACACCAGACGGACGGCCATCCACCAAGCTCCCTACAGGACAGCACGCAAGGGCACCAGACAGACGGCCGCCACCGAACTTCAAAACCGTTGAGGGGTCGAAAGATCCCTGGTGGGTTCGATTCCCATCCGCCTCCGCTATTGGCGATCCCCATTAGCTAGTCAGCTGTCAGGTCGATGATGTCCCCATCGAGCAGGAGTGCGAGCACTCCGAGCGGGTCGCGCACAACCTCGAAACCGATCCTCGCATCACTGGTCGAGTTTGGGTCTAGCAGTGTTTCCGGGTAGAAACACGATGTCTCAAATCTCCTGCGGTCAACTGCGAGACCCTCGTAGTGCCAGTAAGCGTGGTATTCGTCCGAAGCTGTCAAGTTTGTCATCGCCGTACTGAGGACCACCTCCCAGCTACTAGGTGCTAGCTGGCGGTAGCCACCGTCCTCGACTATGACGTGAAGCGTTCCCCCCTCCAGCCGGATGTCCCCCGTCGTCTGGCCAAGAAACTCGAGGGGTGTGAACTGTGGCCCGGCCGGATCCAGGCACACCGCCAGTTCCGATCCATCATTTGTCGTCGTGGAGTCTCCGCCCCACCACAACGATCCGGCTACGGCTACCACAGCCACTGCGCCCACAGCGGCAACACCTGCCGTGACCAATCGACGACGACGCGGCACCGGAACCTCGGATTCACCGCGAAGTGATCTCACGAGGCTATCCACATCCCGGAGCCACATATCGTCGCGCAGCACCACCGCTTGGCGGTGAGCGAGCGAACCGACATCATCGGGCAGTTCGGACACCGTTGGCAGCGTCGCGCCGCTGACCAGCACCGGCACGACCGGCACGTCGAGCGAGAGCGCCGTTGCCAACTCGAGATGCACATAATCGTCGGGTTCATGCAGGCGAGACTTGCCCGGTTGGCCCGGTACCCCCAACCATTCCGGCCCGATAATCACCAGCACGGCCTCGCAGTCCTCGAGCGCCCGCGCGATAGCGTCGGTGAAGTCTCGACCGGGCCCGATAGCAGCCACGTCTTGGAAGACACCCTTCGGGCCAAACCGCTGGATCAGGGCGTCAGCCAGCCGACCGGTGTGGCCGGAGCTGTCGTCTCTGCGGTAGCTGAGGAAAACCCGCACTCCAAGTCCCCTCTTGGTGGCCTTCGCTCAGCGTAACGCCTCCGTGCGATGAACTCAGGTGAGCGCACCAGTCGTTAACACTGGCACATCAGGGCGTGACCTCGCCTGAGGTTTGGCTGCGGGCCTACGCGGACTCGACAAAGGGTCTGATTTGGGTGGCGATTCGTTCAACTGTTTCGTCATCGAACGGTGCCGCTGTCTCGATGATGAAGGTCGTGACACCGATGCGTTTCCATTGGATCATCAATTCCGTGATCCGTTCCGGTGTGGTCAAATAGATG
>CAXMQS010000033.1:0-6410 GCA_964195995.1 uncultured Acidimicrobiia bacterium
TGGGACGAGTTGCGAAGCCTGTCGCCGATGCATGCCGGGATGAGCTATCGGCGGCTCGAGGAACTCAACGGCATCCAATGGCCGTGCTACGACGAGGACCACCCCGGCGAGGAGTTCCTCCACGGCAGGCTGTGGGACGACGATCCGGAGGCCCGCGGCCCGCTGGCACCGTTCATCGCCACCGAGTGGGTGCCGCCCGTCGACGAGCTCTCCGACGACTACCCGATCCGGCTGACAACGGGCCGTCGCCTCGACTCATACAACACCGGGGTGCAGTCGGGTAGCTTCGCCTCCCCCATCCGCAACCGCGAGACGCTCGACATCGATCCGGTTGACGGTGAACGCCTTGGTGTCGCAGACGGGCAGCAGGTCAGGGTCGTGTCGCGCCGGGGCTCCGTTGAGGCGCCCGCCCGCTACACCGAAGGCTTGCGACCGGGCCTTGCGTTCATGACGCTGCACTTCCCAGACGAGGTAGACACCAACGCCCTCACGATCGAGGCGTGGGACCCCAAGTCGGGGACCGCCGAGTTCAAGGCAACCGCCATCCGCATCGAGGCGCTCTAATGGATCTCAAGCTCATGGAGGCGCAGCCGACCGATGCCGAGAAGTCTGCGGTCAACGGTCTGCTGGGGCCGCCAAGCGACGGTTGGACGGGGGGAGACCGGACCGAGGCTGATCTCCACATCGCTCGCGGCGGCCGCAGCGCTCGTGACCAGCGCCACCTCCTGCTGCCTGCGTTGTGGGCACTCCAGGCTCACATCGGGTGGATCAGCCCTGGTGGGATGAACTACGTCTGCCGCCGTCTCACCGTGCCCCCAGCTGAGGCATATGGGGTCGCCACCTTCTACGCGCTGTTCTCCACGACGGAACGAGCGCCAAGGGTGGCTCACATCTGCGACGATGTCGCCTGCCTGGCGGCGGGAGCCGCCGACCTCTGTTCGCAGCTGGAGGCCGCCATGGGGCCCGAGGGAGCCGGCGACCAGGCCACATGGATGCGCAGCCCCTGTCTCGGCATGTGCGACCGCGCCCCTGCTGCTCTCTATCAGTTCGCAGGGGGTTCCGACCGCAGCGCCGGGCCCATCACGGTCGAGCAGATCCAGGCGTCGCTGGGGGCGGCGCTGCCGGGTCCCGGCAAGGTGACGCTCAGCGCCGGCGGTGAGCCGCTTCGTCTGCTGCGACGCGTCGGCACCGTTGGTGCCAACCTGGATGACTATGCGGCCTCCAGCGGCTACGCGGCATTGACAAAGGCCATAGCCATGGGACCGGAGGCGGTCATCGAAGAGGTCAGCGCATCGGGCCTGCTCGGCAGGGGCGGTGCGGCCTTCCCTACCGGCCGCAAGTGGGCCGCCGTTGCCACAGAAGAAGCGTTTCCCAAATACGTCGTGTGCAACGCGGACGAATCGGAGCCGGGGACCTTCAAGGACCGTCTCCTAATGGACGCCGATCCCTTCGCCGTGATCGAGGCCATGACCATCGCGGCAATCGCCGTCGGCGCCGAACACGGCTTCATCTATATCCGCGGCGAGTATCCCGAGACAATGCGGACCCTGGAGGCGGCGCTAGTCGCGGCGCGAGGCGCCGGCTATCTCGGTGCCGATGTCGCCGGCAGCGACCGTTCCTTCGACATTGAGATCCGCCGCGGAGCCGGTGCCTACATCTGCGGCGAGGAAACGGCGATGCTGGAGTCGATGGAGGGCAAGCGAGGCGAGCCGCGCCAGAAGCCCCCATACCCGAACCAGCACGGGCTCTTTGGCCAGCCGACACTCATCAACAATGTCGAGACCCTGGCCAACATCCCCCACATCATCAACGACGGCGCCGATGCCTTTCGCGCCGTCGGCACAACAGAGTCAACAGGTTCCCGGCTGTTCTGCCTCTCGGGCAACGTCGACAGGCCGGGCGTCTACGAGCTAGCGCTGGGGACGACGCTGCGCCATCTGCTCGCCCTGGGGACCGATGATGTCGATTCGATCCAAGCGATCCTCCTGGGAGGCGCCGCCGGGACCTTCGTGACCGACCTCGACATAGAACTGTCACACGAGGCAGCCAACGAGGTCGGGGTCACTCTGGGCTCGGGAGCGGTCGTCGTTTTCGGTGCGAATGTCGACATGGCTGACGTCGTCGCCAGGATCGCCCGCTTCTTCCGTGACGAGTCGTGCGGCCAGTGCGTCCCGTGCCGCGTCGGGACGGTTCGCCAGGAGGAAGCTCTGACGCGGATCACCTCCGGGTCCAACGATGCCGCCCTGATCGCTGAGATCGGAGAGGTGATGGCCGAGGCCTCTATCTGCGGGCTTGGGCACACCGCATCCTCCGCCGTCCAGTCGGCGCTCGACCTGGGGCTGGTGGGCTCGTGACCGCCGTGATGCCGTTCCCCAAGAGGGCCGTCGAGATCACAGTGGACGGCACCGCGGTCTCGGTGCCGGAGGGCTCGACGATCCTCGACGCCTGTACCGCCGCCAGCGTCGACACGCCGACGCTGTGTTACGTCGAGACGCTGCGACCCGCCAACGCCTGCCGGGTCTGCGTCGTCGAGGTGGCGGGCTCGCGCACCTTGGTGCCCTCATGCTCGCGAGTCGTCGAGGACGGGATGGAAGTCCTGACCGACTCCGCCAGAGTGAGGCAGTCCCGCAAGATGGTCTTGGAGTTCCTCGACTCCTCCGTCGACACCTCGCTGGCCGGTGCCGGCAGCTGGAGCGACACCTACGGGGCAGATGCCACCAGGTACGGACCAGCTGCGCCGGCCGCCGAGCGAGATAAGGCCCACGCCGGCCACCACCATGCACCAGACGGGCTTGCAGCCGCCTCCGTCGACCAGCCCGTGAAGGTCCACGACGAGCTGTATGTCCGCGATTACGGCAAGTGCATCCTCTGTTACAAGTGTGTCGACGCCTGCGGGGAACAAGCCCAGAACTCCTTTGCCATCTCTGTCGCTGGCCGCGGCTTCGACGCTCGGATCTCCACGGAGTTCGACACGCTTCTTACAGATTCTGCCTGCGTCTATTGCGGCAACTGCATCGGGGTGTGCCCGACTGGGGCGCTGATGTTCAAGAGCGAGTTCGACATGCGGGCGGCTAACACCTGGGACGAGGCAGCCCAGACGATGACCGCGACCATCTGTCCCTACTGCGGCGTCGGCTGCACCCTCGAACTACACGTCCAGGACAACACGATCGTGAAAGTTACCTCCCCCATGGACCACGACGTGACCTCGGGCCACCTGTGCATCAAGGGCCGGTTCGGCTTCCAACACGTACAGAACTAGGGCCCATTGCCGAGTTGAATGGTCGAATCAGAGCTGTTGGAGGTAGTCTCTCGCCTTACCAGTGGCTTGCCGCTGGTCCTATGACGAAAGAAGAGGGATCCATGAAAAGGACTCTGAAACTATTGGCTTTGGCAGCTGCCTTTGTCATGGTCGCCGCAGCGTGCGGTGACTCAAGCAGTGACACAACTACCGCAGCCACCGACGCGCCACCAGCCACCGATGCTGCACCTTTTGAAGGTCTCGCGGTCGCGGCGCCTGATTGCGACTACGGCGGTTCGATCTCGAAGATCGAAGCGACGGCTGAGTACGAGGTCGTGTTCACGATGTGCACGCCAGTCCCGGCCTTCCCGGCCATCGCAGCGTTCACGCCCTTCGGCATTCAGCCCGAAGAGCATCTCGCGGCGACCGGCGGCGCGCCGCTCGACGACCCCATCGGCACGGGCCCCTGGGCACTCGACACGTGGCAGAGAGGTGACAGCATCACCTTCAGCCGCTTCGACGATTACTGGGGCACTCCCGCCGATTACTCGACGCTTGTGTTCCGGTGGGCTACAGAAGGCGCTCAGCGTCTCCTGGAGCTGCAGTCGGGCAACGTTGACCAGATCACCAACCTGAGCCCTGACGACTTCGAAACGGTGCAGGGTGATAGCGATCTGACGTTCATCCCCGTAGCGAACCCGAACACCCTCTATCTGGCCATGGTTGACCAGATCGATCCGTTCGGCGACACCCCGGGTGAGATGACGGAATTCGCCGATGTCAAGGTGCGCCAGGCGATCGCAATGGGCATCGACCGTAAGCGGATCGTCGACAACTTCTACCCAGAAGGGTCGGAGGTTGCCTCGCACTTCACGCCGTGCTCGATCGATCTCGGTTGTGGCGGAGATTCCTGGTACGACTTCGACGCGGCAGCTGCCAAGGCACTGCTGGCCGAAGCTGGCTTCCCGGATGGATTTGAGACATCGATCTTCTACAGGGACGTGTTCCGTGGCTATCTGCCCGAGCCCGGCCTCGTAGCAGTCGAGTTCCAGACCCAGCTCGAGGAGAACCTCGGCATCACGGCCGATGTTGTAGTGATGGAGTCAGGTGAGTTCATCGACGAGTCGACCAATGGTCGCCTCGACGGTCTGTACTTGCTCGGTTGGGGCGCGGACTATCCGCACGTCACCAACTTCCTGGACTTCCACTTCGGCAAAACCAACCCGCAGTTCGGTAACCCCTACCCCGAGATCTACGAGGTCTTGGACGAGGCGAAGACCATCGCTGACGCAGCGACGGCCGGACCCCTCTACGTGACTGCCAACAACGCCATCCGCGAACTGGTGCCGATGGTGCCTATCGCTCACGGCGCCTCGGCGTCTGCGACGCTGGCAACAGTGGAAGGGGCACACTTCCGTCCATTCGGAGCGCCGCTGTTCCACAGGGCATCACCAGACGACGACACCTTCGTCTTCCTACAGAACGCTGAGCCAATCAGCCTCTACTGCACGGATGAGACAGACGGTGAGTCGCTGGCTCCTTGCCAGCAAGTGGTTGAGCCGCTCTTGGGCTACGCCATCGATTCCGGAACCGTCGAGCCCCGCTTGGCGACGGAATGCACCGGCAACGAAGACGCTTCGGTGTGGACATGCTCGCTCCGCGAGGGAGTGACCTTCCACGACGGATCGACCTTCGACGCCAACGATGTCGTCGCCTCCTGGAGTGCAGGCATCGACGCAGCAGATCCGCTGCACGTAGGAAACACGGGGGCCTTCGAGTACTACAGCTACTTGTGGGGCAACCTGATCAACGCTCCGGAGTAAATCCCGGCTAGCCAAGACAGCAGTGAGGCGCACCCATTAGGGTGCGCCTCACTCGCGCATGCTTCAATTCATAGGACGACGCCTACTGTTCGCCATCCCGGTCCTGATTGGGATCCTGGTGGTCACATTCTTCCTTGCCCGCGCCATCCCCGGTGATCCCTGCAAGTCGATCCTTGGCGAGAAGGCCACCGCCGAGGCCTGCGAACGCTTCGCCGAGAACAAGGGCCTCAACGACCCCTTGCCGATCCAGTTCGGCATCTACATGAGCGACATGGTCCAGGGCGATTTCGGCGACTCCATTCGCTTCTCGAGGCCGGTGTCGCAGATGCTGATCGAACGGATGCCGATGACCATCGAGCTCGGGATGACAGCGCTGATCATCGCCCTCCTCATCGGCATCCCACTCGGAATCCTTGCTGCTATGAAGCACAACACGCCGACCGACGTCGGGACGATGATCGTTGCCAACGTCGGGGTATCGATGCCGGTGTTCTGGCTTGGCCTGTTACTGGCCTATGTGTTCGCCCTGCTCTTGCAGGGCACCTTCCTCGAGCTGCCGCCGTCGGGACGGATCACGGCTGGCCTCATCTCCGTGCCGTTCTACGACGCCTGGGGATGGACGATCAACGAGGAGGGCTTCTTCGGGAACATCCTCGAGTTCATCTCCAACCACTTCATCTTCAACTCGCTGATCACTGGGGACTTCGAGATCTTCTGGGACGCCATCAGGCACCTCATCCTGCCAGCGGTGGCGCTCGCCACCATCCCGATGGCCGTCATCGCTCGTATCACCAGGTCGTCCCTGCTCGACACGCTGGGGCGGGACTACGTGCGAACCGCCAGGGCGAAGGGGGCTCCGGAGCGTCGCGTTATCGCTCGTCACGCCATGAGCAATGCCATGCTCCCTGTGGTGACGGTCGTCGGCTTGCAGATGGGAGTCGTGTTCGCCGGCGCAGTACTCACCGAGTCGGTCTTCGGACTGGCGGGCGTCGGCACTGCCCTCGTCGAGGCCATCACCTCGCGCGACTTCCCCGTCATCCAGGCCATCACCGTCGTGGCCGCCGCCGGATACGTCATCATCAACATGTTGGTCGATATCTCCTACGCCTACCTCGACCCCAGAATCCGGCTGGAGTGACGTGAGCCTCAAGAACAACCCTCTGGATCCGATCGAGCAGAACAGCCAGTTCCTGCTCTCCAAGCCGACTTCGCTGTGGAAGGGAGCGTTCGGCCGCCTGCGTCGCCGCCGCACGGGCCAGGTCGGAATGGTGATCATCGGTGGGCTCTTGATCATGGCGATCTTCGCTCCATTGATCGCCCCGTTCGAGCCCAACGAGGTGCTCATC
>CAXMQS010000034.1:0-2655 GCA_964195995.1 uncultured Acidimicrobiia bacterium
CCATCACCGACGGCGCCGGCTGCTCTCGGCCTCGCGATCATCCCCTTCGTCTTCTTGACCGCGGCCTTTCTCTCGAAGCACCGTTATGCCCCGGGCGCCGTTCTGGCAGCGATGGGCCTGTCGGTACCGGTGGCTCTGATCATCTCAGCCATCGCCCGCGACGTTGTCAGTGGTCTCGTCGCCGGCTTCGGCGCCGGAGCCATCGTCTCGTTGCGGTCTGAGAGGGTTCATAGCTGGCAGGGGCGGGCGACGGCGGTGATCCTGGCAACCGTCTATATCTTCGTGGTGCTGCGCGTTGTCAGCGGAATCGGCATCGCCATGGCCCCGTTGATGCCGTTCATGGCAGTTGGGATGGCCGACCTGATCATGGAGTACCGGGCCGAGAACAACTCGAGATCCACGGGCCAGGTCGATGACTGACCTTGTCGTCTTTCTCAAGAAACCGGGGCCTCCGAGATCGATTGGGTTCTCCTGGCCGCTGGGCTCGTTGGCGGACTGGCGATCTTCCTGCTCGGCATGGATCGGATGACCGAGTCGCTTCGTCCCATCGCGGGCGATTGGATGCGGGAGATGCCGACCGGGTTCCCAGCTATCCCTCGAGGTCGACGTGATTGCCAACCTCAAGCGCATCTACTACTTCACTAAGCGGGTAGCCCGGGCGGCTGTATCCAGCCTCGAGCGGGTCGATGCCTAGCCAGGAGCCATCGGAGGCTCCAGTTCAGACAGCGATGTACTTGGGCTCCAGGTACTCCATCATCCCGATGTGAGCGCCCTCACGGCCAAGGCCCGACTGCTTGACACCGCCGAACGGCGCTGCCGGGTCTGACACCAGGCCGCGGTTGATGCCCACCATCCCGGCCTCGAGGGACTCGGCGACCTCCAGGGCCCGCTTGTGGTCGCTGGTGTAGACGTAGGAGATGAGGCCGTACTCGGTGTCGTTGGCTTGGGCGATGGCGTCGTCGACATTCTCGAAGGTCACGATCGGTGCCACAGGGCCAAAGATCTCCGTCTGCAGGATGGGTGAGCCCGGCTTGACGTTGGAGAGGACGGTCGGGTTGAAGAAGTAGCCACGACCATCCGGTGCGCCGCCGCCGGTGACGACCGTGGCGGCACCGGCTGTCGTCTCGACCAGATCGGCCACCTTGTCTCGCGTCGACGCGTTGATGAGCGGTCCGACGTCGGAGGCCTCATCGCTTCCCGGTCCGACCTGTAGGGCCGACATCGCTTCCCCGAAGCGGGCAGCGAACTCGTCGGCAACGGGAGCCTCGACGTAGAAGCGGTTGGCGGCGGTGCAGGCTTCGCCGGCGTTTCGCATCTTGGCGACCATCGCCCCTTCGACTGCGGCGTCGATGTCGGCGTCGGCTAACACGAGGAAGGGCGCGTTGCCGCCGAGCTCCATCGAGGTTCGCAGCACGCGCGGCGCGGCCTGGGCCAACAAGACTCGCCCGGTCTCCGTAGAGCCGGTGAAGGACAGCTTGCGGACCCGCTGATCGGCCAACATGGGCGTCACCACCTCCGAGGACCGGTGGGCGGGAATCACGTTCACGACCCCGGGTGGGACTCCAGCGCCTACCAGGATGTCGGCAAGGGCCAATGCGACGAGCGGAGTGTCCGATGCCGGTTTGAGAACAACGGTGCACCCGGCAGCCAGAGCGGGGCCGATCTTGCGGGTACCCATGGAGATAGGGAAGTTCCATGGCGTAATGAGCACGGACACGCCCACCGGTTGATGCAGGACCATGACCCGCTTGTCTCCGGCGGGAGCGGTGTAGACCTCGCCGACGTTGCGGACCGCCTCCTCAGAGAACCAGCGGAAGAACTCGGCGGCGTATCGCACCTCGCCCCGCGAGTCGGTGAGGGTTTTGCCGTTTTCGAGTGTGATGAGGTGCGCTAGGTCCTCTGCGTTGTCCAACATGAGGTCGAACGCTTTGCGGAGGACGTCACTGCGGAGGCGGGGTGCGGTGGCAGCCCACTCGTCTGCGGCGTCTGAGGCGGCGGCAACGGCGTCGATACCGTCTGCCGGCGAGGCGCTGGCGACCTCAGCGATCGTGTCTTCGGTTGCCGGGTCCGTGACCTCGATGGTGGTGCCGTCCGACGCCGGGCGCCACTCGCCTCCGATGTGAAGTCCGTTCTTGTCTTCCTTGACCAACCGATCGAGCAGGCTCATTGGCACCTCCGCGGCGATGCTACATGGAAGTAGTCGCCACGCTCGACGGTCTCCGACCCCGTCGTACCATCGCTCGGCTTGAACGATTGGCATGCCCTCTCTGTAGAACAGACGCTGCAGCGGCTCGACGTCGATCCGAATGCCGGACTCAGCGACGCCGAGGCTGCAGCCCGGCTGGCGCGGTTCGGGCGTAACGAGCTCGAACAGCGCCGTGGTCGGGGCAGGCTCCAGATACTCGCCGACCAATTCCGCGATGTGATGATCTGGCTCCTGCTGGCGGCTGCTGTCGTCAGCGGCGGACTGCTCGGCGAGTGGATCGACACCGGGGTGATCCTTGCCATCGTGGTCCTCAATTCGGTTCTGGGCTACGTGCAGGAGGCCAAGGCCAGCGATGCGCTCGAGGCGCTCAAGGAGTTGTCTGCTCCTGAGGCGCTCGTCATCCGAGGCGGCGCGGAGCGGCTGATACCCAGCGTCGAAGTGGTGCCGGG
>CAXMQS010000035.1:0-3884 GCA_964195995.1 uncultured Acidimicrobiia bacterium
CGCCGGCTGAGACAGCAATATGAGCTGACTGGAACACCGGTGCGGCTGGTAACTCGCTCACGAAGAAGAACCCATGTCTGATCGTTTCAGCGAAGCCAAAGAGAAGGCGAGCTCGGGTGGACCCGAGAAGTACCACGCGCGCCTCGCGGAGCAGGGAAAGCTGTTCGTGCGAGGCCGCATCGATCTGTTGTGCGACCCTGGCTCCTTCGTCGAAGATGGCTTGCTGGCCAACACCCTCGCCTCCGACCAATTGGCGGCCGACGGAGTGGTCACCGGCCGCGGCACTGTTGACGGGCGCCCAGCAGTCATCGTCGCTAACGATTCGACGGTAAAAGCGGGTAGCTGGGGAGCCCGCACCGTCGAAAAGATCATCCGCGCCCTCGAAGCCGCTTATGAGGAGCTGCTGCCGGTCTTCTATCTCGTTGACTCAGCCGGCGCCCGCATCACCGATCAGGTCGATCTCTTTCCGGGCAGGCGCGGTGCCGGTCACATCTTCTACACCCAGATCAAGCTGTCGGGCCGGGTGCCCCAGATCTGCTGCTTGTTCGGGCCTTCGGCGGCCGGAGGTGCCTACATCCCGTCATTCTGTGATGTTGTGGTGATGGTCGAGGGGAGGGCCTCAATGTATCTGGGTTCGCCCCGCATGGCGCAAATGGTCATCGGCGAGGAGACGACCCTCGAGGAGATGGGCGGGGCCCGCATGCATTGCGAAGTCTCGGGGTGCGGCGACGCTCTGGTCGCCTCCGATGAGGAGGCCATCTCGTGGGCTCGGGCCTATTTCAGCTTCTTGCCTTCCAACTACCGCAACGATCCACCACGGGTGAGCTCAGCTCCACCCGAGGATGTCGGTCCGCTGAGCGACATCGTCCCCGCGGACGATCGCGTTGGGTACGACATGAAGGAGTTGTTGCGCGGCATCGTGGATGACGGCCTCCTGTTCGAGGTCAAGGAGCTGTTCGCCGCCGAGCTGATCACAGGGTTTGCCCGTCTCGACGGAGAGGTCATCGGCGTCGTGGCGTCGCAGCCAAGCCATCTCGGCGGAGTCCTCTTCGTCGATTCGGCAGACAAGGCGGCCCGCTTCATGTGGCTGTGCGACGCTTACAACATCCCGCTGCTGTTCATGGCCGATGTTCCCGGCTTCATGATCGGCACCGAAGTGGAGCGCCAAGGGATCATTCGGGCAGGGGCCAAGATGCTGACCGCAGTGGCGGAGGCGACCGTTCCACGGATCTCGGTCATTGTGCGCAAGGCCTATGGCGCCGGGCTCTATGCCTTCTCCGGTCCCGGTCTTGTGCCAGATGCCACGCTGGCACTGCCGACCGCAGAGATCGCGGTGATGGGCCCCGAGGCCGCGGTTAACGCCGTGTATTTCAATAAGATCGCCGAGCTCGATGAGGCTGATCGCGAAGCCTTCGTTGCCGCGAAGCGAGCCGAGTACACCGAGGATGTCGATCTCCTTCGGTTGGCCTCGGAGATGGTGATCGACGCCGTCGTGGACGCTTCCGGTTTGCGGGAGGAGCTCATCCTGCGCTTCGGCTACGCCAAGAACAAGAGCCGTCGCTTCTCGGAGCGACGCCACGGCGTCCCACCGGCGTGAACCCCGAGACCGAGCAGGAGCGGACGCCGTTGTCCTTTTGGGTTCTCGTCGGCGCCGCGGCTCTCTACTTGGGTCTGCGGCTGGTCCAGGGCATCGCCTGGGTGGCTGAGCACCTGTGATCAAGACCATCTTCTTCGACGTAGGGGGAGTGCTGTTGACCAACGGCTGGGACCGACACTCGCGCGCCAGGGTCGCGGAGAAGTTCGGAATCGATGCCGAAGAGCACTCGAAGCTCCACTACGAGGTCGCCGACAGTTTCGAGACCGGAGGCCTCTCCCTCGATGGCTACCTGGACCACACGGTCTTCTGGACCAAGAGGACCTTCTCCAGGGACGAGTTCGTCGCGTTCATGCGGGAGCAGTCGCAGCCCATTCCGGGGTCGTTGGAGCTGCTGGCCGAGTTGGCCACGCACGGCGGGCCCACGTTGGCCACCCTCAACAACGAGTCCCGCGAGATCAACGAGCACCGCATCGAGGCCTTCGGGCTTCGGGGCTACTTCTCAGTGTTCCTCAGTTCCTGCTACTTAGGTGTGAAGAAGCCTGATGACGCCATCTACCGCACCGCCGTCGACATCATGCAGCATCGAGTCGACGAGAGCATCTTCATCGACGACCGCCCCTTGAACCTCGAGTGTTCCGAGCTGCTCGGCATCAGCTCAATCCTCTTTGAGAGCCCCCAACAGCTCCGTGAGGAGCTGGCGGTCCGGGAGCTGCTCTAGAGCGGAGGTTCTGTGGCCTTCCACCCTGGACGCCATCGCCCAGGGATGCTTCAGGGTTGTATGTGTGTTGCAGCCGGCGCTGAGATGCCTCTCACAGAACCCTGAGTGCTTCGGGAATCGCCAACCAGTGCTTGTAGGATTGCCCCTCACGGGCTGTGGCGCAGCTTGGTAGCGCGCTTGACTGGGGGTCAAGAGGTCGCCGGTTCAAATCCGGCCAGCCCGACCAAAGGAGCCTCGCTGCGCTGGGCCCTTCGGATGGCTCTCAGACGAGAACCTGTGATCGCGATCGTCAGTCGCTGTTTCGAACCAGCTCGAAGATCGGGGTCGGTTCCGAGAACCCTTTAAGCATTCGCTCGTCGGGTGCGGTGAATAAGAAGCCGTGCTCGACCCCCATGTCGTGGACAACCTGGGAGACGAAGATGCGTCCGGCATCAGCAGCATCGCAGACGCGGCTGGCCAGGTTGACGGCTGATCCGAATATGTCGTCGTTGTGCTGGACCGGCTCGCCGGCGGCCATTCCGATTCGGACTCGAAGCTGCGGGGTCTCGCCCGAGGCCGCCCTGGCGTCGAATCCGTCCTGAATGGCTACGGAGCACTCCAGAGCACGGGCAGCATCCTCGAACGAGACCATGATCCCGTCGCCGGTGTGCTTCACCTCACGGCCCTGGGAGGCAACGAGTGCTCGCCGGATGATCAGGTCGTGCTCGGTGAGCAGCAGCATGAAGGCCGACTCCCCGACATCTTGAAGCAGCGATGTCGACTCTTCCAGGTCCGTGAAGAGGATGGTCCGAAAGGGGTTCTCGACCTCGGTGTGATCGGCAGGATCGCTGATCTTCCCTAAGAACAGCAGGACGTTGTCTTCGGCGACGCTGATGATCTCATGGGGGATCAAGCCGTGTGACTCGAGGTGCAGCGCCTCGAGGTTTTCGGGGTCGGGCGCCTTGGCAAGACAGAAGACCTGTCCGGAGTCCTCGTCGAACCAGTAGGAGAGGAACTGGACGCTGTGCTTGGCCGAAAGCGGCAGGTCACGAGCATGGGCATCCGCAACCACCTCGGCGGTGGCGCCGGGGACGTCGTGACGGTCCATATAGAGCTGCATCGGTGCCTCCTAGTCTCGCGGCCGACAGCCCCAGAGTAGGTCCATGGTCTCGTTAGCGATAGCTCGCCCGGAGCGGCCCCCTCGACCCATAAGCTTCGAGCTGACTTCATATCTGGAGGCTTGATGGGAACGATAGTTGCCGGGTACATCGACAACCCCGAGGGGCAGCGGGCTCTCGAGCTCGCCATAAGCGAGGCCCGCCGCCGAGAGGCGAGGCTCATCGTGGTGCACTCGATGAGGGGAGGGGCCGACACCTCGGCAGAGGACGTGTTGCGATACCGCACCGCTCTCGAAGGAGTCGAGCAGCAGTTGACTGAAGAGGGCGTGGCCCACGAGGTCGTTGAATACGTTCGAGACAACTCGCCGGCTGAAGACCTGCTGGCGGCTGCGAACGATTTCGAGGCCGAACTGCTCGTCATCGGTTACCGCAAGCGCTCGGCCGCCGGCAAGGCGCTGCTCGGCAGCCACGC
>CAXMQS010000036.1:0-166748 GCA_964195995.1 uncultured Acidimicrobiia bacterium
GGTACCGCGGCGTCGCGGGATGCTGGCGCGATTCCGCGGCAAACCAGCCGTCAAGCCAGAGTCCGCCAAGTGCTCCAATTGCTCGGAGCCGGTGGCCCCAAAGGACCGTGAGTGCAAACATTGCGGAAAAGTCGGCCCGTATCTGTGGGAGTACTCGTAGTCGCGAGGAACCGAGTTCTGCCTCCGGCCGCCTCCTAGCCGATGTCGCCGGCGGCCGAAAGCCGGCCTCCGTTAGGGTTTGATCGATCAGGAGTATCCACATGAACGGCCCCGCGCTGCCATCCGAAGTCACAGAGATCGAGTCGGTGGTCGGCGACTACGTAAAGGGCTGGTATTCCGGTGATGTGGCGCGTATGGATCGAGCCCTCCATCCCGAACTGACCAAACGGACCCTTGAGGGTGAAGAGCTACGAGGGGTCACCAAGACCCGCATGATGGAGCTAACCGAAGACGGTGGGGGAGACACACCCAATACAGAGTTCGAGGTGGAGGTCGACGACGTTTCCTCGACGATCGCCAGCGCCCGGGTGCTGTCGCTGGAGTATCTCGACTACCTGCATCTTGCTAAGACGTCAGATGGCTGGAAGATCGTCAACGTGCTGTTTCGCAACCGCGTCTGACCTGCAGGGCGCTCCGCCCTAACCGTCGACGCGCTGGCCGACCGGTTCGTACAGCGTGGTGCGTTGGGAGGGGGTGCGGCCGACCGACCTGATCGTCGCCTCTAGATCCTCGGGTGTCGCCAGCTGGCCGTGTGCCGCGCCGGCTGCTCGCGAGATGTTCTCATCCATCAGGGTCCCACCGAGGTCGTTGCAGCCGGCATCGAGTAGCCGAGCGCCGCCCTCGAGGCCGAGCTTGACCCAGGACGCCTGGATGTTGGGGATGAGGCCGTCGAGCGCGATGCGGGCAACCGCGTGCACCAACACCACCTCGTCCCAAGTCGGTCCCGGGCGAGAGCGGCCCCGCAAGAAGATCGGGGCGCCCATGTGAACGAACGGCAGCGGCACGAACTCGGTGATTCCGCCGGTGCGCCGCTGGATTTGACGCAGCACTTCGAGGTGGTTGGCCCACGAAGCCGGTCCGTCGATGTGGCCGAACATCATGGTTGAGGTGGACCGCATGCCCATCTCGTGGGCGGTGATCATGACCTCGGCCCATTGTGAAGTGCGGATCTTGTCGGGACACAGGAAGCGGCGGACCTTGTCGTCGAGGATCTCGGCGGCGGTGCCGGGCAGGGTCGCCAGTCCCGCATCCTTGAGCTCGGCGAGGAACTCGGCGACGGGCTTGCCGAGGGTCTCCGCTCCCTGCCACACCTCGAGGGGGGTGAACCCGTGAATGTGCATGTCGGGAGCGGCGTCCTTGACGGCCCGCAGAACCGAGAGGTAGAAGTCGCCGGTGAAGTCGGGGTGGATGCCTCCCTGCAAGCACACCTCCGTGGCGCCACGCTCCCAGGCCTCCTTGGTGCGAAACGCCACCTCGTGGACTTCAAGCAGATAAGGGTCGCCCCGAAGGTTGAGGGAGCGCGGCCCCTTGGAGAACGCACAGAAGCCGCACCGGAAGTAGCACTGGTTGGTGTAGTTGATGTTGCGATTGATGACGTAGGTGACGGTGTCACCGTTGGTGCGTCGCCGCAGCTCGTCGGCGACGGAGGCGATGGCGTCGACCTCGTCTCCTCGAGCGGTGAAGAGGAGCTCCACCTCGTCGCGCGACGGGGGAGTGCCGTCGAGGGAGCGCTGCAGGACACGGCGCCGTTCGGGGCTGATCGAGTCGAGTCCGGCCGGAGACGTTCCGTTCACCCAGGCGCGATCTGGCCACTCTGTCGATATCCGCGTTTCTGACAGCGGCGGCGTCATGTCCATGCCGGGCGCCCATTCGTAGCGTGGCCTGGCGGCGCCGGAGCCGTCGACCTGGCCGAGGTAGGCCGTGAAGGACTCTGTATCCAGCGTTTCTCGAACGGAGTCGATGTCGACTCCGAGGGGAATCGCGGTGCGCTCGACAAGAGCTCCGCTGAGTGCGTCGCGCAGCGATCCGATGCGCTCGGTGTCCCAGTCGCGCAGCAGAAGATCACCCGCTCCGCTCCCGATCGCAGCAAGACCCTCTTCGACGGAGTCGACGAACACGGACACCGTTGTGTTCAATCCCGGGATGCCGGCGATCCCCGCGGCGGCCGCCACTCTGCTTCGCCCGGTCCGCAAGTACGCAGCTTCCGTGCGAGCGAGGGCGTCGACAACGTCGGCCCGGTCATGGGTGTGCTCGATGGTGAGTTGCCATCCCTTGGCACCGTTCTCCGCCAGCGCGATGCCATCGGCAGGAGGCACGACCCAGGCGACCGCTCCTGGGATCGGCGAGGTTGCAACCGGAAGCAGACCTCCGGCCAGAGCCGAAGTGTGATCGACTGAGGTCTCAACCGCCGTTGTTCCTTCGCGGCGGCGCGTTGATGCCCAGAGCTCGTTGAGCTCGTCTGCAGGGCGAAGGCGGAGGAAAGTGATCATGAGACGGTTTGGGGGGCGAGAGCGTACCCGTCGTGGTCGGTGGCAGCGTCAATCTTGTCGAGCAGCTCAGCGGCTATCCACTGCGCCGAGATGAATTCGGGATACACGGGGAGCCGGGGCTTCAGCTCGAAGCCCTTCGCCTGTGTCCGGGCGGTCAGTTCTTCCAGGTGGGGCCAGTCGGCCTCGGGGTTGACCCAGTCGATCGTCAAAGGCGACACGCCTCCCCAGTCGTTGATGCCGGCATCGAGGTAGACCTCGTAGTCCTGGGTCAGGTTGGGCGGCACCTGCAGGTTCATCTCCGCACCGAGGATCCAGCGCGCGGCGGCGATGACCCTCGTGAAGTAGGCGACCGTTGGCTCTGCGTTGCGCCGCATCCTGGTGTCGTCCTTCGCCCGGAAGTTCTGCACGATCACTTCTTGGATGTTGCCGAGGCTTCGGGCCATCTCGGCGAGAGCGAACAGCGAGTCAACTACCTCGGATGGCCGCTCTCCGATTCCGACGAGGACACCGGTGGTGAAGGGGACGGCGTTGGCAGCTGCGGCCTCGATGGTGGCGACGCGGAGGGAGGGCTCCTTGTCGGGGCAGTTGTGGTGTGGCATGCCGGGCTCCATCAGGCGTGGAGAGATGTTCTCCAGCATGAGCCCCATCGAGGGATTAGATGGACGCAGCGCCGCGATCTCGGACTCGGTCATGATCCCGGGGTTGGCATGCGGGAAGAGGCTGGTCTCCGTGACGACCAATTCAGACATCTGAGTCACGTATTGGAGAGTCGAGTCGCATCCTTTGCCATCGAGGAACTCTCTGGCTTGAGGCCAGCGGTCCTCGGGGCGATCTCCGAGTGTGAACAGGGCCTCGGTGCAACCCTGGGCGTCGCCCGCCTTGGTGATGGCGAGGACATCTTCGGGCTCGAGGTACTGACCCCCGGCGCCAGGCGGCTTGGCGAAGGTGCAATAGGTGCAGGTGTCGCGGCACAGCGTGGTGAGTGGCACGAACACCTTGCGGGAGTATGTGACGGTGCGACCCTTGCCTTCGTCGCGAAGTCGACGGGCCTCTTCGAGCAAGGGTTGCGGGTCTCGCTTACCTTCGAGGTATTCGAGAGCGAGGCCAGGGTTCGGCTGTGGATGAGGCACGCTGCGAAACTATCAGCTTGAGCGGGCTAGTCGACTGTGTCGAGCCCTGGTGGCAGGTTGACCACAACGAAGCCCCCTGAGGGGTGGACGTCGCTCACCAACTCGTCAACGAAGGGGATCTCGATGGTGTGGCCTTCCGTCGTCTTGACGACCAGACGATCCTGCGCTGATCCAAGGGCGACTCCGGTAACGGTGCCGAGCTGGCTGCCGTCCGGCAGCAATGCCTTGAGCCCCTCGAGCTGATCTGGCCAGAACTCCCCGTCGTGGAGCTCGCGGCGTTGGTCGGCCGGAATCGTGAGGATCGTATTCCGCAGATCCTCCGCAGCCTCGCGAGAGTCGACGCCGGCGAACTTCAGCAGGAGCACGCTCCGGTGCCGTCGTAGTGACGAGATGACGAGAATCCCCTTGGGTACCGAGAAGGTGGCACCGGCGACGAAACGGTCGGGGTTGTCGGTCAGCTCCTCAACGGTGACCTCGCCGCGGATCCCATGGGGCTTGCCGACCCGGCCAACGGGAACTGCGTCAGTCGGCGAACTCAACCTCGGCGTGAAGGCCCTCTTCGTCGGCGGCGGCCTGGGCCAACGTGCGGATGGCCTTGGCGACTCGCCCTCGGCGTCCGATGACCCGCCCCATGTCGGATTTGGAGGCCTCGACCTCGGCGATTACCTCGCCTTCACCGTTGTCGACGATTGTGACCTTGACCTCATCCTGTTTCTCAGCGATCTCTGACACGACGAAGTGCACGACGTCGTGGACTATGGATTCGCTCATGATTCTTCACCTTCTGCTTCTTCTGCTGGTTCGTCATCGCTGGCAGCCTCGTCGGCGGCCTCTTCAGGGGCGGAGGCTTCCTCGGGAGCAGCAGCCTCTGCGGCCTCTTCGACAGCGGCGGCTTCGACGGCAGCCTCTTCGACCGGGGCATCATCTGCGGGGGCATCATCTGCGGGGGCGTCTTCCGCGGGGGCGTCTTCCGCTGGCTCGGCTGCCGCGGCTTCTGCAGCCGCTGCGGCAGCCTGCTGCTTCTTGGACATCTTCGCCTTCGCCTCGGGGACGGCGGCGATGGTGTGCACCTCGCCCTTGGTGGCGCGGAACTGACTCCAAGCGCCGGAGATCTCGAGCAGCTTGCGGGCGGCATCCGTTGGCTGAGCTCCCTTGGAGAGCCAATCGAGTGCTCGGTCGTTGTCGATTTCCACCACCGAGGGTTCGGTCAGTGGGTCGTAACGGCCGATCTGCTCAATGAATCGACCATCGCGAGGCGAGCGCCCGTCGGCTACCACCACGCGGTAGCTCGGTTGGCGCTTCTTGCCCATTCTCTTCAGGCGGATCTTCACCGCCATACGGTCACCTCTTCTTCCGCTTCCGTTCGCCACCTAGGAGCCCGGCTAGTGGCCCGGTCCCTGCTGCCAGCGACTTCATCATCTTCTGCGCTTCGCCGTACTGCTTGAGCAGCCGGTTGACTTCCTGTGTAGAAGTCCCCGAGCCTTTGGCGACACGTCGCCTGCGGCTGCCGTCGATCATCTTCGGTGAGCGGCGCTCGTCGATGGTCATCGACCTGATGATCGCCTCGACGCGGGCCAAATCTCGTTCGGAGACGTCGATATCGCCCGCCGGTGCGCCAGGAAGCATACCAACCAATTGGTTGACAGGCCCGAGCTTGCGGAGCTGCTGGAACTGCGTGAGGAAGTCTTCGAGAGTGAAGCTGGCATCCGCCATCTTGGCCGCCACTTCGGCAGCCTGCTCCTCATCCCACGCCGTCTCTGCCTTTTCGATGAGGGTTAAGACATCTCCCATGCCCAAGATCCGCGACGCCATCCGGTCGGGATGGAACTGCTCGAGGTCGTCGATGGACTCGCCGACGCCGGCGAACTTGATGGGCCGACCCGTCACCTCGCCCGCTGAGATGGCGGCGCCACCTCTGGCGTCACCGTCGAGTTTTGACAGGACGAGCCCCGTGAGGTCGGTGTTTTCCAAGAAGCCTTTGGCGACGTTGATGGCGTCTTGACCCGTCATGGCGTCGACCACGAGCAGCACTTCATCGGGATCTGCGGCCTTGCGGACGTCGGATAGCTCGCCCATCAGCTCGGTGTCGATCTGCAGGCGCCCGGCCGTGTCGATGATCACGGCATCGTGGGCACCCTTGCGGGCGTCCCTCAGCGCGGCCTTGACCAGCTTCGGCGGCTTGCCTCCACGGTCCGTGAAGACCTTGACGCCGATGCGCTCTCCGAGGGTCTCGAGCTGGTCGATAGCGGCCGGCCGCTGGAGATCGGCAGCAACGAGCAGCGGACGCCGCCCTTCGGACTTCAGCTTCTTGGCCAGCTTGGCGGCAGTGGTCGTCTTTCCAGAACCCTGGAGTCCGACCATCAGGATGACCAGGGGCGGCGTCTTCGGCTTGACCAATTCGGCGGCTGATCCGCCGAGAGTTGTCACCAGCTCCTCATGCACGATCTTGATGACCTGCTGTCCAGGTGTGAGGCTCTTGCGGACCTCGGCGTCTAGCGCCCGCTCTTTGACACGGCCTAACAAGGTCTTGGCGACCGAAACCGCAACGTCTGCCTCGAGCAGCGCCATCCGCACCTCGCGCAATGTTTCATCGATGGCCTTCTCGTCCAGGCGGCCTCGGGACCGCAGCTTGTCGAAGACGCCGTTGAGGCGGTTGGTAAGGGTGTCGAACACGGAGAGAGTGTACGAATCGCTGCCCGTTGCGAGGACGGGCGGCCGGCAGCTAACCCCTCATGGCCACCAGCTACGCTCCGTCCATGCAGTTCACAGTCGTCGAACACCCGCTGGCCCGTCACTACCTGAGCATCCTGCGCGACGAGAGAACGGAGCCCGAGGCATTTCGTGCGGCGGCTCGCCGGCTTACCTACCACCTCGTTGAGACCGCCACCGAGGATGCCAAGCTCGCGGAGTACCCGCTGCGGACGCCGCTCGAAGCCACCAGCGGCTATCGCTTCCCCCAGATGGTGGCGGTCGCCGTGCTGCGAGCCGGCCTTGGAATGTTGGACGCGGTCGTCGACCTGTTACCCGGGGTGAAAGTCGGCTACGCCGGCGTGCAACGCAACGAGGAGACCGCTCAGCCCGAGGAGTACTACGTCAAGTTCCCGGTCATCGGCGACGCCAGGGTGCTCATCCTGGAGCCGATGCTGGCGACTGGCGGCTCGTTGTCGTGGGCCATCGATCGTGTCAAGGAGGCAGGAGGCACCGACATCACCGCACTGTGTTGTGTGGTGGCTCCCGAGGGAGTGAAGAGGTTGGAGGCCGACCACCCCGACGTTCGCCTCGTAGCGGCATCGCTTGACGATGGTCTCACCGACACCTACTACATCAGGCCCGGCCTCGGCGATATGGGCGACCGGCTGTTCGACACGCCCTAGTGGGCGTTGACTTCGACGAAGCGGTGGCGGAGGTCGTTCGGTCCCTCTCTCCGGGTGAGGTCGTGACCTACGGGGAGGTAGCTCTCCAGGCCGGCTTTCCTGGTGCCGCCAGAGCGGTCGGCAACGCACTGCAGCGCGTCGACGGTTTGCCTTGGTGGAGGGTTGTCACATCGACCGGTCGACTTGTCCCCGGCGAAGAACGACAGCACGCTCAACTACTGCGAGCTGAAGGCGTTGCTGTGAAGAAGGGGAAGGTGGTCGGATGAGATTCGGGATCTTCCTCTTTGACGGCGCCGAGGAACTCGACTGGGCCGGCCCCTGGGAGGTGCTGGCGGCCTGGGCGCAGAAGTGGCCCGAGGACGAAGTCGAGGTTGTCACCATCTCACAGCACGAGGGCGTGATCGCCTGCGCCAAGGGGTTGCGGGTGCTGGCCGACCACACGTGGGCCGATGCCCCGCCTATCGATGTGCTCATCTATCCCGGAGGGCAGGGCACCCGTCCTCAGCTCGAAGACGAAACAGTGCTCGACTGGGTGCGGTCCATGGACGGCACCCTTCGCACCAGCGTCTGTACCGGCTCATTGGTGTTCGCCGCCGCCGGTCTACTGGCGGGTCGTCCAGCAACGACTCACTGGGGGTCGCTGGACGCCTTGGCTGCCCTCGACGGCACCATCGAGGTGCGGCCAGATGACCGCTTCGTCGACTCAGGGGACATCGTCACGGCCGCCGGCGTTTCGGCCGGGATCGACATGGCGCTACATCTCGTGAAGCGACTGCACTCCGAGGAACGAGCCCGTGAGGTCAAGCGCTACATCCAATACGACCCGCAGCCGCCGGTGTAGGCCCCGACTCTCTGAAGCAGGTTGTTGCCAAGCGTGGTCGCTCTCGCCACCATGCACCGATGGCCAGTGTCCCCAACCCACCTGCGTGGGCAGAGCGCGCTCTCGATGACTACATCGAGCGCCTCGACTCCGAGCGCGGGTTGTCGCCTCACACCATCGACGCCTATCGGCGCGATCTCTGTCAGTTCTTCGATTACGCCGACAGGGGGGCGATCAAGGGACTCGAGGACGTCAACCGAACCACCGTGCGGCGTTACCTGGCCTTCCTCTCGACGCGGCGCTACGCCCGCCGTTCCATCTCGCGCAAAATGTCGGTCGTTCGCTCGTTCTTCGCAGATGCCTCTCGCCGCGGGCTGGTTGTCGCCAACCCGGCTGAGGGAGTAGCGACACCCAGCAGAGAGCACTCGCTGCCGAGGGCCGTTCCGGCGCGCAGCCTCGGGGCGTTGCTCGACCAGGTGTCCGACGAGGACCCAGAATCGCTGCGCGACCGAGCTGTGATAGAGCTGCTCTACGGCTCGGGGCTGCGCGTCTCCGAACTGGCATCGCTGCGAATCAGCGACCTGCGTGATAGCAGCTTCCTTCGGGTTCGCGGCAAGGGGAACAAGGATCGGGCGGTGCCCGTAGGGGGCCAGGCCAGGACCGCACTCGACGCCTACCTGGCAAGAGGAAGGCCCGCCATCGCCGGAGTAGACGCCGGAAGTCGCCTATTCGTTGGAGTACGCGGAGGACCACTCGACCCGAGAGGGATGCGTCGCGTAGTGAGGAAGCGGCTCGGGACCTACCCACATGCCTTGCGGCACTCCTTCGCCACCCATATGTTGGAACATGGCGCTGACCTAAGAGCTGTTCAAGAACTTCTGGGACACGCCGATCTGGCTACTACACAGATATATACATCCGTTACGAGGGAGCATCTCCGGGCTACATATGACAGATCGCACCCACGTGCCTGAGGCACGTCCGCAGGAGGAGATCGTCGAGCTCTGGGAGCGTTTCAAGAAGAGCGCCGAACCCGAAGCACGAGAAGGTCTGATCCTTCACTACTCGCCGCTGGTCAAATTCGTGGCCGGCCGAGTCGGTGTCGGCCTGCCGCGTTCGGTCGACCATGGTGACCTGGCGTCCTACGGAACCTTCGGGCTCATAGACGCCATCGACAAGTTCGACATGAGCCGCGGCATCAAGTTCGAGACCTACGCCGTCAATCGAATCCGCGGCGCCATCCTCGACGAGCTTCGCGCTCTCGACTGGGTGCCGAGGTCGGTGCGGGCCAAAGCTCGCGAGATCCAAAGATCGATGGCCGAGCTCGAGCACAAGCTGGAGCGCACGCCCACCGACGAGGAGTTGGCGGCGCAGGTGGGCGTTACTCCCAACGAGCTGCAAGACACCCTCGCGGAGATCGCCAACCTCGGGCTCGTCGCTCTCGACGAGCTCCTTAGCCCCGACGATCGAGAATCGTCTTCAGTGGGAGACCTGTTGTCAGATCCGAAGGCTCCCGACCCCAGCGGTGACTTCGAGTCCCATGAAACCCGCTTCGTCCTCGCCGACTCCATCGGACGGCTCGGCGAACGCGAGCGGCTCGTTGTGACCCTGTACTACTACGAGGGGCTCACCCTCGCCGAGATCGGCGGAGTTCTCGGAGTCACCGAGTCGCGGGTGTGCCAGATCCACACCAAGGCCGTCATGAGCCTGCGCAATCGGATGGCCGAGCCACGCCTGTCGACCGGCTAGGCGCGCCGCTACACTTCCGCCGCAAACCGCACGTCACGCCGCACCCTCCCCGGTCGGAGCTGATAGCTCTGTGGAGGTTTCGGGCGAGGCGGAGGACCCGAACCGGAAACAGGAGACGATTCGCAGTGCCCGCAGTCACCATGCGCCAGCTGTTGGAGGCCGGTGTCCACTTCGGACACCAAACCCGCCGGTGGAATCCCAAGATGACTCCGTACATCTTTGGGGACCGCAACGGCATCCACATCATTGACCTTCGACAGACCATCGATCAAGCAGAGCGTGCGTACGAGACCGTGCGCGACATCACGGCGAAGAACGGCAAAGTCCTCTTCGTCGGAACCAAGAAACAGGCCCAGGCCGTCGTGCGCGAGAGCGCCGAGAAGGCCGGGATGCCATATGTGAACAACAGGTGGCTCGGCGGAATGCTCACCAACTTCAACACCATCCACAAACGGATTCTCTATTTGGAGGAGCTGGGACGGATGGAGACGTCCGGCGAGATCGAGGCGCTACCCAAGAAGGAACGCCTAAAGCTGCGTCGCGAGTGGACGAAGCTGGATGCCGTCCTCGGCGGAGTTCGCGATATGCACTCCATTCCCGATGCCGTTTTCATCATCGACGTCAAAACCGAGGAGATCGCCGTCAAAGAGGCGAAGCGGGTCGACTCCACCATCATCGCGGTGGTTGACACCAACTGCGATCCGGACGACGTCGACATCGTCATCCCAGGAAACGACGACGCCATTCGATCGGCCGAGTTGATGGCGGGCATGATCGCCACCGCCTGCATCGAGGGTGCCGGTCTGGCGGCAGCGGCCGCGAAGGAGAAGGCTGACGCAGACGCAGCTGTGGCCAAAGAGTTGGCCACCAAGGAAGCCGAGGCAGAGGCTGCAGCCAAAGCCAGCGACATGGCAGCAGCTAAAGAGCTGGCGGCCGCCGAAGCGAAACCGACGCCAGACGGCGGCGCCGATACCCAACCGACAAAGGGGGCCGTGCCGGACGGAGGGGAGGGCAAGTGATCTCTGCCAAGGATGTGCAGAAGCTGCGCCAGGCAACTGGCGCCGGGATGATGGATGCCAAGAAGGCCCTCGAAGAGGTCGATGGCGACTTCGACAAGGCATCCCGACTCCTTCTGGAGAGGGGAATCGCCGACGCTCGGAAACGGGGCGAGCGAGCTCAGGGCCAAGGCTCGATCGGCCTCTATCTCCACAGGCAGGCGGATCGCCCGGTGCTTGGCGTTCTTGTCGAGCTGGCTGCCGAGACCGACTTCGTCGCCAAGTCAGAGGAGTTCCAAAGGGCTGCTAACGACGTCGCCATGCATGTGGCCGCCGCCAAACCGCGCTGGCGAACGCGGGATGAAGTACCGCCGGACGCCGTCGAGTCCGAAAGGGAGTTGATCTCAGCTCAGGCCCGCAACGAGGGCAAGTCGGAAGACATCATCGTGAAGATGGTCGAAGGCAAGCTCAAGTCCTTCTATGAGGACTATGTGCTCTACGAGCAGACCTTCGTGAACCCCGAGCGATTCGACGGAACCGTTGGGGACATGGTCGAGCAGCTGTCGGCCACCATGGGCGAGAACATTGGGGTATCCCAGTTCGTTCGCATCGCCGTAGGGGAGGGCTCGTCATGACGAGGCGAGTGGTTCTCAAGCTCTCGGGCGAGGCATTCGCAGACCCCGAACTCGGATTCGGCATCGACCCAACGACTGTCTACCGAATCGCTGGCGAGATTGCAGAAGCTCACAGCACCGGGATCGAGGTCGCCGTCGTCGTCGGCGGGGGCAACTTCTTCCGCGGGACCACTTCAGCTTCGCAGGGCATGGACAGGGCCAACGCCGACTACATGGGCATGCTGGCGACTGTGATCAATGCTCTGGCCCTCCGCGACGCCATCGAGCACACAGGGGTCGAGGCCCGCGTGCAGACGGCGATCTCCATAGAGCAGGTCGCCGAGCCCTACATCCGTCTCCGGGCGATCCGCCACTTAGAGAAGGGGCGTGTTGTCATCTTCGCCGCAGGCACCGGGAACCCGTTCTTCACGACTGACACAACTGCGGCGCTGCGGGCGGCCGAGATCGGGGCAGAAATCGTGCTGAAGGCAACCCGCGTCGACGGCGTCTACGCCGACGACCCGGAAGTTGAACCAGACGCCGAGCTGTTCGAAGAGATCAAGTACATGGATGTGCTCACCTTGGGTCTTAGGCCAATGGACAGCACGGCAATTACGATGTGCATGGACAACAAGCTGCCGATCCGGGTGTTCAACATCACCAAGGTTGGCAATGTTGCGGCCGCCCTCAAGGGCGACCAAGTGGGCACGCTGGTCCACTGAAAGGCTTGGAGTGATGGAAGACCTCCTCACCGAGGCGGAGACGAAGATGGCGCAGGCCATCGAGCACACCCAGGGCGAGTTCGCCACTGTGCGTACCGGTCGCGCCAATCCCACCATTCTCAACCGTGTGATGGTCGAGTACTACGGCACGCAAACGCCGCTGCAGCAGCTTGCTTCGTTCTCGGTTCCCGAGCCGCAGTTGCTCGTCGTGCAGCCTTTCGATAAGGGTTCCATGGGCGACGTCGAGAAAGCCATTGCCTCGGCCGACCTCGGGCTCAATCCCTCAAACGACGGCACGGTGATTCGCATCGCCTTCCCTCCGCTCAACGAGGAGCGACGTCATGAGCTCATCAAGGTGGCGCGTCACATGGCGGAAGAGGGCCGCGTGGCTGTGAGAAATGTCCGCCGCCACACCAAAGATCACATGGAGTCGCGCGATGCGTCCGAAGACGAGATTCGGCGGGCCGAGAAGGAACTTCAGGAGAAGACTGACAGATTCATAAGTCAGCTCGACGACCTGCTGGCGCATAAAGAACAGGAACTGCTGCAGGTGTGACGCAGCGCGGAAGGAAGTGACCCGTTAGCAAGGACACGGGCGAATTCGATCCACATCCAGGTGACCCCTGGCACCCCGATTGGGTGTCGTCGAAGGAGGTTGCTGAGGAGGAGTTCGTTGCCGACACCACCGAGGTGGAGGAGGACACTTCTAGGCGTGGCCTGTTCGGCCGCAAACGCCGCAGCGATGAAGCCGCGGATGCTGCCGAGGATGCTGTCGAGGAAACATACGAGCCGCTCTTCGCCGAGGAGAGCTCGGTTGACGTCTATGAAGAGCTCGAGAGCCTCAGCACCGATGACGTTGCGCCCGCCGCCGAGTCTGTAGGCGAGTCAATAGCCGAAGAGGCCGCCACCTTCGAACCCGAGCTGGTTGAAGAGGTCGCGGAGGTCGCCACCCTCGAGTCGCTAGTCGAAGAGGTCGTCGAGACTGAAGAAGTCGCCGACGAGACAGTCTCCTTCGAACCCGAGATGGTCGGAAAGGTCGCGGAACTCGAGGAAGTCACTGAAGAGGTCGTGGAGGCTGAAGAAGTCGCCGAAGAGACAGTCTCCTTCGAACCCGAGCTGGTCGAAGAGGCCGCGGAGGTCGAAGAGGCCGCGGAAGTCGAAGAGGCCGCCACCTTCGAACCTGAGCTACTGATCGAAGAGGTCACCGAAGAGGTCGTCGAGGCTGAAGAAGTCGCCGAAGAGGCCGCCACCTTCGAACCCGAGCTGATCGAAGAGGTCGCGGAACTCGAAGAGGTCGCGGAGGCCGCCACCCTCGAGTCGCTAGCCGAAGAGGTCGTCGAGGCTGAAGAAGTCGCCGAAGAGGCCGCCACCTTCGAACCTGAGCTACTGATCGACGAGGTTGCCGAAGAGGTCGTGGAGGCTGAAGAAGTCGCCGAAGAGACCGTCACTCTCGAACCCGAGCTGGTCGAAGAGGTCGCGGAACTCGAGGAAGTCGCCGAGACAGTCACCCTCGAGTCGCTAATCGAAGAGGTTGTCGAGACGGAAGAAGTCGAAGAGACCGTCACCTTCGAACCCGAGCTGATCGAAGAGGTCGCGGAGGTCGAAGAGGCCGCCACCTTCGAACCTCAGCTACTGATCGACGAGGTTGCCGAAGAGGTCGTGGAGGCTGCAGAAGTCGCCGAAGAGACCGTCACTCTCGAACCTCAGCTGGTCGAAGAGGTCGCGGAACTCGAGGAAGTCGCCGAGACAGTCACCCTCGAGTCGCTGGTCGAAGAGGTCGTCAAGACTGAGGAGGTCGAAGAGACAGTCACCTTCGAACCCGAGCTGGTCGAGGAAGTCGCCGAGACAGTCACCCTCGAGTCGCTGGTCGAAGAGGTCGTCGAGACTGAGGAAGTCGAAGAGACCGTCACCTTCGAACCCGAACTGGTCGAAGAGGTCGAGGAGACCGTCGGCGCAGCGTCAGCGTCCTTCGATGTCACCGACTATTCGGAAAGCTCCACTGAAGCAGACGTCGAGGACGCAGGCCTCGTTGAGGATGCCGTCGTTGAACCCGCGGTTGATGACGAAGATTTCGCAGCGTTCGCAGCAGGCGTCGAGGTCGTCGAGGAGGAGACCGTCGGCTTCTGGAGCCGGCTCTTCGGCACCCGAGATCGCGACCTCGAAGATGCATCCAACCTCGATCTGCCCGTCACTGACCTTTCCAGCGACGAACTCTCAGTAGTCCCTGCCGAGGAAGTGATTGAGGATGCCCCAAAGCCCCCCGGCCGCCTCAAGCGTCTCTTCGTTACAGAAGAGACGATCATCGAACAGACCGGATGGGTTGCGGAGGCGCTCGAACGCGATGATCTTGTGGAGCCGGGTCTAGACGATGAGCCCGCCACCGAGACCGCACCTGGATTCTGGAAGAGCATCTTTGGTGGCGTCGATGAAGTCGCTGAGCCCGACGTATGGGACCAAGCCGAGGCGACGAGCGTGGATGAAGCCGAAGCTGAAGCCCAAGTCGAAGTCGAACTCGAAGCCGAAGCGGCACCGGTGGAAGCCAAGAAGGGCTTCTGGAGTCGACTCTTTGGAGACCCCGAATACCCCGAGGATGAAGCTGACGTTATGGCTACCGAGGACCTCTCCATCGAGGGTGCCGTCGCAGAAGTAGAGGACGAAGCTGACGTTGTGGCTACTGACGAACTCCTCTTCGAGGGTGCCGTCGCCGAAGAAGTCACCGAGGACGAGCCAGCAACGGAAGTCGCCGCCGAGGACCTCTCCATCGAGGGTGCCGTCGCAGAAGTAGAGGACGAAGCTGACGTTGTGGCTATTGACGAACTCCTCTTCGAGGGTGCTGTCGCCGAAGAAGTCACCGAGGACGAGCCGGCAGCGGAAGTCGCCGCCGAGGACCTCTCCATTGAGGGTGCCGTCGCCGAAGAGACCGCCGAAGACTCACCAGTGCTGGATGTCGAGGAGACAAGGCCGGGATTCTGGAAGAGACTCTTTGGCGCTGACCCCGAAGAAGCGGCGGCTCTTGTTGATTCTGAGGCGATCCTGGACGTCGGGAGCGACGCGATCGACGACGACGTTGCTGCCACCGTCACCAACGACGAGGAAGCGTTGCTTGTCGCCGAGTCCCTCTCCGACAGCAGGGAGGCAGAAGCTCCCACCCTCGAGGCTGAGCTCGAAGAGACCCCGGGGTTCTGGGGCAGGCGATTCGGAGGTCACTCCGCCGAGGAGGTTGCCGCAGAGGGTCTCATCGATCTCAACGAAGTAGAAGAGGAGGAGGCTTCGGAGCGAGTGGTCGCGGCGTTTGAGGCCGACGACAACCGGCGATCGTTCTGGCAGAGAATGTTCGGGGCTGACGACGAGGCATCGGCAGCTACTCCGCCGGTCGAGTCGGAGGTGCAGGTTGAGATCGCCGGTGGGGTCGATGATGCCGGCGCCACGACAGCGACGATCGCGCCAGACGATGCCACCAACGATCCCGACGCTGAACTCGACGACTGGATGGCCTTCGCTGGGGACGCGGTGGACGTGGAAGAACCAGCGGCTCCGACACCCCAGGAGCAGGAGGAAGAGCCGAAGACCAAGGGCCGCTTCTGGTCGCGTCGCCGCTCCGCCAAGTCAGAAGCCGCCGACGATGGCGGTGACGAGGGATGGGTGCCAGACGACGACGCAGATGGCGAAGCTCAGGTCGGTGTTGACGGCGGCGTGAGCGACTACATGGCTGCTGCCACCCAGGAGCACGCGGGCTTGGCGGCAGCCGTTGCCGAGTCCCACGCTGCCGGTGACGAACGCCAGCAAGCTGTTGCTGCGGCGATGCCAGGTGTCGAGACGGGCGTCGTTGGGTTCGACGATGTCATGGACGGCACTGCCGAACCTTTGGAGGCAGAGGGCCAGGCTCGCGATCTCGCCATCCGCGTGGTTACAGGGGTTCTTCTGGCGGGTCTGTTCGTTGGCGCCTTGGCGTGGAGCTCGGTGGCGCTGGGAATCCTCGCTGGAGTAGTGCTCCTCGTTGCATTGAGCGAGTTCTACGGAGTCCTGATTCGCAACAGCCATCAACCCCTTGCCGTATTCGGACTGCTCGGAGGTCTGGCAATGCTGCTCGGCGTCACGGCATGGGGTCCGATCGCGATCCCCGGGGCGCTCATCGTTACAGCAATTGTCCTGTTGTTCTATTACGCCCTGGAACCGGCGAGACCGGACCCACTTGTCAACGGCGGCCTGACACTGATCGGCATGCTGTGGGTTGCGGGCTTCGGCGGGTTCATCTTGGCCATCGTGGACGCATCCGACTTCAGAATCCTGGTGTTCGCAACTGTTGCCTTGACCGTGGTCATGGACACCGGTCAGTACTTCGCGGGGCGCAACTGGGGCAGGAGAAAGCTGAGCCCAGATCTCTCGCCGAGCAAGACCGTCGAGGGGCTCGTCGGCGGAATCGTCGTCGTGATGCTCACGGGGGCAGTCTTGGGGCTGCAGGATCCATTCGACCTGACCGCCGGCCTCGTTCTGGCAGGGCTGGTGGCGATCGTCGCGCCGCTCGGCGACCTAGCCGTTTCGATGTTGAAGCGTGAGCTCGGCGTCAAGGACACTGGGGTGATCCTTCCCGGTCACGGCGGACTGCTCGACCGGGTCGATGCACTGCTGTTCGTGATTCCCGCGGCCTGGGTGGCGTTCAGCGCGCTGGGGTACCTGGCCTGAAGCCGCTGGTCGTTCTCGGAGCGACCGGCTCGATCGGCACCCAGACTCTCGAGGTGGCCGAGGCACTAGACGTCGACATCGATGTCATCGCGGCCCGTCAAGGCTCGGATGCGTTCTTCACCATGGCCACCGAACGCCCCGAGACCAGCGTTGTCGTGGCGGCCCCGACGCCAGCGGAACGAGAGCGCTTCGAGTCTCTTGGATCCCGGGTGGCCTTCGGGGCCGAGGCGGTGGCTGCGGCGGCCGCGACCGCCGACCGCATCGTTGTGAACGGCATCGTTGGTTCTGCGGGGCTAGCCCCGTCGATTGCCGCCCTCGAGGCCGGTAATCGGCTCGCACTTGCCAACAAAGAGAGCCTCGTCGCCGGCGGACCGGTCGTGTTGGCGGCCCTGGAGGCTGGGGGGGGAGACATGGTGCCGATCGACTCGGAGCACTCGGCGCTGGCCCAGCTTCTGGCTGCAGACGATCGAGGCGTTGAGCGAATCCTGCTCACTGCGTCCGGCGGTCCTTTCCGGGGTTGGTCGACGGACCAGCTTGCGGCGGCGACCCCTGCTCAAGCGCTCGCCCATCCCACCTGGGACATGGGCCGCCGCATTTCCATCGACTCGGCGACACTCATGAACAAGGGATTCGAAGTCATCGAGGCTCACTTCCTGTTCGGTATCGACTACGCCCGCATCGGCGTGGTGGTCCATCCACAGAGCGTCGTCCACGCCATCGTCGAGTACGTCGACGGCTCGATGACTGCGCACCTGGGTGATCCCGACATGCGAATGCCTATTCAGTCGGCCATCACTTGGCCACAGCGGCAACAGGCCGACTGGAGGCGCCTGAACTTTGAGGATCTCGATCTCCGATTCGAGCCACCAGATCGCGACGCGTTCCCGTGTTTGGGATTGGCCTTCGCGGCCGGAGCCGTGGGGGACTCGATGCCGGCCGTGCTCAATGCGGCCGACGAGATCGCGGTCGAGGCCTTTCTCACCGAGAGGATCGGGTTCGGTTCCATAGCCGTGGTCGTTGAGGGAACGATGGAGCGGGTAGCCGCGCGCTCGATCAAGACCGTCGCCGACGTTCTGGAGGTGGACGAAGAGGCGCGCGCCGTCGCCTGGGATGTGATCGGTACCTCGTGTTAACCCAGCGGAGCCTTAACGTTCCCCCTCACATGGAAGAAGAACGTTGCTAGGCGGATTCATAGTCATCGTCGGGATCATCTTGATGGTGATGATCCACGAGGCGGGCCACTTCGTCGCGGCCAAGGCCTTTGGGATGAAGGCGACCGAGTTCTTCTTTGGCTTCGGCCCCAAGCTGTGGTCGATCACCCGTGGCGAAACCGAGTACGGAGTCAAGGCGATCCCTCTCGGCGGGTACGTCCGGATCATCGGGATGAACCCTTTCGAGGAGATAGATCCGGAGGATGAGGGTCGCACCTATCGCCAGGCGCCGTTCTGGAAGAAGTCCGTGGTGGTGCTAGCTGGAGTCGGCTCCAACTTCGTTATCGGCTTTCTGCTCCTGTGGTTCGTCGCCTCGGCCCTCGGGACCCCCGACCTGGATAGCCCGCAGCTGAAGGTGGCGGCGGTCGTTGCGGAACTGGAGGACGGAACGCCCAGCGCCGCCGCCATCGCGGGGTTGCAGCGGGGCGATGTGCTCGTCGCCGTTGATGGCCTCGTTCTCGAGGAGTGGGACGATCTCGGCGACGAGCTGCGACCGCGGCCCAACGAGGCCATAGAGATCACCATCGAGCGCGACGGGCAGACGATGGTCTTGGTGGCGACGCTGTCGGCCCAAACAGATGGGTCCGAGGTATATGGGTTCCTGGGCGTCAGCCCAGAGCACGCACGCTCCCGCGAGGGGCCCATCACCGGAATCGGAGTCGCTGCCGAGCAGACCGTGGACCTTGTCCAAGACAGTGCGCGGGGTGCCTGGGCCCTTGTTAGTGGACTCGGAGATCTGGTGGGTTCTGTGATCGGAGGGGATGAGATCACCTCAGAGGCAAGGCCATTGAGTCCCATTGGCATCGCCCGGCTCGGAGCCGAGTCACAGGCATTCGGTTTCGATCTCACACTGTCCATCGTGGCATATGTCAACATCTTCATCGGCCTTCTCAACGTGCTGCCCATGTATCCGCTGGACGGCGGTCATTTCGCCGTGGCTCTCTACGAGAAGATCAGCGGCAGGGAGCCCGATGTGCGCAAGCTGGTTCCCGTTGCCGCAGTGGTGATCTTGTTCCTGCTGCTGCTGGGCGTTCTCGGGATATACCTCGACATCGTCGATCCACTTGATGTCGGCTGACCGATAGCATCGCGTTGGTGAACCGCCGCCCCACCCGATCGATCTCTGTAGGCCGCGTCGCGGTCGGCGGAGACGCCCAGATCAGCGTTCAGTCGATGACGACGACAAAGACCGCTGACGTCGACGCGACACTGGCACAGACCTATGCGCTGGCATCAGCCGGCGCCGACATCGTGCGGATCACCTGCAACGACGTCGAGGCTGCACAGGGTCTGGCGGAGATCGTCCCCCGAGCTCCTGTGCCGATTATCGCCGACATCCACTTTCAGTACCGATTGGCTCTGGCAGCACTTGAGGCCGGCGTGCACGGGCTGCGCCTCAACCCTGGGAACATCCGCAAGGCCGAACACATCAAGGCCGTCGCAGTCGCCGCAGGGGATGCCGGCGTGCCCATCCGGGTTGGTGTCAACGCCGGCTCGCTGGACAAGGACATTCTCGAAGCGCACGGGGGAGCAACACCGGCGGCCCTCGTTGAGTCGGCTCTCAAGGAGATCCGCTATCTCGAGGACGCCGGCTTCGAGGCGATCAAGATCTCTGTGAAGCATTCGCATGTTCCGACGATGGTGGAGTCCTACCGGCTGTTGTCGGAAGCAGTGGACTACCCGCTCCATCTCGGCGTCACCGAAGCAGGTCCGCCGCCCGGGGGGCTGATCAAGTCGGTTGCCGGCATCGCCACCCTCCTCCTCGAAGGGATCGGCGACACCATCCGGTTCTCCCTAACTGCAGACCCGACCCAGGAGGCCGAAGCGGGGCGACAACTGCTGGAGTTCTTGAGCCTGCGCGAGCGCAGCAGCCTCGACCTGATCGCCTGCCCGTCGTGCGGGCGCGCCGAAGTCGATGTCATCGAGGTCGCCGAGCAGGCGCAGCGGGCCCTCGAGGCTGAGGACCTCGCCATCCAGGTGGCCGTCATGGGCTGTGTCGTCAACGGGCCCGGCGAGGCGCGTGAGGCCGACATCGGCATCGCCGCCGGGAAGGGCCGGGGTCACCTGTTCATCAAGGGCCAGGTGGTCCGAGTGGTGCCGGAAGCCGAGATGGTGCAGGCGCTGTTGGAGGAGGCCCGGGCCCTGGTGGCCGAAGGTGCAGACGCCAGGATCGCCGCCGCCGGCGACGTCGCTGCCAAACTCGCCGAAGAGACCGCACGAGAGCTGTTGGAAGCGCGCGGGGACGTCAACTCGGTTGCGGAACGCCGGGCCGCGGTAGCCGAGGCCGCTCAAGGGGAGTAGGCAGTAAACGGCTTTGTGCTTTGGGCTCTGGGTTTTCGTTTCTTCCCCCGTTGGGGGGAGTGCCGACGTAGCTGGCGAGGGGGGCTACCTCACGACCGCCTGCTAATCGGAGCCGTGGGAACACCGCAACCAAGAAGCCCCCTGCCAGACTCGTCGCAGAGCGACCGTCGACTCCTTTCGAGTCCTACTCGGACTCGACGAGCGTCTCCGTCGAGTCGTCCTTCGGACGACGCCTTCTGCCACCTCGATTCGCTCGGCACCTCCCCCAAGAGGGGAGGAAACCGGCTCATAGCTCACAGTTCATAGCTCACAGCTCGTAGCCCACAGCAGCGATGCTTCGCATCGCCGCCGTATCCTCTCGACTCATGCGCTGGTCTTCTGCCCATATCCCAACTCTTCGAGATGACCCTGCTGATGCCGAGGCTCCGAGTCATCGGTTGTTGGTGCGCGCCGGTTACGTGCGTCAGCTGATGTCTGGCGTGTATTCCATGCTTCCGCTGGCGTTGCGGGTGCGGGCCAAGGTTGCCCAGATCATTCGTGAGGAGATGGACGCCATCGGCTGCCAGGAGTTCCTCCTCCCCGCCATCCACCCTGCCGACCTGTGGCGCAAGAGTGGGCGCTGGGACCTGATCGGTGCCGAGATGTTCCGTCTCAAAGACCGCCGCGACGTCGACCTCTGTCTTGGGATGACGCACGAAGAGGTCTTCGCGGTGCTCGCCGGCGAGCTGGAGTCTTATCGCCAGCTTCCACAGGCGTGGTACCAGGTACAGACGAAGTTCCGCGACGAGCCTCGCCCCAAGTCGGGCGTGCTGCGGACCCGCGAGTTCACCATGAAGGACGCCTACACCTTCGACATCGATGATGCCGGACTCGATGCCGCGTTCGAGAAGCAGCGCGGTGCCTACGTCAAGATCTTCAAGCGGCTTGGCTTCGACGCCGTCCAGGTCGAGGCCTCTTCGGGCTTGATGGGCGGCAGCGACTCCGTCGAGTTCATGGTTCGCGCCGAGTATGGCGAGGACACGGTTGTCTATTCGTCGCAGTGTGGATACGCCGCCAACCTGGAGAAGGCCACTTCACGGCTCGACGCTGTCACCGACGAGGCACCTCCGGGTGCGCCAGAGAAGTTCCCGACCCCCGGCGTGCGCACCATCGATGCCCTGGTCAAGTCCGGCGCACCTGCCGATCGTCAAATCAAGACGATGGTCTATCTCATCGACGATGCTCCCGTCCTCGTTCTGATGCGAGGCGACCACCAGGTTCAAGCCCAGAAGCTGATGGACCATGCTGGGACCGAAGACATCCGCGCTGCCGGACCCGAAGAGATCCGCGGACTACTGGGCGCCGACCCCGGAAGCCTCGGAGCTGTCGGAGTCACCGACATCCCGGTGTGGGCGGACATGGCGCTGCGCGGGCGCACCAACCTCTTCACCGGCGCCAACGAAGACGACTTCCACTTCAGCGGGGTCGACGTCGAGCGCGACATCGTCGTCGAGCGGTGGTTGGATCTGCGCGAGGTGGTAGCAGGCCAACCCTGTCCCGAGTGCGGCGAGCCCCTCGAGCTGTTCGATGCCATCGAGTCCGGTCACATCTTCAAGCTGGGTCGCCGCTACGCGGAAGCTCTCGGGGCGACGGTCATGGACGCAGACGGCAAGGAGCAGGTCATCACGATGGGCTCCTACGGGATCGGCGTCGAGCGCAACATGGCGGCCATCGTCGAAGCGAGCCACGACGAGCACGGGATCGTCTGGCCAACCGCAGTTGCCCCGTATCACGTTGTGCTCACGCTCGTCGGCAACGACAACGGAGCCGCCACGACTGCCGAGGCCGTCTACGAGCAGCTCAAGGCGATGGATGTCGAGGTGCTCTTCGACGACCGCGATGAGCGCCCAGGAGTCAAGTTCGCCGACGCCGAGCTGATCGGCGTTCCCTATCGGGTGACCATCGGTCCTAGGGGATTGGCCGCGGGAACCGTCGAGTTGTCGACGAGGGCGACCGGGGAATCGACGGATCTGGACGTCGACGGAGCAGCGGCAGCCGTGGCGGAGCGCGTTCGGGCGGACCTGGCAGGCGCCTGAGCGGCAGATCCCACACGTCGGCGCTGATTGGTGACTTCTTGGCGCCCTCTCGGTTGCACCCATTCGGCTGATAACCTGGCGGTAACCGACTCATGCAATGAGGGTGGGCCCGGCGCCCACCCTTTTCATTGGGCTATTGGAGGAAAAGTGAGTGTCGCCACTCAGTGGGACAGCATCGAGAACTACCTGAAGGCTGAGAGCATCGAGCTCGACGACCTTCGGTGGTCCGGTCATATTCTCAAGGTGATAGTTGACGCCGAAGGGGGCGTTGACGTCGATCGCATCGCCGAGATCTCGCGCGGTGTCTCCCGGCTTCTCGACGATGACCCGACGCTGACAGACGACGCCTACACGCTCGAGGTGACCTCGCCCGGACTGGAGCGCCCCCTCAATCGCCCGAGCCATTACCACAAGTCGATTGGGCGAGAGGTTGCCGTCACCACCGACGTCCCCATAGAAGGCGAGACCCACCATCGCGGCGTCCTCACCGCTTACGACGAGACGACGCTGACGGTCATGGTCGGAGACAGCGCCCGCTCTGTCCCCTCGCACACTGTCTCGGCAGCCCGAACGCTGTTCAACTGGGAGTCCAGCCCTAAGCCCGGAAAGAAGGTCTCCTAATGGATTACAACCTCCTCGAAGCCCTCGATCTCCTCGAGAAGGAGAAGGGTGTTCCGGCGGCAACGATCCTCGATGCTCTGGCCAACGCCCTGGTCTCGGCCTATAAGAGGCAGCCGGGCGCGGCCGAGGAAGCCAGGGTCACGATCGACCCCGACACCGGCGAGATCACCGTTTATGGCCAGGACCTCGACGAAGACGGCAACGTCACCAAGGAGTGGGAGGACACGCCGGATGACTTCGGGCGCATCGCGGCGCAGACGGCCAAGCAGGTCATCGTGCAGCGCTTGCGCGACGCCAAGCGCGAGCAGGTCTTCGACCTCTACGAGGGTCGCGAGGGCGACCTGGTCACTGGCATCGTCCAGCAGGCTGATCATCGTTCTGTGATGCTCGACCTCGGAAACGCCGAAGCGGTCATGCCGGGGTCGGAGCGCATCCCCTACGAACGTCTCGATCGTGGGGCGCGGGTCAAGGCCTACATCATCGAGGTGCGGGAAGAGACAAAGGGTCCGCAGATCGTTGTCAGCCGCAGTCACCCCGACTTCATCAGGTCGTTGTTCGAACTCGAGGTTCCGGAGATCACCGAGGGCATCGTCGAGATCCGCCAGATCGCGCGCGAACCCGGCCACCGCACGAAGATCGCCGTGACCTCCACCGACCCCAACGTCGACCCCGTCGGCGCTTGCGTCGGAGCTCGAGGTTCACGAGTGCGTCAGGTCGTGAACGAGCTTCGTGGGGAGAAGGTCGACATCGTCGAGTGGCGCGACGATGCCCCGAGCTTCATCGCCGAGGCGCTGAGCCCCGCCAAGGTCAAGGAAGTACGCATCGAGCCGCCGCCCCCCGAAGCTGAAGAGGGCGCTCAGTCGACGGCGGTCGTGATCGTTCCCGACCATCAGCTGTCCCTGGCCATCGGCAAGGAGGGGCAGAACGCCCGCCTGGCGGCTCGTTTGTCGGGCTATCGAGTCGACATTCGTTCCGAGAGCGAAGACCTCGGCATCGTTCTCGAAGAGGAGGTTGCCGAGGCTGCTGCGGAGGAAGCGCCCGCGGCCGAAGGTGCGGAACCCGCTGCCGAGGCTGCTAACGAGGGCACCGCGGAGGAGGCCCCTGCGGAAGCCGAGGCAGAGGCTGAAGCTGCAGACAGCGAAGAGCCGGCCGAGTCAGGTGCCGACGAAGTTTCGGATGAAGAGGAGTAGGGCGGCGAAATGCGCGTCTACGAGCTAGCCAGAGATCTTGGGCAAGAGTCCAAGGACGTGCTGACCCGCGCCCAAGAGCTCGGCCTTGACGTCACGACGGCCTCCTCCGGCCTGGACGATGAGTCAGCCGAGATCATCAAGCTCTCCTACGCGACGCCGGACACCCCGGAGGCCAAGACAGAGGAAGAACCCGTTGTCGAGGCTGAAGCGACGCCCGTTGCTGCCGAAAAACCGGCCCCCAAGAAAGGCAAGCCTTCCGGCAGGAGAGCTCCGAGGCGGTTCGACGAGGAGGAAGAAGACGAGGACCTCGCCCCCGGCGAGATGCGCCCCCTCGAGGTTCCGGCCGGGATAACGGTCTCCGAGTTCGCAGACGCTGTCAGGCGAGGGATCGGAAGCATCACCCGAGTGCTCATGGAGATGGGCGAGATGGTCACTGCCAACTCGGTTGTCCCTCCCGAGGCCCTGGAGTTGCTGGGGGAGGCCTTCCGCTACGACCTCACCATCGTCGGTTCCGCCGAAGAGGAGGTTGAGGAAGCCGTCCCCGAGTTCGAAGCGCCCACGTTCGACGACGACTCCGAGACCCTTACGCCGCGGTCACCGGTCGTCACCGTCATGGGTCACGTCGACCATGGCAAGACGGCCCTGCTCGACACCATTCGCGAGACCAACGTGATCGCAGGCGAGGCCGGCGGCATCACGCAGCACATCGGCGCCTACCAGGCGATGTACAAGGACCGCCCCATCACCTTCATCGACACTCCCGGTCACGAGGCCTTCACCGCGCTCAGAGCTCGCGGGGCGGTGGTCACCGACATCGTCGTCCTCGTCGTTGCCGCCGACGACGGCGTCATGCCGCAGACTCAGGAAGCCATCTCTCATGGAAAGGCGGCGGGCGTTCCGATCATCGTCGCCATTAACAAGATGGACCTCGACGCGGCAGACCCGATGACCGTGCGCGCCCAGCTCACCGAACACGAGGTGGTCGTTGAGAGCCTCGGCGGTGATGTGCCGGAAGCCGAGATCTCTGCTACCAAGGGCACCGGATTAGACCATCTTCTCGAACTCATCGAGCTCGTCGCTGAGCTGGAAGAGCTCAAGGGTCGAACCGATGTTCCCGGCTCAGGAACCGTTATCGAGTCCCAGGTAGAGAAGGGTCGTGGGCCGGTCGCCACTGTGATCGTGCAGCGAGGAACCCTGAGAAAGGGCGACATCCTGGTCGCCGGCGCTGTCACCGGACGCGTTAGGGCCATGTTCAACTCCAACGGAGAAGAGGTCGCGGAGGCGGGGCCGAGCACGCCGGTGGTCGTCATGGGATGGTCGGAAGTCCCAGTCGCCGGTGACTTCTTCGAGGTCACCGAGGACGAGAAGACAGCTCGTAGCAAGGCGGACGAGCGCAACGAGCTGCTGCGGACGCGTGATCTCGTGGTTCCCAAGCCAGAAGATCGCTTGCAGATGCTCCTTGATCATCTATCCAGCGTTGACGATGCGGAGGTCAACGTCATCGTCAAGGCAGACGCTCACGGCTCGCTCGAGGCCATCCGCGAGTCGATCGCCAAGATCAAGCGCGAGGACGGCGCCGTCAACATCATCCATGGCGCCGTCGGCGGCATCAACGCCAACGACATCGTGCTCGCGGAAGCCTCTGAGGGCATTGTCTTCGGCTTCAACGTTCGTCCCGATGCCGGTGCGCGTAAGGCAGCCGAGGCGGGCGGTGTTGAGATAAGAACCCACCGCATCATCTACGAGCTCCTCGACGAGGTCGAAGCGCTGCTCCTGGGACGGCTGGCACCTGAGGAGATCGAAGACCTGCTCGGCGTTGCCGAGGTCCGTGCCACGTTCCGCAGTCCGCGCTTTGGCACCATCGCCGGGTCCATGGTCACCGAGGGCGAAATCCAGCGCAATGCCAAGGTGCGTCTCGTGCGAGATGGCGTTGTGGTTTACGACGGCACCGTCGCTTCACTGCGACGGTTCAAAGACGATGTGTCGAGCGTGCAGTCCGGCTTCGAGTGCGGCATCGGACTGGAGAACTTCCGTGACATCAAGGAGGGCGATCTGCTCGAGTCCTATCTGGTGCGCGAGGTCGCCCGCACCTAGCGTCGCATGCACGCTGCAGCCCTCAGGGCCGAGATACGGCTCCCGGACACCCACTCACTCAAGGAGAAGCGGCGCAAGATGCGGACCGTCAAGAACCAGCTGGACAAGCTCGGGCTCTCCGTTGCCGAGGTCGACTTCCAGGACAAGTGGCAGCGATCGACCATCGGCGTCGCCGCGGTTGCCCCTCAGCACAGCCAGCTGGTGCGGGTGTTGCGCTCCGTTGAGCGGACGCTGGATTCGATCGGCGAGATCGAGCTCCTCGAGGTTTCCATCTCTCATCTGGAGCGCCCGGAATGAACGAGCGGATGAGGCGTGTCAACGGCGTGCTGCGAGAGACCATCGCCGAGGAGGTTCGTGATCTGAAAGATCCGCGCATCGGCTTCGTCACCATCACCGGCGTCGAGGCTGCCCCCGACCTTCGAAACGCCGTCGTCTACTACTCGGTGCTCGGGGACGAGGATGTCGCAGCCGAGACCGCCAAGGGCCTCGAGCATGCCGCACCCCACGTGCAGGAGGGCATCGGTGCCAAGGTACGTCTCAAGTACATGCCGAAACTCCGCTTCGTTGTCGATCCATCCATCGCCCACGGGGCGCGGATAGACGAACTGTTGGCAAAAGGACGTGATGATGAGCCTGTCACAGGCAGCTAAGGCGCTGGCCGACGCCTCTGTTGTGGCCACGGCTGGTCACATCGCTCCAGATCCCGATGCTCTTGGGTCGGCCGTTGCCCTGGCGAGGTCGGCCCGACTGGCCGGCAAGGAAGCCGTCGCGTCGTTCGGCGAGCCCTTCATCATCCCTCCTTCCTATGAGTTCCTGCCCCTCGAAGAGCTGGTGCCCCCAGGTGAATTTCCCGAGAGGCCGGAGGTGATGGTCGCTTTCGACACGGCCTCGATGCAGCGTCTCGGGTCGCTGATGACCAGCGCCGACAACGCCGAAACGCTCATCGTTATCGATCACCATGCCTCCAACAGCGGCTTCGGCGACATCTCGGTCGTCGTGCCGGAAGCCGCAGCGTCTGGCCAGCTCGCCTACGAGCTCATCGGGTTGCTCGGGTGGCCGATCGACGCCGCAGTGGCGACCGCGTTGTGGGCGGCGCTCGTCTCCGACACGGGTCGCTTCCAGTACTCCAACACGTCGCCGGAAGTGCTTCGCATCGCCGCCGATCTCGTCGAGCATGGCGCCAAGCCGGATGTCGTCGGACAGGAGCTCTACGAGAAGGTGCCGCATGGATACATGACGGTCGCCTCCCGCGTTCTCGGAAGATCGAAACTGGTCGGCGAAGTCGTGTGGTCCGTGCTGCTGCATGAAGATCTCGCCGCCGGCGGCATCGGCCAGGAGGACGCAGACGGTCTCATCGACCAGCTCCGCCTGGCCCGGGAGTCCGAGGCAGCGCTGCTCCTCAAGGAGACCGATGATGGCTTCAAGGGAAGCCTGCGCTCGCGGGGCAAGCTCGACGTGGGGGCGGTTGCCGTAGCCCTTGGCGGCGGTGGCCATCACAACGCCGCCGGCTTCGATCATCCGGGGCCCGCCGGCGCCATCGTTGACGAGGTGATTGGGCTACTCCGTGGTTGACGGGTTTCTGTTAGTTGACAAGCCAGCTACCTGGACGTCTCACGACGTCGTCGGAAAGCTGCGGGGAGTGCTTGGTATGCGCAAGATCGGGCACTCTGGCACTCTCGATCCGATGGCTACGGGCCTGCTGGTCGTCGGCCTCGGCCGGGCAACTCGCTTGCTGCGCTTCATCCAGGACCTTCCCAAGGACTACGAGGCCACGGCGCTCTTCGGCGTCGCCACCGACTCCGGCGATGCCGACGGTGATGTGATCGAAGAATCCACACCCGAGTTCACCGAAGAGGAACTGCGGGTGGCACTCGGTCCCTTCGTTGGAACCATCCAGCAGGTGCCGCCTGCCGTTTCTGCGATCAAGCGGGGCGGCAAGCGGATGCATGAGTTGGCGCGAGCCGGTGTGGCCGTCGAGCTGGAGCCGAGGCCCGTCGAGATCTACGACCTGGAGCTAGTCGATTTCGCGATGCCAACGGCGAAGCTGCGAGTGCGCTGCGGCAAGGGAACCTATATCCGCGTACTTGCCGAGGACGTCGCCAAGGCCGTTGGTACTCGGGCTCACCTGGTGGCACTGCGGCGCACCGCCAGCGCAGGTTTCTCGGTGGATGGAGCCAAGACGATTGAAGAACTGGAGTCGGCCGAGGATCCCAACTCGTTCGTGCTGTCGCCCGCTGAGGGCCTCAAGGCCTTGCCGTCGGTGCAGCTTCCGGAGCAGCAGCGGACGGCAGTGCTCCACGGCGGACCGATCGAGGACGTCGCCAACGCAACAGCAGGTCCCGTGGCGGTGCTAGATGGCGACGACCTCGTCGGCGTCTATCGGCCAGAGGGCGATCGACTTGTCCCAGAAGTGGTTGTGGCGTGAAGATCTTGACCGGCGACTGGGAGTCATGGGAAGCTGAGCCATCGGCGGTCGCCATTGGCGTCTTCGACGGTGTGCACAGAGGTCATCGGGCTGTTCTCGCTGCGTTGGCCGACGATGGCCTCGCCAGCGCCGTCCTGACTTTCGAACCGCACCCGCTATCGATCATCGCCCCAGAGCATTCGCCGCTGATGCTGACCTCGCTGGATCGGAAGTTGGAGCTGTTCGAAGAGGCCAGGGTGGCCGCGGTCGGCGTGGTGGCATTCGACGAAGCTGTCCGAGAGATGAGCCCACGTCAGTTCTGCTCCGACATCGTTGTGGACGGTCTGAAGGCACGCCGCGTCGTGGTCGGGGTCGACTTTCACTTCGGCAAGGATCGAGCAGGAACTCCGGAGGTGCTTGGCTCCCTCGGGGAGGAGCTTGGTTTCGAGGTCGTTGTGTTGCCGCTGGTGGGAGACGGCAAAGGCATCTCGTCGAGCGCCATCCGCACTGCACTCGCCGACGGCCGCATCGCAGATGCCGCCGACTTGCTCGGCAGGCCATTCCGAGTTACTCGAACCGTTGTCCCAGGCGAGGACCGCGGTGCGGCCATCGGCTTTCCGACGGCGAACCTCGAAGCGGTCCCCGGTCTTGCGGTGCCTGGTCGGGGCGTCTACGCGGTCTTGGCACTCGTCGCGGGGGAGGCCCTCGCAGGTGTCGCCAATATCGGCGTCCACCCCACCTTCGGCGGAGATGATGTCGAGATGATCGAGGTCCATCTCCTCGACCACTCTCAGGACCTCTATGGGCTCGAGATCAGCATCGACTTCATCGAGCGCATTCGGGACGAGATGGCCTTCTCGGGAGTTGACGAGCTGGTGGCTCAGATCGCGCGTGATGTCGAGGCCGCTCGGCGAATTCACACCCCTTGAACCGGACGGCCAGGTCGTTCAGAGTTGACCGGTGCTGGCCGTCGCCCTGCTCTTCGTCACAACCACAACACTCGCCCCAGCCGACGCCCTGACGCTGGCGCCGAACCCGACGCCGCCGGCGACCCTGGCGCCCGCGCCGGCCACGTCGCCGGCCTCAGATCCCGGCCCACCGCCCCCGATTCGGTTGGGCGCGTTGGCCGCTTCCTTCGCGGCATTGGCGCAGTGGACACGGCGCAAGGCCGACTACTACGAGGACCTTCCGACGACTGCCCCTGATGGCGTTCGCATCCTCTTCGTGCCCGGCTTCGGTTCGCAGGTGACGGGGACGTTCGACGAGCTGATGGATCGACTCGGCATCGTCAACGACGGGGACCTCGACGTAGTCGAGTTCGACCACCGGATGGTCCACCAGGCGGATTCGCACATCTCGGCTTCGAAGCACGTTTCGGTTGACGACCTTGCTGACGGACTCGGCGCCATGCTGACCGCCATGGCGATGGCGCCAGGTGGTCCCATCTACCTCGTTGGTCACTCCAAGGGTGCGGTCGCCATCGCCGAACTGTTGGCGCGCTGGGACCGGCGACCGGGCTTGGCGGTTGGCGCGGTGGCGGGGGCTGCGCTACTCGATCCACCGATCTCGTCGGGCCTACTTGGCGCCGGCCAGTCGTTCGGGAGCTACTTCCTCCCAGCCGTTCCCAATGACGGTGGCTACTCACCACACCAATGCGGTGGTCTGTTCGACTGCCACGACACCAGACGTCACCTGGGCAAGGAGGCCGGGGTCGAGGTCACGGTCTTTCGCAACCCCGACGCCAGGGTCACCAACTTCACCGACAACCCGCCTGGCCTGCGGGTGTTGGATGTGCGTGATCCCGGAGTCGACATGTCGTTCAGCATCGGTGCCATCGGCGACGCTCACTCCTTCCCGCTGCATTCGGTGGCTGTGGCCGCCTGCATCGCCGACGAGATGCGTACACCCGGTGCGTGCAACTGGCCCATCAGAAGGTGGCTGGCGGGGGAGTGGTAGGAAAGCATCTGCCGGCCCGGCGTCGAACGACGACGAGCGACCGAGGCCGAACAGGGCTCGAAAGGAGTCGACCCCGCCGGGGGCGGCAAGGGCGATCGTCCGGCGGTTGGATTGCACCAGCCTGGGGCTCTGGGCCTTGCCCGGAGGCGGGGGAGGATTGCGCCCCTAGCCTCGTTGCCATGATCACACACATTCGTTCAGGATCTCCCTACGAGGACCGCTGGGGCTTCACCCGCGCGGTGCGGTTTGGCGACAGGGTCATCGTTTCGGGCACCGCCCCCATCCCGCCTGTCGGCGAAGAGGTGGCTGCGACGCCATACGACCAGATGATGCGCTGCGGTGAGATCATCAGAGCGGCTCTCGAGGAAGCAGGCGTGACCATGGCAGACGTCATCCGCACTCGGATGTTCGTGACCAGCGAGCACTTCGCTGACGACATCGGCCGGGCCCACAAGGAGCTGTTTGGCGAGGCGATGCCGGCGGCGACCATGATCAAGACTCAGCTCATAGACCCGACGTGGATGGTCGAAGTCGAGGCAGAGGCACTCGTGCCCCCACAGTGAGCGCGCTACAATCTCCCATCGAGCCGATCATCTCGGCATCTTCCTTATGAAGGACACCTCCACCATCGTCGCCGAGTACGGCAAGACTGCCACGGACACGGGTTCTCCCGAAGTCCAGGTGGCCCTGTTGACCGAGCGTATCGACCACCTCACCGAGCACTTGAAGGATCACAAAGGTGACCATCACGGCCGTAGAGGACTGTTGATCATGGTGGGACGGAGGCGCCGGCTCCTCGACTACTTGAACTCCAAGGACGTCGAGCGGTATCGAAACCTCATCGCCCGATTGGGGCTGCGGAGGTAATCAGCTCAGGAAGGCCACCCGGCCTTCTCTCGACCGGAGGGACTCCGGCCGGTTGTCAGTGGCGACGTCTCGCCAGCACCTTGCGAGGCGTGACCACTGTCAATCAGTCGCCGTCTCCCTCCCCAAAAACATAGGAGACAGAGTGTCTGAACACACAGTGTCAGGCTCCGTGGGTGGCAAAGAGCTCACCCTCAACACCGGCAAGCTTGCCTTGCTGGCCGACGGAGCCGTAGTCGTCACCATGGGTGACACCGAGGTCCTCGTGACCGCAACCGCATCGCGCGGAATGCGGCCCGGCCAGGACTTCTTCCCACTAACAGTCGATGTCGAAGAGCGCATGTACGCCGTTGGCAAGATCCCCGGCTCGTTCTTCCGTCGTGAGGGCCGAGCGACCGATCGCGCGACTCTCACCTGCAGGCTCATCGACCGTCCGCTGCGTCCATCGTTCCGCGATGGCTATATGTCGGAGACCCACGTCGTGGCGACTGTTCTGGCCGTCGACGGCGAGCTGGATTACGACGTGCTCGCCCTCAATGGAGCGTCGGCCGCACTGACCATCAGCGGACTTCCGTTCGAAGGACCGATCGGCGCCATCCGGTTGGCCCTCAAAGATGGCAACTGGATCGCCAACCCCACATACGAAGATCTCGGTGAGAGCGTCTTCGAGATCGTGGTGGCCGGCACTCGCAATGCCGACGGCGCTATCGACATCAACATGGTCGAGGCCGGAGCGACCGAAGAGGGCTACCGGCTCGTACAGGCCGGTCAGCCTGCTTCCAACGAAGAGAGCGTCGCTCAGGGCCTTGAAGAGGCCAAGACATACATCGCCGAGAGCATTGATCTGCAGCTCGCCCTAAAGGCGAAGCTCGGCGACATCGCTGAAGTCGAGCTCGCAACAGTCGAGACCTACAGCCCCGAGATCTTGGAGCAGGTCAAGAGCCATGTCGGCTCCTCCGTCTCCGAGGCGGCGACCATCGCCGATAAGAAGGAACGCAAGGACGCTGAGAAGAAGGCTCTCGAAGGCGCCATTGAGGCCATGGGCCTCGCCGAGGACGACGTCGATGGGCGCAAGCAGGCCGCAGCTGCGTTCAAGTCGGTATCCAAGGAGGCCATGCGCAGACGTGTCATCGACGACGGCATCCGGCTTGACGGCCGCAAGCCAGACGAGATCCGCGAGCTGTCCGCAGAGGTTGGGCTGATCAATCGCACCCACGGCACCGGCCTGTTCCAACGTGGACAGACCCAGGTCCTTTCGGTGGCGACACTCGGCATGCTGCGCATGGAACAGATGCTCGACACGATCCATCCGGAAGAGTCGAAGCGCTACATGCACCACTACAACTTCCCGCACTACTCCACAGGAGAGACCGGGTTCATGCGTGGTCCCAAGCGCCGTGAGATTGGCCACGGGTTCCTCGCCGAGAAGGCGCTGCTTCCGGTGATCCCCAATGCAGACGACTTTCCGTACGCCATCCGTGTGGTCTCGGACGTCATGACTTCCAACGGCTCGACATCGATGGCGTCCGTTTGTGGATCCAGCCTGTCGCTGATGGACGCCGGTGTTCCGATCGCCGCCCCAGTCGGCGGCATTGCCATGGGCCTCATCGCTCATGACGACGGGTTCATCACGCTGACGGACATCCTCGGAGCCGAGGATGCCCTTGGCGACATGGACTTCAAGGTGGCAGGGACGGCGGACATGATCACCGCCCTCCAGCTCGACACCAAGATCGCCGGGTTGCCGGCCGATGTGCTCATCGGGGCACTGGCGGCGGCCAAGGTGGCCCGCCTTCAGGTGTTGGCTGCCATGGCAGAGGCGCTCCCGGCCCCTCGTGAGGAGCTCAACAAGAACGCTCCACGCATCGAGGCTGTCAGCATTCCCAAGGACAAGATCGGCGAGATCATCGGGCCCAAGGGCAAGATGATCCGCGAGATCGAAGAGCTCACCGGCGCCACCCTCGACATCGAGGACGACGGCACCGTCATCATCGGTGCGGTCAGCGGCGAAGAGCTCGAGGCGGCGAAGGAGAAGGTCCTCGAGATCGCCTTCCCTCCAGACGTCGAGCTCGGAGAGGTGTACGACGGCGAAGTTGTGAACATCACCAAGTTCGGTGCCTTCATCAACCTGATCGCCAACCGCGACGGCCTGCTCCACATCTCCAAGATGGGTGGCGGCCGCCGTATCGAGAACGTCGAGGACGAGTACACGATGGGCGACAAGATCAAGGTCATCGTTCGCGAGATCGATGACCGCGGCAAGGTCAGCCTCGACCTCGCAGACGCCCCCCAGGGCGGCGGCGACAAGCCGGCCAGAGAGAGCGGCAACGGCGACCGCGGTCGCTCCGGCGGCGGCGGTCGTGATCGTGAGCCCCGTGGCGGCGGTCGTGATCGTGGCGGCGACGGCGGCGGACGCGAATCCGGCGGCGGCGGTGGCGGACGCGAGTCCCGCGGCGGCGGTCGTGATCGCGACGGTGGCGGCAGGGGCCGCGACCGTGGCGGCGATAGCGGCGGCAGCCGCGACACCGGAGGCGACAGCAAGCCCGCAGGCGGCAAGGCCCGCAAGCAGGTGTCCTTCTCCGACGAGTTCGACGCCGGCGAGAAGTAGAAGACAGGCCATAGGCCATAAGGAAGAAAGCCCTCTCGGAAACGAGGGGGCTTTCTTCTATGGCCCCCTCCCGAGGGTGGCGACTATCAGGGGGGAGAGCCTCCTCCTCCCGCCGTTCGACCCCCTCCGACCTCGCTTAGCTCGGCCATCCTCCCCCTGAAGGGGGAGGATGGGCTCCTTGCCTCCGTACTCTCATCAGTTCATGAAGGTCCTCGACCCCTCCATCAGGCCCGGCCTGTCGCTGATTCGCACCACCCTCCTCGGGTATAGGTGGGAGGCGGCGCGGGCTATCAGCGGGGCGCTGCTGTGGATGGCCACCGTTGTGTCAATCCCGCTGATGACGAGACACATCATCGACCGGTCCATCCTGGCCGACCGCGGCTCCGTGCTCGGCGCGCTCGTTCTCGGGCTGTTGGGACTTGGCTTTCTGCAGGGAGTTGGCATTGGTGTCCGCAGGTACTTCGGCTTCCGCCTCTCGTATAGGGCCGAAGCCGATCTCCGCAATCACATGTTCGAGCAGGTGCAACGCCTCAGCTTTCGCTTCCATGACGAGGCCAGCACCGGCCAGCTGATGGCCAGGGCGTCGAGCGACCTATCGCAGATGAGGCTGGTCCTCGCCATGACGCCCATAACGGTCGCCAACATCGGCATGTTCTTGGCGGTGATCACCGTCTTTGTCGTGCTTGATCCTGTCTTGGGCCTTGTGGCCTCGCTCACCGTTCCGATCCTCGGCTTGAGCGCCCGTGGCTACGCCAAGCGCGTCATCAAGCTGTCTTTTGACGTCCAGCAGCGCCTTGCCGACCTCAGCGAGGTGGTGGAGGAAGCTATCGGTGGCATTCAGGTCACGAAGTCACACGGCCAGGAGGACCAGGAGCAGGGCAAACTCGACCACGCCGCCGACCGCATCCTGGACGACCAGATCGCGCTGGCCCGCATCCGATCGGTCTTCACCCCGCTGTTCGAGCTCATCCCATCCCTGGGGACCGTCGCGGTGCTGTGGCTCGGCGGCACCCGCGTTATCAACGGGCAGGTCAGCCTTGGCGAGTTCGTGGCCTTCACTCAATATCTCGGCGTCCTCATGTTCCCGTTGCGCATCACGGGCTGGTTCTTCGCCCAGGTTCCGAGAGCTGGTGCTGCAGGAACCCGCATCAGCCAGCTGTTCTCCGAAGCTCCAGATATCGCAGATCCCCGCCACCCTGAGACACTGCAGCCGGGTCCCGGCGAAGTCAGGCTGACCGGTGTCTCCTTCGCCTACCCCGACGGCACCGGCGTGCTGGACAACATCGATCTCACCATCCCTGGCGGGACATCGGTTGCCCTCGTCGGCGCCACCGGCGCCGGCAAGACCACGCTCTCCTTCCTCATCCCGCGCTTCTACGACGTCGACGAGGGGACCGTTGCCATAGATGGTGTCGACGTCCGCCGAATTCAGCTGGCCGACCTGCGCCGAGAGGTCGCCCTGGTGTTCCAGGAGACGTTCCTGTTCTCAGCCTCGGTCAGGGACAACATCGCCTTCGGCCGTGCCGACGCCTCCGACGAACAGGTGCGCTTGGCGGCCCGCCTGGCGCAGGCCCACGATTTCATCATGGATCTGCCCGATGGATACGACACGGTCGTGGGCGAGCGCGGTCACTCGCTCTCTGGAGGACAGCGCCAGCGGGTGGCTCTGGCCCGCGCCGTCCTGCGCGACCCGCGGGTCCTCATCCTCGACGACGCCACCTCGTCTGTTGACGCCATCGTCGAAGCCGAGATGCTTACAGCTCTGGAGCGGGTGATGGCGGGCAGAACCACGGTCATCATCGCCCACCGCACCTCGACGCTGGCGCTGGTCGATCGGGTCGTCTTCCTTGACGAGAGCGGCATAGCGGCCGTTGGTCCTCACGCCGAGCTGGTCCGCACCGTTCCCAGGTACGCCGAGGTGCTGGCTCAGGAGGAGTCCCTCAGATGACCACCGACACAGGGCGTCAGCGCACCGGGCGTTTGCTGCGTAGGGCTGTGATCCTGGATCGTTCGCTGGCGCGCCCAGCAGCCATCGCGCTGTCCGCCACCATCGTCGCCACCGTTGCTCGCCTCCTGGGGCCGCTGGTCGTCCGCTCTGGCATCGACGACGGCATCGCGAACAGCGACACCGGCGCCATCACTACCGCTGCGATCGCGTTCTCGGTGCTGCTGGTGGCGCAGTACCTGGCTCAGCGGTGGGCGCAGTTCGGTGTTTCATCATTGGGAGAGCTCTACCTGCGAATGTTGCGCAGCCGGGTCTTCCGCCACCTCATGGACCTCGATATGGCGTTCTACGGGCGCTCCAAGGCCGGCGTCCTGGTGAGCCGGATGACCAACGACATCGAGTCGCTCTCCGAGTTCGTTGAGGAGGGTGCCGTCAGCTTGGTCACCAACCTCCTGACCATCGCCGGCGTTGCCGTCGCCATGCTGCTCGTCGATGTTCCGGTCGCCCTCGCCGTTTTCGCCCTGATCGTGACCCTTGGACTCATCTCACGCATCTTTCAGAAGTTCGCCGCCCGCGCCTACCAGGAGGTCCGAGAGCAGATCGGCCGGGTGCTCGCCGGCCTCCAGGAGGGCATCACCGGAGTGAGGGTGGTGCAGGCCTTCACCCAAGAGCAGGAGCAGGCGGGGAGCTTCGGCGGGGTCAACGAGGCCTACTACGAGGCCAACATGCGGGCGGCTCGCCAGATCGCCTGGTACTTCCCGACCGTCGCCTTCTTCCGCACGGCCGGCGTCGGCGCGCTGCTTTTCGTAGGTGGAAGGCGGGTCATCTCGGGTGACATGTCCTTCGGGTCACTCGTTGCGATGTTGATGTACCTGGACTGGTTCTTCCAACCGATCATCAATCTGTCAAACACCTACAACCAGATGCAGTCGGCGGCAGCAGCGCTGGCCAAGCTCTTCCGCTTGATGGACACCGCTCCCACCGTCGTGGCCCCAGCCGACGGAGGGGTGCTGCTACCCAATCCCCTGAGCGGGGAGATCGTCTTCGAGGATGTGTCGTTCTCTTACGACGGCGTAACGCCGGTCATCAACGGAGTCGACCTCGTGATCCCACCTGGGGAGAGGGTGTCTGTCGTCGGCGAGACCGGCGCCGGCAAGTCCACGTTGGCGCGTCTGGCACTCCGCTTCTACGATCCAACCGCGGGAACCGTCCGCCTCGACGGCGTTGATCTGACAGGCGTCAGTAACGCCGAGCGAGCCCGGCACGTCGTTCTGATTCCCCAGGAGGGCTTCCTTTTCAACGGGACGCTGCGCGACAACCTGCGCTACGCCCGAGCGGACGCCACCGATGAAGAGCTGTGGGATGTGTGCCGCACGATCGGCATCGACGACTGGGTCCACGATCTTCCCGAACGCATGGACACGCTGGTACGAGAGCGCGGCGGTCGGTTCTCGGCAGGGGAGCGACAGCTCGTGGCACTAGCCAGAGCGCTTCTCGCCGACCCCGAGGTCATCGTCCTCGACGAGGCCACCTCCAACCTCGACCCCGAGACCGAGGCCAGGGTCGAGCGAGCTCTAGCGACCCTGCTCGAGGGGCGGACCGCCATCGTCATCGCCCACCGCTTGCGCACCGCCGAGAGCTCCGACCGGGTGCTGATGGTCGGCGACGGTCGAGTGATCGCCGATGGCGCCCACGCCGACCTCGTGAACTCCAGCGTCGAGTACGGCGAGCTGGTGTCGGTGTGGGAGCGGGGGATCCTGCGATGAGTCTCGAAGACAGCCTGCGGACTCGTCGCGGCGAGCTGGCTGCCGAGCTCGACCGGCTCACCGAGCCTCCTGAGCCCGGAGCCGGCCTCGGCTTCGGGAAACGGGTAGGGGATGGCACCGCCGAGGCCGTTGAAAGGATCAGCTCGACCCTGACTGCCCGCTCTATCGCAGCGTCGCTGGCAGAGGTAGACCGCGCCCTGGAGAAATTGGCCGACGGAACCTACGGCACCTGCGACAACTGCGGCAAGGAGATCCCGGCTGCCCGCCTCGAGGCGATGCCGGCCAAGACGATCTGTGTGGAGTGTGCCGCCGGGGCCTGATCGACCTGTGGTTCCCGGACATCTCGCAGTGCATGGGTCTATCGGCCCTGGGTCTCGGCTGATTAGCTGTTAGACACTGACGCAGATGCTGTCTCTGGTTGACCTCCATAAACGATTCGGTGATGTCGTCGCTCTCGACGGCGCCGGCTTCAACGTGGAACCCGGACGCATAGTCGGCTTCCTGGGTCCTAACGGGGCCGGCAAGACCACCGCCATGCGCTGTGTTCTCGGCCTGGTCTCGCCCGACCAAGGTGAAGTCCTGTGGAACGGGGCGACGCCCACTCAACCTGATCGACTGCGCTTCGGCTACATGCCCGAGGAGCGTGGCCTCTACCCGAAGATGAAGATCCGCGAGCAGCTGGTCTACTTCTCCGAGTTGTCTGGCCTCGGACGCTCGGCATCGGCCGCGGCAGCAGACGAGTGGCTGGAGAGGTTGAGCCTCACCGATCGCGCTAACTCCAAGCTCGAGGAGTTGTCGCACGGCAACCAGCAGCGGGTGCAGCTTGCCGTTTCGCTGGTACACAGCCCGGACTTGGCGGTGCTCGACGAGCCGTTTTCGGGGCTCGATCCGCTGGGGGTCGACAGCATGGCGGCCATCCTGCGGGAGCTGGCCTCGGCGGGCGTCGGCATCGTCTTTTCCAGCCATCAACTCGACCTCGTCGAGGACGTGTGCCAAGACGTTGTCATCATCAACCGCGGCCGCGTGGTGCTGGCGGGCACGCTGGACGAGCTTCGCAACCGGTCGGGGCATCTCTACCTGGGTGTCTCTGTTGACGGCCAGGAGTGGTCGCCTGAAATCGAGGGGATGGAGACGACGACGAGTGCGCAGGGAAGGCGTCGCTACGTCGTCGACGCCGGCGCACCGGTTGACCATGTGATGGCCCGAGCCATGGCGGACGGCGTCGTCACCAGGTTCGCCCTCGAACCTCCAAGCCTCACCGACCTCTTCCGCGAGGCGGTTAGCGGATGATCCGACAGGTGTTCCTGATCGCCAGGCGGGACTTCTTGCAGCGGGCACGCAGCAAGGCGTTCCTGGCCTCGATGCTTGTCATCGTGGGCTTGGTCCTAGTTATGGGCCCGCTCCTTTCCCTCCAGAACAGGGCGCCATCGCCATACGACATCGGGGTCGTTGGGGCAGAACCCGATGGGCTCGATGCCTCGCTGCACTCGGCCGTTCGGCTCTTCGACAGGCGAGCAGTCGTCCACCGCTACCAGTCTCTCGCAGCTGCCGAGGAGGCACTCGATGGGGGGAGCGTCGACGTGTTGTTGGTCGATGATCAAGAAGTCGTGTGGCGCGAGGAGGCGGATCCGCAGCTCGAGGCCGTCGTCGCTGCGGCCTTCGGCGATATCGATCGGCGCCGGGTCATGGCAGAGCTGGGCCTGACTGAGGAGGAGGCTTCGCGGTTGCTGTCACCGGCGCAACAACGCGACAGCAGCACCCTGCAAGAACCCGACCCCGATGCCGACGCCAAGAAGATCGCCGCCTATGCCGGCAACGTCGTTCTCTACATCTCCATCCTGATGTTCGGCCAGTTCGTCCTCATGGGCGTTATGGAGGAGAAGTCGTCTCGAGTGGTCGAAGTCGTGCTGAGCCGGGCTCAACCCCGCCACCTGTTGGCCGGCAAGGTGCTGGGCATCGGCGCCCTCGGGCTCATCCAGCTCGTGGTGCTGATCGTGGCGGCGCTGGTGACGCTGAGCATGGCCGACATCGCCGACGTGGATGTGGCTGCCCTCGGTTTTCGCACGGCGGGCATCGTGCTGTTGTGGTTCTTCCTCGGCTTCGCGTTCTTCAGCGTGCTGTACGCAGGACTGGGAGCGACTATTTCTCGCCAGGAAGACCTGCAGGGTGTTGCCATGATCCCCGTGCTGTTCCTGTTGCCTGGTTACTTCATCTCGTTCATTGCTCTGGATGATCCAGAAGCCCTCATCGCCCGGATCGCGTCGATCGTCCCGCCGTTATCGCCTCTTGTGATGCCAATCCGCACGATCGCTGGCTCCGTGCCGCCCGAGCAGGTGGCGCTGGCTGTGGCGCTGATCCTGTTGGCCACCTACGGGATCATTCGATTCGCCGGACGCGTCTACCGGGGTTCCATTCTGCGGATCGGCGCCAAGGTGCGCCTCCGAGAAGCATGGCGGGCCTCCAGGGGCTGACGAGTAGTGTCGCCGCGGAAGGAGGAGATATGCGCTTGGGGCTCGTCGTTGGGTTGCACGATGCTGACGATCGGGGAAGCGATCCTCCTCGGTGGGAGGAGATCAGCGCCCAGGTGCTGGCGGCCGAGCGAGCTAGCTTCGACATCGCCGTTTTCGAAGACGCCCTCACCTTCAGCGGCCGCGGCCACTGGGAGGCGATGACCCTGGTCGGTGGCTTGGCCGCCATCACCGACACCATCGAGTTGTCACATTCGGTGGCCAACGCCGCCATGCGGCGGGCACCAACAATCGCCTGGTCAGCAGCCACCCTCGATGAGATCTCTGGCGGCCGTTACACCCTGGGCGTCGGCGCTGGCAATACCCCCGACGACTTCGTAGCGTTTGCCGTCCCCGTTGGTAGCAAGTTCAGCCGCTTCGAAGAGTCGCTGGCAGTTATCCATAGCCTGCTTGGCGACGGCAGGGTTGACTTCGAGGGTGAGTTCCAGAGCGCCCACAGCAAGCGTTTCGCTCCCGCCGGCTCTCGAACGGTGCCCATAGTCGTGGCGGGCAAGGGTCCGCGAGTGCTGCGAATGGCCGCCCGCTATGGCGACGGTTGGAACTGGTGGGGCAACGCCGCCGATCCAACGACCGGTCTCGCTGAGATCCTCGATGAGGTCGGGCGAGCCTGCGACGACGTCGGCCGTGACCCTGCGACGCTTCGACGTTCGCTCGACTTGTACTCATACGACATCCTGGGGCTGATGGAGGAGGGCCCGGGCGAGTGGGTGTTCTCCGGGAGCTCCGCTGAGATGGCGGATTCGATCCTCGGCCTCGCCGAGCTCGGCATCGACGAGGTGCGGTGTGACGTCCTTACCAAGCCCGGGCTGCGGGTGGCGGCTGTAGAGGCGATGGCCCAAGTGGCTGAGCTAGTCCACGCCGGGTAAAGGGGCGACCAGGGGCTGGTTGAGGGGCGGTTGCTAATCGAACATGTGTTCGATTAGTGTTGGGTGCCCTTCTGGAGGGCGGAACGCATGGGATCCATGCCTGCTCTGGACGGGCTCTTGGCGCTGGAGCCCGGCCGGGTCGTCGGCTTGACCGGTTCTGTTGGAGCCGGGATGACTCGCCTTGGGCTGTCGCTCATGGCCGAGGCCTCGCGGCGCGGTCCCGTCGCCTTCGTCGATGTGCGCGGCTGGTTGTGTCCTGTCTCCGCCTGGGAGAGCAGCATCGAGCCCGACCGGCTGGCCGTGGTGCGTTGCCCCGACCCCGGTCGCTGGCCCAAGGTGGTGGCGGCGTTGCTGGAGGGAATCCCCGCCGTCTACGCCGAGGTGCCAACAGGGGTCAGCGATGCCCTGTTGCGCCGGCTGGGGGCGTTGGCCCGCAATCGGCGCAGCTCCCTGCTGCTGCGACCGCTGCGGGGATCGCTGCCGTCTGGGTTGACCCATCTGCGCTTGGAGGGAAGGGGTATCGAGTGGGAAGGAACGGGCGACGGCCATGGCCGGCTGCGGAGCCGTCGTTTGCTTGTCGAGGCGTCTGGTAAGGCAACCGGGGGGATCCCTCGACTGATCGAGATCGAGGGAGGTGAATATGGAGCGGACGCTATGCGTGTGGTTCCCGGACTGGCCGCTGCGCCTGTTGGAGTCACCACCGCCGCCGGATGAGCCCTACCAGGCGGTAGGGAGTGACAATCGGGTGGCAGCCGTCAACCCGGCTGCTGCTGCGGCTGGCGTTGCTCTTGGCATGTCCCGGCGCGAGGCGGAAGGGGTGTGCCCGACTGTGACGACCATCGTGCGTGACCTGGGGGCAGAGGCCGTGGCCTTCGAGGAGGTGGCGCGGGCGGTTGAAGATCTGGTGCCCCGTATCGAGCTTGCTGAGCCGGGGTTGCTGTTCGTACCAGTCACTGGAGCGGTCCGCTATTACGGGGGAGAGGAACCCCTTGTGGAGCGGCTATGCAAAGAGGTGGAGGGGGTGGCCGGCCCCGGAGCTCACCTCGGTCTGGCCGCCGGCCCCTTCGCCGCCCGTATGGCGGCGGACCACGCCACCGACGCCCCCTACATCGTGGATGACGACGCCGCTTTCGTCGAGTCTCTTGACCTGTCGACGGTCGCCCCCGACGACCTGGTGGCCACTTTCCGCTGGCTGGGCATCAGCACGCTGGGGGAGCTGGCTCGCCTGCCGCGACCGGCCGTGCTGTCCCGCTTCGGTCCCGAGGGTTTGACCGCGCACCGGCTGGCATCGGGGGAGGACAGGGCGGCGATGACCCGCCCCATCCCCGCCGACCTGGCCGTCGAGGAGCGCTTCTCCCCTCCGCTGGAGTCGCTGGAGCAGGCGGCTTTCGCGGCTCGGGCGCTGTCGGTGCGTCTGATCGAAGAGCTGGCGCGTTACGGGGCGATGCCGCACCGGGTCGAGGTAGAGGGGGAGTCGTCAACCGGGGTGGTGCGGAACCGGGTGTGGCGGAGTGCGGACCCATTCGGGGACACCGAGCTGGCGGAGCGGGTTCGCTGGCAGCTCGGATCATGGGTGGAGGGAGAGGGCATCGTCGGGGGGTTGGTGCGGCTGCGGTTAGCGCCTGCCGACCTCTCCGACGAGGGACGCCAGCTGGCGCTGCACGAGGACGCGGTGGCCCTGGCGGAGGCACAACGCTCGTTGCTGAGAGCGCAGTCGCTGGCTGGTCCCGACGCGGTGCTGGCTTCGGAGCCCCAGGGTGGCCGCGACCCCCAAGATCAGGTGCTGTGGCGCCGCTGGGGGGAGCAGGCCTCGCCGGTCCGCGACGCCGCAGCCCCGTGGCCGGGCCGGCTCCCGGGCCCGGCCCCGGCGTTGGTACCTCCGCAGCCACCTGCTCTCGATGTGGAGTGGGAGGCGGGGACGCCAACCAGGGTGCGGTTGGGCAGTCGCTGGGAGCCCATCCTGTCATGGGCAGGGCCGTGGCGACGGATGGGCAAGTGGTGGGAAGGGGAGGGTCACTGCGACCGCTACCAGCTGGTGACATCGGCCGGTGCCTTCCTCGTCGAGGTCGCGGCCGACGGTGCCCGGCTCACCGGCGTCTACGACTGATTCACCTCGTCGAACAGCTTGTGGACTGTGGCTTCGGCCTCGTTGCGTACCCGATCGACGTCGGCGCCGGTCAAACCAGCGACCGAAATCGGAGGAGCCACCTTTACTCGCACGGTCGCCGGGCGAACGATCTTGCTGCCCGGGGGCCATGCCCGGCGTGAGCCAGACGATGTCGCCATCGGGATGATGTCAAGCCCGTTGTCTATGGCGATCCGGAACGCCCCTTTCTTGAAAGGCTGGAGGTTGCCGTCGCGAGTCCGGGTCCCCTCGGGGTAGATGATGATCGAGTGCCCAAGCGACACCGTCCGCTCGACTTGGCTGTTGATGTCGCGGTGGGCCGAGGCGTGGGCTTGGCGGTCGACCTTGATGAAGTCGAGATGGCGCAGCAGGTAGCCGAGGATGGGGACCTTGAACAGCTCCTTCTTGGCCATGTAGCGGATGGGGTTGCGGCAGGCCAGGAAGTGAGCCGGGATGTCGATGTTCGATTGGTGGTTGGAGACGAACACATAGCTGCGGTCTGGGTCGATGTTGTCCTGCCCCTCGACACGAAGCTTTACTCCGATAATGGCGTGAAAGAGGCGGGCCCAGAAGTGAAGCATGCCGGTGATGAGGGTGGAACGGGGATTGAAGCGAGCGATGGTTGTCGCAACGACTCCGATGTAGATGGTGTTGAAGGCCATCACGGTGATGCCGACGGTGCTGCGCACCACTGCCACGAGGGTTCCCACTGCGGTAGGCTACCCGGCCGCCATGCCTGATCTCTCCCAGCTCGATGCTCGCCGCATCACCCTGCACGCGATGGGCTTCACCGCGCCGCGGCCGAGTGGCAAGGTCGATATCCGTCACGTCCGCAAGACGCTGGCCCGCCTGCGGGCCATTCAGATCGACTCGGTGAATGTCCTGGTCCGAGCCCACTACATGCCTCTCTTCTCCCGCCTCGGTCCCTACCGCATGCAGCTCCTTGACGAGCTGGTCTACAAGCGCAAGGAAGCCTTCGAGTACTGGGGGCATGTCGCATCATTCGTACCCGTCGAGTTCCTGCCGATGCTGCGCTTTCGGATGGAAGCGGAGAGATCGTGGATAAGCGACCTCCTCAAGAAGCACCCGACCTACATCGACGACCTCATCTCCGAGGTCAAGCGCCGGGGGCCGATGACCGTGTCAGATCTGGAGGATCCCGGCAACCGCAGCGGGCCCTGGTGGGGGTGGGCACCGGGAAAGACCGCGCTCGAGTACTTATTCGTCAAAGGAGTGCTTGGGGTGCAAGACCGTCGGAACTTCGCTCGTGTGTATGACTTGTTCGAGAACACGGTTCCCGCCGAGCACTTCCGAAGCCCTGCATTGCCTCAAGCCGAAGCGCATCAGGCCCTGGCCGTTGAATCGGTGGCAGCTCTGGGGATAGGCACCTACGCCGACATCGCCGACTATTTCCGGCTTCCCCCCCGGGACGGGCAGAAGGCGATCGACGCACTGGTGGCGTCGGGCGATCTGGAACAGGTGACAGTCGACGGCTGGAAGCACCCGGCGTATGTGCTGGCGGGCACTGCGGTTCCGCGGAAGCGTTCTCAGGCTGCAGCGCTGCTGACGCCGTTCGACAACCTCATCTGGCATCGCGATCGCACCGAGCGGCTGTTCGACTTCCACTACCGCATCGAGATCTACGTCCCGGAGCCGCAGCGGATCTACGGCTACTACGTGTTGCCGTTCCTGTTGGGGGAGAAGCTGGCGGCCCGCGTCGACCTCAAGGCAGACCGGCAGTCGAGCACGCTGCTGGTCAAGGGGGCCTGGGCCGAGGATGGAGCCGACCTCGACGAGGTTGCACCCCGGCTGGCAGGCGAGTTGGCGTTGATGGCCACGTGGCTGGAGCTCGACGACATCGCTGTTGGCCGCAAGGGGAACCTCGCCAACAAGGTGCGGAAGCTGTTGCTCTAGGCGCCGGGGACGAAGAAGGTTGCCGGACCCGGCACGCCGGTTGAGTGGATGCTGAGGCCAGAAACCGCGTCGACGGTGTCGACCGTGTGCACGGCGGCCGAGCCCACGTCGAAGAAGATCAGACGAGTGCCCGTCTCCTGTCCGGGATCTGCCTTCAGAAGGATCCAACGGCCATCGGAGCTCCAGCCAACGGGACGGACGAGGTCACCGCCCAGCGTCATCTCCTCGGCGTTGGAGCCGTCAACGCTGGTCAACCACAGGGTCGTCCCCCCGGGGGGAAAGGTGACTGAGGCGACCCACCTCTTGTTGGGCGACAGCACGGCTTGACTTGCTGGCTCGAGCCGGCTGCCCCGTAAGCCGAAAACGCCGTCGGGACCGGTTGGCTCGGCGGCTTCCAGGTCAGGGCCGACGATGGCCAGGCTTCCGTCTCCCAGGGTGGCAACGAGGAGCCGGCCATCGCCGAAGTCGTCGACGTAGACGAACGGTCCCTCGGCGATGAGGTTGCCGTCGATGTCGAGTGTGGCGAGCTGTCGGCCGCTGGTAGGCGACAAGGTATCCAGGGCAAATCCCCAATCGCCGTAGGCGGCCAGAACACCCTCGAAGTCGAACCGCACGATTCGGCTGGAGTTGAATGTGCTGCCAAGCGCAATGGTGCGATCGGGGATGGAACGCCACAGCTCGCGCATCCCATCGGATTGGGGAGCCGTCACCAAGGCGAGGGCTCCGGGTTCGGTGGAGTGCCAGGCGAAGGACTCGACATCGTTGAAGACCTCGCGCACGTTGGTCGGGGGGCCGAAGTAGAGGGACGTCCCGAAGCTCGACGCGCCGATGGCCGCTATCAGAGCGCTGTCGCCGTTCCAAGAGCCGGACGCCCCATCGGGCAGCGCGCTGAGTCGGGGCGCGCTGTCGCCGCTTGACCAAGACCAGCCGACAGCTGCCCCATCCCCCGTGAGTCCGATGCCCCGCACCCTGCCCTGAAAGCCGGGCACCAGTCGCCGCAGCTCCTCCGCGGGACCTGCGACCTCGACCGTAGGAGGCAGGGTGGTCGTTGTCGTTGGGAGGTCGGCCGTGGTCGTTGGGGTGCTTGGCGACAGGGTGCCGCTGGCGAGGAACAGACCGAAGGCACCAAGGGCGGCTGCGGCTGCGGTTGCCAAGAAGAGGGCGCGGCGCGGTGGCTGGGGGTCGACATCGAGCGGCCGGACGCGGTCGGTCATGGTCCAAAGCTACCCAGGGGTGGCGACCAGGGCGCGAGGTATCGTTGCGGCGCTCAAGGAGGTTTCAGTGATCGATTTCCAGGACCGCGTTGCGGTCATAACGGGCGCCGGCGGCGGTCTCGGCCGTTCCCATGCCCTGCTCATGGCGTCGCGGGGAGCTGCCGTCGTGGTGAACGACCTCGGTGGTGACGTGTCGGGCGAAGGGTCGTCGCAGACCGCGGCGCAGTCGGTCGTCAACGAGATCACTGCGGCAGGCGGCGCCGCCGCCGCCGAGTACTCGTCGGTGGCGACGCCGGAGGGCGGAGAGGCCATCGTTCAGAAGGCCATCGACGAGTTCGGCCGCATCGACATACTCATCAACAATGCCGGCATCCTGCGCGACAAGAGCTTCGGCAAGCTGGAGTGGCCCGACTTGGATTCGGTTCTCGATGTTCACCTGCGCGGCGCCTTCTACGTCACCAAGCCTGCCTTCGCCTACATGAAGGAGGCGGGCTACGGGCGCATCGTTATGACCTCATCTGCATCGGGGGTGCTCGGTAACTTCGGCCAGAGCAACTACGGCGCCGCCAAGATGGGGCTCGTCGGGTTCATGAACGTGCTGAAAATCGAAGGCGCCAAGTACGACATCAAGGTGAACACGATCGCTCCAACGGCGAGCACGCGCATGACGACCGAGTTGCTAGGGCCGCTGGCCGACAAGCTGCAGCCGGAGCAGGTGTCGCCCGCCGTCGCCTACCTGGCTTCGGAGGCATGTCAGCTGACTGGTGAGATCTGGTCTGTTGGCGGTGGGGCTGTGTCGCGCATGTTCGTCGGTCTCACCGATGGATACTTCACGGCGGAGCTGCTGACCATCGAGGATGTCGAGGCCAACCTCGAGACCATCCGTGACGATGAAGGGTTCATCGTGCCGTTCTCCATCCAGGACGAGCTGACCAAGTTGGGACCGAAGCTCGCCGGGTGACGGCCCGCACACCCGCCGAGTCCCTGCCCGAGGCGTCGCGCCGTGTGGTGGCAGCGGGAGCGGCGCTTGGGGTCTCCGTGGATGTCCACGAGTTCTCTCAGGGAACGAAGACCAGCCAGGATGCTGCCGATGCCGTTGGCTGCCCCCTCGGAGCCATCACCAAGTCGCTGGTGTTCATGGTCGACGACGTGCCGGTGGTCGCCATGCTCCCCGGCGATCGCCGATTGGATACAGCGAAGCTGGCCGCGGCCCACGGCGGCGTGGCGTCGCGGCGGGCGTCTCTCGATGAGGTCCGTGCCGCCACTGGTTTCGCCGCCGGCGGTACCCCGCCATTCGGCCATACCACCGAGATCGCCATCTACGCCGACAATGGCCTGTCGGACCACGAGGCGCGGTGGGCGGCGGCGGGAACGCCCAGCACGGTGTTTCCGATATCGGTCGAGCAACTCCTCGCAGCCACCGGAGCCAAGTGGGCCGATCTGGCGGAGTCGAGGGTCGCGTGACCCTCTGGACCCAATCGCAGCCCGCAGTTTGACCCCCTCCGGCCCTTCGGGCCACCTCCCACTGAACGGGGAGGTTTGGCGGGGATTCTGCCTCTGGCGGAGTTTCCCCAATGCGATAGCGTTATGGCGTCATAGAGAGGGAGACCATGACCATGCTTGATGAGGGCAAAGAGATGTTGCACGAAGTCCTGGGGAGCGTCAAAGAAGGTATGACCGTCAGCAAAGTGTTCGGCGAGCCATACGAGAAGAACGGCACCACGGTGATCCCCGTAGCGGCCGTCCGCGGCGGCGGCGGCGGTGGCGGTGGCGGTGGCACGGGTGTCGATGGTGAGGGAGAGGGCCACGGCAGCGGCGGTGGTTTCGGCCTGACCGCACGACCGGTCGGCGCCTACATCCTCGACGGAGAGGGCGTGAAGTGGGAACCGGCCCTAGACGTTTCCCGCATCGCCATCGGCGGACAGATCATCGCAGTCATCGCACTGCTGGTGTTGCGTTCTCTGATCAAGTCCCGCGCCAAGGTGCGTCTGGCGCAATAGCACTAGCTAGAAAGCAGCACGATGCCGGCGGGGTCAACCCGCCACTGAACGGTGGTGCCCACGTCGGCGCGTTCAGGTCCCGTCGCCAAGATGGTGGGCCCGACCAGGGGCTGCAGCCCTACCGCGAACTCGTTGCCCGTGAAGTCGCACGACACGACCTTTGCCGAAAGCGAGCCTGTTTGGTCGATCGTCACCGAGCCCGGTCGCAGGGCTGCTGTGATCCGACCACTTGTAGATGAGGCGACTGGGCCCCATGGGGTGGCGACTCGGCCTCCCGTCTCCTCGACACTGGCGAAGGTGGTCCACCCCAGGAAACGAGCGACGAACTCGTTGGAGGGGCGCCGCCACACCTCCTCGGGAGGGCCAGCCTGGACGATGCGGCCTTCGTTCAGGATCACGACACGATCGGCGATAGCCAGCGCTTCGTCCTGATCGTGAGTGACGTAGAGGACCGCGGTGTCCAGTCCGTCGAAGATGGCGCGAAGGTCGGCGGTGAGGCTCTCACGCAGAATACGATCCAGCGAGCCAAGGGGTTCGTCCAGCATCAGTAGGCGCGGCCGGGGTGCTAACGACCGTGCCAGGGCTACTCGCTGTTGCTCGCCGCCAGACAACGTGTCGACAGCACGTCCCCCCCTGTCGCCAAGGCCGACGAGGGTGAGGGCCGCCGCCACCGACTCCTCGATGGCGTTCTCTCCGGTCATCTCGAGGCCGAAGGCAACGTTCCCGGCGACAGAGCGGTGGGGGAACAGCGCCAGGTCCTGGAACATCAATCCGAACTGGCGTTGATGAGGCGGAGTGTTCTGGAGGTCGGTTCCTCGCCAACTCACCGTGCCAGCGTTGGGTGCCAGCAATCCGGCGACAACGCGCAGCAGCGTGCTCTTGCCGCTGCCGCTCGGTCCCAATACCACGACGGTTTCGCCGACATCCACGATGACATCGACATCGGACAGGATGGTGTTCCCATCGATCGAGACAGAGATGCCGGCAGCTTCGAGCATCAGAAGTCGCCGATCGTTCCTGGTCGAGAGCGTTCGAGGATGGCAACAGCGGCGGTGGTCAGGATCATCAGCACTGTGCTCAGCGCGAAGGCAGACGCGAGATTGTCGGAGCCAGGCTGCGAGAGGAGGCGGAAGATGGCGATGGGGACGGTGGGGTAGTCGGGCCTGGCGACGAACGCGGTAGCGCCGAACTCGCCGAGCGAGATGGCGGCTGCGAAGGCAGCCCCGACTGCTGCAGCACGGCGGATCAAGGGAAGATCGATCTCGCGCCACACCCGGCCGGGCGCCGCCCCCAGCACGGCTGCGGCTTCCCTGAGCCGCGGCTGTACCGAACGCAAGACCGGCAAGGAGGCCCGGATCACGAACGGGATGGCGACAAGGGCGTGGGCGATGGGAATCAGCGCAACGGATGCCCTGATGTCGACCGGCCAGTCGAGTGCCACGATGAAGCCGAAGCCGACGGTGACAGCCGAGGCTCCGAGGGGAAGCATCAGGAGGGCGTCGAACCAGGCGAGGCGCCGGGTGGAGATGACGGTGGATGCTGCCAGGCCGACGACGATCGCGAGCACCACCGTGACCGCGGCAAAGCCGAGAGAGTTGCCGATCGCCTCGGTTGGCGCCACGAAGAGGGCGCTGGGGACGTCATCCAACCCGGTGAACGCCGATAGCGACCATGAGCCACCCGGACGTAGTGCCCGCCCCACTAGAACGACGAGTGGACCGCCGAGCAATACCGCCGCCAGCCCCAGCGAGCCGCCGAGGAGCCAGCGCTCGCCGGGCGTCTCCGGCCTCCTTGCCACATGAGCTGCCGGTCGTAACACCAGACGTCGTGCCGTGCGCTCTTGATAGCGGGCGTAGGCGATCAAGATCGAAGTCACTCCTACGAGCTGGATCAGGGCCAGCACCGCAGCGGAGCGCAGGTCGAGGAATGCCGTCGTCTGGCGGTAGATCTCGACCTCGATGGTGGATAGCCGCGGTCCGCCGAGCAGCAACACGATGCCGAACGAGGTGAAGGTGAACAGGAACACGATGCTCGAGGCGGCAGCGATGGCGGGGCGCAGCAGGGGGAGTGTCACCTTGCGGAAGGCGGCGAGGCGGGAAGCTCCCAGCATCCTCGCGGCGTCGACCAGTTGTGGGTCGAGGTGCTGCCACAGGCCGCCGACCACCCGCACCACCACCGCATAGTTGTAGAAGACGTGAGCTAGCAAGATGATGGTGATGGTCCGGTCGAGGCGGACACCGGTCGTCCCGTTTGCCCCGAACAAGGCAAGGAAGGCTGTCGCCACGACGACCGTGGGGAGCATGAACGGAACGGTGATGGCGGCGCGGAAAAAGGCCTTGCCCCGAAACTCGAAGCGCGAGACGACATAGGCGGCCGGCAGCGCGATAGCCAGGGTGAGCAGCGTCGAGACGACGGCCTGCCAAGTTGTGAACCAGACGACGCCGCCGTCCACGGTGACATCACCTGCCTGGGACAAGCCCCTCCACAGGATGCGGCCGAGTGGGTAGGCGAAGAAGTACCCGAAAAAGACCAGCGGAACGACGATGAGGGCAGATCGCCTCACCGCAACACGATCTCTGTCCACTCGCGGATCCAGGCGTCGCGGTTGGCATCGACGAAAGCTGGGTCGAAGAGTCGGACCTCGTCGGGGAATTCGGTGTAGGCGACGAAGTCGGCGGGGAGGGCGGCCTCGCTGTTAGCCGGGTACACGAACATGTTGAGGGGAATGTCTTGTTGGAACTCGATGCTAAGCATGAAGTCGATGAGTTGACGAGCCGCTGACTGGGCATCCGAACCCTCCAAGACGGCGGCGTATTCGATCTGCCGATAGCAACTGGCCCCCAGAACACCCGTCGGCGCCTGGTCGGTCGGCTCTGCGGCGAAGATGACCTCTGCCGGTGGCGAGGAGGCGTAGGAGACGACGAGGGGCCGATCTCCTCCGTACAGGCTGAAGTCTCCGCGGTAGGCCTCCTCCCATCCGGCGGCGACCAGCACGTCGTTGGCAACGAGACCGCGCCAGTAGTCCTGCCAGCCGTCGGCGCCGTACTCGTGGATGGTCGCCAGCAAGAACGCCAGGCCGGGCGACGAAGTGGCGGGGTCCTGGACCACGAGCAGGCCCGCGAACTCGGGGGAGAGCAAGTCGTCGAGGTTCTGCGGGAGGGCCCGACCGATTTCGCTGAGGGCTTCGAGGTCGTAGTTGATGCAGACGTCGCCGAAGTCGATTGGCGCCGCCCGCCCCTCAGTTCCAGCTTGGAGGTCGGCGGGCACGTGGCGGAGACCGTCGGGTTGGTAGCGGTCGAGGATGCCGGCGTCGAGAGCTCGGCCGAGGAGGGCGTTGTCGACGCCGAAGATGACATCTGCCAGCGGATTGTCCTTGGTGAGGATCGCCTGATTGACGACCGCACCGGCGTCCCCGGAGCGCAGAACCTTGACGGTGATGCCGGTCTCGGCGGTGAAAGCCGCCAGCACGTCGTCGGAGACCGCGAACGAATCATGAGTGAGCAGCGTCACCGTGTCCGCACTCGATCCACCACACGAGGCGCCGACGAGGATCACGATGGCGGCGAGGCGCTTCATGTCCGGTGGAGGGCTAGGACACAGCCCGCGGTGACTGTCACCGTGGCAGTGACAGCGTCGAGCTCATTGCTGACCCCGCGGGTGGTGCCCGGCGCGAGCTCCTCGTTGTCGAGTCCCCACCTGAGGCCGGAGGTCGTGACTGTGGCAGGTTCCCCGATGGCGAGCAGAGTGACCTGGTCGCCGATGGCGCCGACGATCGTGTAGTCCTGGCGAACAACCGCAGCGTGGTAGGAGTCGACGAACCATTCGACGGATGCGGTCTGGTAGCGGTCGGAAGCCAGCAAGGCGGCATTTGCCAACAGATGGTCCAAGCGTCCGCCACCCCCGCCGACCACGACGATGGAGGAGGCGCCTCTCGTCATCGCGGCGTCTAATGCGAGCTCGAGGTCAGTGGCGTCTTTATCACTGGGGCGTCGGTCGATGGCGACGCCGGCTGCTTCGACTTGTGCAAGGAGACCTGGTTCGACGGAGTCCATGTCGCCGATGACGAGGTCGGGAGTGAGCCCGAGCGGCGCCGCCAGCGCCAGGCCGGAGTCCGCGGCGATGACGCCATCGGGGGAGGGGAGGGCCGGCAGTAGGCGCGGTGCCTCGCCTCCTGCCAAGACGATGATTGTGCCCACAGGTTCCTCCGCTGGCATTACCCAGATCAGGTTCGGTGGGTCGGTGGCGCCTGTAAGGCCACCCTCTCAGCCCGGCTGCCCGAGCTCCCCAGTGACGGCCCCAATGGTACAGCAGTTCGCCCCTCCAGGGCGAGGTGGCCGAGCACAGCGAGGTCTGAGGGGGTCGAACTGCGGAAATGAATAGTTGAGAAAACCACTTGACAAGGTGACATCATTATGACATCATCATGACATCAAGAGCCCACTAGGAGGGGAAATGTACAGCCAAACACTCACACCAGCCTTCATCCAGACCATCCAGATCGCACGCAGGGCCGACACAGCCCACATCGAGAGGTAATCATGCATAGCCAAGCACTGACACCAACGCTCGTCAGAGCAGTCCAGACAGCCCGCAGGGCGGATGTCGCCCACATAGAGCGCACCAGCAGATGAACATCGAAGCTTCAGTCGTTGCCTTCGAGGAGACGCTGGCACAGCAGGCCACCCTCGGGGGAGACGCCGTTGAGGAGGCTGCTGGGGCCCTCCTTCAGGCCGTGCGGCCGGCGGTCGAGCGCCTGGCGCTATCGATAGCCGAGGACGCGGCACAAGAAGTCGCAGCCCAGATCCCGGATGCCACCGTTCGGGTCGTGATCGAAGAAGGATCGCCTGCTCTCATGGTCGAACGCCAAGAGACCGAGGAAGCGGCCGCATTCAAGGGGGAAGACCTCGAAGCCCGGCTCACGCTGCGCCTGCCGACGGCATTGAAGGGCGCTATCGAAGATGCAGCCGCTGAGGCTGGCGCATCTGTCAACAGTCAAGTAGTAGACGCACTGGGGAAGGCACTGCACCGTCACCAGCGGAGCAGCACTCGCCGCTTCACCGGGACGATCGAAACATGAGCCAATTCGAGAAGAGTTTTGCGATCAGCGGTCGCGCCCGGCTGGAGATCAAGATCAAGTCCGGCGACATTCGCGTTCGGGAAAGCGCCACCGGCGACGTCGTTGTCATGCTTGACGGATCAGACAAGTGGTTGGAGCGCATCGCCGTCGATCAGATCGGCGATGACATCGTCCGCATCGAGGGATCGGGTCGCACCGGACTGCTCGGCAGAGTCGAAGTTGTGGTGTCCGTCCCCGCCGGCTCCGACGTTGATGTCAAGGTCGGGTCGGCTGATGTGTTCGTCGACGTGGAGGTCACCGATCTGCGCGTCGGGGTCGGCTCGGGCGATGTGAGAGCCGGGCTCGTGAGTGGCAACGCCGCGATCAAGGCCGGATCTGGTGACGTTCACCTCGACGAAGTGCGAGGCGACTTCGATGTTTCGGTCGCCTCGGGAGACGTTCGCGTCAGGGAAGTGCGAGGAGACGTCAAGACCAAGGGGGCGTCGGGGGACATCATGTTGGACAGAGTTGGCGGTCGCGTCGATGGAAGCACTGCGTCGGGGGACATCACCATCAGGGCGTTCGAGGGCCGGGACCTGCGGGTAACCGCCTTGGCCGGAGACATCACGCTAGGCATCCCGTCCGGCCGCACGCTGGATGTTGCGCTGCAGACGATGTCGGGAGACGTCATCAACGACCTCGGGGAAGCATCGGACGAGCGCAGCGGCGCGGCGTCGCTTCGGGTGAAGACGATGGCGGGCGATATCCGACTCAAGCCCGCCTAGGCGGCAGGAGGCCGCGGCAAGAAGGCGCTTGTCCGCCGGATGTATTCCACATAGGCGGGTCGACGCTTGGTGATGGTGCGCTCCAGCATGGCAACGCCGGACACCCGCACCAGCAGATAGCTCATCAGAAGAGGCCCGATGAAGGTCCACCACGGCTCGATCGTTCCGAGGGCGACCAGGTAGAGGCCCCACCACACCAGGAAGTCCCCGAAGTAGTTGGGGTGTCGGGTGTAGCGCCACAGGCCGCGGTCCATCACTTGGCCCGCGTTAGCGGGGTCGGCCTTGAAGCGGGCCAGCTGGATATCACCGATCGTCTCGAAGAGGAGTCCCGCGGTCCACAGCGCCGCGCCCAACGCCACGGACGGCCAGAAGGTGTCGGCGCCGTCGGCTGCCATCGCCACCTGGACCGGTAGCGATACCACCCACATGATCGCGCCCTGGAGAGCGAAGACCGTGAAGAGGCTCACCCACCAGAAGCGGCCGCCCCAGTGGCGGCGCATTGCCTGATAGCGAGCATCCTCGCCCTTGCCTATGTTGCGCCAGGCCAGGTAGCCGCCAAGCCGCAGCCCCCACACGGTGACGAGCACAGCTACCACGAGATGGCGTACCTCGGCTACCTCTGCCGTCACGAAAGACACCCAGGCCACCAGCACGAACCCCGGGCCCCAGAAGATGTCGACGATGCTGGCGTCTCGCAGAATCAGGCTCAGCAGCCACAACCCCACCACAGCCGCGCCGATGACCACTGCCGCCATGACAAGAACGTCGACCATCACAGGCGGGCGTCGATCCAGTCATCGACTTGCTGCCACTCAGCCATCAGCCACGCCGTTCGTTCGGCCCGGTCGGTCGGAACCTCGCTGCGAGGTATGCGGCGGAATTCGATCTGGAGGTGGCGTCCGGTGATGGAGCCGCTCCAGATGTCACCGAGGCTGGAGAGGCCGTCCAGGCCGACATGGGAGGCGATCACGATGTCGGCGTCGGGCGCGCCGTCGAGGGCGGCCAGTGTCCCGGCGGGGCGGGGGGGAAGAGTGTGGCGCAACCTCGCTGCGGTCGCCTGAGCCTCTGGGTCCTTCTGCAGTCGACGCAGGGCCCGCTGTCGCTTCTCGGGGGTGAAGCGGGTGCCCTCAGGAAAGATCATCACACCGCCGCGATCGCCGAGATCTGTGGCGAGGCGCCTGATCGCGGCAACCTCGTCTGCCGTCCTACCTCGCCTGTTGACGAAGTAGTTCGGCAACCGCTTACCGCCGATGTCGAGGGCTGCCTCGGACAACAGCTCTCGTTTGATCAACCAGCGGATCCGGATCTTGTAGGGATCTCCCATGACGAAGACGAGCGGCAGCAGGTTGTCCACGATGCTGGCATGGCGGAAGAGCAGAATGATCGGAGCAGGCTCCAGCGCCTCGATGCCGGTAACGGTTGTCTTCAGTCCCAAGAGAAAGCTGGCCGAGCGGAAGGTGGCTGCACCCCACCACCGCTGGACGGCGTATGCCGAATCGAGGAGAACCTTGTCACTGCGCCCGAACCCTGCCGCCAACCAGCCGATGAAGAAGCCGATGACGCCAAGTGTCGACAGCGCGAGGTAGGTCCACCCGAATGCCAGCATGCGAATCGCCATGAAGGGGGTGCGGTTCCTGAGCCAGCGGAAGACATCGACGATTAGGGCCAGCGGGAGCCACAGCGGCGCCAGCAGGGTGACGACGATGAGGAGGAGAAAGAGCCGGGGGATGGTGATGAGCCGACGGCGGATGCAGGCGCCGCGGGTCTCGAAGGTCTGTTTCACAAGGTGATGCTATTGAGCATGGCCTAGCTGTGCTCTCCTACGGCGTACGGGAGCAGTTCCTCGATGGTCGGCAACGCCTCCTCGGCGAAGATGGCATGACCCTGCCCCGAGACGTGGAACTGGTCCCCTGCCCACAGATCGAGATCACCCGAGGCAAAGGCGGTCGACATGCGTCCCCAGTTCTCGGTCTTGGCTGCCCTGTCGAACTGCTCGGCGACCCGAGAAGCAGCGTCATCGATGCGGCGGGCCCTGAAGGTCAGGAACGGTTGCAGGCTTCTTGGGAGACGGGGGATGGTGCCGAGGTCTCCAACCCCCATGACCGCTACTGCGCCTGAGACGTTATGCAGAGCTCCCACGATGGTGGTTAGGTCGGCCTCGTATGAGCTCACTGGGGTGGCCCGGATGGCGTCGTTGGCGCCGACGGATACGAATGCCAGATCAGGTCGCTGTGCAACCGCCGCTTCGAGCTGCCCGTCGATGACGTCACGGGCCTTGGAGCCGCCGACGGCCAGCGACGTCAGGTCGATGAAGTAGCGGCCCGAGAGATGGATGGCGATCCGCCGCACGAAGCAGTCGTCGACGTTGTCGACGCCGGGGCAGGTGATGGAGGAGTCACCGATCGCCACCATGCGGAGCTTGGTGTCTCCCGGGTGACCGAACGTGCCCGACGTCTCCTGGTTGCCAAAGCTCGGCAGGTCCTTGCGATGGCCGGCGCGGTAGACCTGAGATGCGACGTACGCCAGTCCGGCGACGGGAAGGGCGACGATGGGCTTGGGGACTTTGGCCATGAAGGGAGAAGGTTAGGAGCTAGGCAGACCAGTCGAACAGAAGGCTTCCGGCCTGGACGAAGAGGACCCAGAACAACAGAGCCGCCGGGGCCGCGGCCAACGCCCACTTCGAGTTCGCACGCACCAGCCGGATGCAAACCACAAGCCCCACCAGCCAGGCTCCCCAGAGAACGGGGACAACTGCAAAAGGAACGACAAGGCCAGACGGCAAGTACGGCAGGACACCGACGCCCAGATAGGCGACGACTGCCACCGCCCCGACAACTCGGTCTCGGGTCCATGCCTTCATGCCATGACCCTAAGAGCCTCGCGTTGGCGAGCCTGACTGCTCTCTACTCAACCTCTCCCAGATACGCCTGGCGCATCTGGGGGTTGGCCAGCAGGTTGGCGGCGGTGTCGGCGAGCACGATCTGGCCCGTTTGCAGCACGTAGCCGCGGTGGGCGATCGACAGCGCCATGTTGGCGTTCTGCTCGACGACGAAGACTGTGGTCCCCGCCTCGTTGATCTGTTTGATGATCTCGAAGTTGGTTGCGACCAGAACAGGGGCCAAGCCCATGGACGGCTCGTCCATCAGCAGGATCTTTGGTTTGGCCATCAGCGCTCTACCGACGGCAACCATCTGTTGCTCGCCGCCGGACAGGGTTCCAGCCTTCTGGGCGAGTCGCTCTTTGATCCGGGGGAACAATTCGAAGATACGGTCGTAGTCGGCATCGAGGTCGTCTGAAGACGGCCGCAGGAAGGCGCCGATCTCGAGATTCTCCTTGACGGTCATCCGCTTGAAAAGACGCCGGTTCTCCGGAACCATCGAGATGCCCCTGCTCACGATCTGGGCTGTCGACATGCCCGAGATGTCTTCACCGTCGAGCACCACCGAGCCGGAGGACGGAGCCACCATGCCGAGGATGGTCTTCAGCGTCGTGGTCTTGCCAGAGGCGTTGCCGCCGAGGAGGCTGGTGATCTCGCCCGCGTAGATCTGGATGTCGACATTCTTGAGGATGTGAACGGGTCCGTAGTGGGTGTTGACGTTGCGGAATTCGAGGATCGGCTCGCTCATGTGTCCGTCTTTCCGAGGTAGGCCTCGATGACCTGCTCATTGGAAGACACCTCGTCGTAGGTGCCCTGGGCGATCCTGGTGCCGTGATCGAGGACGACCACTCGGTCGGACACGTTTCTCACGACTTTCATGTCATGTTCGATGATGACGATGGTGAAGCCGCGCTCGGAGCGAAGGCGACCGATCAGTTCTGTGAGTTCGATGGTCTCTCGAGGATTCATGCCGGCTGTCGGCTCATCGAGCAGCAACAGGTCGGGTTGGCTGGCCATCGCCCTGGCGATCTCGAGGCGCCGGCGGTTGGCATACGACAGCACGTACGCCGCCTGGTCGAAGCGATAGCCAACGAGTCGACTACCGAAGAAGCCCAAGACCTCCTTGGCCCGCTCCCGAATCTCCTCCTCTTCGGCCCGGAAGCCCGGCGTCCCGAGGATCGCAGACCACGCCCCCTTGCGCGTCCTGGTGTGCTGGGCGACCATGACGTTCTCGAGGACGGTCATCTGGGGGAAGAGGCGAACGTTCTGGAACGTGCGGGCGATGCCAAGGCGAGTGATCTCGGAGGGGTCGAGGCCAACGATGTCATAGTTCTCGAAGAGAATCTCGCCGCGGTCGGGTTTGATCATCCCGGTGATGTTGTTGAAGAACGTGGTCTTGCCGGCGCCATTGGGTCCGATCACCGAGACGATCTCGCCCTTGTCGATGTGAAAGTCGAGGCTGTCGATGGCGTGGAGACCGCCGAACGTCTTGCCGAGACCGCGGATGTCAAGCATTGCCATCAGGAAGCATCCTCGGTTTCGGCGTCTTTTGTCTTGATCCAGGCGTCTTGCTCGAATTCCTCCTGGTGCAGTTCCTGAACGCGGCGCGAAGACGGCAGCAGTCCTTCGGGCCGCTTCAGCATCATGTAGATCAAGAGCGCTCCGTAGATGAGCAGCTTGAAGCCCTCGAACTCGCGCAGCAGCCCTGGCTGGGTGGGGCCTCCGAGGATGCCGACCAGCATGAGGGCTCCGAGCGCAACGCCGGGAATGTTGCCCATGCCGCCGACGATGATGATCACCAGGACGATGATGGAAACGATCAGCGCGAAGCTGCTGGGGAAGACCGCACCGATCTTGGCGGCGAACAGTGCTCCACCGAATGATGCCAGTATGGCCCCAGTAATGAAGGCCATCAGCTTGGCGGTGGTCGTGTTGATTCCCATCGCCTCCGCCACCTGCTCGTCCTCGCGCATCGCCATCCAGGCGCGGCCGATCCGCGAATCCTGGAGTCGCCACGAGACGAAGGCGGCGATGATGGCGAAGAAGAAGATGGCGTAGAAGATGAGTCTGGGCTTGGTCCCCTGGACGATGAACGTCCCGCTGAGGCCGATCTTGGATGCGGCGACGAGTGCTCCGACGCCGATGGCGGCTGCCACCGAGCCAGCGAACAGCTTGAGTTGCTGACGCGCGGGATGGTGGAAGAAACGCCTATAGACGGTCCAGACAACGCCGAGAGCAGCAGCGATCAAGGCGGCGGAGATGAACCATCTCCACACGGCCACCGATGGAATCGAAAGGATTCCCTGGGCGCCACCAAAGATCGGCTTGAGCCAGTCGGAAAGGAAGAGGACGCGGGCGATCTCGCCGAAACCCAGCGTCACGATGGCGAGGTAGTCGCCGCGCATGCGAATGACAGGTGTCCCTACGAAGATCCCGGCGACGGCGGCGGCGAGGAGCACGAAGGGGATGGCGATGATGAATGGCAGAGTCGCCGTCAACCCTGGCGACGAGGGTGAGGTCAATACAGCCGTGGCGTAGGCGCCGACTGCGAAGAACGCTACATAACCGAGATCCAGCAGCCCGGCGAGACCGATGACGACGTTGAGGCCGAGGCCCATGAGCATGAACAGCCCGACCGTCGCCAGGATCTCGTTGAAGAAGGTGTTGAGCATCGACGGCAGCGCGAACCCAAGGCCGATCAGCAGGAAGGCGAGCACCAGCCCGACACCGGTCCGCTCCTTCTCGGGCAATGCGGCCAGGCGGACTCGAAGCGTGATCTTGTTTCTGGAAGAGGTGTAGTTGATGGCGAAGAAGATGGCGAAGATGGCGATGGCGGCACCCCACCTCAAGGCGTCATCGACCGTGTAAACCCAATCCTCAACTGTGCCAGGGAGTTCTTCCAGGATGTCGACAATGATGAGCTTGAGCAGCGCGAAGGTGAACACCCACAGCAAACCCGAAGTGACGGCGTTTCGAATCCGCTCGGGCAGCAGGTGCATGGCGCCTCCGGCTGCTCCAAGAGCGGCTCCCAGCGCCAGCACTACGAGGATGCCGCCGCCAAGCCCATGGCCAAAGGTCAGAAGCTCGAAGAGCTCTGGGGAGGCGTTAGGAAAGATGTCGCGCAGGTGAATGGCGTCGAACAGGATCAGGAAGAGCGCCATGATGCCGCCTCCGACGAGGCCGGCGATGGCGCCGCCGACGACGTTGTGAGCGCCGGTGCGGGGCGCCTCCATGCCTTCGAGAGCCTCGCGGAAGGTGGCGCTGTAGCCGAAGACCACCGGAATCCACAGGAGGGATGCGTCTCCCAGATCGATGAACGGATCGACGAGGACTCGATCAGAGAACGTCTGCACCATGCCGATGATGGCTACGAACACTGTCGTCAGGCCGATGAAGCCGCCCCAGGTCAGCACACGGCGCATGTCCAGCTCGGTTGTCAAGTAGATCATCGGGGGAGTGGCGACTGCTTGTGCCATCAGGCGCGCTCCTCTACTGCGAGGCGCTCGCCGAGTAGACCGGTTGGTCGGAACACCAGAACCAGGACGAGCGCGGAAAACGCCACAACGTCCTTGAGCTGACTAAGTGATGGGATGACGATCGAGAGCTCGAAATCGCGCCAAGCGGGGATTACGAGGATGGCCGCCAAAGCGACAGCGGCGCCGCTAAGAGCTGTTCGCCATATGGCGTTCGCCGCCATCGAGCGCTTGAGTAACGCCATGGCCGCGACGCCAGCGACGACCCCAGCAGCGAGGATCGGCAGGGCCAGTCCCCAACGAAGGCCTCCGAGGACAACTTGCGGCCCGAGCGACTCGAAGAGGCCGAGGCTGACTCCCCCCAGCATGGCGCCAGCCATGTTGCCGATGCCGCCGAGTACTGCTGCCGTGAAAGCCTTGATGCCCGGCAGGAACCCGGTCAGGAAATAGACCTGGCGGAACAACAGTCCCCACAGCATCCCGGCGATGCCGGCCATGAAGCCGCCGATGGCGAAGGTGGTGACGATGATGCGATCGACGTTGATACCCATGAGGCCGGCGATCTCCTTGTCCTCCGCAACCGCCCGCATGGCGCGCCCCGTCTTGGTCCGCTCGACGAACTGGTACAGAGTCAACATGGAGATAGCGGCGATAACGATGACTATGACTTGGACTTTCTGAAAGCCGAAGAAGGCTTCCCCGCGCAGCGACTCCGGAATCTGCGGGTAGCTCTGGAATCCGGAACCGAAGAGCCCGCGGACGGCGTACTGGAGGAAGAAGGACATCCCGATCGAGGTGATCAACGGGATCAGCCGCGGTGCATGGCGCAGCTTTCTGTATGCCACCTTCTCGATGAGTACCGCCACGATCGTCGAGGTCAAGGCAGAGACCAACAGGGTGAAGGCGATGGCGAGTATCGGGCTCGACTCCCATACCCCGGCCTCGAATAGCGCATCCGCTGCGAAGTACGCCACCAACGCGCCCGACATGAACACCTCGCCGTGGGCGAAGTTGATGAAACCGAGAACGCCGTAGACCATCGAATAGCCGAGAGCGATGAGTCCGTACATGGAGCCCTGGGCCAGGCCCGAGATCGTCAGGTCTCTCCACGCATCCCCACTGAGGCCTCCCGTCTGGCCGCTGAGGATGATCGACCCCAGGACGCCCCACACGATGACGATGAGGGCGAACACCCGGATGGCCATTAGGAAAGCATCCACCCACAGGATGGCGAAGCGAGATGGTCTGCGTGCGGCGACGTCTGTAGCGGTCATGAACTCCAGGCCTCAATAAGGAAAGCCCGACCCCCTTTCTAGCGGGGCCGGGCAATCCTTGCTTGTCAGTTAGTCGTTAGTTGCCAGTTTCCGAGAAGCCGCCGTCCTTGGTCAGGTTGGCGACAACGGTCGCTGCCGCGATCGCGTCGGTAGCCGTCGCATCCTCATGGAAGAAGATGGCGATGGCCTGGGATCCACAGTCGCCGAACGCGTCACACGTAAGTGAACCGGTAACGCCGGGGAATCCGGACAGTCCATTCATGTGATCACGTAGGTCCTGACGATCTACCCACAGCTCGCCGCCCGGGCCTTCCTTGGCGACGGCCTCGATCGAGCTGAGCAGGATCATGGTCGCGTCGTAAGTGTGGGCGTGGAAGGCCGCAAGTGGTGCCTCGCCGTAGTCCGCCTCATAACGAGCCTTCAGGTCGCCGTAGTTGACGCCGGTGAAGCCGCTATTGGTGAACACCAGGTTCGGGCCTGAGAAGTACATGCCCTCGGACTCGGCGAGGCTCATGAAGCCACCCTCGCCGCCAACGAACAAGCCGTCGGCTCCGAACAACTGCACATCCTCGAGACCGGATACTCCGCGGGCCTGCTGGGCAATGAAGTCACCGGCTGGCTGGAAGATCGGGAAGTAGATCACTTCCGGCTCTCCAGCAGCAACCTCCGTCAGTACCGGCACCATGTCGGTGTCGGTAGGGGCGACTGCCGTGTATACGGAGACTGTTCCACCAAGGGCGGTGAAAGCATTTGAGAACGATGTTGCAAGACCATCCGTGTAGGGGTCGCCGTCATGGATGGCAGCAGCGTTCGTAAAGCCGAGAACGCTGAAGGCGTACTCAGCTGCAGCCGCGCCCTGGAACAGGTCGTTGTGGGCTGTCCGGTAGTAGCCGGGCTGATAGTTCTCGTTGGCGTTGCCCTCAAGGTCAGACGTCAGCGAGGGGCTGGTGTTGGATCCGGAGATCAAGACCATTCCCGCACCGGTGATGATCGGGCTCGCCGCTGCGGCAGCACCGGAACACGTGGTTCCGACGACACCGAGGACTCCGTCCTGAGCAACGATGGCCTGGGCTCCTGCAGCTCCGCCTTCAGGGCCGCACAGGTCGTCCTCGAACACGCCGAGGTCAACGCTGTGACCCAAGAGGTCTCCGTAGTCCTCGACTGCCAGTTCCGTTCCACGGTTCTGGTCAACGCCCAGGAACTCCGTACCACCACTGATGGACTGGAGTGTCCTGATCTGGACGGACTCGCCGGCGCCGATTAGCACGCCGCCAAGATCGCTCATGGCCGGCGGCGGAAATTCCGCTGGCGCGTCTGTTGTCGGCGCGTCTGTTGTCGGCGCCTCTGTGGTTGGCGCCTGTGTTCCGCCGCTGGTCGTTGTTGTGCTGCTGTCTCCACAGGCAGCGGCAATCAGCGCCAGGACGAACACAAGAGCCAACAGCTTCGTGAATCGCATATGGGTATTCCTCCCGTATCTTTCTTTTGGGACTCCGAAAGCCTCGGCTTCGGAGTTTGGGAAGTCTAGGCGCTTGGTCAGCGCCACGCGTCGAAAAGCCCTAAATGGCACCGATTCCTCCGAAACCGTGTAGTGTCGTCCGTTCTCAAGACACGAAGACAGCGCAGCGCAGGAATCTGGGATTTTCTAGTGATTTCCCTTGCCAAATGCCGGGATTGTGAAATAATGCACAAGCTCATCGCGTTGTAACTCCTAGGAGGGTTCCATGGGGGCACAACTGAAAACCGTTGAACTAACTACCGACACCGTCGCTGCTTACCTCAACAACGTCGGCCAGCACGAGCTGCTAACGGCTGACGAAGAGGTAATGCTTGCCCAGACCATCGAAGAGGGCAAGTCCGCGGAAGAGAAGATCGAAGCCAAGACCTACGACGACCTCAGCGAGAGGCGTCGCCTCGGACGCTCCATGCGGCGCGGCGAGGATGCCCGTCACCGGTTCGTCAACTCCAACCTGCGCCTCGTGGTAAGCCAGGCCCGTCGCTACCGCAACACGCCCGGGATGGATTTCATCGACCTCATCCAGGAGGGGAACCTTGGCCTGATGCGTGCCGTCGAGAAGTTCGACTGGCGCAAGGGTTTCAAGTTCTCCACCTATGCCACTTGGTGGATCCGCCAAGCCATCCAGCGCGGTATCGCCGAGAAGTCTCGCACGGTCCGCATTCCCGGACAGCTCCATGACAAGGCCAACCTGGTCCACGCCGTTGCCGACAGGTTGCGTGCCGAGACCGGTCGCGAGCCCACCATGGAAGAGCTTGTCGGCGAGACCGGCCTCGAGCAGAAGGTGATCGAGGATGCGCTTGCTCTTCAGGAGTCGGCGAGCCTCGAGGCGCCTGTTGGCGAGGACGGCGCCGTTCTCGGCGACTTCGTCATCGGCGACATCGAAGAGGACGATCCGGTGTTCAAGATCGAGGAGCTTGCAGTTTCCGATGACCTGCGATCCGCCGTCTCCCGGCTTCCCGACCGCGAGCGTCGCATCCTCGCGCTTCGGTTCGGCTTCGTTGATGGAGTACCACGGCCGCTCGACGAGATCGGCGACGAGTTCGGCCTTACGGCTGAGCGCATCCGTCAGATCGAGAAGCGAGCGCTCACCCGCATGCGCCATCCCAGCTTCGGCCTGCGCGAGCACGAGCTCGTCTAGCCCAGTCCATCAGCCGCCTCACCGAGCTCATCGAGGCGAGTGACCTCGACGGTCTGATCCACCACATCGACGGCTTGGCTTCGTCGCGCTCGTGGGAGGACATCGTCGAGGTAAGGGAGCGCTGCGCCGAAGGCGTTGAGCGCGGCAAGCAGGTGTGGGCGGCATCTGAGTACGGCGCCTACAGGTTGGCCCTCGACGCTCCAGGAGAGTTCGCAGGCGCCGCCGTTGTCTCTGGCGCCGGCCGACACACCTTGGGCCCCCTGTGGGAGGTGGCGGCGTCTACCCACGAGTGGGCTGAGTTGGAGCCCCACCTCGACATCGGTGATCACCGGGAGTTGGTCGCCCGCGAGCGTGCCTTGCGCGGCGAAGACGTCGGGCTGGTCCCCGCTCACACCTACGACATCCCGGTGGCCCCCGAGCAGTGGGAGCCTCGATACGCGGTGGCCGTCTACCGGGCCGATGGCGCCGACTTTCCCGAACCTGAGGTCGACCGCTACGAGGTTCTCGAAGTCCCGGCGGCGACGGCCGACGTGATGGAGGATGACGACGTTCTCGATGCCTTACACGATCTTGTGGAGCCCTGGACGGGCTCCCTGCAGACGGTCGCGGTGAGGGGTTCCACCGCAGACGCCATCGCAGCCACTGGTGCCGCTGCGGTCGTCGCCAAGCGTCTCGAGTCACAGGATGCGATCGCCCGCATGGGGTGGGCCGGCGCCAGTGGCGGCGCACACGGCCGCAGGCGCGGCGCCGCGGTCGGCCGCTACAACGCCTGGTGGGCTGTCGCCAACCTCGCCGGAGTCGAATGGCCGGACCTGGGAGGGGAGGGCGGTCGCCTCGAGTGGCTGGCTTGGCGACCGGCTGACTTCACGGAGGGTTGGGAGCTTCACCTGGCTATCGCCGATCCCGAGCGTGGCCTCGCCTGGGCTATCGCCGCCACCGACGTCGTCGACACCTAGGTCTCGACGAACTCGATCTTTTCGGGGGCGGGGATGCGCTGGCGATTGGCCCGCCAGACGTCCGAAAAGGCGAGCAGTCCCACCATGGCGACGATGACGATGATGGCGATGCCGGCGATGATGCGCTTCTTTCGCTGCTGTTGGAGGCGCATCTCGAACAGCTCTGTCTCCGGCGCTACCTCTTCGTCAGACCATTCCCGCATTGGGGAAAGATATCGAGCTTTGAGCCTTGGGCTATGGGCTTTGGGCGTAAGCCGTGAGTGGCGTGGCGAGAGGGTGGGATTTGTGTCTCCCCCCATTGGGGGGAGTACCGGCGGAGCCGGGGAGGGGGGCTTCCTAGCGGGCGTGCTCGTTGCTGACACCCCTCCGCCTCGCTGCGCTCGGTCACCCTGGAGGGGGAGGGCGAACATATGTTCGACTAGAGTGATTTCCCATGTATGCCGAGTTGCACTGTCACACCAACTACTCCTTTCAGGACGGGGCCTCGTGGGCAGAGGAGCTGGTGCAGCGGGCGGTCGATCTGGAGTACACGGCCCTGGCCGTCACCGACCACGATGGCTTTCGGGGGGCGGTCCGCTTCCATCAGGCGGCCACTGTCACCGGGTTGCCGGCGGTGTATGGCACCGAAATCAGCATGGCGGCGAACGCCAACGAAGACCAAGACAAAGACCCGATACCAGGGCCGGGGGAGGCGGAGATAGCCGAGCCGGAGAAGCGGCGCGGGCGGACGCATCCGATGCACGGGTCGAAGCCGACGGCGATGGCGGAGGCCGATCATCTCGTCCTGTTGGCCTCCTCTCCCCAGGGTTATGGAGCCATCAGCCACTTGGTGTCCAAGGCCCAGTTCCGGGGACGCAAGGATCGTCCCGTCTACGACTGGGGCGATGTCGCGGAGGCCGCGGCCATCGGTGAATTGGTGGCGTTGTCTGGGTGCCACCAAGGGGCCATGGCGCGGGCGGCACAGGCCGGAGACCTCGACGGCGCGCTGCGAGAGGGCTCTCGCCTCAGGGAGATCTTCGGGGGTCGCTTCTACGTCGAGTTGTGGCATCACGGGATGCCCGAGGACGACCCGCGCAACGATCTCATGGCCGAGGCCGCCCGTCGTCTCAATGCTCCAACCATCGCCACCAACAACGCCCACTACCACGACCGGTCGCAGGCGGACCTCTCCGAGGTTCTGGCCGCCATCGGCGGCAGGCGCGACCTCGACGCCAACGATGGATACCGGCCTGCCTCAGATGAGCGTTACCTCAAGTCTCCCCAAGAGATGGAGCAACGCTTCGCTCGCTATCCGGGGGCGGTGCGAAGGGCAGGGCGACTTGGGGCCGATCTTGCCTTTGACCTGGCGCTGGTAGCACCGCGGCTTCCCGACTACGGACTCCCCGGGTCGTTCACCACCGAGTCCGAATACCTGCGACACCTCGTGTTCGAGGGAGCTCAGGAGGTCTACCCAGACGGCGCCGGTGGCGTGGAGTGGCGGGCCGAGCAACGGCTCAACCACGAGCTGAAGGTCATAGAAGAGCTCGAGTTCGGTGGCTACTTCCTCGTGGTGTGGGACATCGTGCAGTTCGCACGGTCCCGCGACATCTATTGCCAGATCCGGGGCTCCGGTGCCGACTCTGCGGTGTGTCGCTGTCTCGGACTGACGAGGGTCGATCCGATACGCCTCAACCTGCCGTTCGAGCGCTTCCTCTCAGAGGAGCGGGCCCGCCCTCCGGACATCGACGTCGACTTCGAGGCGGAGCGCCGCGAGGAGGTCATCCAGTACTGCTACCAGCGCTATGGACGGGAGCGGGCGGCCATGGTTGCCAACGTCATCACCTATCGAGCGCGGTCCGTGCTCCAGGACGTCGGCAAGGCGTTCGGGCTCACCCAGGCTCAGGTGAGCGGCCTCACCCGCTACGTAGACACCCGCAAGCCGCAGCGCTTGGCCGAGGAGCTCGAGTTGCCGCCGGGGCTGACGACCGACCTCATCTATGACATGTGTGCCCGACTCGACGGCTTCCCGAGGCACCTCGGCATCCACTCCGGGGGGATGGTGATGGCGGATCGCCCGTTATGGGAGGTGGTCCCGTTGGAGTGGGGGCGCATGGAGGATCGGTCGGTGCTGCAGTGGGACAAGGACGACTGTGCTGCCATGGGTGTCGTCAAGTTCGACCTCCTCGCCCTTGGCATGCTCAACGCCCTCCACCTTGCGGTCGACATGATCGGCGACGCCCACGGTGTCGCTGTCGATCTGGCGACCATCGACCAGGAGCCGGTGATCTACGACATGCTCACCAAGGCAGACACGGTTGGCCTCTTCCAGGTGGAGTCGCGGGCTCAGATGGCGACCTTGCCTCGCATGAAGCCGAAGGACTTCTACGACTTGGCCATCGAGGTTGCCCTCATTCGCCCAGGCCCGATCCAGGGGCACTCAGTCCATCCGTTCCTGCGAAGGCGCAATGGCGAGGAGAAGGTGAGCTACCCCCACCCCCTGGCCGAGCCCATTCTCCGCAAGACGCTGGGAGTCCCCGTGTTCCAGGAGCAGCTCATGGAACTGGCAAGGGTGTGCGCGGGATTCTCGCCGGGTCAGTCAGATCGGTTGCGCTCGGCGATGACCCACAAGCGGTCGGACGAAGCCATGGCCAAGCTCGCAGACGAGGTGTACGACGGCATGGCCCGTAATGGGATCACCGGGTCCGCCGCAGACGAGATATGGGAGAAGCTGCAGGGGTTCGCCTCGTTCGGCTTCCCCGAGAGTCACTCGGTTTCGTTCGCCTACATCGTCTACGCCTCGGCCTGGCTCAAGTACCACTGGCCGACCGAGTTCCTGGCGGGGTTGCTCAACGCCCAGCCCATGGGCTTCTACAGCCCCAACACGCTGGCGCAGGACGCCATCCGCCATGGGGTGGTGGTTCTTGCCCCCGACATCAACACTGCCGAGTTCGACTGCACCATCGAGCACATCGATACCGACCCCAACGACATCGCCATCTACTACGGACTGAGCTGGCGTCGGGGGAGAGGACCCACCGATGATCCCGTTCGTCCGGCAACCGCGGTGCGACTCGGCCTTCGCTACGTCCGCAACCTGGGGGAGGCCGAGATCGCCCGCATCGAGGCCGCCCGTCAGGTTGGCGGTCCCTTTTCGTCTGCCGAGGACCTGGCGCAGCGCACCGGCCTCGACGCCGGCGGTCTCGAGGGTCTGGCGGCAGCGGGTGCCCTCGGCTCGGTTGGCATGGGAAGGCGTGATGGGATCTGGGCAGCAGGGGCCCTTGCCGACCTCGGTCCGGGGCGGCTGGCCATCTCCGAGGGTGCCGTTGCCCCATCGCTTGGCGAAATGGAGCCGTATCAGGCTCACCAGGCCGACCTGTGGTCGACGGGGGTGTCGTCGACGCACCCGGTCCACTTCGCCCGCCCCGTTCTCGCCGACCGGGGCTGCTTCACCGTTGCCGACGCCCTTGTGAAGAAGCGTCACGGCATCAGGGCCAAGGTCGGCGGCATCATCACCCACCGCCAGCGTCCCGGCACCGCCAAAGGCATTCGCTTTCTCAACCTCGAGGACGAGACCGGTCTCCTCAACGTCGTCGTGATGCCCCAGGTGTGGGACCAGAACTACGAGATCGCCCGCAAGGCAGTCGGGGTGATCATCGAAGGACGCCTCGAGTTCCGCGACGGCGTCACCAACCTGGTCGCCCACCGTTTCTGGGAGTGGCCGGTAGATGGAGTGAAGAGCCGCGACTTCCGATAGAGAATCCTCCCCCTTCAGGGGGAGGTGGCCCGAAGGGTCGGAGGGGGTCGAGGCGTGGTTCACCCGTCATCGAGATCGTGGCGAGGCTCGCTTGGGGGAGTACCGGCGAAGCCGGGGAGGAGACCCTCTCCGTTTCTCCTCCCATAGGGGGGAGAAACGGCGGAGCCGGGGAGGGGGGCTTCCTCGCGGGCGCGTGGTTTTGGTACATCGTGATAGCTGTAAACAGGAAGCCCCCTCCGACCGTCTCGGCCACCTCCCCCTAGGGGGGAGGAGACGTCAAGCTGCCCTAAGAGGGGAGCGCTTCCTTTACGGTGCACGCACGCCGAGCGCTGTTGCCAGCACCACCGATAGGCCGAGGACAACCTGCTGGGCCCCGAGCGCCGCTACGACCGGTGGACGGCGGCGAACCTGGACGATGTGCACGACCGCCAACGCGATGAGGGCGATCATCCCGGTGAGAGGGACGGCGTCCAACGTGTATCCGACGGTCCCGGCCATTGCCGCCACGAACTGGGCGCCGTCGGAGGTAAGGACCTTGTGAGGTTGCTCCTTCATTCGCCGAAGCTGTACGCGCACGAATGGAATCGCGGCAACGGCCCTGGCGCCGGCGACGCACCACAGGCCGGCGGCGACCAGAGCACCGCCACCTCCTGCCAGGGCGATGGCGGCGGCCACCGCGGCAACGCCGACGGAGCCGGCCAGCTCGGGCACCAGCCGCCTGCTGCGGGACCGGATGTCGTACCACGACTCGATAGCCACCAGCGGCGCCGCGATCACAAGGGGCCACCAGAACGCCTGCTCAGCGGTGACAACGGCAAGCATCAGCAGCACTGCTGCGATTGCCAGCTCGACACCCGCCACCCGTTCCGCCAGTTGCGTGCGGCCTAGCCGTCGCTTCCGCAGGCGATCGACCAAGGCGATTCTGAGCGGCGTGCGAGCCACGAACGCCGTGAGAGCGACACCCGCCAGCGCCAGGCCAGCCGCACTGGGCTCGACCAACAGCCCCAACACGGCAGGCTCGAGAGTGAGGCTCCAACCCCCGTGCTCAGTGGGGACGGCAACCGATCGGACGGAAACCACCATGCCCGAAGCCTACGAAGGTACAGCTCTGAGAGGGGCGGTGCGCCTTAGGTCTGGGATCCCGACAGCTTGATGACCGACATCACGGCCCCTTGTGGGTCCTGGACAACGGCCATGCGGCCAAAGTCGGGGACGTCGAAGGGCTGCATCAGCACTTTGCCTCCGCTGGCGGCAACGGTCTCGAGGCAGCCTTCGCAGTCGTCGACCGCGAAGTAGGTGCCCCAGTAGTTGGGAATTGGGCCCATGTTCTCGTTCTTAGCCATCATCCCGGCGACGGGGTTGGTGACTCCGTCGACGAAGTACATCGTGTACGGACCGCTGGTCCCTTCCATCGTCTTGGCGCTGAGACCGAGGGTTTCCGAATAGAACTTCTCCGCGGCGGCGGTGTCATCGGTGAGCAGCTCATTCCACACGAACGCTCCCGGCTCGTTGACCATCTCGGCACCGAAGAAGCCCTTCGCCTGCCACAGCCCAACTGAGGCTCCGGTGGGATCGGTGACGAAGGCCATGCGGCCGGACCCAGGAACATCCATCACCTCCATCATGACGCCGCCGCCGGCCGCTTGAACCTTGGCGATGGCGGCATCGACGTCGTCAACTGCGATGTAGGTGCTCCACATTGGGGGTACTCCGGCCGCAGCTAGCTCATCGGGCAGCGTCCCCATTCCGGCAACGGTCTTGCCGTTCTTCTTGTACAGCGTGTAATTACTGCCCTGGTCGTCGGTCGGCATGTCCTCGGCCTCCCAGCCAAAGACCGAGCCGTAGAAAGCCTTGGCCCCATCGATGTCGCTGGTGGCGAGGTCTACCCAATTGGGCGTGCCGTGGGCGTATTCGGTGCGTTCCGGCATGGTGACTCCTTGGGTCGTGTCGTGCCGAGAATATCGGGGCTCGGCTACTTGTGGTTCGGAAACAACCGCGGCGGGAGCACGAAGGCGAGGGTTGCCGAGTTGGGCTCGAGTCGCTTCCAGTCGTCTGGTCCGAGGTCCAGGCCGACGGCAGTCGCCGTCGCGACGCGGACCCGAGCGCCACAGAGAACGGAAACGGTTTGCGACGTCGTGGGCTCGTGGCCAACGACGAGAAGACGCTCGCTGCGTCCTCCGGCGGAGTGGATGGTGTTGATGACCTCGCTGGCGGAGGCCCCGTAGAGCTCGTCACGAATCTCAACCGGCACCTCCCAGGCGGCAGACACCAGCTCGGCCGTCGTTCGCGCCCTGACCGCGGGTGATGACAGGATCCTGTCTGGGACCTCGCCGCCGACCGTCAGCACCCGGCCCATGGCTTTGGCGGACTCGACCCCTCGGTTATTCAGGGGGCGTTCACGGTCGGCGTCGTAAGAGGCATCCCAGTCCGACTTGGCGTGACGCATGAGGATGAGCCGCTTCATGGTCCGACGCTACCGACTATCCGCCCGAGGCGACGGCGATGAGAAACTGGGAGGCGAAGTAGATGGGGAGTCCGCCCACCTCATGTTGGCGATGCTGGGTGTTACCAACCGATTCGGCCACCGGGCAAGGACCAGCGGCGAAATTGGGTGGCTTCTTCACCAGGCGCCAACCGGTGGGTCGATGCCGCCTAGCCGCTAAAGGATCTGCGACAGGAACAGTTTGGTGCGATCCTCGGTGGGGTTGTGGAAGAAGTGCTCGGGGGTGCCTACCTCAACGATCTCGCCGTCGGCCATGAACACGACCCGGTCAGCCACCTCGCGGGCGAAACCCATCTCGTGGGTCACCACCAACATGGTCATGCCCGACTGGGCCAGCTCCTTCATCACGTCGAGTACCTCTTTGATCATCTCGGGGTCGAGCGCCGATGTCGGCTCATCGAAGAGCATCACCTTGGGGCTCATGGCGAGAGATCGGGCGATAGCCACCCGCTGCTGCTGACCGCCAGACAGCTGGCCTGGGTACTTCTCGGCCTGTTCGGGGATCTGCACTCTGGTTAGCAGCTCCATGCCCAGCTCCTCAGCTTCCTTCTTTGGCATGTTGCGTGCCTTGCGCGGCCCCAACGTGACGTTGTCGAGCACGGTGAGGTGAGGGAACAGGTTGAACTGCTGGAACACCATCCCGGTCTCCATGCGAACCTCTTGGATATTGCGGATGTCATTGGACAGCTCGATGCCGCCTACGACGATACGGCCGCGATCATGCTCTTCCAGTCGGTTGATGCAGCGGATCATTGTCGACTTGCCTGACCCTGAAGGTCCGATGATGACGATGACCTCCTGGCGGGCCACCCTCATGTCGATCCCCTTCAATGCCTGGAAGTCGCCAAAGAATTTGTCGACGCCGTCGAGCTCGATCATTAGCTCGCCGGAGCCCGCCATCTCAGTGGCGTCAGTGAAGGCCTGGTCGGCGGCGGCTCGTGTCTTATCGCTTGTATCTGTCATCGTTCTCCAACTCCGAGCTTCCGTTCCAGACGTTGGCTCTCTCGTGACATCGTGAATGAACCTACCCAGTAGATCAACGCCGCGAACACCAGAGTCTCCGTGAGGAGGCCCTGACCCCGGAAGTCGCCCTGCTGGGTGATCGCCTGAGCCACACTGAGGACCTCCAGGAGGCCAACGATCGCAACCAGCGACGTGTCTTTGAACAGGCTGATGAACTGGCCGACGAGCGCCGGGATCACGGCCCGCAGAGCCTGTGGGAGCACTATGGAGGAGATCACCTGAATCGGGGACAAACCCACGGCCTGAGCGGCCTCCTCCTGTCCGCTAGGGACCGCCTGCAGGCCACCGCGGACGATCTCGGCCACGTACGCAGCCGTGAACAGCGTCAGCACCACGACGCCGCGGACAACAAGGCTCGGCGCCGATATCCCCGCCGGTAGGAACAACGTGAGCATCACAAAGCCCATGAAAAGGAGTGCGATGAGTGGCACGCCTCGCACGACCTCGATGTAGCTGATCGACAGCCATCGCGCCGCAGGCAGCGTGGAGCGGCGTCCGAGCGCCAGCAACACACCGAACGGAAACGAAAGGAGGATGCCGCCGATGGCCAGGGTCAGCGTGAGTAGCAGGCCACCCCATTCGTTCCACCCCACGCCGCCGAAGCCAGAGATCACGGTCACCACTGCAAGCGGCGAGAGCAGAGCGACGGCAACACCCCATCCTGTCCGCTTCTTGGGGAGCCGATACCCGGCGCCCCTTCCGATCAGGAAGCTGGCGCCAATGCCCACGACGACGAGCACTGGGCCGATTGACCCGGCGAGAATCAGCAGCAGGACGACAAGCATCGCCAACGGCCACGCCCGTGTCGCGAACGTGCCAAGAGCCCGGAAGAAAGACGCAGGTTCGGTGCCTCGCAGGGAGATGCCAAGCAGCAGCCCACCAGCGAAGCCAACGATCAATAGGGCGACCGAGACTCGCCAAAGCTGTTCGTGCGGGAAACGGCCGACCATGAAGGTCGTGAGATTGACGCGGACGATGTCCCACTTGGCGGACGCGAGGACCCAGATGAGGAACGAACCCAGCGACCAGGCGAGAAAGCCACCAGCAACGATCGTGACAAGTGAGTCCCACCAGGTACGGAAGAGGTTGTTCTTGATCCACTTCTTGGCACCCGTGGTCACGACTGGAGGCGTTGCCGTGGACGTCATCGTTCAACCAGAGCGAGCCGTCGGTTCATGAAGTTGGTCAGCGCGGCGATCATCAGCGAGAGAATGAGGTAGATGAACATCAACAACACGTATGCCTGTGGCGCAGGGCCTCCGTTCCCAATAATGTCGTTCGTGATCTTCGTAACCTCGAAGTAGGACACCGCCACGGCCAGCGACGAGTTCTTGGTGATGCTCAGGTACTGGTTAGCGAGCGGTGGAATCGCCACCCGGAGTGCCTGAGGCATGATCACGTAGCGAATCCGCTGCAGGGGCGACAGCGCGATTGCCGTGGCGGCCTCCTGCTGGCCCTTCGACACCGACTGGATGCTGGCACGGGTGATCTCTCCGATATGAGACGCGGTGTAAAGCACCAGCGATACCAACAGCGCGGCGTACTCGGGGCTGATGCGAATCCCACCGACCACGAGCTTGCCCTCAAAGGCCGGAACGGTGATCGAAACTGGCCCACCGAGCGCGAAATATCCGACGATGGCAATCACCCCAAAGGCGCTAGCACCCCACAACAGCGACCGGGCCGGCACACCCGTCCGATCGTGCGATTGTTGGCGCCACCGGCCGGCCAGGACACCGGCGATCATGCCGATGACGAGGATCAACACATACAGGCCAAAGTTGGACTCGCTCTCATACCACGGAAGGAACAAGCCCCGGACGTAGACGATGGCCAGCCCGAGCGGCTCACGCGCATCCTCGATCGGGCCGAGCCGAAGGAAGACAACTAGGTATGCAAAGATGATGATCACGAGCAGCGGGATGTTGCGGAAAAACTCGACGTACAGGCGCGCACCCGTGCTGACGAGCCAATTCTTGGACAGCCGGGCCATTCCGAGGAGGCCGCCGAGGATGGTGGCGAAGACGATGCCAAGGATGGCGACCCGAATGGTATTGCCCACACCAACGAGAATCGCCTCAAGGCGGGTTCCGGTGCGGTCAAAACCCGAGCCGGGGATGGAGAACTCTGCCGGCTGGGACAAGTAGTCGAAGCCGATGTTGATCCCCTGCCGGCGCATGTTCGTGACCATGTTGCCGATGAAGAAGGCGACCACCGCCACGACGGCGACCACGATACCGACCTGCGCAATGGCGCGTAGCACGCGTATGTCCCGAAACCACGAAGGCTTCCCCGCGGCCTCTAGCTCCGGAACGCGCTCATTCGTCTGCACTGGAAGGTCTCAACGGCCAAAAACGTAGGTGAGGTCCCCGTTCGTCGGGAACCTCACCTGCGCTGTTACCTACTTGTATGGCGGTGAGTAGAGCAAGCCGCCCTTGGTCCAGATGTCGTTCACAGTGCCGGCTCGGTTGATACCGAGCGGCGCAATGTGGTCGTCCCAGATCTCCCCATAGTTCCCGACCTGCTTGATCACCTGATAGGCGAAGTCGGCCGGCAGACCCAGTCCTGGATCAAAATCTGCAGTTCCCCCGAGGAAGCGCACGATGTCCGGATTGGGCGAAGACAGGAAGCTGTCCACGTTCCCGGAGTTGATGCCCCACTCCTCGGCCTGGATGGTGGCGAGCACGGCCCAGTCGACCGCGTCCCTCCACTTCGAGTCACCGTCCTTCACGGCAGGCGCCAGGGGCTCCTTCGAGAAGATGTCTGGCAGGATCGTCAGCGCTTCCGGCCCTTCGGAGTATGTGGACCGCAGCGCAACGAGCTGCGAGCTGTCCGATGTCCAGCCATCGCAGCGACCCGCGGCGAAGGCTGCTGCTACGAGATCGGTGTCTGCAAACGACAACGCTTCGGTGAGTGCAATGTTGTTGAACTCGAAGATCGTCTCAACATTGATCTGCGTGGTCGTCCCCTCCACCAAACATACGGTGGCACCATCCATGTCGGCGACGCTCGTGTACGCGCTACCGGTGGCGACCATCATCCCTTGACCGTCGTAGAACGTTGGAGAGACGAAAGCGGCACCCTCAGAGCCGTCACGTGTGCCCGTCCACGTCGTGTTACGGACTAACACATCGATCTCGCCAGCCTGCAGAGCCGTGAAGCGGGCGGATGTCTCCAGCGGAACCATCTCCACCTTGCTGGCGTCACCCAGTACGGCGGCCGCGATCACGCGGCAGAAGTCCGAGTCGAAACCCCGGTACTCACCATCATCACCCAGCACGGCAAAGCCGGGCAGAGCGTCACGGGTCCCGCACTTGATCGAGTCGTTCGACTTGACAGTATCGAGCAGCGAATTATCGTCGCTACTCGAACAAGCGGTAGTGACAAGCGCCAATGCGAGCGCCAGTACGAGTAGCAATCTCCCTCTATTCATGTCTTCCTCCTAATTGTGGGCCAGGTCTCGCAATGCCTTACGCGAAGTGAAACAAGGCGGACCAAAACTCACCTCATGTGAAGTAACGACGGTTGCCGCCGTCGGGCTGCACCAACCTAGCGGCAGGAGATCCTTTTTGCATTTGTCGAACTGACTGAATCCGTGGTTCTAGAGAGTTCATAGTCGACGCGATCGGCGACGAATTCTTGTTGGCGGCCGAATTCGACCCGGAACTGCGCTAAGTGCCACCGCCACCGCCACCGCCACCGCAAGAACGAAACCCGACGACACCAACATCTTGACCAATCCGCCGTTCGCGGTCACGATGCTGCGGTCGCTCGCCACCTGCCGGGGTAGTCGGTTACAAAACCCTGGTCGTTCACCGTTAGCACAGCATCGAATTCGCCAGCTGAGTACCGATAGGTCTCGTCGGAGAGCCGCTCGTAGCGCTGGGTCGCCACTTCGATGTCCCTCTCGGGAAACGAGACGCGGACAACCTTGATCTCGGCCCCCTCGCCGACACCGAGATCAAGCCGGCGCAGCGGCAGCGTCTTGGTGGCAGGCGTGAAGCCAAAGTCGACGTCTTGGGCCCCCGCGGCGTCGTCGAGAGCATCTTCGCCCATCGTCCATCGACTCGACTCATCCACCCGCAGCGAGAGTCTCCGTTCGCCGTCGGGACCCTGGAGGTGAGCCGCCACCACTCGCGTGTTCCACGCCGGGTCGACCAGCACCGAATAGCGGATGTCGTAGGTCCCGTTCTGGTAGGCGAACAGTGCGGTACCAGCGATGCGGTGCCCGGTAGCGTCGGGAGCGATCGTGGCGCGGTCGTGCCCGGGTGTATCGAGGCGTTCCCACAGGATCGAGGACATGGCAGGAGGGTATTGGTGAAATCAGTTGTGAGCTGTCAGCCCAGAGCCCGGAGCCCCATAAACTCTCGCTCATGTCTATCTCTCAACGCGCCTCTAACGTCGCTGTCTCCGCCACCGGTGCTATCACCGAGCGGGCAAAGGAACTGGCCGCCAGTGGACTCGACGTGATCTCCTTCGGCGCCGGTGAGCCCGACTTCCCGACACCCGACCACATCGTCGAGGCCGCGATAGTGGCAGCGCGTGACCCCAGCAACCACAAGTACAGCCCGGCTGCCGGCCTTCCCCAGCTGCGCGAGGCGGTTGCTGACACCACAACGGCCTCTGCCCTGTCGATCAGTGCCAAGCAGGTGCTCATAACCAACGGCGCCAAGACCGCGGTGTACATCGCGTTCCAGACGCTGCTTGACTCCGGCGACGAGGTTCTCGTGCCAGCGCCGTTCTGGGTTAGCTACCCCGAGATCATCAAGCTGGCGGACGGCGTACCCATCCCCGTGTTCGCTGGTGTCGCGCAGGGCTACAAGGTCACCGTCGAGCAGCTGGAGGCGGCGGTGACCAACAGGACCAAGGCGTTGTTGTTCGTGTCGCCGTCCAACCCGACCGGGTCCGTGTACAGCCAAGACGAGATCAAGGCCATCGGCGAGTGGGCCGCGCAACGGGGGCTCTGGGTAGTCACGGACGAGATCTATGAGCACTTCACCTACGGCGCCGAGTTCGCCTCGATGCCGGCGTTAGTTCCCGAGGTCGCCGAACGGACGATGGTCATCAACGGCGTTTCCAAGGCCTACTCGATGACTGGATGGCGGGTTGGGTGGCTCATCGCACCCCCCGAAGCCGCAGCTGCCGCCATCCGGCTGCAGTCACAGATGTCAACGAACGTGTCCAACGTCAGCCAACGCGCCGCTATCGCCGGCTTGGCAGCGGGCACCGGCCATCCCGAGATGATGCGAGAGGCCTTTGATGCCAGGCGCCAGGTGATGCACGACGCGCTTTCCGAGATCGATGGCATCGTTTGCCCTGACCCCCAGGGCGCGTTCTACATGTTCCCCGACGTTTCCAACCTCATCGGAAGGGAAGTCGGAGGGGTCAAGGTGACGTCGTCGCACCACCTCGCCGAGCAGGCGCTCGAGATCGCCCAGGTCGCGGTCGTGCCGGGAGAGCCCTTTGGGGCGCCGGGGCACGTCCGGTTCTCCTTCGCGCTGAACGACGAGGACCTACGGCGCGGCATCGACCGCTTCGTGTCGTTCGCCTCCGGCGGCTAACCCGGAGACACGTGATCTGGCGCCAGCCGGCGGGCCAGTTGAAGTGTGTGGTGATCGAGCGACTCGATCACCAGTTGTCTGTCGATGCGGTGGGTTATCGCCTCGAGGGTGTCTTCGAACGAGACTCCCGGGACCACGTCGGCGATGGCACCTGTCACCTCGGGGCGCCACTCCAGTTCGAGAGCGGCATACACGGGTCGCAGGACCTCGCGGATGCCTGCTGAATCGTTCACAACCACGACGCCACCGATGTGGGCTGCCCGACGCGCCACGCGCTGCCCTAGGCCAACCAACTTGATCGTTCCCGCGGCACTGATGCTGAAGCGCCCCGGGCAGTACTCACCCGCGACCTCCCCGATTCGAGCATCAACGCCGAGATCGCCGAGGGCGTCTCTCAATAGAGCGGAGACCATCTCGAAGCGCTGTTCGGTCCTCGGTCGCGGCTCGGGGTCGGGGATGGTCCACCCCAAGGCGATGGTCGATGGAGAGAACACCGCGGGGCGACCGCCGGCAAGCCGCTCGACCGCCTCGAAGCCTCGCTCCCGCGCCGCGCTCGTGGCCGCTCTGTAGCCGGCCGCAGCAACGTCCTGCTTCCCGAAGGCCACCTCATGGCCCGGCCGGTACAGCCGAAGCGTTTCCGCAACTTCTCCGGCATCGGCGCGCTGCAGCAGGGCGCTGGATATCGCCGTGTCCAGACCAGGATCATGGGGATAGGCGTCGGCGATGAGGCGCAGTGGGTTGGTTGGTGAGGTCATTGGCTAACCCCATAATGCTCTCATCCATGAGGCCGTTGCTCGGAATTCTCGCGTTCGCCATCGTTGTCGCCGCTTGCGGCGAAGATCCGCTGTCTGGCGTTGGTGATTTGGCGAATCAGGTCGTCCACGACGGAACGACCACAACCTTCATCGCCTCGCCGCCAACGGGAATCGCGGCCGTTGGCATCCCCATCTCGACGAGGTCAGCGGACGAGCTGACCTGGCTCAATATCGATCGTGTTCCCGTCTCGGCCGACCCGCGCGACGTCTTGATCGAGGTGTGGGAGAGGGGTCGCGGGGTAACGAGTGGATTCGTTCAGGCTGGGCCTGATGAGATCACGCTGGTGCTTCCCGAGCTGATCTTCCCCGGAAGCGTCCCTCTCGACGTGCTTCACGTTTCGAGCCAGCTCGTGTTCGACTCCTCGGGCATCCTGGATCCCAGGACTTCGGCGGCTTTCGGCCTGTGGAACACGGTGCCCTACTCCGTTGGTCGCGCCGCCGGGCAGGTGGCCGTCCTCACGGTCGGCCAGACGATCAACGTCGACGTCGCAGACGACGCCATCACTTCGGAGGTCGTTGCAGATGGGATAGCGCTGACGTGGCAACACGTCGGTCTCACCTATGAGATCTTCTGCCGGGATACCTTGCCCGAGGCTGCGTGCTGGGAGATGGCGACCTCGGGTCGACCCCTACGAACAGTCGATCTCTAGGGGGGACGAGGAAGCAATGTTCCACTCAGGCGGATGGTGGTCGTACCTGCAGTACGACGAAGATCAGGATCAACCAAAGATCAGTCGAGCCCTCATCTTTCGAGTGCTCCACTACGCGAGGCCATACCGTCGCCACTTGCTGATCGTGCTCGGCACGATCGTCGTCATTTCCGGTCTCACCCTGATCCCACCGCTTCTGATGCGAGACCTCCTGGACAAGGCGATCCCGGATAAGGATGTCGGCAGGGTCACCGTCCTGGGTATCGGGATGGTTCTGGTACCGCTGCTCAATGGTGGGTTCGGCGTGCTGCAGCGTTGGGCGTCGTCTGTCGCCGGCGAGGGGATCATTCTCGACTTGCGACGCCAGCTGTTCGCCCATCTCCAGCGGATGCCCCTGGCCTTCTTCACCGGAACTCGCACCGGTGAGTTGATGTCTCGCCTGAACAGCGATGTCGTCGGAGCCCAATCTGCCATCACCGGTACCTTCATCACCCTGGCGTCGAACATCTTCACGGTGGCCGCCACGCTGGTGATCATGATCGGTATCGAGTGGCGGTTGACTCTGTTGGCAGTAGCGGTGCTGCCCCTGTTCGTCTACCCGTCACGCAGTGTCGGCAAGATCCTTCGGCGAATCTCTCGTCAGCAGATGGACGCCAATGCCGAGATGAGCGCCACTATGAACGAGACGCTCAACGTCAGCGGTGCGCTGGCCGTGAAGCTCTTCGGTCGCAGCACCGCCGAGGATCAGAAGTTCGGCGGCCAGGCGGCAGAACTCGCCAGGCTCGGTGTGCGCCGGGCGACCGTTGGGCGCTGGTTCTTCATGGCGCTCAGCCTTGTTAGTGCCCTCGGGACGGCGTTGGTGTTCTGGGTCGGTGCGAGGATGGTGATCAACGAAGACCTGACCATCGGCTCGATAGTCGCTCTCGCTGCCTACCTGGCCACCCTCTACGGGCCGCTGATCGCTTTGTCCAATGCCAGGGTCGAGTTCGCGACATCTCTCGTCTCCTTCGAGCGGGTGTTCGAGGTGGTGGATTTGCCGAACTTCCTAACGGAAAAGGAAGATGCCATCTCGCTGGACTCCGTCATAGGTGAGATCAGCTTCGATGGTGTGTCGTTCAGCTACCAGGAGGATGCTCCGACCATCGAGTCGGTACGACGCTTCCACTGGAGGGGCGGCGGAGATCTTGCCGATGAGCCAAGCATGGCTGACCCAGAGCAACGGTGGGCGCTGCGCGACGTGACCTTCGCGGTGGAGCCTGGTCAGCTGACGGCGCTGGTTGGCCCAAGCGGAGCCGGTAAGACAACCGTCACCTATCTGGCGCGCCGGCTCCACGATGTGGCGTCCGGGGCGGTCACTATCGATGGCGTTGATGTTCGCGACGTCACCTTCGACACGCTGGCAACGACCATCGGTGTCGTCACCCAGGAGACGTACCTCTTCCACGACACGCTCGCCGCCAATCTTCGATATGCCAGAGAAGAGGCAACCGACGCCGATCTGGAAGCCGCTTGCCGCGCCGCCAACATCCACGACTTCATCGCGGGCCTGGAGAAGGGTTACGACACCGTGGCTGGCGAGCGCGGCTATCGACTATCCGGGGGAGAGAAGCAACGGGTTGCCATCGCCCGGGTCATCCTCAAGGACCCGCGAATCCTCATACTCGACGAGGCCACTTCGCATCTCGATGCTCGGTCGGAGGCGCTCATCCAGGACGCCCTGGAGTCGTTGATGAAGGATCGAACCTCGATCGTCATCGCCCATCGTCTTAGCACCATCCTGGCGGCGGATCAGATCATCGTGATGGACCACGGCCAGATTCTCGAGCATGGAACGCACGCCGCCCTCTTGGACGCCGGCGGCCTCTACAGCGAGCTCTACCGTACCCAATTCAACGCCGCCGAGACTCTACCGAACCCGTAAATGGCCTTAACAGTCTCCTAATACGCCCCGGCGATAGTGAGGTCATGAAAGACGCAACCAAAGGAGTCACTATGCGTCACACGATGAAATTAGGAGTGATGGTCGTTGCTGTCGTCGCAGCCGTCATGGGCGGGATCGCTTTCGCCCAGACGGATGACTCGGTTGATCCGGTCGAGACAAGACAGTCACAGGTCACTGAACATCTCGCACCACTGGTCGAGGATGGGACGATCACCCAAGACCAGGCTGATGCCATCGCCGAGAACTTCTCAGAGCGCTTCGCCGACAGGCTGGCCCAGAGGGAAGAGCATCGGGCAGAGCGCGAGGCCTACCACCAGGAGCTGCTGACGCTGCTCGACATGGAGGATGAAGATCTGCGGGCCGCAATCTCGGAGGGCATGACGTTGGCCGAGATCGCCGAACAGCAGGGAACCACTGCTGAGGCCGTCATCGACCTCATGGTCGGTCACGCCGAAGAGCGCCTGGCTGATGCTGTTGCCGACGAGCGGCTGACGCAGGCAGAGGCCGATGAGAAGCTGGTCGAGATCACCGCCGATATCACCGACAAGGTGAACAACGGTGGTGGCTTGGGCAAGGGCTTCGGCCCCGGACACCGCCACTCTCCTGACGGAGAGGGCTTCGGCGGACAGGGCTTCGGCAGGCGCGGTGCCGGCGGACCCGGTGCCGGCGGTCAGGGATTCGGTGGATTCGGAGCACCTCAGGATCCAGCGGCTGACGCCATCAACGCTTAACAGCTAAGCGCCAAACGCCTTCGAGGCCGGCCTTCGGGCCGGCCTCGTCGCGTTATGCGGGTGCTGCGGCCGACAGCGGTAACGAGGCGACATCGGCCCAGCCCGCTTCGATCAGCTTGGCACCGCGGCCAACCGGGGGCTGGAGTCGGGGGTGGCAGCGATGGAGCGCCCAGGCCAGCAGCTCGATGCCATCGACGAGGCGCGGTCCTGGACGGGAGAAGTACGCCGAGGCGTCAACTGCGAAGGTCCTTGCGAAACGAGTCGCCTCCACGAAGTCCGGGTTGGCGGTCAGCTCTTTGAAACGCGCTTGCGTCTCATAGAGGTTGTAGCCACAGAAAGCCAGGACGATGACGTCTGGCTGTGCCGCGGCGAGTTCGGCGACCGTCGTTGGTTGTGACGCCTGGCCGCTGGTCCCGAAGACATTGATCCCGCCCGCCGCCTCCACCATCTCGGGCACCCAGTGGCCCGGCGCATACAGGGGGTCGGGCCACTCGATGACGGCGACCCGAGGCGGTTCGAGCTCGGTCACCAACGAGGTCAGTCGATGCAGTCGTGACCGGAGGCGAGCGACAATTGCCTGCCCTGTCGCCCCCGCTCCGGCGACTGCCGCGATGTCGCCGATCGAGGCCAGCACTTCCTCGAGGTTGGTCGGGTCGAACGAGGCGACCGCGGCTGCTGACGGCATCGAACACCTCTCGACTGTGGCCGTGTCAACTGCGCACACCGAGCACAAGGACTGGGCTACGACGAGATCTGGAGTCGTGCCGGCAAGCGCCTCCTCGTCGATGGCGTAGATGGTGTGGGCATCGGTAACCGAGGCCCTGACCGCCTTGTCGATGAGGGCAGAAGGGAGGCCTGTCTGGATGAGGCTGGAGGTGACAGGCGGGATCTGTGCCGCGTCCTGGGGGAAGTCGCACTCGTGGGTGCGGGCAACGACGCCATCTCCCATTCCTACTGCGAAGAGGATCTCGGTGGCGCTTGGAACGAGGGAAGCTATCCGCACGGGCCGGGAGAGTAGCCTCGCCAGGCCCCCCGAAAGGTGACCAATTGCAACCCGCTGGCCTCGCTTCTGTCCGAATACCGTCCGACCCCCAGCTCCATCCAGACGGTCACCGCGCCGCCTTCGTGGTCTCTCGTGCGGACCTCGAGATCGACACCTACCGGCGTTCACTGTGGCTGTGGGATGGGAACGACGCTGGTGCACTCACCGAGGGCCACGTCGATACCGCTCCTCGGTGGTCGCCCGATGGTTCTCAACTGGCCTTTCTGAGGGCAGCGCTCGAAGAACCGACCGCGGCCTCGGTGATGATCATGGATGTGGCCTCCGGAGAGGTCACCGAGGCGGCTCGGTTCTCGATAGCTGCGCATCAGGTCGAGTGGTCGCCAGACGGATCTGCCCTGGCGGTCGTAGCTACCGAATGGACCGCGGAGTACGCCGACCTACCGCAGGGCGAGCGCGACCGGACGCCGGCGCGGCTGACCCGAGAACACTTCCAGGTTGACAACTATCCGCCGACGCACGATCGTCGCAAGCATGTTTGGATCGTCGTCAGTGGGGACAAGCGGCTGCTGACGGATGGGCCCTTCGACGAGCACGACGTGGCCTGGCATCCGTCCGGCGATCGCATCGCTTTCATCAGCGCCCGCCACGAGAGCCGAGGAACCCGACCTGGAAACCAGGTCTTCGAGATGCAGTTGAGCGGCGGGGAGGCGCAACCGCTCACCGAGGTCGGATTCTTCGATGCAGCCACCTATGACCCCACCGGCGCGGCGCATGTCGTTGGCATGCTCGACCCTTGGGATCACCCTGGCGTCGGCGCCATCTTCCGGTTGGAGGGCACCGAAACCGTCGACCTTACCGGTCACCTCGACCGCGATCCGCTGCCGTATTCGACGAGCGTCGCCCCCAAGGGTCCCCGCTTCACCGAGGACGGGTTCGTCACTGTTTTCGAAGACGATGGGCGGGTCGTCGTCGTCCGCTCAGGCGAAGGAAACTTCGATCGGGTTGTCGACGGGGATGTTGTCGTAACCGGTGTCGACGCCGGCCTCCATGGCCTCGCCTACGTCGCCTCCACCCCGACGTCACCGGGGGAGCTCTATTGGCACGACGGCGAGTCGTCCCGCCAGCTCACAGATCTCAATGGACAGCTTGAAGACTTGTTCGTGGCGCCGCAGCAGTTCACGGTCGAGTCCGACGGCATCGAGCTGACGGTCTGGGTGTACCTGCCTCCGGGAGATGACAAGGTCCCTGTGCTCTTCAACATCCACGGCGGTCCCGCCAGCCAATACGGTGTCGGCTTCTTCGACGAGTTCCAGGTGTATGCCGGCGCCGGCTACGGAGTGGTCGCCTGCAACCCGCGGGGCTCCAGTGGTCGTGGCCGCGACTTCGTCAGAGCCGTTGTCGGCACCTGGGCCACGGACGATTCACCGGACATACGCGACTTCAATGCGGTGCTTGCTGCTTCGCTCGAGCGGTTCGAACGCCTCGACGCGGATCGCGTCGGGGTTATGGGTGGTTCCTACGGTGGATGGGCAACAGCCATGCTCATCGGGCGCGACCATCGCTACCGCTCGGCCGTCGTCGAGAGAGGCGTCACGGCGTGGACGTCCTTTTGGGGGACATCCGACATCGGACCTTGGTTTGGAAAGATGTACCTCGGTACTGATCTAGCTGAGGACTGGGATGGCCACCTGCGGGCCAGCCCCATGGCCAACGCCCACAAGATCACCACTCCAACCCTCGTCCTGCACTCGCAGTCAGACTGGCGAACGCCTTTGGAGCAGGGGCTGCAGCTCTTCACGATGCTGCAGTTCAACGGCGTTCCGTCTGAGATGGTGCGCTTCCCCGACGAAGGCCACGAGCTGTCGCGGTCCGGAAAGCCGCGACACCGAGTCGAGCGCTTCGAGGCGATCCTGGACTGGCACGGCCGTCACCTCTAGGGGCGACTCTCAGGACACCTCCGGTGTCTCGATCTGCGCTACCACCCCTGGGGATTCCAGCATCGACGAGGGGTCGATGCGGGCCCTTTCTGGCGACAGGCTCATCACTACATCGTTGGCTCCGAATTGCACGGGCTCTGGCTCGATCTTGCCGTCGCCGGAATCGAGCACCCGCACCCCGGGTATCTCGCTGGCAGAGCTGGCGGCGGCGATTACGACAACAGCGGTTCCGTCGTTCAAGCGAACGATGGAACCAGGGGGGAATACGCCCATCATGTGGATGAAGGCCCGCACCAGCTCGGGATCGTGAGCGCTGCCCATGCCGTGGGCCAACGCCCGCAGGGCGCGAGTCGGAGTCTCGGCACGCCGATACCGACGCCGCGTGGTGAGGGCGTCATAGACGTCAACGACTGAGACCATGTTGGAGAACATGTGGGGCTCTCGGTGTCCTTCGGCGCTGGGGTAGCCAGCGCCGTCGAAGCGGGAGTGATGTTCGAATGCAACCGTCGCCGCTACCTCATGGCTGGGGCCGGCAGCCGCCATGATCGCCTGGGCCCCCTCCTGGGGATGCAGGCGAACCTGCGCCCAGGCATCATCGCTGAGCTTGCCTGCATGGTGCAGAACTTCTGGGGACAGTGCCACCTTTCCAATGTCGTGGAGCAGGGCACCCGTGCCGATGGGAAGCAGTTCCTCTGGGGTAAGGCCTATGAGCTTGCCAAGCGCCAAAGTGAGGATGCAAGTGTTGACAGAATGATAGAAGGTGTACTCGTCGTGGCTCTTGACGGTGCTCAGCAGGAGTGCGGCTTTGGTCTCCGTGAGCGATCTGTTGACCAGATCCTCGACCGACGCCATCACCGCGCTCAGGTCGAAAGCCCCTTCGTGGGCGAGGCCGTCGGTAGCGCGGCGGAGCGAGTGCAGCGACCCTGCATATGACCGTCGGAGCGGCGACAGACCCTCGGCGCCGGCACCGAGGGAATAGTCGTTGAGCAGGATGGTCCCGCCGGCCGGAATGTCCTTCGAGATCGAAGCGAGGAAGGCTGCCAGGTCGAAGAGATCGGACTCGATAACGGGCCGGCGGAAAGTAATCGAGGTCACGGCGCGTTCCTCCAGGCTGTGCACCAGCCCGCTGAACTCGAGGGAAGCGTGTGGCAGGAGGTGACCGTCGCGGTAGAGGCCCTCATCTCGGACGTTGATAACGAACTCCGGGCTGCTGCCGAAGGCCTCGTCGAGGGCGACGATAGCCACGGCCAAGGACTCCTGGGTCAGCGGGTGTTCTTTGGGATAGAGAGCGATCGATCGACTGATGCGGCGCAGACTCTGAAGGAACCCGTGAATGCTCAGTTCATCCATTGTCGTTCCTGAGAGCGCGGCGCGCCGCGTTGCGGCCGGCGCGGTGGGCTGGCTTGAGGGCGAAGCGTCGAGTGGCCAGAGCCCGCATGTCCGCCAGACTGTCCGGAACATGGTCGACGAGGTACTGGGCTATCCCGACGAGCGTGGAGTGCGGCAACGCGCCGCTTGCCAGGATCACCTGCAACCTCTTTTCGAACGCTCCGCTCTCCAGGGATCGCAACAAGCCAATGGCACCAGATCGGACCCGTTCTTCGGGGTCGCCAAGAGCGTTGAGCACGCTCGGCGTCGCCTCCCGACTATCGAGCCGGACCAGTCCCCGCAGTGCCTCGAGGCGCACCCGGGGGTCGGCGTGCGCCGTTGTCTGTCGGATGGGCTCGGCTGCCAGCGGCAAACCCGTCTTGGCGAGCACGGCGACCACGTTGCGCACGACGTACCAGCGATCGTCGCTAAGCGAGGTCAGCAGTGGTGTCGGGTTGTCTTTTGCCAGAACGGCCAGGAGGTCGATCAGACTTCTCCTGGCGGCCGCATCTTCTTCGACGGCCAAACGCTCCAACACTCGTCGTACGGCTGGCGATCCGAGCATCAGCATCAACTCGATTATCTGATCCCGACTCTCTCCGGTGGCGAGGGAGGTGGCGTCCTTCGTCAGTTGTGGCGTCATCAGCGCTGCCAGAACGCCGTCTACAACGCCGGCTCGAGACTCCGGGAACGGCGGATCATCAAGGATGGCTCGCAGCATGGCGGTGGCCTCGTCGACCCTCCCGCGGTGAAGACGATCCCGCACTCGCCCTGCCCATACCTCAACGAGGCGGGCGAACCGCTGGTCATCGACGACGGTGGCGAACAATGCGCGCACCACGCGGACTCCGTAATCGACATGATGATCGGCCGCCAGCTGTTCCCGCAACACCTCGCCCAGATCGGTGGCCGGCGCGATCGCCAGCTCGGCGAGAAGGTCGCCGATCCGAGAGCCGGTCTCGGCCCGCAAGCTCCGCACCTCGCGGGCGGACCGCAGCAGGGTGAGCAGCTCCTCGTCGTCGCCGGTGGCTTCCGTCGTCGCTCGGGCGTACTCGACCAGGGCTGCGAACCCCTCGTCGCTGATATCCGGAACCAGCTCGGCCAGCTCATCGCCTGAGAACTGGTCGAGGAACATCCGACTTTCATCGTCCGTCGTGCTGACTAGGAACGCCTCGAGGATCTCGGCGCGGGTCCTTTCCGTGAGGCGAAAGTAGACCTCGATGAACGTTCCCGTCGGTGACGGACCGATGTCGTCAACCGTGTAGGGCATCAGCATGTCGCCAAGGCTGGCGGAGGTCGTCGAGGTCATGGCTCCGGCGTGCACTTCGCGAAATGAGCCGACGAACTCGATCCGCAGCTTGTCGTCGTCGCCCTTGCTGACCGCAACCAGCTTGGCGTGTATGTCGTCTGCGTTGGCGCCCTCGTCGATTAGGGAGGCGATCTCGGTCTTGCGTGCCGGCATACGATCGTCCTCGTCCTGGTCGGCAGAGCCCTCATCATCGGCGTCGCGGCTCAAGAGCCCTCGCAGCGAGATCTGAAACGTCTTCAGGCTTTCGCCGATATTCCCCAACCCGCCCATGGCCTCGGCTCCTGCCCGATCGAGCACGAGCAACCCGAACAGCACACACAGCTCCTGGGGGTCAGGGTTCGAGCTGATGGTGATTCGGTCAACGTCGTGGATGAACAACCTGGTAGCTAGGTTCTCGACGGTGCCACGCTCGGAACCCAGTGTTGTGTCGCCGATGGCGAGAGATCCGGCGCCTACCTCGATCGTGACGCGACCGGCGCCGATGCTGTTCATGCGCTCGATGGCCTGGCGGAAGCCCGGCTGGTCGACGGGGTTGGGGTAGAGCCGATAGATCGACCAGGTGCTGGCGAGACCGTTGATGGCGGCGGCGGCCGCCTCAACTCCGATTTCTTGGGAGTCTGCCCCTTCGGGGGCCCCAACGTCACCCAGGAACCCGTCTCCATCAGGCGTGCCGGTCTCGGCGTCTGCGGCAAGCTGTGCCAGACGCTCAAGTGGATCAGCTTGTCGCTGGCGAGCGGTCACGAATCGTCCCCGATTGAGGCCAGTCCTATATCGGCCCATTGGGGCCTGCGCTGAAGGCAGGCGCTCCGTAATCTCGGCCGAGCCGACCGCGAAGCATGAAGCTAGATGTGGGGCGCGACTTCCTCGGCGAGTTGCTGCATGAGCTCGATCTGGTCCTCGTAGGGGAGCGTCGGGAGGTAGCTGCGTGCTGCGAATTCGATCGGCATGGCTGCCTTCTCCCGCAGCTCACCGAGGTAGGAGACGATACGCTCGTTGGATCCGGCGATGGTCGCCCGTCCTAGCAAGAGAGAGCGTTGGTCTTCGGTATCCGGAGCCCGAGGTGGAGTCCCGTTCCTGTCTGTCGACGCCTCCATGTCGGAGTACTTCCACATCATCTGCCACACATGATCGGTGTACCTCTCCCAGGCGGCGTCCTCAGATAGGCCGGGGAGCATTACGGAGTAGTGCACGACACGGAGGTCCGAGATGTCGCGGCCGATGCGATCGCACTCGTCCCTGAGCCAAACCAGCTGCTGCAAGAACTCGTCGACCGGGGCGTTAGCAAAGAGGCCGTCTGCCAACCGGGCGGCCCTGCGGATCGCAACCTCGGCCCCGCCACCGATGAGTATCGGAATCTTGCGCGAAGGAGCGGGCCGCACAGCAAGCTCGGGAAAGGAGTAGACGGCACCCTCGTGGTGGAAGGTCTTTCCCGACCACGCCTGGGGAAGGATCGTCAGGATCTCTTCCATAGCGGCCCCCCGCCGCCGGATGTCGGCTCCGAGCCCTCCGAACTCGGTCGTGCTCCAGCCAAGGCCGAGGCCGAGTGTGAAGCGGCCGCCGCTCAGCAGGCTGACCGTGGCAGCGTCCTCCGCCAGGCGCAGTGGGTGGTGTAGCGGAGCCAGCACGACGCCGGTGGCGATCTCGATCGTCGACGTTGCGGCGGCGATGGCACCGCTCACGACGGCCAGCGATGGCATGTAGCCGTCGTCAACGAAGTGGTGTTCCGTCGTCCAGATGGATGAGAGGCCGAGTCGTTCGGCCTCGACCGCGATCCTCACCGTCTCGTCGTAGGCCCGAGACCAATCGCGTTCGCCCGGTCGCAGCTGGGCGCTCAACAATCCGAAACCGAGGGACACCTAGACAGCCAGGTGGTCGACGGCCGACTCGTGGTCGTCGACCACGATGGCGAACTCAAGGCCTTCAGCCGACGAGCGCAGCAGGTACATGGCCTCGATGTTGGCGTTGGCATCTGCGAGGCTGCGCGCCATGGTGGCGACGCCCGCGGCGCCGTGGGGGAGCATCTGGGTCAAGGCAGGGCGCTCCTCCCACTCGATGTTGTCGCGGCCGAAGATCTTGCGGGCGAGCGTCTCGTCGTCGACGATGACCCGGACGACACCCTCGCCATCGACGCCGTAGGCGGCGAGAGCCTCGATATTGATGCCGGCTTCGGCCATCTGCTCGGTGAGGAACGCCAACATGCCGGGGCGGTTGGCGAGCCTTACGGTGAATTCAGTCATCGGATTCAGCATACGCCTCAGTCGAGAGTTGTGCACCGTCAGGCGCCGAGGAAGGCCACGATTCTGCGACCAACCTCCTCTCCCTTGTCTTCTTGGAGGAAGTGTCCCGCCCCCTCGATCAGCTCGAGTTCGGCGGCGCCGGGGATCCGCTCGACGAAGCGCTCTCCAACCTTGGGGACGAAGACCGGATCTGCCGTCGAGAACAGGACCTGCGCCGGATTGGTCCATTGCTCCAGCCGCTGGCGGACGGCGAGCATCGTTGCGGCTCCATCGTCTGCCGGATCCAGCGGGACGATGAGCGGGAATCGATGCGCCCCCTCCTTGTATGACCTGTCGGGGAACGGGGCCTCGTAGGCATCGAGGACGGCATCACCCCAGGGCTCGGTCATCGACCGTTCCATAATGAAGCGAACCGGAAGGTCCTCGGACTTCTCAACGAACGCCCGCCACGCCATGAACCCTTTCGACATCTTTCCCCCGGTGAAGAGGCCGGTGTTCAAGATCGACAATGCCGAGAACATCTCTGGATGTTCAACGGCTATGCGTAGTCCGATAGGCCCACCCCAGTCCTGGACGACGGCGCATGCCTCGGAGATATCGAGGCTCGACAGCAGCGCCACCATTGAGTCGGTGTGAGCGTCGTACGTGTAGGCGTCGGCCTGTGCTGGCTTGTCCGACTTGCCGAAGCCGAAGTAGTCGGGGGCGATGGCTCGATACCCGGCAGCGACGAGGACGGGAATGACCTTGCGATAGAGGAAGCTCCAGGTCGGCTCTCCATGGAACAGGACGACGGGGCGACCCTCACCTTCGTCGAGATAATGCAGGCGCGTCTCGCCCCATTCGAACCAGTTCGGCGAAAACGGATAGTCGGGAATGGCTGCGAATCGCTCTTCCGGCGTCCGCAGGATCACGCGTTGTCCTCGTCTTCAGGTTGGCGCGGTAGCGCCGGGACGATCAGGACTGGGATCGTGCCCTCCTGAACGACCCGCATCGACACGGACTCCCAGCTCGATTCCTCGAAGATGGGCCGCGTTGCTCCAAGGATGATGACGTCGGCCTCCGATCTGACCGCGGCCTCATAGATCGTCTTCGCCGGATCCTCGCCCTCGAGGAACGTGGTGGTTGTCTCTAGCCCGAGGCCTCGCAGCGCCGCCAACAACGGGTCGGTGATTCGCTTCCCACGTTCCTCGACGTAGCGGCCTATCACCACGTCTTCGTGGGTTCCCCGTGGCTCAGACTCATCGAGTGGGTGCCACTCATCGACGTGGATCTCGTCAAGGAAGGATCTTGGAACCTCGATGACGGTGACGACGTGCACCGCACCACCCTCACCGGCTAACCGGGCCGCAAGCCGAGCCGCAGGCTCAGGTGAGAGCGCTCCGCTCGTCGCGATCAAGACATCCATTATCCCGCGACTCTAGGAGCGCGGAAGCGGGGAGGTGTAGGCCACAATGGACGAATCTGATCGAAGGAGCCGCGTGGAGCCGGAGACGCTGAACAAGGTGATGTGGTCGATTCCCAATGTTCTATGCCTGTTGGGGAGCCGGTCCGGCGACGAGTGGAACGGTATGACGCTGAGTTGGGTGACTCAGGTCTCGATGGAGCCGGTCCTGATAGCTATCTCTGTGGACAACTCGGCGATAACGCACCGCCTGATAACCGAGAGCCAGGTATTCACCATCAACCTGTGGGACCGTGAGGACACCAGGCCGTTCGTGAAGTTCTCCAAGCCCGCTAGCTACGAGAGCGGCGATCTCAACGGCCAGCCGGTGCGGGAGGGGACGACGGGCGCCCCGATCTTCGAGAATGCCATCGCCTATGCGGAATGCCGCGTGTGGGGGAGCACCGATGTCGGAACACACACCGTGTTCTACGGAGAGGTCGTGGCGGCCGACTTCCAGGGAAACGGCGAGGAGGCCGCCGTCGCTCGCATGGAAGACACCCGCATGAAGTACGGCGGCGTCAAGCGCGGAGGGCACTAGGAAACGGCCTTGAGCTCTGAGCTCTGGCCGAGAGTCAGCGCTAGTAGCCCCTAGCTTCTCCTGCTTACCCGGTAGTTTCCCTCACATGAAAGCCCTCCAGGACGAGTACGGCCCCGACACCATCTGTTTCGGATGCGGTCCAGCCAACGAGGCTGGCCTCCAGATCAAGAGTTTCGTTGAGGGCGACGAAGTGGTCGCCGACTTCACTCCCCAGGACCACCACCAGGCGTTCCCGGGGGTCATCAACGGTGGGATCATCGGAGCCCTCTTCGACTGCCACATGAACTGGACGGCGGCCTATCACCTCAAGGGTGACGGAGAAGGGGTCCCGGTGACCGTCACCGCCGAGTACTCGGTAAAGCTGCGTCGGCCGACGCCGGCGGGGACGCCGCTGCACCTCACGGCTCACATCACCGAGAGCTCACGAAGCCGGGCAACGGTCGAGGCGACGCTCCTAGCCGACGACGTCGTGTGCGCCGAGGCCTTCGGCAAGTTCGTTGCTGTTGAAGAAGGACATCCCGCTTATCACCGGTGGTAGGAGTGAGCTTTGAGCCTTGAGCTCCGGACCTGAAGCCGCAAGCCTGAAGCGTGATGTCTGAGTGTTAGGTTCGCCTTATGGATGTTCGCGTAGACGACAAGGTCGCATTGGTGACCGGCGCCAGCCGGGGTATCGGGGAGGCGGTGGCAGCAGAGCTTCTGGCAAGTGGAGCCCGCGGCGTCGTCATCACCAGCCGCAAACCGGAGAACATCGAGCCGGCTGCCGAGCGCTTGGGCGAGCCGGACCGCGTGCTGGCCGTCGTCGCCAAGGCAGATGAGCCCGAGCATGCCACCGACGCCGTAGCCAGGGCGGTATCGCGATTCGGCGCCTGCGACATCCTCGTCAACAACGCCGGAACGAGCCCCGCGGTAGGCGATATGGCGACTGTCGACATCGGCGCCGTGCAGAAGACTTGGGCGGTCAATCAGCTGGGACCCCTCCTCTACGCCAGGGAATCCTGGAGCCAGTGGATGCAGGCCAACGGTGGCTGCATCGTCAATGTCGCGTCGATCGCCGGTCTCGAACCGAGCCCGTGGCTCGGTGCCTACAACGTCTCCAAGGCGGGTGTCATCCATCTGACCCGACAGCTGGCGCTCGAGATGGCACCGGGTGTGCGAGTCAATGCGGTTGCGCCTTCAGTGGTACGCACCCAGTTGGCAGCGGCACTGTGGAAGGACCACGAGCCCGAGGCGGCCGCCGCCCATCCGCTCGGCCGCATAGGAGAGCCCGCGGACATCGCCAACGCCATCGTGTTCCTGGCGTCAGACGCCGCCTCCTGGATCACCGGCGTCACGCTGGCGGTCGACGGGGGAGCGAGCGGTGCCAAAGGCGGGACGCTGGGTCAGGTCAGCGGGTAGCCGGGAAGCCCCATTGCCACCCACCGTTCGAACGCCTCGTCGCTGTCGACGTCCCGCTGAGTCTCCGTCGCCATCAAATACCGATGATTGAGGAAGTCGGCGTAGCCCTGGATCGGATTGGCAGTTGCACCGGCCACGTGGCGTATTCGCTCGAGCAGCGGCTCGAATACCTCAGTTCTCCAACGCACGGCGGCCATCGCCCTCTCGCTTGGCGTGGCTGTCTTGTCACGGGCGTGATAGTGCAGGTCGTCGAGGATCACTCGGGCCTGGCCCTCGGTAGCGTCAATGCCGGTGATGTCACGCAGCCGCGAGCTGTGGAACCGACGCCCTCCCACCTTGAGCCGAAAGCGGAGCGAGCCATCGGGGTCGCCTGAGGAGATCTCGACGTCATCGACCTCGTATCCGAGCTCGTTGAGGCGACGGATACGCGCCGAGATGAGGTAGCGCTCGTTACGGTCGACGACCTCGCTACGCGTCAACTCATCCCAGAGATCGTGGTATCGAGCTGCGATGTCCTCTCCGAGGCTCAGATCGGCTTCGTCGAGAGTCAACGACATGGCCATGGGCTTGGCCCACTCTGGAAGGTCCTCGCTGCGAGCTGCGATGTCGGCCATGCCGGCGGCGACGTTCTCGATCATGATCTCGAGATCGTGATGGCGCTGTCCGTCTGTTAGCTCGTCATGGATATCGACGGTCTCGGCGTCGACCATCGTCACCTGGAGTGCTTCGGCGTCGAAGCGGTAGAGCACATTTGACAGCGAAGCGTCTCCCCAGAAACAGCCGAGGACATGCAGCTCCGCCAGCAGGTTAGCGAAGGCATTGAGCATCTGATTGCGTCGTGACCCGAACCCGTCGCCTTCGAGCAGCTCGCGATAAGAGACGGAGTAGTCGAGGTATCGGGTGATCACCGCCCCCGCCCCCTCGGCGTGCGGATCGAGCCACGGGCGCTCGACCACTCCTACCGGCTCGACGGCTGAGGCCTGTAGTTCGCGAAGCTTGCGCAGCATGGCGTATTCGTGGCGGGCAGTTCGCAGCGAGAGCTCTTTTATGGCGTAGATATCTCTCCGGTATGGCACGAAGACAATGGGATGGCGGTGGATGCCAGTCGGCAGATCGACCGTGCGCTCGTTGGTCCAATCTTCTATTCGGCTCGACCAATCGAGGTCCAGAAAGTCGGGGTGCCCGGCTCGAATGCTTAGGCGAGGTGTATCCACGAACTCAGTTCGGACGCCGCTACGCGGTGCCGAACCTGGCCTCGAAGCGCTCTGCTTGCCGGAGAATGCGGTCGGGAACGGCCATCAGCTTCTCCTGGAACTCTGCTGCTTTCGGCGTCAGGTCCTTCAGCTCCGCGATGTTCCACTGCTTGAGAAGCGGAACCACAACGTGTTCGTAGTGGACACGCATGTTGTAGACCCCGGCCCTAGCCATCTCGACGGACCGGCGCATGAAGCCGGGAATGCCGACACCGGGCATCTGGAAGTTGTCGAAGGTGGTGTAGATGCCCTCCATCACGACGGACGGCGCCTCGCGCAGCATGGCGGCCATTACGCCCTTGTAGAACACGAAGTGATGGTTCTCGTCCGCGGCGATGTTGCGCATCAGATCGAAGGCGGACTCGTCCTCGGTGATCTTGCCGGCGTTGCGGTGGGAGACGCGGGTGGCCAGCTCCTGAGCAGCGGTGTAAGAGAACAGCTGAGCAGGGGATGTACCACTCGGCTCCCAGCCGGTCCGCATGGTGGCCATGCGATCGTCCTCGAGTTCTGTCGGATCGCAGTTGCGTGTCGTCAACAGGTAGCTCCGGATGGCGATGGCGTGTTGGCCTTCCTCGGCCGTCCAGATGCCGTTCCAGTCATTCCACACCGCCGAGTCTGGCAAGTATTTCTCGAGGGTCAGGTGGTAAGAAGGAAGGTTGTCCTCTGTGAGCAGATTGAGCACCAGCGATGTCCGGGCCCGCTCGTTGATGGTGCACTGGGACTCCTCCCACGGCTCATCTACGAAGTTGCGGCCCCTCTCCCACGGGATGAAGTCGTGGAAATACCAGTGATTGCGGCGTTCCTGGTGCTGCCGAGAAAGTTCGGCCGCATCGTCCTCAACGGCCCTGAGCAGCTCGAATTCTTCTGCTACTGGCATGTCGACTCCTCGGCACTCATCGGGGACCCCAGGCTACTCGACCCGGGTTTGCGCGGCGAAGATCGGGAATACCGCGGCTATGGCTGTGCGCTGACAACAATGCACCCATGGACATCAGCGTCAATCTTGTTGAAAGCTACCTGCGCTTAGCGGGCTACCTCACGCTGAGTGAATTCGAGGTTCAGGGCCGCCGCCCCGATGGCAGCTACGAGACGGTCACCGACGTAGACATCGTTGCCGTGCGGTTCCCCGGAGACGTCTACCTCGGAGATCCTCACGAGGGGAGCCTGCTCCTGATCGAAGACCCCGAGCTGAGACTGCAGGATGACTGTGTCGACGTCATCGTTGGCGAGGTCAAGGAGGGGGAGGCGACCATCAACACCGGGCTGTTGGACCATCGCACCCTGCACTCGGTACTGCAGCGGATCGATTGGGTATACGAAGAAGAGATAGATGTCGTCGTTGATGGACTTCAGGAGGACGGGATGCACAGCTCGCCCGCTCGTGGTGGCGGAACGGTTCGGACCCGCATCGTCGCCTTCGGCCAGGCGCCGGAGACGAGCCTCAACATCATTACCCATACTCACATCGTCACAACGTTGCTGCACTTCTTCGACAAGTTCGGTGAGGCGATGCGGCCGCTGCATTTCAAAGAGCCGGCGACGGGGCTCCTCCGCCTGTTGAGTAAGTCCGGCCTCGAGGTCGAGAAACCCGACTAGCCCTGGGGCGGACCCCACAGCATCAGTCCGGTTGTCTCATCGAGCTGACGAACAGGTGCGTCGCCGTGGAGCTGCGACACGGTCACTTCGAGGGCGAACACCTCGGTGCCTTCGTTGACATGGCCGCCGAAGGCCCGGCCCTCCTCGTCGGCAAAGGCAGCGTGGATGTGCACGAACGGCGACCCGTCGAGAAGGGAAACGTTGCCTGTCCCGGCGGTTACCTCGAGGTGCTTGTCGATCTCGAGGTCCTGATAGCGATTCTCTTCTTGGTTGTAGTAGCGAAGCGAGGCCCGTCTCACCGCGCCGAGGAACGCCAGAGAGGCTGTGTTGATGTCGTGCGTCTTGACGTATTCGCTGATGGCGTTGTAGAGGTCGTCGCCTGTGTCGAGGCCGAGCAGGTGAACGGTGCCTGGATTGAACCGATGGCTCGTCACACGTAGGTCCGGGCGACGGAGAGGGCGATCTCGGCGACCTTGCCCTCTGTGACGAGGCTCTCGGCCTTGTCCGGGTGCAGGCGTCCGGTGGCGACGCGACACCATTCGCCGGCACGACCCTTGATGTAGTTGGGTGCGTCTTCGGGTCCGAAGACCCACTTGGTGTAGTTGGGGCCCATCAGCTCGACACGAAGCGGTTCCTTGTAATCCTCTCCGGCCACTTCGAAGGCGTAAGGAAGAGTCATGTAGGCAAAGAGAGCGATGTGTCGCAAGCGTGGAAACTCGTCAGGCTCGGTTCCAATGGTGTGGTGGATGTCGAGTCCGTGCAGCCAGGTCTCGACCAGGCGCGACGTGGCGAAGGTCTTAACCGCCATCTTGCCGACGAACCAGGGAACCCGCTCCGAGGCGTCGCGGCGGCTCAGAGCATCTATGACCGCGGCACGGGACAGGCGCCACCATTCGATGACCTCTTGACTGCGCTTCGGTCCCCGGTTCGACGTGTCTTTGACGAAGGCATCGAATGTAGGGAAGTCGTTGATATCAGCGAGTCGGGCGCCCTTGGCCTCGATGGCGTCGAGGGCGTACTCCTCGAAGGCCGCCAGGTGCGCGACGTGTTGGCGGATCGTCCAGCGATTGTGGGGGGTCTTCTTGGCCCAGTCGCGATCCTTGATGCTCTGCAGGTATTGGTCGAGCGATTGCTGTTCGGCTACGACTTCTGCGAGGATTTCATGCACGGTCCCCCCATTGTATCGGCTGGCGACAGCTGGTTTTCTAGGCGGGGAAGTGGTTGGAGTTGAGCCGATCGATCATCTGGCGTAGCCGTCCGAAGTTCCTGCGATTGAAGTGCAGTGTGAGGCGGTGTTTGTCGAGGTTGTCAGAGTTCTGGACCTCATCCTCGGTGGCCTCTGATGCCTCGATGGCCCCTGAAACCAGCACGTCTGAGAACTCGTCGTTGAGTTCCTCTATCAGCGACGCCGTTGGCTCATGCTTCAGCCGCAACACGAGGCGACCCCTGACGAATCGTTGGCTGTGGTAGTTGGCGTAGAAGTTGGCGATGTGGGAAGCGGCCTCGGTGACGCTCGAGGTCGTGTGGTAGAGGTGGACATCGTCCGGCGAGATCATCCCCTGCTCCATCAGCGCGCTCGTGAACGTCGACCAGGCCTCCCAATAGCCCGTTCCTTGTGACTCCATGAGGACGATCGGGTGGAGGGTTGTCTTGCCGGTCTGCGTCAGAGTGAGCAGCTCGAAGAGTTCGTCCTGGGTGCCAAATCCTCCGGGGAAGATCACGAAGGCGTCTGACTCCTTGACGAACATCAACTTCCGCGTGAAGAAGTACTTGAAGTTGATCGTTCGGGACTCGTGCAGGTAGGCGTTCGGTTCCGATTCGAAGGGAAGCCTGATGTTGACGCCGAACCCGGACTCGGCGCCGGCGCCAAGATTTCCCGCCTCCATGATGCCGGGCCCCGCGCCGGTTATGACCATCCAGCCGCGGTCATCGGCCATCTCTCTGGCGAGCTCGGCGGCGAGCTGATAGTTGGCGTCTTCGGGCGGAGTCCGAGCAGACCCGAAGATCGTCACCTTGGGGGTTTCTCGATACTGACTGAAGGTCAGGAACGAGTAGCGCATCTCCTTGAGCGCCGTGTTCGCCAACTTGAGGTCTGCTCTGTCCGCATCGTCGCGCATCATCTTGAGGCCGCTCACGAGCATCTCGCCGATGATGTCGACGTCATGGTCATGATCTCCCGAGTGGTTGTCGATGGCGGCTGCCACGAGCGCCCGCAGTTGGGCATCCAGCTCGGTATTACCCAGGTCGTAGGAGCGCGCCACTGTTAGTCCGAGTAGGGGCGTTCTTCGGGGCCAGTGCGGGCGACAGCGCTCCACACCGTCTCGTAGTGGTCTCTGTCGTAGGCGTCGACGTGGGGCAGAACGAAGGTCTCCCAGGTCATGCGTAGTGGATCATCGACCTCGGCATGGATACGCAGTCCCGCCGGCATCCGGTCGAGCACTGTGCGGAGGCTCATGGGGGTCTCGACGCGCGTCGCCGTGTCGATCGAGGCGAACGAGGTGTTCACCTCAACGGCGAGTCGCGAGATGAGTTCAATGAACCTCTCACCCAGCGACGGGTAGCGGCGACCCAGCATGTCGCTGAGCTGTTCCTCCGTCGGGAAGTCCTTCTCCCAGATGACCCAACGATCTGCGAAGGCCTTGTTGAGCGTCTGGGTGCCGGCGTAGTCGCGGAGATCTGTCGGGTTCATGGTTCCGAACAGGCGCACGTCTGGTCGCAGATGAACCGTCTCGCCGTTCGGCAGCCCGATGGCCTGATATCGATCGAGCAGACCGTGCAGGGCAAAGAGAGTCTCGGCGCCCGCAGCGTTGAGCTCGGAGAGGTTGATGAGGCTGGGTCCCCGCAGCGCTCGCGTGATGTCGCCGTCTTCCCAGCGACTCTCCGTGCCGCCCTTGCCGTCCCCGTAGAGCTTGACCGAGCCGATGAGGGTGATGTCGCGCACCTCACCGGTGAGGGGTATGCGGTAGTAGGGGAGCCGCAGCAGAGCGGCGAACTGCTCCAGGTCGTGATCCTTGCCGGTTCCCATGTGGCCGCGGATGGCGAGGTGCAGCGGCGTATCCGTGAAGTGCTGTCGACGAGCTTCCTCCAGTTGGGCCATCTGGTAGAGCATCCCTAGATCGACGTAGTAGGGATCGGGCTCGGGTATGTGTTGGCGCCGCGCCGCGAGGTCGTCAAGGTTGCGGGGCAGCTTGAAGGGCTCTAGTTCTATTGGCTTGCGGTCCCCGGAGGGATCGTTGAAGACGATGGGTTGAGGCATCAGGCACTCCTTTCGAGATGGTAGGGGGTGGAGCTGTGTCCCCACCATGTGTCTCCGCCCCATTGCGAGGCGGCTTTGGCCAACGACGAGCGGACGCCGTCGACCATCGCCTTGGCGAGCTCGTCCGGTCGCGCCACCACCTGGTGGTACCGATAAGCCGACTCGACAGTCTGATCCCCGATGCCGATTCCAAGCACGGTGGTGCCCGAGTCCTCGACGCTAGAGATGGATTTGGCCAGGGCGTCGACCGAGCCCCGCGTCATGCCGTCGGCGAGTACCACGAGCATGCGAGCAGAGGCACCGCGAGCCGCCAACCGCTGAGCGGCGTAACTGACATTGAACTCATCGACGTTCGCCGCCTTGGTGAACATCGAGACTGGCGGGGCGGTTGCCGGATCCCGCCGTGCCGCTGTCGCCGCTTCCTTGGGGTGCGAGGCCATCCAGAAGAGACCGGCGATCCTCTGCTCTGCAGCCCGCCACCTGTCATCGAAGCTCTTGATGAGGTAGTGGTTGACGGTCCTGCTGAGTCTGTCGGCTGCTCCGCCCTGCGACTGCCGCAGTCCTGCCGTCGTAGCCGTTAGGCGCTTGGCGAAGGACTGCTCCGAGTCGTCCTCCACGGCGGCGAAGGAGCGGTTGAAGAGAGCAACCTCGAACTCGATCTGGAGTTCGTCGGCGAGCCTGGCGAGAGTCCAGGCGCCGAGGGTGGCGGCGGCCATCGCCCACGGTCTCCTCTGCACCGGGCCTCGCAGCTGTGGCTGCAGCATGCTGGCGGAACCGTCGACGAGGAGGCTCACCGAATAGGAGCGGCGCGTCGAGACGGCCCTTCGCTCGAACATCCTCTCGTAGAGACCACCGCCGAGGAGAAGGGCCGAGTACGGGGAGAGATCGCCGGCGTCGTAGCCGCTCCGCAGCCCGCGCCGCTGGTTGGCGGTGAACAGCGGGAACAGCTCTCCCGAGACCCGGCGCTGCGCCACGCCCCATTCCACCGCCGCCGCCTGGAGGGCCGCCCGGCCCTCGGGGGCGAACTTGCTGAAGCGGTGGGGGATGCGATCTACAAGCAACTTGCCGCCCTGGCCCGTCGGCAGATACACCGTCGGGGCTTCGGAGATCCGAACGATCTGGTCAGTGCTCGGGTCGCCAGCCTGGTCCGTCCGGTCCAGCCGGCCCTGGTCGCTCGCCATGGCCTCCGCCGAACCTTTGGCGTCGTCGTACCCCTCGGCGTCGCGCAGCACAGGGCTGACGATGCGGACACGATCAACGCCCTCGCCGAGGGCGTCTGCCTCTTCTTCCTCACGCTGAGTGCGGTCGGCAACGGTCTCGCCCGTCGTCGCGTCCGTGACCAAACCATGCAGCCTTGCCACCTGCAGGACCTGGAGGGCAAGCCCCGCCACCTCCCAGGGATCCGTCGTATCCGCAGCCGCCTCGAGGAACGGAGCCGCGTCGTCGAGCGCCGTCGCCACATTGGGCTCGGTGATGCGCTGTAGCTCGTCCTTCGCCGAGTAGCCGGCTGTGACGAGGAAGGCGGCCAGGGCGTATTGACCGAGTGGGCGCGTCATCGCCATGGCGTCAGGCACCGCAGAGAGGTAGAGGTCGGCAAGCACGGACCGGGCGCCGTCGTAGCCGACGAAGAGCTGCGCCTCCTGGCGAGCGTCCTCGAGAGCGAAGAACATCGTCTCGCCGGCGACGCCCCCCGCCTCCTTCAGGGCATCCAACAGCGAGACCTCTTCTTCGGGGAGCTCTTCCACGTAGTCGTCTGGGAACCACTCGCGAGGAAGTGCTCTGCGGTCCTCGAAGTCGGTGGCCACGAGATGCACCACCTCATGGAGCGCCGACGCCAGGGCGACCTCCGTCGCGGTAACGGGAGCTGCCCTGGTGTATGCCGCCTGGAAGACGCCTGGGTCCACAACGACCTCGTCGCGGGCCGCTGCCGATTGCGTGCCGAGGCGGACGTGGAGGTTCTCGTTACCGGAAAGCGTCCTGGCGAATCGGGTGACGGCACCGGCGACTCGCTGGTATCTGGCCACCACAGCCTCGATGGCGCGCTCTTCTGGCGGCAGGACTTCACTCAGGACCGTTTGGTCTGGTCGGCGCATAGCCAACCATTGTGTCACGGCCGCGGGCCTTTGCAGCCGATAATGGGGTCATGGCTCGCGTCGAGATACCAGAGAGTGAGATCAGCTGGTCGTTTGGACCATCCGGCGGTCCCGGCGGTCAGCACGCCAACCGCTCTTCGACGCGGGCGGAGTTGCGATGGGACCTTGCTCAGTCGACTGCCATCGATGACAAGACCCGAGCGACGCTCATCCATCGCATGCCGGGTGCCAGCAGCGGGGTGGTCGCCATCGTTGCCGACGGCAGCAGGTCGCAGTGGCGGAACCGCCAGCAAGCGATGCGCCGCTTGAACGAGCGCATCGACACTGCCCTTCGACCCGTGAAGAAGCGCCGGCCGACGCGAACGCCGGCACGAGCCAAGGCGAAGCGGCATCAGGCGAAGAAGAGGCGAGCAGAGTTGAAGAAGCTGCGTCGCCGACCCGAGATCGACTAGCTGCCGGTGTAGGCGGTGAAGCCGGCAGCACGCCGGGCTTGCATCTGTGTGTAGACGAGCTCCATCGATGCCTGTGCCGCCTCTCCGACGTGGGTAGCAGCGCGTTCCACGGAGGCTGCGTCGTCGGTGTCAAGCGCGATCAGCCGCAGCGCCACCTGATACTGGAAGCTGTCCTTGACCAACGTCACGTAAGTCGAGTCCGCAACGAGCGCCTGCAGTCGATCGAGCGGTCGGAAGTAAAGCAACAAGGCGAGTATGACTCCACCGGAACCTGCCAGCGCACCGAAAGTCAGCTCGTCGATGTCTCCCCGATAGAAGGCCCGTGCGGGGAAGCCGACGAGCGCCATGCCGAGGGCGAACATCGCCAACGAGAAGATCACGATGACTGCATAGGTGACGCGGAGGCGACGCCTGACGGCAGACACATCTTGCTTCCCCTCTTTGAGGGTTGATCGCAGCTCGCCCACCAACCACCCGCTTGTGCGCTCCGCAAATGGAGCGGCTTGCACGTGTTCGGTGGTCAACGTGGCGGGGGGTGTCTGCGGCGAGCTGGCCGGGCGGCTTGGCCGCGGCTTGACGCTGGCTGCCTTGGCAGTCGCTTCCACCTGGGCTTCTACCCGCCGGGCGGCGTTGGCCTTGGCGGCGTCTGCCGGTGTCGTGGCCACTGTCTCCCGCTTTTCGTCTTTGCTAGTCAGGGTCCCGCTCCGTTCGCCTTCGTGCAATCTAATCGAAACGGCGCAGGCCTGTTCGGCCGACGGCCATCTAGGGTCAGCCTATGGAGCGGCTTGAAGTGACTACTAGAGGCATCCGCCTCATAGCTTGGGTTGGCGGCGAGGCGACAGCACCGTCCCTGCTGCTTCTCCATGGATGGCCCGAGTCTTCCCGGGCATTCGCCAAGGTCATTCCCGTCCTGGCCGACCGATATCGTCTGATCGTCCCCGACCAACGCGGCTTCGGCGAGTCCGACATGCCAAAGGGGACCGCCAGCTACTCGATGGGGATATTGGTAAGCGATGCCGTGGCCATCGCGGATGCAGCGGGCGCGGATCGGGTCGGCGTCGTTGGCCACGACCTTGGCGGGTCCGTCGCCTGGGCGCTCGGCGCGTTGGCACCGGATCGGGTGCGGGCCATGGTGGTGATGGCGTCACCCCATCCACTCCACTTTCGCCGGGTGGCGGCGGCGAGTCCTGAGCAGATGCGGCGAGCCTTCTATGTGTGGCTGCTGCACGCCGGGCAGTCGGGGGAGCGCCTGCTCGGTCGCGACGACTTCCGGCACCTCGCCCAATGGGCTTTCGGGCGATCCGCTATCACCGACGACGATCGCAACGCCTATCGAGTGCAATGGGCGGAACCGGGCAGGTTCACCGCCATGGCCGAGTGGTATCGAGCCATATACGGCCCGGACCTACTCAATCCGGACGTGTCGCTCGACCTGGCCCCGGTGACGGTACCTGTGCGCTATCTGGCGCCGGAGCACGATCCGGCGTTCGCCGCCGGCATGCATTCGGGGTCAGGCGACTTCGTTGACGCCGCTTTCGACGAAGTGGAGATTCCCGGGACCACTCACTGGTTGTGTCACGATGCCCCAGACCGGGTTGGCGGACTCATCGACGAGTGGATGAGTTCTCACCCCTAGGCGGTGCCGTTGGCAACGCGCCCGGCCATATCATCGCCCCAATGCACTACGACCTAACAACACTTGACAATGGAATCCGCGTAATCACCGAGTCGATGCCTGAAGTCCGCTCGGCCGCCATCGGCTGCTGGGTGGACACCGGGAGTCGCGACGAGACCCCGCCGGAAGCGGGGTCGTCTCACTTCCTCGAGCATCTGCTTTTCAAGGGAACGGTGGACATCTCCGCTCAGGAGATCGCTGAGGCCTTTGACGCGGTCGGCGCCGAGTCGAACGCCTTCACCTCAAAGGAGTACACCTGCTACTGGGCGCGGATGCGCGACGAGGATCTGCCTTTGGGTATCGGGCTGCTTGCCGAGATGACCCAGCGCCCGGCACTGCGCGCAGACGACATCGATTCCGAACGCCATGTTGTCCTCGAAGAGATCAACATGAACGAGGATGACCCAACGGACGTTGCCTACGAGCGCTTCGCCAGGGCGCTGTGGGCGGGGCACCTGCTGGAGTACCCCATCCTCGGAACACGCGAGTCCATCAACGCGACCACACCCGAGATCATCAGGGGGTACTGGGCGCGGCGCTACTCGCCCAAGTCGATGGTTGTCGCCGTCGCCGGCAACATCGTTCATGAAGAGGTTGTCGACAAGGTGGCGTCAGAGTTCGGTGATTGGTCAGGCGAGTCGATGACTCGCGATCACTCGAGGGTCCCAACCGAGCCGAGGGTGAAAGTCGAGAAGCGGGATACCGAACAGGCACACATCGTTCTCGGTGGTCAGGGCTTGATCCGCGACGACGACCGGCGATTCGCGTTCGGCGTGCTCAGCCACATCATGGGTGGTGGCATGTCATCTCGTCTGTTCCGTGAGATCAGAGAGAAGCGCGGTCTCGCCTATGCGGTCTACATGTTCCGGTGGCCTTTCGCCGATTCCGGCGCCTACGGCGTCTACGTCGGGACTACGCCATCACAGACTGCCGAGGTTCTCAAGCTGGTGAACGATGAGTTGAATAAGGCGATTGCCGATGGTGTCACTCAGACCGAACTGGAGAGGGCCAAGGGTTACACCAAGGGGAGCCTTGCGCTTTCGTTGGAGGACGCCAACAGCAGGATGGGTCGACTCGGCCGCAACGAGCTAGCCGGCATGGAGCACCTGTCTGTCGACGAGATCGTCGGGCGGGTCGAGGCTGTGACCACCGAAGACGTGTTGGCGCTGGCTGCGGACGTATTCAGCGGTCCCAAGGTCATAGGCGCTACCGGCCCCTTCGACGCCGACGAACTCGAGCCTCACGTCGCATGACCACGGTCGCAGTCTCTGGTGCATGTGGACGCATGGGACGGCGCACAGCAGCTGCTGTCGCCGCCGCTGCCGATCTCGAGTTGGTTTCACTATTCGATCCGAGCCACGGCGGGGAAACGATCGAGGGGATCGTCGTGTCCTCCGATCCGGTTGTGGTCGGCGAGGCCGAGGTTGTCGTTGAGCTCACCAATCCCGATGTCGTCATGGAGAACCTCAAGCAATGGCGGAGTCTCGGCGTCAACGCGGTTGTCGGGACTTCTGGATTCGATGCGGGCCGCCTGAAGGCGGTACAAGGGATCTGGGGCGAGGGCCCCCCCAACTGCCTTATCGTGCCGAACTTCTCCCTTGGTGCCGTCCTCATGATGCGCTTCGCCGAAGTCGCCGCCGCCCACTTCAGCGGTGTCGAGATCATCGAGCTCCATCATGAGGACAAACCAGATGCTCCCTCGGGCACTGCGCTGGCGACTGCGGCCCGCCTGACCTCTGCCATCTTCGAGTCGAAGGAGCTGGTCCCAGGTGCCCGCGGCGCCGCGGTCGGCGATGTTCGAGTGCACTCCGTTCGACTGCCGGGGATGGTGGCCCATCAGCAGGTCATACTCGGCAACGAGGGCGAAACGCTAACCATCCGCCACGACACCTCCGACTACGCCTCCTTCATGCCGGGAGTGCTGTTGGCGATTCGATCGATACCAGATCTAGAGGCCTTCGGCGTCGGTCTCGAAGGCCTTCTGTTCAAGGAATAGCCCCTTGTTGTCGATGTTCTGGTGACCAGAAGGGGTTCTATGAAGAAGCTATCGCTCGCCGTTGTATGCCTCCTTGTTGCCGTCGCCTGTGGCGACAGCGGATCCGGATCGTTCGATCCCGAAGCCGGGTTCAGCCAGGGCTCCCAGGGGGAGTTGCGCTCACTCGCCTACGCCTATCAGCCCGCCAGCCGGCTGGTCTATGGCTACAGCATGAGCATGAACATGAACATGTCGGCAGATCTCGACGTGCCCGACGCCTTCGACAACATGACGATGGGCGCTTCCTTGGCCGGTTCCATCGCCTACGACGTCTCCGCTGGCGCCACCGACGGCACCGTCGTTATCTCGATCCGGCCCGAGGTGACGGAGTTCTCGCTCTCCGAGTTCACCGTCGACGGCGAAGCCATGCCCGATGAGCTGACTGAATTCGATGATCCTGCGGCCGCCGGGCTTGACGAGTTCATACCGCAGATGACGGTGACGCTCGACGCCAAGGGCGATGTTCTCGCGATGCAAGTCGGAGACGTCACCGTGCCCTCCGAATTGCTCGGGAGCTTCGGCGGATCCGGCTTCAGCGATCCCTCCGGGATGGGCATGCTCAGCACTCTGTTCGGTCCCGAGTTGCCGATCGAAGAGGTGAGGGTCGGCGCCACCTGGACGACGACGGACACCCAGGACGTGCCGTTCGTCGGGGAGATGACCGTCGTTACCCAGCATGAGATCGTCGGCGAGGAGAACCGCGACGGACGAGACACCATCATTATCGAATCGGTGGCGGAGATGACACCGTTGACAATGGACTTCGCCGACATGCTGAAGTCGCTCCAGGATCCCTCGACGCTGGCGTCCCTTGGTATGTCGGCAGACGAATTGAACATGGCTGAGCTCGAGGCCGAGCTGTTCGAGGAGATGGATTTCGACTTCTCCATGACCTTCGACTACGACAGCATGGCCACGACCACCTGGCTCGATTACAGCGCAGGCATCACGGTCGCTACGGAGAGCGACATGGACATGACCATGACGATGAAGATGGACTCACCAGAGGGCGGCGGCGACATGACGATGGGCATCGGCACATTCATCGCCATGCTCCTCATCGAGGACGGGGCGAGCGCCTAGAAGAGAGCGCTGGCGAGGCGTCGACGGTACTCGACGGTCAGCGGATGGTCGACGCCGAGCACTCCGAAGATATCGAGCATCCCCGCCTTGGCGGCGTTTGCGTCTGGACCCTTGCCGACCACGATGGCGAGAAGATGATCTAGCCCGGGCTCGTATTCGCCCTTCGCGGCGAGGGCCGTTCCCAGCGACAGTCGGGCCGCGGTGTCCTGGGAGTCCTGCTCCAGGGCGGCCTCGAATTCAGCGACGTCGGTTCCCTGCGAGGCCGTCAGGCGGGCAGCGGCCTGCAGGCGCTCGACCTCGGCAGTGGGCGACAGCTTGCCGAGCACGATCAGGGCGTCCGCGGTCTCTCCTCTGGCGATGAGGAGCGCGGCCAAGCCCGTCCCCGCATCCTGGTGGTCGGCATCCTGATCCAGGGCCTCTCTGAAGAGGGTCTCTGCCAAGGTCTCGTCGCCGGCGAGAATGGCGTCACGGGCCCTCTCGACTGCGAGGTCGGCGCCGCTTGGCAGCAAGGCGTTGACCCAGTCGCGAACCCCCGCCTCGGGGATGGCACCGGTGAAGCGACTGACGGCCTCGCCGTTACGGAAGCCGATGACGTTGGGGATGCCCTGCACCCCGAACTGACTAGCGAGCTCCTGGTTGGCATCGACGTCAACTTTGACCAGTTCGATTTCGGTCTCCGAGGCGACCTTCTCGAGAATCGGTCCCAGGGTGTGGCACGGTCCGCACCATTCCGCCCAGAAGTCAACGACGACGGGGATCTCGTGGCTGCGTTGCAGGACGGCGCGCCCGAAGTCCTCAGTTGAGATGTCGATGGCCATCGCGCCAAGATACCGGTGGTACCGTCGCTACACGCTCTAGAGGAGGCGCCATGGCACCCTTCGGCGAAGTCATAACTGCGATGATCACCCCGTTCACCCCCGATGGTGAGGTGGACTACGGGCAGCTGTGGAAGTTGGCAGAACACCTCGTCGCCAACGGGTCGGACGGCCTCGTGGTCTCGGGCACAACGGGAGAATCTCCGACGTTGAGCTCCGACGAGAAGCTCGCGGTCTTCAGGTCCGTCGTCGAGGCGGTCGGGGACAAGGGGGTAGTGATCGCCGGGGTCGGGACGTACAACACGGCCCACTCGGTCGAGATGGCGCGCCATGCCGCCGACGCCGGATGCGACGCCCTATTGGCGGTAACCCCTTACTACAACAAGCCTCCCCAGGAGGGTCTCGTCAGGCACTTCGAGGCCATCGCCGATGCCACCGACCTGCCACTGATGCTCTACAACATCCCTGGACGCAGCGCCCGGCTCATCGAGATCGACACTCTGGCCCGCCTTGCCGAGCACAACCGGATCGTCGCCGTCAAGGATGCGGTCGAAGACACCGGGTTCACATCTCGCACCTTCGCGGCATGCGGCGACGCGCTCGCCATCTACTCGGGCGCCGACGCTTACACGTTGCCGATGCTGGCGGCAGGTGCCGTTGGCGTCGTCTCCGTGGCGTCTCACCTCGTTGGCCGCCAGATCAAGAGGATGTTCGCCGAAGCGACGGCGGGCGACGGAGGTGCCGCGACCAAGATCCACCACGCGTTGCTGCCTCTCTTTGACTCCCTGTTCCTCGAGCCCAACCCGATGCCCCTCAAAGGCATCCTCAACAAGGTGTGGGGTCCTGTCGGCGACCCTCGTCTTCCGCTGATCCCGGCGTCAGACTCTGTGGTAGAGGCTGTCGAAGCCGCCCTCGCCGTGGCGCAACAAGCGTGACGGTTTCTATCAGCTTCCTCGGCGGTCTTGGCGAGGTCGGTCGCAACTGCGCAGCCATTGAGATAGAGGGAAAGCTGGCCCTCATCGACTGCGGCCTCATGTTCCCCGAGGAGCACATGCTCGGCATCGACCTGGTTCTTCCCAACTTCTCCAGCGTCTTCGAGAGGGCCGATGACGTCGAGTGCGTAGTGCTGACCCACGGCCACGAAGACCACATCGGTGCCCTCTCCTATTTCCTGTCAGAGGTGAATGTCCCGATCTATGGGACACCGCTGGCGGTCGCCTTGGCGGCGGCCCGGGTCGAGGAGAACGGCATCGAGGCCGACTTCCGGGCTACCGACCTGGGGGAGTGGGTTACGAACGGCCCGATCAAGTTCAAGCTGATCCAGGTAAGTCACAGCGTCCCCCAGGGCGCCGCGGTTGCGTTTGATACTCCCGAGGGCATCATCATCCACTCAGGCGACTTCAAGCTCGATCCGACGCCGATCGATGCCAAGCCAACGGACCTCCCCGCCTTTGCCGAGCTCGGGCAACAAGGAGTTCGGCTCCTTCTGGCAGACAGCACGAACGCCGAGCGTCCCGGCGTTATCCCCTCAGAGTCGTCACTGCGGGACTCTCTCCGCGATCTCGTCGCGCATGCCGAGGGCCGGGTGGTGGCGGCGTGTTTCGCCTCCCATCTCCATCGAGTGGAGCAGATCGTCGATGCCGTTGTCGACAGCGGTCGTTCCTTCGCTTTCCTGGGGCGGTCGATGCATCGCAACACCACCATCGCCCGCGAGCTGGGGGTCATGCGTATCCCCGAGGACCGTCTCTACGACATCGAGGACCTGCTGAAGCTTCCACCGGAAGAGACCGCCATCATCTGCACGGGGAGTCAGGGCGAGCCATTCGCCGCCCTGTCGCTGATGGCGGCTGGGGAGCATCGGTGGGTCGATCTGCAGCCCGAGGACACGGTCGTCATCTCGGCAACGCCCATACCGGGCAACGAGAAGAAGGTGAGCAGTGTCATCAACGGGCTCCTGAAGAGAGGGGTTACCGTTCACCACGGCCGCAACGCCAACGTCCACGTCTCCGGACACGCCGCACAGGAAGAACTGAAGACGTTCATCAACGTCGTCCGTCCGCAGGCCTACATCCCGGTCCACGGCGAATACCGGCACCTTCGTGCCAATGCCGACCTGGCGACGGCGATGGCCGTACCGCAGGTGGTCCTGGCCGAGAACGGTGATGGCGTCGTCATCGACGGTGATCAGACCCGCCACGAGGCCGACCTCGTCGATGGCAGCTATGTCTATCTCGACGGCAGCGGCGTCGGCGACATCGCTTCGGACGTTCTGCGGGACCGCCGTCATCTCGCCGACGACGGCGTGGTAGTCGTGACGGTCGGCATCGCCAGCCGCACCGGCGAGATCCTGGTCGGCCCCGACCTCGACAGCCATGGCCTGACGCAGGCACCCGGGGCCGTGCTGCGAGCCGCCAAGGCCGAGATCATCAAAGAACTCGAAGCTTTGGAGAAGCCTTGCGACCCCGACACGGTGCGCCGCCACGTGCGCGACGCCGCTCGCCGCGTCATCCGTCGCGAAACCGAACGGCGCCCAGTTGTGGTGCCGGTGGTTGTCGAGGTCTGATACGTCGGCTTTGGGCTTTTTGCTCTGCGCATTGGGCCGCGTCCACGCTTCGCCTTGCTAGGCACCTCCAAGTGAGGAGATATCAGAAATCGCGCGTATCGCGCGATCGTGTCGCAGCGAGTGATTGGGGCGGTGGACGGCGCTAGGTATCGTCGGCGCCACTTGAGCAAGACATCCCCCCGCACCGGGCGGAAGCGGGTGTCAGCAAAAAAGAAGACTGGTCATTACGGCGAAAAGCTGGCGTCGTGGCGACAGGCAATCACCAGGCGACTTGGTCGCCAATCCGACGACCTATGGGGCTTGACGCTCATCGTCTTCGGCGTTGTGATCGGACTCGGCTACCTCAGTCTCGCCGGACCCGTCGGTCGGGGGACCGTAGGTGTTCTCGAGGTTCTCTTTGGACTGTGGGGCTACCTGGTTCCTGTGGCGCTAGTCGGCCTGGGTGTGACTCTGATCGCCAGGCCGCCGCTCCCCGAGCACGGCCGTCTCGCCATCGGCATCGGCCTCGTGTTCTTTGGAACGCTCGCCATGTTCCACCTGATGACGGGCACTCTCTCGCTCTCCGGCAACATCGAGGTGGTCCGCGATCGAGGTGGCGCGGTTGGCTCCCTGGTGGCCTTCCCGCTGCGTCGGGTCATCGGATTCTGGGGAGCCTTCGTAGTGCTGACCGCCGTCGTTGGCATCGGCGTTCTCATCATGATGAAGACGACCCTGCGCGACATAGGCCTCACAATGGGAGCCTTCGGAAGAGCGACAGTTGGGTGGGTCAAGGCTCGTCGGTTCCGGACCCCTCACACTGCGCCAGTCCAAGCCACACGGTCTACCCGCCCCCAGGCCGCCAAGCCGAAGCAGCAGCGCCCCAAGACCCAGCCATCGGCCAAGCCGCAGGCGAGTCCGACAGCGGCGCCTCTTCCGGTGGCGGCGGCCGGCAGTGCCTATCAGCTACCTCCCCTTGAGCTGCTGCACACCTCGGTCGAGGAGAGCGGCTCTAACAAGAGAGCTCTCGAGGAGACCGGGCGCGAGCTCGAGATAACGCTTCGCCAGCACGGTGTCGATGCCAGGCTCGTGCGGATCGTTCCCGGTCCAACCGTCACCCGGTTCGAGATCGAGCTGGCGCCGGGAGTCAAGGTGTCGCGCGTAACGGGACTGAGCCACGACATCGCCTACGCCCTGGCGGCGTCCGAAGTGCGGATACTTGCCCCGATACCCGGCAAGAGCGCCATCGGCGTCGAGGTGCCCAACCGCCATCGCCACCTTGTCACTCTCGGCGACGTACTGCGATCTCCTGAAGCCGAAGCGGCAGCACATCCCCTTGAGGTCGGCCTCGGCAAGGACATCAACGGCACCGCCAGCCTGTTGAATCTGACGGAGTTGCCGCATGTCCTGATCGCCGGTGCCACTGGGGCCGGTAAGTCATCTTGCATCAACGCCCTGGTGACGTCGCTGCTGGTGAGGACAGACCCTGAGGAGGTCAAGCTCATCCTCGTCGACCCGAAGCGAGTCGAGCTCGGCCAGTACAACGGCGTTCCTCATCTGTTGACGAAGGTCATCACGAATCCCAAGAAGGCGGCAGAGGCTCTGCAATGGGCGGTCTCCGAGATGGACCGCCGCTACGAACTGTTGGCTGAGGCAAGCGTTCGTGACATCGCCGGCTACCGCGAGAAGATGGCGGCGGGCATGCTCGACACCGACGACTTCGATCGCTTCCCGTTCCTCGTCATAGTCGTTGACGAGCTCAACGATCTGATGATGGTGGCCGGGCGCGCCGTCGAAGACGCCATCGTCCGGATCGCCCAGATGGCCCGCGCCGTCGGCATTCACCTCGTCCTGGCGACTCAGCGTCCCTCGGTCGATGTCATCACCGGGGTCATCAAGGCCAACATCCAGTCGCGGCTGGCGTTCTCCGTCGCCTCCCAGGCAGACAGTCGGGTCATCATCGACACCGGCGGTGCAGAAAAGCTGGTTGGGCTCGGCGACATGCTGGTCGTTACGGCTCGTGACCCCAAGCCGGAACGGATCCAGGGCGCCTGGGTATCCGAAGCGGAGATCGCGTCAGTCGTCGAGTGGGTACACGAGCAACAGAAGGCCTCATACGAGGACGAACAGGTCTTTGCCGCCGCCGAGATGAAGCAGGCCAGCGAAGAGGAGTGGGATGGCGAGGATCCCGAGATCATCCGCCAGGCCCTCGAAATCATCGTTCGATCCCAGCTCGGGTCGACCTCGATGTTGCAGCGCAAGTTGCGCATCGGCTTTGCCAGGGCGGGTCGCGTCATGGACATCCTCGAGCGCCGCGGGATCGTCGGCCCGTCCGAAGGCTCCAAGGCCCGCGAAGTGCTCTTGACGACCGAAGAGCTCGAAGAAATGTTCGTCGGCGCCTAACCCGTGCGAGCCTCCGCCCGACTTCTGTGGTGGCATGCCGCACGGCTGGCGATGGAGCTAAAGGCACACCGACCGTAAGTGGCAGCCGGTAGCCTCGCTGCCATGTCCGAGCCGCTACAGATTCTCGATCCGTTGGGGAGCCTTGTCGGTGATGCCCCTATGGACCTGGAGGAAACCCGTCGCCTCTACCGGGCCCTCGTTGCCGCGCGGATCTACGACCACAAGGCCTCTGCGTTGCAGCGTCAGGGCCGGCTGGCTACCTACTCGCCTTTCGAGGGGCAGGAGGCCGCGCAGATCGGGAGTGCCGCGGCGCTGCGGCCGGACGACTGGCTGGTCGGCACTTATCGGGACGCCGCGGCGATGCAGTTCCAGGGCTACCCGTGGGTGAACCTCTTCCTCGGCCGCACCGGCCATGAGAGTGGGGGAGCGACGCCGGACGGAGTCAACGTGCTGCCACCGTCGATAACGGTCGGCGCCCAGATGATCCACGCGGTCGGCCTGGCGTGGGCGGAGCGAATCAAGGGCAGCGATCGCATCGCCTTGACGTACTTCGGCGACGGCGCCACTTCCGAGGGCGACTTCCACGAGGCGATGAACTTCGCCGGCGTCTATGCAACGGCGACCGTGTTCCTCTGCCAGAACAACGGCTTTGCCATCTCGTTGAGTCGGGAGAAGCAGACCGCAGCAGAAACCATCGCCTCCAAGGGAGTCGGTTACGGTGTTCCGGGACTGCAGGTGGACGGCAACGACCTGTTCGCCGTCTACCAGGCGACCAGCGACGCGGTGGCGAGAGCGCGTCGTGGCGAGGGGCCGACCCTGATCGAGGCGCTCACCTATCGGATCGGCCCCCACACCACCAGCGATGATCCCGGCCGCTATCGCGATGAAGCGCAGGTGGCGAAGTGGCAGGAGCGCGACCCGTTGCAGCGAGTGCGGCTCTATCTGGAGAACAACGACGCCTGGGATGTCGAGTGGCAAACGCTGATCGAGGAAGAAGAGGGCGCTGTGATCGAGCAGGCGGTTGCCGAGGCCGAGGCTGCAGATCCTCTGTCTCCCGGTGAGATGTTCGGCGCCATGTTCGCCGAGCCGACGGCACCCCTGCTCAGCCAACAGGCAATGCTGGAGAGGGACGGGCCGTGAGCGAGCTCAACCTGGCGATGGCCATCAATGCAGCTCTGGCGGAAGCCCTCGGCGCCGACGACAGCGTTGTTCTGCTTGGCGAGGACATCGGGACAACCGGTGGAGTGTTCCGTGTCACAGACGGCCTTGCTGCCAAGTATGGGGCTGACCGAGTCGTCGACACCCCGGTAGCCGAGTCCGGGATCGTCGGCGCCGCGTTTGGGATGGCGGTCGCCGGGCTGCGACCGATAGTCGAGATCCAGTTCATGGGGTTCTCCTACCCGGCGTTCGACCAACTCATCAGTCACGTGTCGCGTATCAGGAACCGATCACAGCACCGATTCACGGCGTCGTTGGTGGTTCGCATCCCGTATGGGGGTGGCATCGGCGCTGCCGAGCACCACTCCGAATCCACCGAAGCGATCTACGCCCACACTCCCGGCCTCAAGCTGGTCGTCCCGTCGCGGCCGAGCGATGCCAAAGGGTTGTTGGCAGCGGCTATCGCCGATCCCGATCCCGTGGTGTTCCTCGAACCCATTCGCCTCTATCGATCGATCAAGGAGGAGGTGCCGTCTGAGCCCTACGAGGTGCCCATCGGTTCGGCAGCTGTGGAGCGGCCCGGCACCGACCTGACCCTCATATCTTGGGGAGCCATGATGCGCGAGGTGCGAGAGGCTGCAGATCAACTCGAGGTCGATGGCCTTGCACCGGAGGTCATCGACCTTCGCTCCCTGGTTCCCCTTGACGCTGAGACCATTGTCGAGTCGGTTGCCAAGACCGGCCGAGCCGTAGTCGTGCAGGAGGCACCGCGCACCGGCGGCTTTGCCTCCGAGGTGGCAGCGCTTATTGGGGAACGAGCCCTGTACTCCTTGGCCGCGCCCGTCGAGCGTGTCACCGGTTGGGACACCGTCGTGCCTCTTCGTCGCACGGAACACAACTACATCCCCTCGGTCGAGCGCGTGCTGACGGCGGCGCGCCGGGTGCTGAGCGCCTGATGGCCACCGAGTTTCTGCTACCCGACATCGGCGAGGGCCTCACCGAGGCAACGGTCGTCGAGTGGTTGGCCATCGTCGGCGAGGAACTCACGCTCGACGGGCCCATGGTCGAGATGGAGACGGACAAGGCCGTCACCGAGATCCCGGCTCCGGTCGCCGGCGTTTTGTTGCATCAGGGAGCCGCCGAGGGCGAGACGCTCGAGGTAGGGCAGGTGTTGGCCGTCATCGGCTCGGTCGGTGAGTCGTGGGAGCCGTCGGCGCCCGCCGCTCCGGAGGCCGCCGCTCCCATCGTCGGGACCCTGCAAGAGGCTTCGTCCACCGCCGGGCAGGCCCTGCCGGCGGTTCGCAAGCTGGCAGCGGAGCTGGGAGTCGACCTGGCAGCGGTGACTGGGTCCGGCCCCGGTGGTCGGATCACGGCAGCGGACGTCGAGTCGGCGACGGGGGGGAGTGCCGAGCGCATCGCCCTCTCGACAACACGGCGCGCCATCGCCGACAACCTCACCAGGTCGTGGCGAGAGATACCCCATGTGACCACCTACGGAGAGGCGGACGCAGCGTCGCTGTTGGCCGCCCGCAAGGAATCTGGCCAGCCTCTCGAGGCCCATCTGATCGCCGCCGTCACCCCGTTGCTGGCCGAGTTCGGCGACTTCAACTCATCCTTCGTCGGCGACGCGATCCTCCGTCGAACCAACTACGACGTCGGTTTCGCCGTCGACACGCCAGAGGGCCTGATGGTCGCCGTTATTAAGGGCGCTGACTCCATGACGATCGCGGAGCTCGGGCAGGAGGTGTCGCGGCTTGCCACCGCTGCCAAGGAGCGTTCGGCAACGGTCGACGAGCTTCGAGGCCAGACCTTCACCATCTCGAACATCGGTGCCGTCGGCGGTCGCTACGGGACGCCCATAGTCCCCTACGGGACGACGGCCATCCTCTCGGTTGGTCGCGCCGACCCCACGGCAGGCGTCGTCGACGGCCGGCTGGCCGTGGTGCAGCCCTTCCCGCTCTCGTTGTCCTACGACCACCGCGTCATCGACGGTGCCAAGGGAAGGGCTTTCCTCGCCGCGGTCATCGCTGCCATAGAGGCGTGAGCGACTACCGCGTTCATCTGTGAGTGACCCCGAGGACGGGCAGCGCATACCCGTACACTTCGTCGCTGATGAACCCCACCGTCCACCTAACGACGCTCGGCTGCGCCAAGAACCAGGTCGACTCCGACAAGCTCACGGCCATGCTTGCCGAGGCCGGCTACGACATGTCGGCTGATGCAGAGACAGCCGATGTCGTCATGGTGAACACATGCGCCTTCATCGAGGCTGCTCGCCAGGAATCGATCGACACCATCCTGGCTGCCTCCGACACCAAGAGAGACAACGCCAAGCTCGTCGTCCTCGGCTGCATGGCCCAGCGCTACGAGACCGAGCTGGCGGCCGCGCTGCCCGAGGCAGACGCCGTTGTCGGGCTGGAGCGTTACGGCGAGCTCGTAGAGCGCCTCGACGACATGACGGACTGGCAGCCCATCCGCCTCGCCTCGTCGAAGATGGACATCCTCTACGAGACCAAGCGTCCTGCTCCAACAACCCCATACGCCTACGTCAAGGTGGCCGAGGGCTGCGACAAGCCGTGCACCTTCTGCGCCATCCCACTGTTCCGTGGCAAGCAGCGATCGCGGGCGCCGGTCAACATCCGCGATGAGATCGCCGACCTGGCGCAAGGCGGCGTTGGCGAGGTCGTGCTCGTTGCCCAAGACCTTGCTGCATACGGTCGCGACATCGACGCCCCGGGCGGCATCGTCGATCTGCTGCGCTTCGTCTCCGACGTCGACGGCCTGCAGCGGCTGCGGCTTCTCTACCTCTATCCCAAGGAGATCCGGCCGGGCCTCATCGAGGAAATGACGACCAACCCCATCGTGGTCCCGTACTTCGATCTCAGCCTGCAGCACGTTGCGCCGGAGCTGCTCAGGGCCATGAAACGCCCCGGAGACGGCGATCGTCATCGCCAGCTCATCGGTGACATCCGGGCGGCGTCGCCAGAAGCCGGACTCAGGTCCAGCTTCATCGTTGGTTTCCCCGGCGAGACCGACGCCGATGTCGAGGCCCTCGCCGACTTCCTCGTCGATGTGCAGCTGGATTGGGCCGGATTCTTCCCGTACTCGGCCGAGGAAGGGACTCCTGCCGCCGAGCTGCCGGGCCAGCTGCCTGCGGACACCATCGCGGAACGAGCCCGCCACCTCTCGGCCATCCAGGACGACATCACCGCCAGCCGTAACGCAGCTCAGGTCGGAAAGCGCCTGGAGGTTCTCATCGACCAGGTTGAGGATGATGTTCCCGTCGGCCGCAGTTATCGCGAGGCTCCCGAGATCGACGGAGTAATCGTGCTCGATGGTGGGTCACCGGGGGAGTGGGTCGACGTCGAGATCACTGCTTCGTACGCGGTTGACCTGGCGGGCAGCGTTCTGCGGTGATCGTCGAGGTCATCGCCATCGGCACCGAGCTACTGCTCGGCCAGATCATCAACTCAAACGCCGCCGCCATCGGTGCCAGGCTGGCCGAGGTCGGGCTCACCCATTACCGCCAGACGGTCGTTGGCGACAACCTCGATCGGGTGGCCGCTGCGATCGTTGATGCCATGGACCGAGCCGACGCCGTGATCATCACCGGCGGCCTCGGGCCGACTCAAGACGACCTCACCCGCGAGGCCATCTGCGCGGCCACCGGCCTTTCCATGGAGTTCGACGAGGGGCACGCCAAGGCTCTCGCCGAGATGTTCGCGGCACGAGGACGCGAGATGCCCGAGTCGAACCTGCGCCAGGCGCAGTACCCCCATGGCGCCGAGCTGATCCCCAACCACAAAGGGACCGCACCGGGACTGGCCCTGCGCCACGCCGACACCCTCATCTTCGCGTTGCCGGGAGTGCCTGTGGAGCTCTATCCCATGCTCGACGACACCGTCATGCCGCAGCTGCGTGGCGACGGGGTGGTCCATAGCCGTCTCCTCCGCACGTATGGGGAGTCGGAGTCGAAGCTGGCAGACCTGCTCGGCGACCTCTACGACGAACACCGCAACCCGACGCTGGCGTTCCTGGCGTCGGGAGGAGAGATCAAACTGCGGCTGACGGCCTCCGCAGCCAGCGAGGCCGAGGCGTCCGCCCTCATCCAGCCTGTCGAGGACGAGATCCGAAGGCGCCTCGGTGACCTGGTGTTCGGAGCAGACGACGACACGGTGGAGCGGCTGCTATTCGACATGCTCTCGGAGCATGGCTGGACCATGGGTACCGCCGAGTCGGCAACGGGCGGCCGTGTGGCGGCGGCGATCACCGCAGTGTCCGGCGCCTCGGCCGTCTTCAGGGGCTCGATCGTCGCCTACGCCACAGATCTCAAGGCGTCGTTGCTGGACGTTCCTGCGGAGGACCTGAAGCCCGACACCATTGTCAGCATCGAGACCGCCGCTGCGATGGCGGAGGGGGCCGCCGCCACCCTCGGCGTCGACGTTGCCATCGCCGTTACCGGGTCGGCGGGTCCCGAGCCCCGGGGCCAACCGGTCGGCACCATGGCGATCGCCGTTCGTACACCCGAGCGAACTCTCACGCGGATCCTGAAGATGCCGGGAGACCGCGAGCGCATCCTCACCTACACGACCACGGCCGCTCTTCACCTGGCGCGCGCCGTCCTTGCCGGAGACCAGACCTCGCAGCCATGAGCCCCGACGACCCCATGGGCCGCCTCTTCCTTGGCGTCGCCCTCACCGATGATGCCCGCGCGGCCATCGCAGCCCACCTGGGACCGATGTCGCCACTACCGGGACGGCCGGCCCCTCCGCACAACTGGCACATCACTCTGCGATTCCTCGGTCTGACGACCACGCTGCAGTACGAGCGCGTCCTCTCTGGGCTCGACGACCTTCCGCCGACCATGTCTCTCGATCTCAGCGTCTTCGGCACCTTCCCCAATCCGCAGCGAGCCAACGTGCTGTGGTTTGGCCTCGGGGTGCCCTCTCCCGAGTTAGAGGAGATGGCAGCCATGGCGGAAGAGTCGGCGGTGGCGGCGGGATTCTCTCCCGAGGAGCGGCCGTTCCATCCACATGTAACGCTGAGCCGTCTGCGGCCGCCCCACGATCTAAGAGCCCTGATCGATTCCATTCCATACCTGCGCCTGCGGATGGAGGTGGATGCGATGACGGTCTTTCGTTCACGTAGCGAGCCGGGCGGGATGCGGTATGAGGCCATCGAGACCGTGACGCTCGGGTAGCCTCGCTGCATGCAACACACACCCGCTGAGAACATCCCGTGGGCACCCGCCCCCTCCGAGCACTTCACCGGCGAGGTCTGGTTCGGCCCGCTGTCCCACGCTTCGCCTGAAGGACTGAACGCACTCGCCGTCCACTTCTCCCCGGGGGCTCGCACCGATTGGCACACCCACGCCGAGGGTCAGGTCCTGTACTGCGTCTCGGGCGCCGGCCTGGTAAGGCGCGACGACGGCGAGACGGCCGAGATGTCGCCTGGTGACGTCGTGTACTCGGATCCGGGGGAGCGCCACTGGCATGGCGCCACCGCCATCTCCCACATGGTGCACCTGTCGTTGACGACCGGTGCCCCGACGGAGTGGTTCCCCGAGAAGGTGACCGACGAGCAGTACGGCGGCTGAGCAGGGCCTGCGCCGCGTGGCGTTGTGAGGCCGCTGGGGCCCGCTCTCGGCTACGGAATCCTTGCAATCGAACACCTGTTCGGGTACCTTCTTGGCAGTGCCGTGGTAGGATTACACCCTCGTAAGTTCATGGATGTAGTTTTGTCACAACCGACCTCTACGGTGCTGGGACAGGCAGACAGGAAGGAATCCCCGTGGCTAAAGCCGGCAAAGCGACCGACAAGGTGACCGACAAGGTGACCGACAAGGGCGACGACAAGAGCCTCGACATGGCCTTGACGCAGATCGAGCGCCAGTTCGGTAAGGGTGCCATCATGAGGCTCGGCGAGGGAGCGGTGCGCGACGTCGCTGCCATCCCGACGGGCGCCCTCTCGTTAGATCTAGCACTCGGCATCGGGGGAGTGCCCCGTGGCCGCATCGTTGAGATCTATGGTCCGGAGTCCTCGGGCAAGACAACGCTGGCGCTTCATGTCGTTGCCGAGGCACAGCGCAACGGGGGCAAGGCTGCGTTCATCGACGCCGAACACGCCCTCGATCCGGTTTACTCCAAGGCTCTTGGGGTCGATGTCGATGAGCTCCTCATCTCCCAGCCCGACACGGGCGAGCAGGCACTCGAGATCGTCGACATGCTCATCCGTTCCGGTGCCCTAGATGTCATCGTGATCGACTCGGTGGCGGCACTCGTCCCCCGTGCCGAGATCGAAGGGGAGATGGGTCAGTCCCATGTCGGGCTCCAGGCCCGCCTGATGTCGCAGGCGCTGCGCAAGTTGGCCGGCACCATCAATCGTTCAGACACCACTGCCATCTTCATCAACCAGTTGCGAGAGAAGATCGGTGTGATGTTCGGCAGCCCCGAGACCACACCCGGCGGCCGTGCCCTGAAGTTCTACGCCAGCACCCGCATCGACATTCGACGCATCGAGTCCATCAAGGAGGGCGACGTCATCGTCGGTAACCGGGTGAAGGCCAAGATCGCCAAGAACAAGGTGGCGCCACCGTTCCGCATCGCCGAGTTCGACATCATGTTCGGAGAAGGTATTTCCCGTGAAGGCAGCTTGCTCGATGTTGCCGTCGAGCAGGGCATCGTCCTCAAGTCCGGTGCCTGGTACACCTACGACGGCGACCAGCTCGGGCAAGGCCGGGAGAAGTCGAAGCGCTTCTTGAGGGAGAACCCCGAGATCGCCGTACAGCTCCAGGCCAAGGTCCTGGAAGCTGTTGGCCTTCTCGACACCCCCGCTGACGAAAAGCCCGATGGTGAAGCCCTCGATGTTGATGAGGTGGTGCCGGCCGAGGTCGCGGTCGTCGATGAGAACGTCGAGGAAGACGCCTAGACCCAGGCCGAGCAGCCTCGGGAAACTGCCCGATGGTGTAACATCGTCGTAACACACACTTGTGAAACCAAAAACTTTGAAACCACAACCAACAAGAGCAGCTGAAGGCGAGGCCTTCCACCGGTAGATAGCACCGGTGTTTTTCGTGTGTGTGCCGAGCAGAGAGCTCGGCACGCTCGCGTTGGCAGATTGGGGTCTGCATGGAGATCGTCATTGCCGCGGTGGCAGCAGTCGTAGGACTCGCCGTTGGGGCGGTGGCTATGCGGTCGAGATCCAGCAAGGCCGGCGATGCTGCCGGCCAGGTGTTGGCCAAGGCCCGCCAAGAAGCTCACGACATCCTCGCCCGCGCCGAGTCCGAAGGAAGAGCCCAGGCCGATGCCTATCGGGAGCGCGAGGACGCCACGCTGGAGCATCGACGGCTGGAGGTCAGGTCAACGGACGAGCGCATCGCCCAGCGTGAAGCCACCCTCGAGCAGAGAGCAGGCAACCTCGCCGACCGCGAGCAACTGGTGCTGGCTAGAGAGCAGGAGCTGACAGGGCAGCGCGCCGACCTCGATCGCATGCAAGAAGAGGCGCGGGCTTACCTCGAGAAAGTCACTGGGTTCGATTCCAAGGCCGCCAAGGAGGAGCTGCTGGCGGGAGTCGAGGACGAGGCCCGGCGAGACGCCATGATCCTGGTGCGCGACCTCGAGGTGAAGGCCAGGGAGGAAGCCGACCGCAGGGCACGGCGCATCCTGACCGGATCAGTGCAGCGCCTATCTTCAGAGGTCGTTGCCGACTCGACGGTGTCCGTGGTGACGCTGCCGTCCGACGACATGAAGGGCCGCATCATCGGCCGCGAGGGTCGCAACATCCGCGCCATCGAGTCCGTGACCGGTGTCAACATCGTTGTCGACGACACCCCCGAGACGGTGGCGGTGTCCTCCTTTGATCCGGTGCGACGCGAGATCGCCCGCTTGACGCTGGTACGGCTGGTGGCAGATGGCAGGATCCACCCGGCCTCCATCGAGGAGGCCTACACCAAGTCCCAGGCGGAAGTCGAACAGAGCATCCGGGACGCGGGTGAGTGGGCGATCCTCGAGGCTGGAGTCAGCCGGCTGGCCCCAGAGCTGGTCGTGTTGCTGGGTCGCCTCAAGTACCGCAGCTCCTACGGCCAGAACGTGCTGTCGCACCTGGTTGAGTCGGCCAATATCGCCGAGATGCTGGCGGCCGAGCTCGGCGTCGACCCGGCGGAGGCGAAGCGCGCAGCCTTCCTCCATGACATCGGCAAGGCCGTCAGTCACGAGGTCGGGAGCTCCCACGCCATGGCCGGAGCCGAGATCGCCAGGAGATTCGGAGAGGACCCTGCCGTTGTTCACGGCATCGAGGCCCACCACAACGAGGTCGATCCGCGAACGCTCACCGCCATTCTGGTTCAGGCCGCGGACGCCGTGTCAGCTGCTCGCCCCGGCGCCCGGCGCGAGGCTCTCGAATCGTACGTGAGACGTCTAGAGAGGCTCGAGGAGATCGCGCAGAGTTTCGAGGGCGTCGAGCGTGTGTTCGCTATGCAGGCGGGCCGCGAGATCCGCATCGTCGTCGACCCGGCTCGTCTCGACGACCTCGAGGCCGCTGATCTGGCTCGGCGCATCGCCCGTCGCGTTGAGCGGGACCTTCAGTACCCCGGTCAGATAGAAGTCACCGTCATCAGAGAGTTGCGCTCGACCGACTACGCCCGATGATCAATCTCGGGCTCCCCGCCGTCCAGCGGCAGGCGACACGCAGTGGTCAGACCTACTTCGTGCGCACCTTCGGGTGCCAGATGAACGAGCACGACTCGGAGCGCATCGCGGGGTTGCTGGAAGCCGATGGTCTGAGTCCTGCCGACGACCCGGCGAACGCCGACGTGCTCGTGCTCAATACCTGCTGCATCCGGGAGAATGCTGACAACAAGCTGTACGGCAACCTCGGCCATTTCAAGCCACTCAAGGATGTCAACCCCGACATGAGGATCGTCGTCGGTGGATGCTTGGCGCAGAAGGACCAGGGTGTGGTCCAGGAGCGTGCCCCCTGGGTTGATGTCGTCTTCGGGACTCACAACCTGCATCGCGTCGTCGACCTGCTGGATCACGCCGAGGAGTGGGGTCCCGTCACTGAGATCTGGGAGGAGACCACCTCCGCCGACGAGATGCCATCTGTTCTGCCCACCAACCGCCAGACGCCGTTCTCGGCGTGGGTGACAATCACCATCGGCTGTAACAACTCGTGCACCTTCTGCATCGTCCCCATCGTGCGGGGGGCCGAGATCAGTCGCCGTCTCGGTGACATCGTCAGTGAGGTTCAGGGACTGGCCGCGGCCGGCGTCAAGGAGGTGACCCTGCTCGGCCAGAACGTCAACTCCTACGGCCGTGAGCTCGATCTCGGGGGACGCAAGCCGCTCTTCGCCGACTTGCTGCGGCGGGTAGGCGAGATCGACGGCATCGAGCGCATCCGCTACACGAGCCCTCATCCCAAGGACTTCCGCGAGGACGTCGCCATGGCCATGGCCGAGACGGCGGCGGTGTGCGAGCACCTCCATCTTCCGCTGCAGTCGGGGAGCGACCGGATCCTGGCGGCAATGCATCGCGGCTACAGCGCCGAACGCTTCCTCAACAAGCTGGCAATCGCTCGTGATGCCATGCCGGGTCTGGCCGCCTCTACGGACATCATCGTCGGCTTCCCTGGAGAGACCGACGCGGACTTCGAGGCAACGCTCGACGTCGTTGCGACGGCGCGTTTCGACTCGGCATACACCTTCAAGTTCTCACCGCGACCGGGCACGCCCGCCGCCGAGATGGACAACCAGGTCGCTGAGGACATCGTCACCGAGCGCTACGACCGGCTGACCGAGCTCCAGCAGCAGATCTCGCTTGAGCGCAACCAGGCCGAGGTCGGCCGCTCGCACGAGATCCTGGTCGAGGGACCGTCGCGCAAGGACGAGCTGATGACGACGGGACGTACCCGGACCAACAAGCTGGTCCACGTGCCGGGGGAGCTGGCGGCAGGCGACCTTGCCAACGTTGTCATCACGGAGGCGGCAACCCACCATCTGATGGGGAGCCTGGCCTGAGCATCGTCGGGGCCATCGTCGGCCCCACCGCCTCCGGCAAGTCCGCTGTTGCCATGGCGTTGGCGACCGATGGCGTCGAGATCGTTTCCGTTGACTCCATGCAGGTGTATCGCGGCATGGACATCGGCACCGCCAAGCCAACCTTGTCGGAGAGGAGGCAGGTGCCACATCACATGATCGACCTGGTTGACCCGACGGAGCTGTTCTCCGTCGCCGAGTTCCAGGAGCAAGGTCGAGCCGCTCTTGCGGGCATAGCCGGTTCGGCGCTGGTGGTCGGAGGCAGTGGGCTGCACCTGAGAGCCTTGATCGACCCCCTCGACTTCCCGCCGACGGATCCCGACCTGCGCGCCGCGTTGGAAGCTCTGGACCTCCCCGAGCTTGCGGGCCGGCTCCTGGCGGCCGACTCGAATGCCGCTGCTGTCGTCGACATGGCCAACAAGCGACGAGTGCAGCGGGCTGTCGAGGTATTGGAGTTGACGGGCCAGACTCCGACGCAGCGTTCCTCCAGCGCCCAGGCTGTGGCAGTGGAGAACTACGAGAGCGTCGCGCCGGTGGCGATCGTTGGCCTTGATCCTCTCGACGAGCTCGAGGCCAGGATCGAAGCCAGGGTGGACGCCATGGTGGCGGGGGGATGGCTCGCGGAGGTTGCGGCATTGGACGGTCGGCTCGGCGCCACGGCTGCCGGCGCCGTCGGGTACGGGGAGCTGGCCGACGTGGTGAAGGGTGAGACGAGCCTCGCCGATGCTCGCGTCGCCATCCTTGCCGCGACGAGGGCCGTAGCGAAGCGGCAACGCACCTACTTCCGCAAGGACCCACGGGTTCGCTGGCTACCGTGGCGTTCCAGTCTCGGCGACCGCGTCAGCGAGGCCGCGGCGGCACTCGAGGAGAGCAAGTGGAATTCCTGAAGATGGAGGGTCTCGGTAACGACTTCGTCGTGGTCGAGGGAGCTTCCGACCCTGCCGTTGCCGACATCGTTGCTTGGTGTGACCGCAGGCGCGGCATCGGTGCCGACGGGGTGCTGGTGGTCTCGCCCGCCGATGGCGGCGTCACCATGAAGTACTGGAACGCGGACGGCTCATCGGCGCCGACCTGCGGCAACGGCGTGCGCTGTGTTGCTCGCCTCGCCGTCGACAAGTCCTGGGTGCCACCAGGGCCCTTCACCGTGTTCACCGATGCCGGCCCGACAGCCGTAGAGGTGCCCCAGGATGGCCCGGTCAGGGCAGATCTCGGAGTGCCCTCACCGCCGGGACCCGAGGTGGAGATCGCCGGCTACACCTTTGCGACATTGACCCTTGGCAATCCTCACGCCGTCACCATCGTCGATGACCCTTTCATCTTCCCGGTGTCGGCTGTCGGCCCCATCGTCGAGGGCGACCCGGCCTTCCCCGAGAGGACCAACGTCGAGTTCGTTACGGCCATCGATCGTGGTCGGGCGGCGGCCCGCATCTGGGAGCGCGGGGTGGGGGAGACGCTGGCCAGCGGCACCGGTGCATCTGCGGCGGCCGTTGTTGCTCACCGCGCCGGTCTCGTTGACGCTGCGGTCACCGTTGAACTCGCCGGCGGCAAGCTCCGAGTTGAGATAAGCGAAGATGGGGTATGGACCGAAGGTCCGGCGACCTACGTCTTCTCCGGCGAGCTGGGAGCCCCTACAGGCTCCTGAGGACGCTGACGACTCGGCCCAGGATCTCAACGCCGTCCGTGAACACCATCGGCGCGTACTCAGGATTCTCGGCGATCAGGGTCACCCGACCATCCCCCTTGCGCAGCCTCTTCACTGTGGCTTCTTCGCCGTCGATGAGAGCCGCAACGATGTCGCCGCTGTCGGCGTCCTGTTGGCGGCGCACCACGACTAGGTCACCATCGAGTATGCCGGCGTCGATCATGGAATCGCCCTTGACCTCCAACATGAAGACAGGCTCCTTGCCCACGAGCGAGGTCGGAAGCGGATAGACCTCTTCGATGTCCTGCTCGGCGAGGATCGGTGAGCCGGCGGCGATGCGACCAACGAGTGGCACTTCTCGGACACCGCCGCGAGCGATACCAGCCGACGGCTGCTTGTCCGCCACCACCTCGATGGCTCGGGGCTTGGATGGATCACGGCGCAGCCGGCCACTCTTGACGAGAGCGGACAGGTGGGAATGGACGGTCGATGGCGAACTCAGCCCTACCGCCTCTCCGATCTCCCTCACGGAGGGGGGATAGCCCCGTCCCTCGACGGTAGAGGAGATGTAGTCGAGTATCTCCTGCTGCCGGTTGGTGATAGTCATGAGGGACCCTTCATCGATTGCGATGACAGTAGTGCCGGGAGCATCACCACCCAAACATATGTTCGACTTGCCTAGCGAACAGCTGTTCGGTATCGTTCAGCCGAACACGCGTTCGTGTCACACACCACGAATAGCGTGTCGGTTAGGTAGGAACCGAGCAGGAGGTAGGGACTGATGAAGAGAACGCACACCGCCCCATACCGGGCGCTGGTCCTCCTCGCGATACTCGCCATTGGGGTCCTCCTCCTGCTCGCTACCGCCTCGGCTGCCACCGGCAGCAGCCAACCCCCAGCGATGCCGACGGCATACGTCGTGCAGCCGGGGGACACGCTGTGGTCGATCGCTGAGGCCGCCTACGACGAGGACATGGATACTCGCCAGGCGATCCACTCCATCAAGGCCCTCAATGACCTCGGATCGTCGGCGTTGTCGATTGGTCAGCCCTTGTTGATTCCCGCCAGCTAGGCGGCAGCAGGGTCTTGCCAGCAGGTCTTGCCAGCAGGTCGCTGGAAGACAGGTCGCCCGAAGAGGGCGGTCCCTATCCGATCAGTTGGCGAACTTCGATGGTGCTCAAGCGAAGCAGGTCGAGTTCCCGGGCGCCCCATTCCTCGATCTCGGCAAGAGAGCTGGCGAGGGTCCTGTGCAGTGTCAGCAGCGTGGCTTCGATATCAGCAACGATCACCTCGGCGGCTGCGGAGTCCTCGGCTCGCAACGCAGTCAGATACTCGGTCCGCCAAGTGTCCATCTGGGTGAGCGCCTCGTTGGCCGCCAGGCGGTGGTTTTCGAGCAGGGGGTCTGACGGCAGGGAAACCGCGACCTCAACACTGGCGGCCATGGCCGCGGCAAGGTCGGTCGACAGGGAGTCGATGGTGTCGGGTGCAGCCACGGTCGGTAGATCCGGAAGATCGAAGAGCCCGTATGTCAAGAGGCGGTAGGTGACGAGACTGTTGAGCCGGGTGGCGAGTCCCTCGGCCTGGCCGGCAACCTCGCCGACGTCGCTGCGAACCGTCGTCACCGCCTCGATCTCGGCACGGGGGACAAACGGCAGCGTGTCGGGGAGAGCATCACTGACCGCCGAACGGGCCGTGTTGGTTGCCGTGACGAACGGGGAGAGTTGCTCGAGTGAGTCGGACAGGTCCGACACATCACTTACCGGGTTGGTGAGCGCGGCGAGGGCTCTCCTGGCGTCCGGCACCGTGAGGTCGATGCTGGCCAGCGCTCCGTCGTAGCGGTTGAGGACCTGAGTCGCCAGACGGTGATCTTGGGCGGGGGCAGCGACGAGCAACAGCCAAGATGTCGCGGCGACCAAGGTCACCATGGCGATGAGCCCCCAGCGGTGTCTATGCAAGAAATCCGGGGCGCGGGTGTCTTGCAGTTCGAGAATGTGGTCGTCGCCCATGGAGGTGGTCGCAATACGATCTGGTTCGTAGGTCTCGGGCCAGATGGCATCGAGTTCCTCGAAACGATCAAGAAGGGTCTGCGGACGCGAATGAGTTTGGACCAAAATCTCCTACTTTCGGTTTTCCTGGCCCCGCCGCCCGCGGTATCAATAGCGCTCCCATGAAGATACCGCTCACACGCCTCGACTCAGAGCTTTCTCTGCCCCAGCGCGCCCATCCCGGGGATGCCGGAATAGACCTGCGCTCCGCGGAGTCCGTGAAGATCCCCGGAGAGGGATGGGCTACCGTCGGCACCGGCGTTGCGGTTGCCATCCCCGAAGGACATGTCGGCCTGGTGTCGCCACGCTCGGGCCTGGCTCTTCGCCACGGCATTGGCGTCGCCAACGGTCCCGGCATCGTCGACGCCGGCTATCGGGGCGAGCTCCGCGTGATCCTGATCAACCACGGCCCCGAGACCGTCGCTATCGAGCGCGGCGAGAGGATCGCCCAACTAGTTGTCGTTCCGATGGTGGAGATCGAATTCGAGGAGGTTGAGGAGTTGCCGCCCTCTTCCAGGGGCGACAGCGGCTTCGGGTCTAGTGGGCGCCATTAGCCGGTTGGTATTATCCGCCTCGCGCGGACGTAGCTCAGTTGGTAGAGCGTCACCTTGCCAAGGTGAAGGTCGCCGGTTCGAGCCCGGTCGTCCGCTCCACTTCAGCGACTCGTAGGGTCGCTGTGGTGCAATCCGGCGCCGTGGCCGAGTGGTTAGGCAAGGGTCTGCAAAACCCTCTACACCGGTTCAATTCCGGTCGGCGCCTCGGGGTATGCTCACGCCCCAAAATCCGGGCGCTTAGCTCAGCGGGAGAGCGCTTCCCTGACGCGGAAGAGGTCACAGGTTCGATCCCTGTAGCGCCCACCGGAAAAGCCTTGCGCTGTAAGGGCTCTCACGGCGTGTGGGGGAGAGAGACGACCTGCGGGATCGATTCTGTCCACAATCTGTCCACATGAGACGCGCGAAACACCTCGTCAAGGCGGTCCGCGGCAGCCTCGTCGAGACCGTCGAAGAGGTGGCCATAGGTGTCGAGGGTGGTGCGAATGGAGGCGTGGCCGAGTCGCTGCTGGATCACCTTCGGGTGCTCACCTGCGGCGATGAGGAGCGCAGCGTGACTGTGACGCAGGTCGTGGAAGCGCACCGGGAAGCCAAGCGCCGCCGCGACGGCTGGTTGCCAGTGGCGACGGCGGAAGTTCGTCCAGCGCAACGGACCACCATCGGGAGCCTGGAACACCAGTGAGTCGGTGGGAAACTGGCGCAGGTGTCGGCCCAGCTCGTCACACAACGCTGCGGGCAGGCTGACGGTCCGCCTCGACGCGTTCGACTTCGGGGGCCCGAAGGTGAGTCGCCCTTGCACGTCCGATAGGGTCTCGGCCACAGTCAGCGACCGTCGCAGCAGCTGGAGTCGGTCCAGCTTCAACGCTGATAACTCACCGGCACGAAGGCCCGTGTAGCCAGCGGTGAGGACGAGGGCGCGGAACTGCGGGTCGATGGCGTTGGCGACCACGCTGATCTGGTCAGCCGACAGGAACCTCACCTCCACATGCTCGATTTTGGGAAGGGCGATGTTGCGGGCGGGGGAGCGGGGGATAAGACCGTCATCGACCGCCGAATCGAGAGCGCCAGCGAGCAGCTGATATGCCTTTCGCACCGAGGCTGCCGCATACCCGGCAGAAGTCAGGTCGCTGACGAACTGGCGAAGGTCGGCGGGCTGAATTCCTCCGAGTTGGCGTTCAGCGAACACTGGCAGGATGTGGTTCTGAAGCACCGACATGTCCCGAGCCCTAGTGCTTGCACGTCGGCCGAGTCGTGCTGCCTCCCAGCGGGTGCACCACTCGCCGAACGTTGTCTTGGCGAGGCGTGGGTCAGACCAGTCGCCGCGCACCTTGTCGGCTTCGGTCGTGGCGGCGAACTTCTCAGCGTCGGATCTCTTCGAGAAGTTCTTGGTGCGTTGTCGCCCAGAAGTGTCGCGGTAACGAACCTGCCAATGAGTGAGTGCGTTGGGGTGTCGTCGTATCGATGCCATCAGATGCGCCTCCTCATGGTGCTCCGGGGTTAGCGAGGGAACCGTTCCGCGAACAGTCTTCAGCGAGTGTGATGCTCATTGTCAACCGGCCCTGCCGGGTCGAGCGGGCGGCAGAAGGCCGAGCTGCCGACACTTCCTTATCCATCCGGCTGCCGTGTTTCGCGATACACCCCAGAGTTCACCGATCAGTGCGGTCGGAGCGCGCTCACCCTTTGTTAGGAACTCCTGGTAACCGTCCGCGACTGCCTGCCAATGCTCATCGGGGTAGCCGACTCGACCGGGGGCCTTCGGGGCAGACCTTCCCTCCAGGCCGCTATGGACGAGAGACCAGCCGGTGTCCTCCTGGCTGATTCGCCAAAGTGCCGCGGCAACGCGCAGCCAGCGACCGTATGGGAACCGCCGGAGATACTCAGAGGAGAGAGGCTCACTCCGCGGGTTGATAGTGATGGCTGTTGCAAGATCATCGTGGAAATGGATCGTGATGCCGACCTCTACGCGAGCTGGTTTCCTTCCCGCGGTGGGTGGAAGGTCGGGCCCAGCGACCTTGATCCCTGGGCCGTCGCTCCAGACCGTGAGTTGCTCCCGCAAGGCGGAAGACGATCCGGAGAAGAGCCACAGTTCCACTGAACCGCTTGGCGACCGGAACCCACCAGAGTTATCGAGGTCAGTTTCCTTGTGCCACGCGAAGGTCTTGATCTCAGCCACGACCTCATCCTACCTGAAACGTCAACGGTTCCACAACATGCGTTCTTAGAACTACCAGAATGGTGAAACCGTTGTGTTATAGTGGAGCCATGGCAGCCCAATCCAGATCGTTTCTTACCCGCCTGATAGCCGGCCGATTCAGCGCTTTGTCAGGCGCCGGGCGCGAGATTCGCGAGGAGGCTGGGCTTTCCCTAGCTGAGGTGGCGCACGCAGTCGGCGTAGACAAGGGGACGTTGAGCCGATGGGAGCGGGGACTGGCTCGCCCTCGACGGAGTCAGGCCTTGCGCTACGAGGAGGTCCTGCGCGAGGTAGTAAAGGCAATGGTGGGATCCGATGAGCGGTGATGTGAGGAGCAAGGGGTTGATAAGACCGATGTTGACCCCTGTTGAACTCGCAGCGTTGCTTCGAGTGCCCCTGGCGACTTTGTACGCCTGGCGGTCACGAGGAGAGGGTCCACCTGCTCTGAAGATCGGAAGACACCTCCGCTACTTCGAACAAGACGTTGAGGCATGGGTCCGCAGCCGAGGAGAAGATGCGCGCTAACCCGAACTCTCCAAAGAGGTGCCGCACGGTCTTCTCGCGCACACCGCTCACTATCGACCTGCTCACCGCTGAAGCATCTCGCGAGATCCGCACCATGGTGCTGGAAGGCTGGGCCGTTACCGACGCTGCTTCGGCCTGGCACGACTGGTTGGTGGGAGTTATCGGCCTTTCAGCGGAGCGGGCCTCCGTGGAGATCATCGGAGGCTCCGCATGATGTCTAGGGCGGCTGTCCGATACGCCGTTGAAGGTTGTTGGTTCGTGTTTCCGGTGGAGCCCCTGGGCAAGATCCCACTGGTGCCATGGGGCGATGAAGCCACCTTCAATCCCGACACCGTTCGAGGATGGTGGCAACGTCACCCAGAGGCGAACATCGGCGTTGCGTGTGGTCCCAGCGGATTGGTGGTCGTCGATGTCGACGGCCCCGAAGGGGTTCAGTCGCTGGCTCGCCTAGGAAGAGACCTCCCTTCGACGCTGACAGCGCAGACCGGCAGAGGCCATCACTACTACTACAAGGCTCCGACATGGCCGCTCGGCAACACCGCCGGTCGGCTCCCTGGTATTGAAGGTGCGCTTCGTGGTGTTGACCTGCGAGCGGACGGCGGATACATCATTACGCCACCGTCGATACACCCCTCCGGAAGGAGGTACCGCTGGCTATCAGGTCCTGTCGAGCCGGCCGCGTGTCCCTCTTGGTTACGGCCGTTACCGCGGCCCAAGGCACCAGCAGCCCGCGTCGGTGTCGTTGGCAATGCCTACGCGCTCGCTGCCCTCCGCGAGGAGGTGGGGGCCGTCGGTACGACGAAGCCAGGTCGCCGCAACGATCGCTTGAACTCTGCTGCTTTCTCGCTGGGTCAACTGGTGGGGGCGGGATTGCTCGACGCCGCAGACGTGGCATCGCTGCTTCTCGGTGCTGCTGGCGTTTGCGGCCTGCCCGACAGGGAGGCGCGCCGCACCGTTGCCTCCGGCCTGGGCTCTGGCATCGCCCAACCCCGTGAGGTGGCGTGAGGTGGACATCGACGCGGTTGTCGCCGCTGCAGAACCTGTGACTACCGGTGAACTCCGGGATTTCGCTGATGTCAACGCGCGGCACAACGATGCCAGAAGTTCGAGTGTCAGCAGCGCATCGGCTCCGAAGCCCGCTTTGATGGCTGAGGCAACAGGTCCGCCAACGTTGCCCATCGAGGTCTACTACGGACCCATCGGGCGATACGTCGAGATCATGCGGCCCACAACGGAGGCACCGCCAGAGTTCCACTTCGGAGCCTTCCTAACCAGCTTGTCAATCCTGTTCGGCACCTGCTACCTCGAAGTTGGCGGGCGACGGCTATATCCGACGCTGTTCAGCATCCTCACTGGAAGCACCGGTATTACCCACAAGACCACCGTGGCGAATCAGGTGGTGACCTTCCTTCGTCTCGTCGCTCCCGACCTGATCATTCTTCCCGGCTCAGGGAGTAGGGAGGGCCTGGTGAAGAGCCTCCCCGACGAAGGCTCTCCGGTGTTCTGGCGGGCACCCGAGTTCACCCAGCAGTTGCGCAAGGCCGCCAACAGCGGCACGGGCAATCTGGTGGAGTTCTGGCTGGAGATCTACGACAGGCCGTCTTCCATCGAGCACCGGCTGGCCAAGGAGACCATCATCAAGCACAACCCCTGCGTGGCGATGCTGTCCGACGGCACCGAGTCCTACCTGACCGAGGTCTTTTCGGTGGCAGCCATCGGGAACGGACTGCTGAATCGTCTATGCATCTGGATGGGACAGCCAGGTGGTCCGATCCCGTTCCCTCCCGCTCCCGACACGGTCGAGCTGGATCGGCTGGTCGAGGAAGTGCGGCTGGCGGCGAAGAAGGCTGAGGGCCTGCCGGTGACCGCATCGGAGGAGGCCCTTGAAGCCTGGAGCGACCTGTACCACGCCGAGGTCTACCCGATGCAGCAGAGGCCAGGTGGGGAGGCATACGCGCGGCTGTCTGACATGACGTGGAAGGTGGCGACCATATTCACGCTCGCTGATCAGCGGTCCGTCGTCGAGAAGGACGACCTCCTCTCCGGATGGACGGTCGCCAAGTACCTCGTCGAGTGCTCTTCGAGAATCGCCGGACAGATTGGGGCCTCGGAGCAGGCACAGCTATGTGAGGCGGTGGCGACGGCTGTTGAGAAGCACGGCCCGATTCCCAGCGCGGGCTACCTACCAAGGCACATCAGCCCACGATGGCGGTCGAAGCTCGATGACTTCGGCGGGGCAAAGCGGGTGTTGGACCGGCTGGTGCGCGATGAGCGAATCGACTTCGCGGAGGGGCGCGGTTTCTTCGGCATCGGGACGTAAGGATCGGCATTTGTGACAATGTGACGTGTGACAGACCCCGCACACGCCCAAACCGTCCTCTTCCCATCACATAGTCACAACTCTCTCTCACTCTCTCTCTTTCCCTTATGGAAAGGGGGAATATGCGTGTGACGGGCGTCGTCACAAACTGTCACAACAGTCGAAATTCGCGCAATCCGCGAGGGGTATCCCCCCTATACCCATAGGGGGCCGGGGCCTTACCATCATGGGGTTAACTTCCTGTAACTAAGGGGCCCGGAGGGGTAATCAGGGACCAGCGATTCACGCGAAACACCGCGTGAGGGGTACCAAATGCTGTGGGTACCGTCACGCCTCTCGACACCCTTTGCACCCCCGACTAAACGCCTCTTCCAATACCGACCCAAGGGCTATACCGCACCTGTACTCGACAGAAGTACTGCACACCAGGGCGTGACCTCGCCTGAGGTCGAACCGACGGTGGCATTTGGGATCGTGAAGAAGAAACAGTCTGCGACGAGTCATGGCCAGGCGTAGTCTGATGAGACGCTACGAACCAACAGCCTCATTCAATGAAACTGCCGACTGGAACCGTCTCCTTCCTCTTTACTGACGTTGAAGGCTCGACCCGACTGCTGCACCAGTTAGGTGAGCGGTATTCGAATGCCCTCGAAACCCATTCCAGAATCATCGAGTCTCGTGTTGGCGCGGCTGATGGCGTTGTGGTGAACACCGAAGGTGACGCCTTCTTCTGTGCGTTTTCAAATGCTGCCGATGCAGTCGGAGCTGCGGTGGGCATACAGCGGGACTTCGCTGATTACGCCTGGCCGCCTGATGGACAGTTTCGTGTTCGGATGGGCATCCACACCGGTGACGGAACCTTGGGGGGTCGGGATTACGTCGGAGTGGACGTGCATCGAGCGGCTCGTATTTCGGCTGCTGGTTACGGCGGGCAGATCCTTGTGTCGGCTGAGACGTTTGCGCTAACAGAGCGGAGGCTTCCCGGCGGTGTGGCGATGCGCGATCTGGGCGAGCATCACCTGAAGGACCTCCCACGTGCCGAGCATGTGTTTCAGGTGGTTGTTTCCGAGTTGCCCTCCGACTTCCCAGCTCTGAAGTCAGATTCCAGAAGATCTCACAACCTTTCAGCCACGCTGAATACCTTTGTTGGTCGGTCTGATGAACTAGTTGCGATCAGCGAGCGACTTGGTGCGTCCCGACTGATCACGCTGGTGGGGCCTGGTGGCACGGGGAAGACCCGGTTGGCCGTCGAGGTTGGTTTCAACGTACTTGACATCCTCACGGATGGGGTGTGGATGGTCGAGTTGGCTTCGGTATCCGAGTCTGGTGGTGTCCAGCGTTCGCTCGCTGCGGCTCTTCGACTGCGGGAACAACTCGACATCGCTTTGGTGGACACGATCTCTGATCATCTGGCTCAGAAGTCCGCGCTCGTCATCCTCGACAATTGCGAGCACCTACTTTCGGCGTGTGCCGAACTTGCTGACCATCTCCTGCGGTTGTGTCCCGAAGTCCGCATGTTGGCGACGAGCCGCCAGGCGCTTGGTGTGTCGGGCGAAAGAGTCCATCAGGTCGCAGGGCTTACTGTTCCTACTGCTGAGATGTCTGGCGAAGAGCTTATGGCATCCGAGGCCGTGGAACTGCTCGTTGATCGCGTGACAGAGCGTAAGAGAGATTTCTTACTCACGGTCGAGAATTCAGAAGCAGTGGCCCAGATTTGTCGTCGCCTTGATGGCATTCCACTGGCAATAGAACTCGCAGCGGCCAGGGTCAACGTCTTGGGAGTCGAGCAGATCGCTGGGCGGCTTGATGATCGGTTCCGATTGCTGACTGGTGGAACCGCTGTCGATCTTCCCCACCACCAAACGTTGCGGCTGGCGATGGATTGGAGCTATGACCTACTTGTCGCCGAGGAAGCGGCTTTGTTTCGGTGGTTGTCGGTCTTTGCGGGAGGATGCTCACTGGAAGCTGTCGAGTCGGTGTGCTCCACCGATTCTGTGCCGGAGTCTGCCGTCCTCGACCTGTTGCAGGGCCTCATCGAGAAATCGCTAGTGGTCGTCGATGATCATCAAAATCCGGTGCGATATCGCATGCTTGAAACCGTCCGCGCGTATGCCGACGACAAGTTGGCCTCATCCGGCGAACGGGAAGCGGCGCTGGTTAGTCATGGGCGTTATTACCTGCGTGTGGCCGAAGAGGCTGAACCCGCTCTGCAAGGTTCAGTTGACAGCTCGTCACAAGCAGAGGTTCTCGACCGGCTGGAGCTTGATCATGGAAACTTCCGTGCTGCGATGGAGGGGCTCCTGCATACCGAGCAGGACCTTGTTGGCAGGCTGGCTGGATCGCTGTGGCGCTATTGGGAAGTTCGCGGCCACCTCAACGAGGGAAGCGAATGGATGAAAGCAATTCTCGAAGCCGGACGAGAACTAGCACCAAACGTCCGTGCCAAAGCTCTCGCCGGCGCAGGAAAGCTCGCCTGGCGTCGGGGTGCCTTCGAGGAAGCAGAACCACTATTCCGCGACAGTCTTGAACTGTGGCGCACAGTGGATGACCGGGCCGGAGAAGCTAACGCCCTTCATGGTCTAGCCAGAGCAGCACTCAACCTAGGCCACCACGAGGAGGCGCAATCGTCGGGAGAACAAAGCCTGGCGATCCAAACCGAACTCGAAAACCCGCAAGGCATCGCCACCGCGATCAATACCCTCGGAGAGGTCGCTCGGCTCAAAGGCGATCTCCACCAAGCCCAAGATAGGTATATGGACAGCCTCCACATCTATGAGGACATTGGGGATACAGCCGCCTTCATCACCGTTAAGCACAACCTTGGATATACCGCCCTAGGTCAAGGCGACACCGAACGGGCCGAGGCTAGATTCCTCGAAGCGATGACAATCGCACGAGACCTGCAAGACCATCTCGGCATCTTCTCGATGTTCGGAGGGTTGGCCGCTGTAGCGATTACGCAAGGAGACGCCGTTCGAGCTGCAACATTGTTTGGTGCTTCTAGTGCTGTCGCGACAGATGGATACGCGGGGGATCGAGTGGACCAAATCGAGGTCCAACGTAATCTGGCAGCAACGCGAGCGGTTCTCGAACCCGAAACTTTCAACCGAGCATGGCAGGACGGCGAAGAAATGCCACGCGAAGCAGCTATTGCCTATGCGCTAGGAACATGAGCTCGCCAGGTTTGAGATTCCCATCACAAGCCTCGATCCGGATCTAGGAACATCGGTGGTCTCTCCCGAATCCCCGCTACCGCTACACGCAACCAAGAACAGACCCGCAATTCCCAGTGCGACTAAGAATCGCATCTTGTCTCCCGTTTCGTGGAGGGGGACCCTCAGAGGGCCTGTTCCCCCGCGGGTCCCTTCGCGTCCTCTAGGAACATTCGTGCACACTGGCACACCAGGGCGTGACCTCGCCCGAGGTCGAACGACTAGCTGGTGTCCGACGATTCCTACTCGCTCTTCAGTGTGCAGACGGCTACCTATGGATGATTTCGCGCAATCCGCGACGGCGGCCCCCTATCCCCATAGGGGGCCGAGGCCTCGCTAGCGGCCCTCAGAGGTGCTTGGACAGCCGCCCTCACGCAAGGGCGGCGAAAACCAGCATGATGGGTTGTCTCTCCTGCGGCTCTCGGATGCTTCCCCTGCTCCGGGGATACCCCTCTCCCGAGGCGATGCGGGCAGCGTTCGATCAGGGGTTGATAGCTAGGCGTGCGATCCTCCGCCAGATGATCAGTACTGGACGGACTCAGCTTCTTCGTACACCTCAACGCGAGGCTCGCCTGTCACACCCGCCTTGTCCATGTTCGCCTTCAGGTCAGGGTTCTCGATCATCTCGTTGGCTGCATCAATGGACTCGAACCCGACGACGACGGCCACCGTGTTCGGATCGCTCACCAACCGGTTGACGCGAGCGAACGATGCGCCGAATGTTCCGGGGTTTCGCGCGTCGTAGACAGACTTCCACGCCTCATAATCGGCAACCGGGTGCTGGATAGCAACGACAATCATTCGTACTCCCTTAACTCTGCCCGACCGTGGTGCCGGACCTCTCTTCAACCTTACCAGTTGATGATGGAAGGAGTGCCGGTGCCGATCATCCAGAAGCAACTAGGACATGCGAGCTTGGCTACGACGCAGCGGTACCTGGAGCATCTTGCCCCTGCGGATGTGATTGAGGCAATGCAGCGACGGGAGTGGTCGGTCTAGACGCGAAGGGACCTCCGCCGAAGCAGGAGTCCCAGGCGACCGAACGGCTCGTCGGACGCCTAGATCGCTGGCTGTCCTACTAGGGGCCGGGCAGCGGTCGGAAATTGTCGATGAAGACCTCCTTGCTCCGTGAGTAAGCCGGTGCCAGTAGGCAGACAAAAGAGTCCCCGTTGTCGTCAAACTCCGCGCCCTCCGGGAAGCTGGTTACCGATTGCAGTGCCCACACGATCGGGTTATGCAGCGGCTCCCCGGGAAGTGGGACAGGATCCGAGGCTGGACCGGGACACCCGCCCAGCGGTGCTCCATTGGCCGATGCCGGTAAAGGCACCATCACAAATACCAACAAGACGACAAGCGCCAACAACATGGGCTTTCGCATAAATCCTCCTCCCGCCTTGGATGCCAACCCTGGGGGAGGGGTCACTGGGCCGCTAGAGGCTTAGGGCCGAACCTTGTCGGCTCTTGGTGACCCGCGAAGGTGCAGAAATCTCCACCGATCTGACCGGAACCGGCCCGCTTTAGGAACATTCGTCAACACTGGCGCACCAGGGCGTGACCTCGCCTGAGGCCGCGGTGTCAGAGTCCGCGATCTCGGCTCAACCGTTGTGGACGATCTCCACGACGGGTTGCATCGCTTCCACCGTGGCGGCCGTCCTCGGAAAGACGTCGCACCGGACTTCGTTGAACCCGAGTTTGCCGAGTGAGAGGATGAACTCCGCGATCTGTTCGGAAGTCCCCGTCACCGGCTGTTTCATGTCCAGACCTTCAGCCGCACCGTTGCTGCTGAACCCTTCGGGAACCACGGTGTACAGGTCGAAGGTCCGTCCCACAGTGGCAGGGTCACGGTCCTCGGTCTGACACGCCCGCTCTAGCACCTCAATGATCGGTCCGATCCGCTCACCGATCTGTTCAAGAGTCTCGTCCCAGCCCCACCAGTTCCACGAGTCGGCGTACTTAGCGACGAGTTGCAGCATCTTCGGGCCTCCTGCCGCAATGTTGATAGGCGGACCCTGCTGACGAGGACCCCGCAGCACCAACTCGGCTTGACGGGCCGTGTAGAACTCACCCTCGAAGTCAATGGCACCATCCCGGAGCAGGCCATGAATGATCTGGATTGCTTCGGCAAACCGTGAGTACCGCTTATCTGTTGGGAAACCGAACGCCTCGTAATCGGAATCTTCCGTGTTCCCTGCTCCGATTCCGAGTACGAACCGACCTCCCGAGATTTCGTCGATCGTGTCCGCGATCTTTGCCGTCATCGCGGGAGAGCGGTATGGAGAGTTGACCACCGACTGTCCCAGGCTGATTCGGTTGGTCGTCGCAGCGACCGCCGCCGCGATCGACACCGATTCCCAGACCCCATCGGTAGCACTCTCTGCCCGATACAGCAGGGCGTCCTCGAACACGAACATGTCGAATCCCGCCGCCTCTGCGGTGGCCGCCTGTTCGCTGATCGATTGCCAAGTAGGCGGCGGTGGGTCGCCGCCGGGTCGGCCATGAAGCTGCGTGATTAGCCCGACTCTCATGGGTGGAACCTAGCCCGCCCGCACATGGAGGACTTCTTGTGCTTGGTTTCGTGAGCAGTCCTCTAGAAACATTCGTGAACCCTGGCACACCAGGGTGTGACCTCACCTGAGACCCCCACTCCTTAGGCGGCTGTCCCTCGCGTCGCTTGCTGGGGGCTAGGCGCTAGGCGCTGCCTGTTGTGAACTGTCGGCAGAGCTAGCGCCGATTCCCTGCACCTTCGCCGATGGCATCGAGGACCTCGGGATCGTCGATGAGCCCGCCGCCACGAACTGTTGCCCCAATCGTGAGGGCGGCCGACACCAGCACGATGTTCTTGAGGATGTACTGGCCTTCGAGTGTCGGCACGAATAGGTCTGACCAGGTCACCTCTGGGAACAGGAACAGCGGTGTCACGGTTCCGAGCATCTGACCGACCAGCAACAGCAGCGTGAGGCGCATGAACCTGCCTGCAACGAGTCCGATCCCGATCGCCGTTTCGAGGGTTGCCAGCGAGACACGTGCGAGACCTTCAGTTATCAACCCAAAGGAGAGCCGGTCGATCGTCTCTGTGGCGAGTTGGTCGGCGGGACTCAGACCCGGCCAAAACTTGAGCACTCCGAACCAGATGAAGATGCCTCCAATGCTGATCCGCAAGAGGGTCAGTCCGTGCTCCGCAAGCCAGCGGGTTACTCGGCGGTCGATCGCCTGGAACGCTGTTCGATCCACGTGGGCAACGTTATTGCTGCCGGCGAGGTAGCAGAAGTGGTTCTCGGAAATGGGCAACAGTTCCAGCGTTCTTGCACACGGCGAACAGATCACCAATTCAGGAGCAAGCGCGAGAGTCCGACAATGTGCTCCAGAACTCCACTCGGCGATCTACTCCAACTCATGGTCCTCTAGGAACATTCGTTGACGCTGGCACACCAGGGCGTGACCTCGCCTGAGGGAGAGCCGGGCTTGGGAGCACCCGGCACAGTGAGCTACTCATCGAGCGCGGTGCGCGTGAGCCCGTATCTCAAGTGAATCGATTCACAGGTGAATCGAGGTCTTTTGACCCTATTCGTCCAAGGCGCCTAATGATGGTCTGCACCCACCGGCTGGGAGGAGACAAGCACATGGGCGCTCAGGTGTTGCGATCACTGCGCCTTGTGACCTCACTCCTCGTCGTTGTGGTTCTAGTTGCGGCCTGCGGTGACGCCACCGAGGTGACCACGACGACGGCTTCGCCTGGCGCTCCATCAGAGACGGAGGCCCCACAGGCTACGGATGCAGCCCCAACGACTAAGGAGCCGTCAGTGGCCGCCGCAAGCATTGCAGAAGCCGGACTGCCGACTGAGTGGTTGTTAGGGAGCCCGCAACAAGCGGAATCGGATTCACAAACCAGCGGGGATGATGAGGGTTTCGTTTTGGACATCAGCTTCCGATTCAGAAGTGACCAATATTCCGCAGAGGGCAAAGTGACTCACGAGCTAGAGCTGGTCCAAGGGGCCGTGGTGGAATGCAATGGCAGGACGTACGACGAAGAATTCCTGTGGTCGGCGATATCTCCGGGTACGGGCGAATTGGATTTCGGAGACTCGGGTTCGGTCACGATCGAATTTGAGGCGGTGGCAGTTGCTTCGATCGACGCCGCGGCGTGGCCCAAGCAGTGCTGGGAATGGAACGGCACTTACACAGGTGCCTCGGGGAACCTGGCTACCGCCACAGGAACGTTCACCGCGGTTATTCCCGGACAACATTCAGGCGAGCCTTACGTAATCACCTTCGATTCCTAAGCCGCAGCGCTCCTCTCTAGGAATATTCGTCAACACTGGCACACCGGGGCGTGACCTGCCTGAGGTCTCGACGGACCTCGACGGTTGGAGGAGAAGACAGGCAGCTGGTGTAGGCGTCACCGTGGGCACTGTGAACGGCGTTGACCGCCGAGAACCGACGGGCCTGTTAGGGGAATCCGCCTCTTGCTCCTGTTGACCGAGCCAATCATCCTCGGGGCAATGGCTTGGCTCCACCACCCGTGCCGGACGAGGAGGTGACGCAAAGGGGCAAATGGGGGAGACTTCGCCAGATATTGAACACGCTGGCGTCGAAACACGGCGCCCAAACGCATCGAGGGAGAACATGATGCATGCGATGTTGATCACTTTCGAGTCGACGGCTGATCTGGATGATCTGAAAGGTCCCTTCACTGATTACGCGAATGCGCTACAAGGGGTGGTGGGTCTGGTCTGCAAGACCTGGTTCCGGGACGGATCAACACTGGGTGGCTTCCACATCTTCACCAGCCGAGAAGACGCCGACAGCTACGTGAGCAGCGACCTGGTGGCAGGTCTCACCTCCAATGAGGCCTTCTCGGAGTTCCAGATCCGCCACTTCGACGTGCTCGACGAGTTGAGCGCCATGACCGGCAGCCCCGAGAAGGCGCTGACCTAGACCCGACCTGCTCCGGCGGGGGTCCCTTCGCGTCTAGTCCTCTAGGAACATTCGTGAACACTGGCCCACCAGGGCGTGACCTCGCCTGAGGTTGAAGTTTGGCTGGCCGATGACGATGCCTCCTCAACTCACTCGATCAGCAACTCGATTACTTGGATCTCTTGTCTACAAGACGCTGCTTCGAGGGTCTATTAGGTAAAGGCACGAAGGAAGACCGCGATCGACAGCGTCGAATATGTGCAGTCACATTTGTCGGTTGCTGTGCGTCTCTTGGAGTGAGGACAGAGAGGCGAGTCGTGGTCGAAGATGTCTGGCGAACCGCGAGGAGATGGACCGCTCGGTTGCCGACTCCTGCTGTTACGGCTTGTAACCAAGGAGGAGATTTCTATGCGCAAGCTCACGTTGGTGTTCGTCGTCGTCTTGCTGGCGGCGATGATGCTCCCGGCGGCACCCGCAGGTGCTCGCCCGGCGAGCTGGAACCCAGTGACATTCGACGTTACCGACTGTGATACGAACATTTGTACCGAAGGGGGGGTCCCTGATAGCCCCTTCAGGTTCGAGGTCCTGGCCGATCTTGCAGAGGTCACGGGGCTTTCGCCGGAAACGATTGCCGCCTGTGCAGAAGCAACCTCAGGCACCCGGATCGGGTGGGAGGACAAATCGAACAAGAAGAAGATCCAGCTATGGATCCGGTTCCCTTGCGTGCCTGAGCCTAACCCTGACGACCTTGACCCCAATTGGACCTCGTTCAATTTGTTCATACGAGGACACCAGGGCAGTGTCGAGGTCGACTGGAATCTCTACGGCGGCAATGGAGACCTCTATGGCCTGCGCGGCGGGGGCAGCGGCAACGTGGTCGGTGGCGTCTATAGCCTCGACGGAAGACTGAAATAGGAGGTCCTGTCCAGTCTTGGGGCCCCTGCTCCGGCGGGGGTCCCTTCGCGCACCCCGCACAACTAGAACGACAAGACCGCCTCGCCCGCCTCGAGGCTCGGGCCTCTAGACCAATTGGCGCCAGGCATCCACGACGAGCGGTTCCTGAGCATCGGCGAGCCCTGCGCTATTCAGTGGTGTCCAGGGAAGTCGGCCAATTTGGCGTTGAGCCAGGAGATGAATGGGGCGACGAGGGCCTCCGCAGAGGCTGTTTCGTCGGCGAGAACCTTGATGCTGATGCCGGTGTCGAAGCGGTACTCGACCATTGTCTCTCCTCCCGTTACTTCGGTCCTAGTTCCCAGCCGATCACGGCACCTCTCCTATGGACCTGGTGTACGAGATTCTCAACGGGCGCTGCGTACCGATCGCTCAGCCCGACCCGTCGCCGCGCGAGAACCTCAAACGCCTCGACCATGGGGCCAGTGGGTAGCCGGGATAGTCGTACCAATCTGGGTGGCTGCCGGTGTCGGGAGCCTTCGGTTTGGGCTAGCGCCAGGTCGAACCAACACCAACTGAGGTGTGTGAACGGGACCCCTGGGCGTAGAGAGCATTGATTCTTGGCGGTGAGATGCTCCGGACAGATTCGTCCCTAGGAACGGCCCGGGACCAGGAGGGACAGGCCGGGACGTACCCCGTCAGACTGAAGATCCGATGCCAGCCAAATGCGTTGGCGCACATCGGACGACTTGTCCCGCAGTATTGCTGCACCACCATCGAGCTACAGTCGTTGAGGCCGCGACCTGTGGGCGATGCAAGGAATCCACTCGGTGACCAGTCAACCCCCTTCCGACGGAACAACCTACCTACTCGGTGCAGGCTTTAACCGGGTACTCGTCGATCATGAGGGTTTTAGGCCTCCGCTGGATGTCGATTTCCTCACGTTGGCGCTCACACATCCGCAATGGGGAGGTATGCCGGGGTACCGCCCAGAGTTCCTCGACGTCTACTCAGCGCTGTTCAAGTACATCCTCTCCTACTGGCACCTCACGCCCGACGAGCTGACTCAGGAGAACATTCCAGAGCTTCGCCAGCGTCGCTTTGGGCTTGAGAGCTGCCTCACCCTGCTCGAGCTCCAAATGGCCGATGAAGGTCGCAGCGGACTGTTTGACCTGGGGGAACTGAGAGAGGTGTGGAATAGCGCAGTCCATCTCGTCACAAAGTCCCTCAATCTCTTCAATTGGTTCCCTTTTCTGACCGGTACAGACGTGTTCTTCGCATTCGCCAAGCGGGTGATGGACGAACGTGCGACCGTCATAACGCTCAACTACGACACACTGCTGGAGCAAGCACTGCAACGTGTGTCGGGGTGGAACGAGGACTTTGAGTCCTCTGACATAGGTGCTGATGGGACCACGGACCTTTGGGGCAAAGGACGCGTGCAGTCAGATGCGCTGCTCGACAGGCAGCTGGTGACGGGCAGATTTCGGTGGCGTCCGGAGCTGGCGTATGGGTTCCAGTTCGATCGTGTGGAACTTGAGGCACCTTCCGGAACCTGGGTCGACGGTGCGACCTTCTACGGGCGTCCCGAGAATCACCCGTACGCCGAGCCAATTCTCAAGCTTCACGGATCTCTCAACTGGATACGCCCCAATCCAGAGTTTCCGTCTGTGGAAACTTTCCAGGAGCAAACGAATGGAAACCTCACGATCAAGGTCAGCGCCATAGATCTAGACCCGATCCTTCCTAGGGAGTTGCTTCAGCTGAAGACACCGGTCCCGGCCAAGAGCTTTCGGGAAGCGCCATTCAATGATCTATACGAGGCTGCGCGGGAGTCGTTGCGCGTCACCAACAGGTTGGTTGTAGTCGGCTATTCCTTTCCTGCGACAGATTTCCACATCAATCGACTACTAATGGAAGCGTTCGCTGAAAGGCAGCCCGATGAGGTGATCGTCGTGAACACCGATGAGAGCGTTGGTGACTTCGTGGCAGCTCTATTGGACCGGCGCCTGACCTCCTTCAAGGGTCTCGCAGAGTTCCTAGACGCAACATCTACACCAACGACACCGCCGCCGTCAGACTGAAGAACCGAAGGTCGAGGGTGGGATGTGAGCCTCTTCATGAGGTGCAAAGAGTGACATGTTGCAACCAGGTCGAACTCGCGAGTCGGGCTGAACCTCCTATATCCCGTACCTCGGACCTGACGGGGAGCCTTCTTATCCAGACCTCCAGTCAATGCTTGGGTCAGGCCGCAGACAGGCCGCGAGGCACGGCGAATCAACGCAAACCATCTCTGGTTGCTGGCGAAACCGCCGATCTGCCCATGATCCCTGAACCTTCTCAGACCTCCTGATTCGCCCTCACGCGGCAGAGGTCGCTTGGTTCGATCCACAGCGTCAGTCGAGACTGCTACCCAACTGCTACCGAACGCCCCATAACCAGCCGTCACAGGACGACACAGCCTGAACGCCATCGCCTAGGAACCCAGACAGACCGGGCCTAGCCGACACCCGATGACACTGGCTGGACCCCGAGCACCGAACTTATAATCCGAAGGTCGAGGGTTCGATCCCCTCCCGGCCCACCAAGGAAGCCCTGGTCAGCGCGGACGTCTCCTGGGTTTGGGCCAGTGGTCGTCGTCTACGGACCCGGCTTTTGGGCTTGCCTTCACCCGCCCCTTCCATATGCGCTATGCTTGTCGTGATATATCAGACGCCCATCTACTCGAGTAGCCGCCGGCAGGAGGCCTCTATGCCGAGTTTCCTCGGGCTCATCGAATCTTGGATCGAGCCCCAGATCTCCGAGATGCTTGCCGCACGATTGCGGCTTGCAGGAGCGCTCGGCTGCGGTTGAGATGACGCCATGATCGCCCGTTCTCCTTCGGCAGAGGGCACCAGCGCAGGGTTTGCCCTCGTCGCCTGGAGTCGCGGTGCGGGGTGCCTCGAGCTGGCAACCCTGCTCGGTGGTCGGCCTCCAATTCAAGTCAAGGGAGACCTGCGACGCAGTTGTATCAAGGACCGGATCGAACTACTCGTCACCCGGAGGCTGAGTAGCTTCGACTTGGTCCCGATCGTCATCCCGCACCACCTCGAACTCGAGCGAGTGGAATCCGTCACAGCTGCGGTCGGCGACGGACCCCACTCGGAACTCGCCGCGGCCGTGGGTTCGGGTATCGGCGCGGCGTTGGGCGTGCCCGCCGAGCTTGCCACCGTATACCGCACGCCTGAGGAAATCACGGTCGCGCTTGCTCGCCTCGAGCGACTCGCCGAAGTCCACCCAGACATCGGTCGGCGTGCCGTCGACGAGCCCACGGCGAAACGCCTGGTCGAATCCCTCGCCCCAGGCACCCTTCTGGTCGTGGGTGCTCCGGGAGGATCGTGGCTTCAACGCCAGCTCTTCGGTACCGGGCATCGCCTCCTCGTGACCGCGCCGAGCGGTGCCATCGTGGTTCGCTCCGCGCCCCGGCGCTGCTACCAGGACGCCGCCGACCCAGCCGGCATTGCCATCGGTGGCCACCTCACAGTGAAGGACGCTCTTGCGCTCATGAGATACCCCGTTGTACCGGTCTGCGAAGGCGGGCGCCTTGTCGGGACCGCACGCATCGAGACCCTCGTCGAAAAGGAACCGACATTGCTGGTCGCCGACGTGATGGAACCCCCTGTTGCCGTCGCCGATGTCGAACCCGTGGCGGCGGCAGCTGACCTCGATGAGTTCTTCGGCAACTCCCCGATCCCCGTCGTTGACAGTGACGGATACCTCATCGGTACGATCTTCGACCCACCACCCCACAGCCTGGTTGACTTCGAGATCTCCTCTTCGTGAGCGCAGAGTCGACAGGCCGTCGCGCCGTCACCATGGATTATCGACTCATAGATGAAATGGAGGGTGACGACCTGCACACCTGGGGTGTGTTTCCCGACCTCCGTTCCAGCTAGGCGCCAAGCGCATACCAGCTCGCGTTCTGGACCATCACTGACCCAGTTCCCCGGCATCATCGACCTTCCCAACTCCTCTGAGCTGCACTTATTGAGCAGCCAGCGTTTGGCGTGAACCAGAGGTTTGGGTGATGCCGCTGATCTCGGCGATGCGCTCGACGCTCACGGTCATGATCGGAGCGGAGGCGAGGATGACGAGACTGGCGGCCACGAACCGGGCCGCTACTCGCCGGAGCGAAACGGCCCCTTCTTCGGTGCTCCAGCCGATGGGTTCCTGGAGACGAAGTCCAGTCTGAGCAATGTTGGTTCGGCTGAGACTGGGAGCCCGGCGGAACCACGCGATTGCAGCTATATAGAGCGCAAAGATGAGGATCGGGGTAGCACCGATCCAACCGATGCGAAGCCCTTGCGGAGTATGAATCCCGATCCCGGCGAGGGCAGTGAGAGCGATGGCGACGGCGGCGACGCGGGCGTGCCCTAGTTCGACCGCGGGCCATAGTCGGCCTCGGTGGCGGAGGTCGATTATCGCCAAGATGGCCATATTCGCCATCGACGATCCGAACAGGTCGGCGACGGCGAGGTCGGGCGCGCCAGTTGCTGCGGCGGTGACATCGACCGCCAACTCGGGTAGCGATGTGGCGAACGCCAGAAGGAGGGTGCCGACGAGGAGTCCACCAAGTCCGGTGCGTTCGGCGATTTCATCTCCGGCGGATACGAGTCTTGTGGCAGCGCGGACGACTAGCGCGGCACTGATGACGAAGACGACGAGGGCCACAGAAATGCTTATCGGTAGCTCTTCCCAGCAGCGCGGTGCCGGACTGCCCTATCGGATCGCTCCGTCATTGGGGTGGGCGGGATTCGAGGAGGTCGCAGGCGCCGTTGGCGAGACCTTGCCCGGCCTCTTCGTAGAGGTTCGTGGCGATGTCGACGCCGGCTGCTTTGAGTTCGGCCACTTGGTCCGGGTAGGTGGCGGCAGCGGCGATGTGGACACCGGGGAGGAAATCTCTGATTCGACGGGCGGCCTCGAGGTTGGCTTTGTGGTCGCTCATGGCGAGCACCACCAGCTCGAGTCCGGGGCGGAGGCGGAGGCGTTCCCAGAAGTCATGGTCGAGTGCGTCGCCGCGCAACACGGTTCGTCCTGCTCCGAGGTTCGAGGCAACGGTTTCGTCGCGGCGGTCGACTCCCAACACGACCGTGCCGTGGCGGCTCACGAGCTCGTCGTAGGCACCCTGCCCGACACGCCCCATGCCGAAAACGACACTGCGGGCTGTGGTGGGCTCAACGAGGGCATCTTCAGCCTGCGTGGGGTGCCGTTCGAGATCTACCAGCAACTTCGACCAGCGGCCGTACAGGTCGTAACGAGCCCTGCTGAGGGCCGCGGCTATCGCGAAAGACACGGCGACCGCCACTGCGATTCCGGAGAGCCACTGTTGGTCGAGCAAGCCACGGTCGACCCCCGCCGCCGCCACGATGAGGCCGAATTCGCTGTACGTGGCCAGGGTGAGGGAGCTGTGGAACGAGGTGCGGGCGCGAAGCCGGAACCGGGAGAGGAGCACCATGAACCAGGCCGCCTTGGCGGCAACCAGCAACAGTGCGATCCCGGCGACTGCGATCGCCGGAAGCTCGGGTGTGCCGCCGAGGCCGATCGAGACAAAGAAACCTACGAGAAGGAGGTCTTTGAGACCGAGCAGGCGATCGGACAACTCGTGGGCCTTGGGTTGGCTTGACAATGTCATCCCAACGATGAGTGCTCCCAGATCTGGTTTGAGCCCGACCTCCTCGAAGGCTGCTGCGCCGATCCCCACCGCGAGTGCCAATCCGAGTAACACCAGCAATTCTCCGTGGCCGCTGTGTCGGAGGAACCACCCCAGGATGGGCCGGGCCGCGATGATGCCGATGAGGAGAGGGAGCGCCCACAGCGACGGGGCCTCGTCCACCGCGAGCGCGAGAAATGCCACGGCGAACAGGTCTTGCATGATGAGGATGCCGATAGCAAGACGACCGGACAGCGACGCCGCTTCGTTGCGCTCCTCGAGTGCCTTGACGGCAAAGACGGTGCTCGAGAATGAGAAGACGAACCCGACGAGCGCGGCCCCAGCCGGGGTGAGGTCGGCGGCGAGGGGAAGGCCAAGGGCACCGAGGGCCAGGAACAACCCTCCGATGATGGCGGTGGTCACCGACATGTGGACGCTGGTAACGACCCACACCTCGCTGCGAATCAACATCGAGGGGCGCAGGCTGAGACCGATTCCGAACAGCAGCAGTAGTACGCCGAGGTCGGCGATCAGCTCTATGGCTCCGTTGGCTTCGTAGCCCATGCCGTGGAGCACGAACCCGGCGGCGAGGTAGCCAACGAGCGGTGGGAGACCGATGCGCTGAGAACCGAAGCCAAGGACGAAGGCCACGAGGATGATCTCGAGGTCCATGAGGCGGGCCTACCCGGCGCCCAACCGATGATGGGGTATGACATCGACTGCCGCGCCATGGGCACCTGTCACTGACGCGAGTCGCTCGTTCGCTCGAAGGTGCTGTGCGGTGGCTGGGTCGACGGCGCCGCAGCCACCCTCGACGAGCGTGACCGGTGTATCCCATGTAGTCATATCGTTGCGCCGTTCTTCGCCGCGCTCCGCGACCAGGCTTCGGCTCCGAGGACTGTGGTCGCTAGCGCGGCTGCGACGTAGCCAAAGGCGGGCCCATCGAGGGGGACGAGGCCGAGCATGGTGCGCAGCGGGGGGAAGGTGATGGTTGCGATCTGGAGGGCGACGCTGGCGATGATGATGGCGTTGAGGACCCGGTTGGGGGTCGGTCGGGTGTGGATGCGGCGCGCCGGGTAGGCGAAGGCGAGTTGAGCCAGCGATTCGTACAAGAAGACGGCGGTCATCGTGGCTGCGGCCAAGTAGCCGATGGCGGGTAGCGCAAAGAACAGGGCGAGGCCGAGAGCGGCTTTGAGGATCCCGGTGGTGAGGATGAACCGGATGCCGGCTGGCGTGAGCAGCGGCGCCGATGGCGACCGCGGGCGCTGGGTCATCATGCCGGGGTTGCGGTCGAGGCCGAGAGCGAGTGCGGGTGGCCCGTCGGCGATGATGTTGATCCACAGCAGCTGGACGGCAAGAAGGGGAACCAGCAGGTTGCCGGCTTCGTCACGGAGGTTGAACAGGGCGGCGCCGGTGACGCCGATTGCGATGAGAAGCACAAGGGCGACGTTGGTGGAGAACAAGAACCGGATGAACTTGAGGATGTTGGCGTAGATGCTGCGGCCTTCTTCGACCGCGTGGGTGATGGTGGCGAAGTTGTCGTCGAGGAGTACGAGGTCGGCGACCTCGCGGCTGACGTCGCTTCCTCGCTGGCCCATGGCGACGCCGACGTCGGCTCGTTTGAGGGCGGGGGCGTCGTTGACGCCGTCTCCGGTCATGGCGACAATCTCGCCGTTGGCCTTGAGGGCGTCGACGAGGGCGAGCTTGTGTTCAGGGTTGGCCCGGGCGAAGACACCCACGTGTCCCGCCCTCTCGGCGAGTTCCTCGGGGCCGAGCCGGTCGAGCTGGTCGCCGGTCATCACTTCGTCGCATGCGATGCCGATCGCGTCGGCGATGGCCTTGGCGGTAGCTGGGTGATCGCCGGTGATCATGAGCACCCGGATTCCCGCCTGTTGGGTGACCGCAATGGCGGCGGGCACCTCAGGTCGGGGCGGATCCCACAGGGCGACGGTGCCGAGCCATGTGATCTCGGTATCGGTTTCGCTGGGTGCCCACGCCAGGGCAAGCATGCGGTTGCCGTCGGCGGCGGCAACCTCGATTCGTGCTCCCCATGCTTCGCGTCCCTCACCGGTGAGTTGGCTCATTTGCAGGAGCACTTCTGGTGCGCCCTTGAGGTACGAGACCGGCTCGCCGTCTTCGAGCACGGTGACCCGCATGTACTTCCATTCCGAGTCGAATGGGCGCTCCGAGATCCTCTTGCGGCGGGTGCGCTCGGCGGCCGGGTCAAGGCCGTGCTCCGCCGCATACGCATAGAGGCCGATTTCGAGGGGGTCGCCCGAGCCTCCGTCTGGTTCGGCCTCGGCGGCGAGCACCATTGCCAGCAGCGCCCGACGCTGGTCCGGTGAGTCCAGGGCGCGCACGGTCATCGTGTTCTCGGTGAGAGTGCCGGTCTTGTCTGTGGCGATGACGGTGACTGAGCCGAGCGCTTCCGCCGCCGACAGGCGGCGGACCACCGCGCTGCGAGATGCCATGCGTTCGGTGCCGAGCGCCAGCGTCAAGGTCAGCACTGCAGGAAGGCCCTCAGGTACGGCCGCCACGGCGACCGCCACCGCAAAGATGAGGGCTTCGTCGATGCGGTCGATCCCCTCGATGCCAACCCCAGCCACCATGAGGATCACCGCGAGGGCCGCCACCCAGCGGGCGATGCGGTGCCCGAAATGTGTCAGGCGGCGTTCGAGGGGCGTTGCTTCTGTCTCGACGTCGGCCAGCATCCCGGCGATGCGGCCCATCGCCGAGGCCGGCCCGGTTCTGGTTACTGCCACCCAGGCAAGGCCCCGCACCGCCAACGTTCCGGAAAAGACCTCCTCGGTGACGGCCCGGTCGACCGGCACCGACTCGCCCGTCAGCATCGACTCGTCCACCATCAGACCCCGCTCACCGGTCAGAACGCCGTCGGCGGGGATGCGGTCACCCGCTTCCACTCGTCCCAAATCTCCGGGCACGAGTTCTGCGGCCGGAATCTCCGTGAGGTTGCCGTCGCGGCGGACCCACACCTGCGGGGCTGCGAGTTCCTTGAGCCGGGCGAGGGCGTCTTCAGCCCGGTATTCCTGCCACACACCCATGATCGTGTTGAAGGCGAGGATCACCAGGATGGCGATGGATTCGATCGGCCAACCGTGTGCGCCCTCGATCACCCAAATCACGGCGTCGAACGCCAGAGCGAACAGCAGAATGTAAATGATCGGGCTGCGCAGCTGCCGCGCCACCCGTGTCCACCACGGGATCGGTTTGGCCTCGGGTAGGAGGTTGGGGCCGTACGCTTCGAGCCGCCGAGCAGCTTCGGCTGCGGTCAGGCCCTGAATCGCTGTCGAGGTGGGCTCGGTCGAGGTGCCGGCACGAGCCGAGGCACCGTAGGCCATCAGGGCGTCCCTTGCTTGGCTTTGGCGGGCCGTGCGAGCTTGACGGGGGTAACGAAACCGTGCGGCTTGACCGCCATCACCGAGCAAGTCACCGAGCGAAGGATGGACTCAGCGGTATTGCCCATGATCAAGCCGCCCAGTCCGGTGCGAGCCACGGTCCCCATCACGATCAGTCCGATATTGAACCGTTCGGCAAGGCGAGGCAACACCTTCCTGGCGTCGCCGGCCACCATGTGCGCCGCCCCTCCCAGCTCGGCCACCTGATGTCGGTCCATCAAAGCGTCGAGCTGCTCCATATGCGACGACTTCGCCGACTCGACCACTGCATCGACGACGCCCGCCGGGAGCGCCACATATGGGGACGACCGCAGCGTCGACTCGCCCGCGAGATTCCACGCGTGACCCACGTGCAGCACCGCGTTCTCGCGGCGCGTCAGCGACGTCGCCAACTCCAAGACGAGATCGTTCAAACCGTCCCGTACCGGGTCGGTTGGATCGGGGTCGATCAAAGCCAATATTCGGAGCTTGCGAGCCCGAGAGGGACGCATTACCCACACTGGGACCGGGCATTTGCGCAGGAGGTGCATTACACCGCTGTCCAAGTGCGGGCCCTCCCCCGTTCGAACCTCACTGGTACCAACCATGACCAGGTCATTGCCGTTTCTGAGCACGTGGCGGATGACTTCGAGGAATGGCTCTCCCACTTTCACTGTCACCTCGGTGTCCGCTCTGGAGCGCGTGTTCTCCACCAGGTGCCTGAGTCTCTCCTCCCGATCACGCACCAGTGCCGCCTCGATATCCACCACGCGGCCTTCCACCTCGATCTTGCGGCGCAGGCGCGGCAGCGGGGGAACAACGTCAAGCACCGTGATATGCGCGTCATTCGTGTCCGCGAGCTTGACGGCGGCCCGCAGTGTCAAGGGTTCGAGGTGTCCAGGGCACGCTGCAACCAGAAGACTCTTGAACCGATCCATGACTACACCGCCTTTCCGTTGTAGTTCGCTCCGTCTCGTAGGAGTGGGTCGCAGTGGTCGGCTGGTGGGGATGAGGTGGGTCGACCGCCCGTTCGGTCCTGGGATTTGGCGAAGTAGGCGAACCGCGGCCGTCGCCCCGGGTAGGTGGTGTCGGCTTCCCAGGTCACCGAGCTCTCGACCCGGCTCACACCCGGGACCTTGGACGCTAAGCGCTCCAGCCGGACGGCCTCCCGCCGTTCGGCAACAACGCCAATCATCCTGGCGACGCCGGCGCTCACAGAGACCGAAATATCATCTGGGTTGCCGCCGAGGACCTTGCTGATCACACAGGAGTAGATCTCCGCTTCGATGTTGGCATCGGACCGCAGCAGCGCTTCCCGAAGCCGGCGCTGCGAACGCCGCTGGAGGGTCGAATGTGATCTCATCGCTCTTCCCCGCCGTGAGCTGATGTGACGACTTCGGCCAGCGATCGGGCCTCGTCGGGTCGGGGCTGGTCGCGATCGACGAATTCATGAGTCCCGCCACAGGAGATGCGGCTGCATTCGACACACCTAGCGGCGGCTGGCAATGCCCGAAGCCGCTCGAGCGGGATTGGGGTACCGCAGTCGAGGCAATCCCCGTAGGTGTCGGCGGCGGCCCGAGCCAGCGCCTCCTCCACCTCCCACACACGCCGCTCGGCTCGGTCCACGAGCATCAGGGCTGTCGTTGCGTCGGTATCGGCAGACGGGTGCCTTTGATCGAACAGATCGCTGAGATCCCGGCTCATCAGCGCCTCGGAGACCTCGCTGCGCAAGGTCTCGGCACATTGTGCTGCCGATGCGCGACGGACCCGCAGGAGGTCGGTCAGGTCGGCGAGGGTCTTCGGGGCGAACCGCGTAGCTGCAGTTGTCATTTCGTCCTCCTCGGACAGTTGGGAAACACATCACTTCCGTTGTGAAGGTCTCTCCCGCCCGAGAAGTGGGCCTGCGCCGCCGGGCCTTGCGGCCGTGTTGACGACTGCGCTCGTGTGGGGGTACTCCCCTTTCCAACACGCTATAAATAACACGACAATGATGGCATGACTAGGGCCGTTCGACCTTACCCGGAGGATGTGGGGAACGCCCTCCGGAGCCAAGCGCCCGACATATCATGACATCTGCGACACGTGTTGAAGTGAAACGAGGATGGGGCTGCGATGACCGATTACGACCGTCGATCCTGGACTTTCCTCACAAGCCATGCGCGGGTATTGATCCTGATCTCTCAGACCCCCGATATTCGTGCTCGCGACATCGCGGCTGTGACCGGCCTCACCGAACGCTCCACCCAGCGAATCGTTGCCGACCTGGAAGCAGCCGGCTACCTGAGCCATGATCGGATCGGTCGGCGCAACCATTACAGGATCAAGACCAGCGAGACGCTCCGCCATCCCCATGAGCAAGGCGTCGAGATCGGCTTGCTCCTTGATTTGTTCTCCGATGTTCTCGGCGGCGCGTCACCCAACTAGGAGCCGGCTCGGGCCGGCGGCCCACCACGATGTCGGGACCTCCTGGCTACAGCTCGCCCTGGTCGGTGCCTTCCGCCCAGTTCTCCTTGGCTTCCTGGACGCCCATCAGCCCGACCATCAGTGCGGCCGCCGGGTCGGCCCACCACCAGCCGACGACAGCGTTCAGGAGCAGCCCCAACATGGTTGCCGCAGATAGCACTCCGTCGAGGAATGTCATCGAAGCTTCCGAACGGAGAGGAGACGAGTCGAGCCGGATGGCAATCCGACGTTTCGTTCCCGGCAACCGAACATGACCAGGGCGGTGATTGCCAAGTAGACGATTCCCCAGGGTGACTCATCGGGGCGCCTTCCGGTCACGAGGTCCCGAAGCCTTGCGACCGTCAGAGCGGCCGTGAGGGCGGCGAAAGCGACGGCGACAGGTCGATGAGCTCGGGCGGTTCGCTCGGGGCATCAATACCGGGTCACGCCCTCGGAGTTGGTGGTTGCGGGATGATCGCTAGTGGCAATGGGCTGTGGCGGACGAGATACGACGCGGTGCCTCCGAGTCCGTCGAATTGGCCCTTGCCCCGCTGCCCAATCACGATCAGACCCGCCTCTTGCTTCAGTGCGACGTCGATGAGGCAGCGTCGGGCGTCCCCGGCCGTGACGATGGCATCGTGTGTGATGCCCAGGTTGCGAAACGCGCCAGACGATGCAGTCTCGAGATGGTCTTGTTCTCGGGCCATGGTCTCGTCGAGTCGTTCCGAGGAGTGCTCGGCGCCTGGATCGATGCACCAAAGAATGGTGGCCGATGCACCGAGGGCCAGACACAACCTGGCACTCCAAGCCGTGACGCTCTCAGAGATAGGCGAGAAGTCGAGCCCGATCACGACACGATCGAAACGAGGCCTACCTGCTCCGCGCGGTACCAGGATGAGTGGACACCGGGTGCCGAACAGCAAACTGCGACCCACCGAGCCGAGCAGCAAACCTTTGATCGGGCCCAGACCTCGCGTTCCCAGGACGAGCATCGTGACCTCCGGTTCAGCCGATGCCCGTTGGAGGGCATGGCGCGCCGGTCCGCGTAACGCTCGACATGTCACGTTGGCGCAGCCCGCTTCGTCGCTGACCTTTCGGAGTTTCGCGATCACGTCCTCATCCATCTCGTCGGCGGAGAGATCTGATCCATGGCCGCCCTGGACGGAACGGCGAGTTGGGTGCTCCCATGCCTTGGCCGCGGTAACGCCGATGCCCGCTTGAGAGCCGAGCGCGTCCGACCAGATCAACGCGTCGATCGAGTTCTCGGAACCGTCCACGCCGACGAGGATCGTCTTGGCGTCGGAGGCGCTCATCGTCGCTCCTTAGGGTGACAACTCACACCGTTTATGTCCGGAGACTGAAGTAGGAAGCACCGGAATATCGAACCCCGAAGCCCCCAGCAGCTCCAAACCCAATTGTCCGCCCAGATGCCTCAGCAGGGCTAGAGGCCTTCGACACCAGCTCGCCCCCACGGCGTCCGGGCCGCATGGTCCTACCGTCGTTCGACCCTGGTGGGTGGACAGGAGTGTTGCCACCCTGAGGGAGTGAACCGTATCTATGAAGCGCGCCTGTTGGCACCAGACGTCAAGTATTTCAGGGTCGAGGCTCCCAGAGTCGCGTTGAAGCGCCGGCCCGGGCAGTTCGTCATCGTCCGCGTGGCCGAGAATGGCGAGCGCATCCACCCCGTTTCCACCCCGTCAGCACGGCCTCTGGCGGTTAGCAGCGGTCAACAGCGGTTCGTCGAAACGCCAGTGCCTAGATCGTGAAACTCAGAATCGTCAGTAGCTATAGGACATCTGAGAACCCATGGAAACGGTTTAGGAAACCGGTGCTCTATCCCCTGAGCTACGAGGGCTGGATGTGTCCAATCGCCAATGACTACTGGAGCTTCCGGCGATCTCGATGACGCCCGAATGCTAGGCCCGACCCGGAATCCACCCCGTTTCCACCCCGTCACAGCGGCCATTAGCGGTCACTCCCGGGCACTCGGTCGCGTCACGGTCTGGGCCGGGTGAGGAGTAGCCCTCAGGCCGCGTACAGCCGCCTTCACACGACGGAGGTCACTGGTTTGATCCCAGTGGCGCCCCACCAAAACAGCCTCTGCGAACATTGCGGATTCGCTTTGCACCTGCAGTCTCGCGAGTATTGCTGAGACTGGAACCCCCATGAGATAGAGCGCATGGTCGAGAATGTTGACCATGAGTGAGGAGGCCGCGTCGATGGATTGGTTGGTGATTGGCATCGGAATCACCGCGATTGTTGGCATTGGTGCTGTCGGATACCTAGTAGGCAGGGGCAGCGTGTCCGTTTCAGGGGGCGATGACACAGACATGGCCCGCCGTCTTGAGGAGTACGAGTTCTACCCATTTGTCGTGAACCCCGACGGTCACGTTCAATTCAGCGCCGATGCGTTCAACGAAGCGGTCGCGCACCTCCTCGAAGAACGTAATGAACGCGCAGCACGCGAACTCATTGTCATCGGCGAGCAGAACCTCGTGCGCGACACGTTCCCGAGTGATCGCCTCCAGCGCTACAAGGAGCTCTACGCGGCATATGACGGCGATGCGGTCGTCGGCGATAACGAGGCGTTCCTGGAGAACTACAAACGCATCGTGAACCAGATCGGTCGTTCGTTCCCCAACACCGGCATAGAGATCCTGCTCCACAATCTCGTCAATCCGTCACGGTCTCTCGTCGCGATTGAGAATGCCGCAGTGACGGGACGGTCGACCGGTAGCGGCGCTACCAACCTTGTGCTCGATCTCAAGACGCGCCGCCAACGAGGCGAGGACAAGGTCAACTACGAGCTGAATATCGGGTCGCGCCAGTTCAAGTGCACGACGATTCCGATCTTCCGCCCCGACTTCGGGCTCGTTGGGGCGGTCTGCATCAACATCGACACCCGTTTCATGCGCGAAGCCGTGATGACAACCGACGACCGGCTCGCTGCGTTCTTCGACAACCTCCTGCGAACGGATTTCGAGCTCGACGAGAACATCTTGTCGACGGACGAGTACCAAAACGCTCTTAACGGCAAGCGTCACTACCTCGATGAGGCGATACGAGTATCGGGAGCCAAGGCACAGGAGCGCAGGCTCGCAGCCATCTTCTTCTCCGACATCGTCGGCTTCACTGCTCTCATGGGGGACGACGAGGCGGCAACGCTTCGGATCATCGACGCGAACGACGAAATCCATCGCAAGGCGCTCGCGAAGCATCGTGGTCGGCTGCTCAAGAAGCTCGGGGACGGCATGCTGGCGAGTTTTGATTCAGTGTCGGATGCCGTCACCTGCGCTCAGGCGATTCAACGAGCCGTTGGCGAAGATGGGCGGTTCCAGGTGAGGATTGGCATCCATCTCGGTGAGGTGATTCAGGCCGACGGCGACGTTCACGGGGACGGTGTGAACATCGCGTCCCGCATACAGAGCGAGATGAGCGCGGGCGGAATCGGTGTCTCTAAGGTCGTCTTCGACAACATCAAGAACAAGGAGGGCCTGTCGGCAACGCCGCTTGGCGAGCGCACACTGAAGAATGTCGCCGCCCCGATGATGCTGTACTCGGTCGACACCTAGTCGCATTAGAGCCCGCTGGTGACAACGCCGTAGGACGGGGAATCGATTCGCCTACGTGGGGACCCCACACTGGCACACCGGGGCGTGACCTCGCCTGAGGTGAAAAGATCGAAGCGCGCAAGGCCCTTCTCGGTCTTCATCAACATGCACCGCGTTTACACGGTGGAGGCGAAACTCCTAGCGATAGAGATCACCGCCGAGGTACTTCAGTCCGGAGTCGGGCTGCACGGTTACGACCCGGTGCCCTGGGCCGAGGTCCTTGGCGAGGCGCGTGGCGGCCAGCACGTTGGCGCCACCGCTGGGCCCGGTCCACACTCCCTCGGTGCGAGCGACCTTACGAGCCGTGGCGAACGCATCCTCCGTGCTGACAGCATCGAGACGCTCGTAGACCTCTGGGGTGATCAGCGGAGGGACGAAGCCGACTCCGCCTCCCTCAATGGCGTGCGTTCCTGCCGGATCGCCTGCGATAACGGCAGACTCGGCCGGCTCGACGATTGTGCGGATCAGATCCGGCCATGCCTCCTTGAGCGGCGTGGTGGTGCCGACAAAGGCTCCGCCGACCCCGACGTAGAGGCAAGCACCGTGAATTTCCCCTTCCAGCTGCGACAGGATCTCCTGTCCGATCTGCCGATATCCGTTGAGCGCGTCGACGTTGTTGAATTGGTCGGTCGGAAAGGCTCCTTCCTCCTCGACGATCTCAGCTGCTCGCGCCTGCATTTGAGGGATGAGCTCGGGATGAATTCCGTGATCGCTAAGAATCAGCTCAACGTCGGCGCCCAGCGCCCGCATCGTCTGCAGCTTCTCCTCGGCAAAGGCATTGGAGCAGACAATGCGCAGCGGGTAGCCCTTGATGGCGCAGACGAGAGCGAGCGAGCTACCCGTCGATCCCCCGGTGTACTCGACGACGGCCTGGCCCGGCTGAAGGTCGCCCCTCTCTTCCGCAGCTTCGATCATCGCCAACGCCATGCGGTCCTTGTAGGACCCTGTTGGGTTGGCTGCCTCGAGCTTCACCCACACCTCAGCGGCGTTGGGTCCCGGAAAACTCGAGAGTCGAATGATCGGGGTGTTGCCGATTCCAGAGAGCGCACCTGGTCGGTCGGGCATGAATGCTCCTTGTTGCAGCGGTTGGACTGGAGGATATGAGCCGTTGATAACAAGGGCCGCGTCACGACCTGACGACTGACGCTTTCGGCAAGCTCGTGCAGCACCACAACAGTCCCAAGTTGATGGCCCTACGACGCGGTGCTCCGCCACTGCCTCCGACGAACGAACCGCGAGGAGGCGTTGGATGTGACGGCAGAGAGCTATGTCCCCTACCCACTGGGTCAGCTAAGAGCTTCTACCGCCTCATCGGTGTCGAGCACCGCGTTGGCGATGAACGCGAAGTTGATGAGTGCGGCCTCGTAGCCGTCCCCCAACTCGTCGTGCTGGGCCGCCGCGGTGGCGTCCTTGACGACGGCTACCTCGAAGCCATCTTCGAGGAGTTGGCGCATGTGCGCTTCAACACAGAGGTTGGCCGACATGCCGGCGAGCACAACCTTGTTGACACCCCGCTTTCGCATCTGAAGGCTCAGGTCGTTGCTCTCGGGGCCGTACATCTTGTGCGGACTTGCGACGATGGTCTCGCCATCGTTGATGTACTGCTTGTAGCGCTCCAGCCAGTCGGCTCCCGAACCATCAAACCCTTCCAGGGATAGCGCGCCGGTGCGGTCGAACATGTTGATGTCGTGCATCATCTCCTCGACTGTGCCACCAAACTTCCACCGATGGTCTGTGGGGTAGTAGTAATGCGGCGAAATGAACACTGTGTACCCACCGGCTTTGGCCGCCTGCAGCAGCCGCTCGACATTCTCTACCGTGTTGTTGGCTTCGACGCTGGCGCCCACCAAGCCCCAGGTAACTCCGTCCGGGCTCAGGAAGTCGTTCTGGGGGTCGATGATGACCAGTGCGGTATCACCCGATGCAATGTCCATGTCTCTCCTTTACGTCGCTGCCTTCACAGCACGGAGGTGAGAGTACCAACGGGCGTGGGCACGGTGCTGGCCGAGTGTCGCCTTCCGGACCGAGGCGTTACACGCTCACATCGGGGCCTCGAGGAACCAGGTCTTCATCTCGCCTTTGCCTTTGATGTCGACAATGCCTCGTGGTTCCAACACGTACTTCCCTTCGAGGCGTAACCAGGCTCCCTCGCCTACCTGAATCCGGCCTGCCTCTCCAGAAGACTCCATTCTCGATGCTACGTTGATCGCGTCACCCCAGAGGTCATAGGTGAACTTGCTTGTTCCTACGACAGCACCGACCGCTCTTCCTGAATTGATGCCGATCCTGATCCGGATCTTGATTCCGTCATCCGCGATCCGATTCTCCGTCCAATCTCTCATGTCCAGCGCCAGGCGAGCGATGACGTCGCAGTGGTCATCCCTCGGAGTGGGCGCCCCCGCGACGACCATGTAACCGTCGCCAATCGTCTTTATCTTTTCGGCACCGTGGCGATCGACGAGCCGGTCGAAAGCAGTGAACACCTCGTTCAGCAGCTCCACAGCCCTATCGGGGCTGAGGCGCGCTGTCAAGGGAGTGAAGCCGACCACATCAGCGAACAGCGCCGTGACCTCTTCGTATTGCTGCGCGATCGTATTACCCGGCTTGTCCTTGAGCTGCTCAGCGATCGCGGCAGGCAATATGTTGAGGAGCAGGCGCTCGGCTCTTTCGCTTTCAATGCGCAGCTGTCTCTCGAGGTGGCGCCGTTCGGTGATGTCGACAAAGGTAAGGACGGAGCCGATCAACTCTCCTTCGCGTTCGATCGGGTACGACCAGTACTCGGTGTGGAAGCTGGATCCGTCGGCTCTCCACATCACCTCGTTGTCGACATGGACTCCCTTTCCCTCTCTGAAGGCGAGATAGATCTGGCATTCGCTCATCGGATAGGGATCACCGTTGGGACGGGTGTGGTGGACCAGCTCGTGCATGTTCCGCCCAAGGAGTTCGTCATCGCTCTCGTACCCGAGGATGCCGAGACAAGCCGGATTGGCGAAGGTGCAAGTACCGTCGAGATCGACTCCGTAGATGCCCTCACCCGTTGAGTTCAGCAGGAGTCGGGCGAACTCTGCGCTGTCACCAAGGGCGTTACCCAATCTGGTCCTTTCGTGTCCGACTGCAACGTTAGTCCTGGCCGATTGGCCGATTCGGACTTTCGGCCAGCGACGTGAACCACTCTCTCGCGGATACCGAACGATGTCGCCGAAGCCCAGGAAACCTCATCCGGAGGTCTCCGAGAACCCCTCAAAACGGTTTAGGAAAAGGGTGCTCTATCCCCTGAGCTACGAGGGCTGGATGCGTGGAATCGCCAGTACCTACGGGAGATTCCGGCGACCTGGCTGACGACCGAATGCTCTCTCGATCCGGAGGGGTGCACAGACCCCAACAGGTGCCAGGTCATCGCGAGGCGGGGTAAGCGCTAACCTTCCTGGCGAGCCGCGTCTCGCACGGTGGCGCCCCACTGCACATCGCGTTCCAGCGGCCCCCAGGACGACTTGAGGTAGGCGAGTATCGCTAGTACTTCATCTTCGGTAATGACGCCACCGAAGGCCTCCATCTGACTCTGCGGGAAGTCACTGCCGTTGAGAATGATATTCACCAGCAACTGATCGCTGTGGTGCCACGTGTGACCCGATGAGTCCTGCGGCGGCGGCGGATAGCTGCCATCGTTGTTCGGAGTCTGCCAGTCCGAGTCGCCGGCGAGGGTGAGCCCGTGGCAGCTCGCACAGTGTCGGCCGTAGAGCAGCTGCCCCAGCACCACCGAGCCGGGATCGAGCTCGGGAAGGGGTGGGATCTCAATCTGCTCTCCGATGACGGGAAAGCTGGGAGGCGTCGCGGGCTCCGAGGTTGTCGAGATAGCGTCGCCCGCGTCGCCGCAGGCGGCGAGCACCACCAATACCGCCAACCATCGAGCGCAACGGAAGGGCATGACCTGGACGATATCCAGAGCGCACGAGGAGACATCTGCCACTTGGATTGTCTTATGAGGATGGACTCCAGTTGGTCGATTCCGTAACCGGTCTCGACGCTCAGTACGTCCAGAGGGAGAGGCTCACCACTGCTGAACAACAACCCGAATCCAACGTTCCTCAGCACCATCAGGTCGGGAGCCATCCCTTCAAGGAACCCCGATGCAATTAGCTGGCGCTCCTTCACGAATGTTTCACTTCTATCAGACTCCGAGTGCCTCTTCGAGCTGCTCGACACTCGGGGATGCAGAAGGTCCTGCATCGGTCATATAGGTCCGGCACGCCAACCCGACCGGAGCGAGATCACCTGATCCGAACGGATCGAGACCATCGATGAGCAGAGTGGGTGAACCAGCGAACTGATACTGCTCGGCGTCCTCCGGTGTCTCGATCTGCTGGTATTCGAGGTCTACGTCCAGCCCGTGCTCCTCAATGATTGATTTGACTCGGCCCTCAGTGACCTTCCAGTTCGGACACGAGTCGAAGTATTGAAGAGTGACGTTCATGGTGGCTCCTATTCGTTCTCGGTGGCCGTCGGCGCGACGACGTTGCACACGCACGTTGTCGGCCAATCGTCCGGCAAGTCCTTCACCTGCGCTTCAAGGTTTCGAAGCTCTCGTTGCAGCCTCTTCAAGTCCTCGATCCGAGATTCGACTGCCGCAGCCTCCCGAGAGATCGTCGCCCTGACCGCAACGCAGGGAGGCTTCCCATCCCGACGGAGAGCCACAATCTCACGGACATCAGACAGCGGAAACTCCAACCGCCGAAGCCGGGCCACAAACCGAAGCAGATCGACGTCATCATCGGCGTAGCCCCGATACCCAGAATCAGTTCTGCCAGGCTCGGGCAGAATCCCCATGGACTCGTAATACCGAATCGCCGAACTCGCCAGACCCGACCGCTCAGCGGCTTCACCTATCCGTAACGTCTGTTCCATACCCAACACCATAAACCTTCAAGCCACTTGAAGGTCAAGCACGCGGCCGCCGCCTTCGCTGTCATCGCTGTGACGGCGCTGACTGGTGCAGTGGCCCGGCCGGCGATCATCGGACTGTTGGCGGTCCCGCTGGCGCTCCAGGTCGTCAAGGGACTCCGAGTGCACTACGACGAGCCGTACTCGCTCATGGCCATCCTGGGAAAGAACATCCAACTGCACCTCGGGACCGGGCTGCTGCTTTTGATGGGCTACCTAATCGCCATCATCGCCGCTCACAACCTCGATGACGTGCCGGCGTTTCTGGGCGGCTGAGACCGGGGACTGGCGGGGTCAGGACGGTCAGGCCGCGCACGAACGTCGAGATCGAATCGCTGACCGCCGTGGCGGCGGCCCCAACGGTGCCGCTGGTGACCGAGCCACCTTCCCACCAGACGCTCGCTGCCGCTTGACAGAGGGTGCTGGTTTGCTAAGCCCTCACTAGATCAGGTCGAACACGAATGGCGACACGAGTACATGGAAGAGCGGGGCGCCGACGAGAAAGCCGAGCAGGTACACCATCGAGTTGCCTGCGCCCTGGGCGGCGAGGACGTGCTGGCGGAACGGGCACCCCTCGGCGCGAATCGAAACCCAGCCCACTCCGAAGCCGCCGATCGCGGTCAGCAAGATGGCGCTCGTGATCGGCCGTCCGAAGCTGGCGACCGAGGTACCCCCGACAAGGGCGGCCGCCGGGAACGCCACCCACGACACCACGATGAAGGCGATGAGGCCCGTCAGCAGGAACGTGTCCCGGGCCAGGATCCAGTCACGTATCCCGCCGACGAAGCACATCCGCGACCTCTGGCCGACGAAGCCGATCACGATTCCCACCACGATGCTGGCCACCGCCCCAACCGTCATCGCAGCGCCCTCCGTCTCATGTGAAAGGTGGCGAGCACAATCCCCCCCACCATTCCCATGAATCCGATCACGCCAAGGGGATCGCCTGCACCGACACGCAAAGACAACCGGGTGGAGCATCCCGCGGCGAGCAGCCCGAAGTTCATCACGAGGAAGCCGTTGACGAAACTGCGCAACGCATTGCGGGGCCAGCGGAACCGAAACTCCCCGCTCGCGTGCGCGGCGATGGAGGCACCGATCACCACTCCGACCACGGTGAGCAGTGGGAAGACAAGCGAAGCGGGCGCCACCGTGAGACGAGTCCCGGCCGCATCGTTGATGATCCAATTGACGAGGTCCCGTCCGTGGCACGCCATGCACACGCCGTAGGCCTCCGGGGGTCGGACCTCGAAGAGCGTTCCGGCGGCAACGGCGGCGATGGCCATGATGATCCCGGCCTGGAGGCCGGTGATCGGCATCCACCGCGTGTGGACGGCCCGCCGGTCACTCACCTCGAACGCCTCCACCGGCGCGGACGTGACGCCGCTTCCCACTGGTCCGTCCTGGGGCGATACTCCATGACAGAGTCGATCTCGACGTTCTTGGCGGAGAGCACCTCGAGTGCCAGGTCACGGCGATCGTGCTCGAAGCGAACTGCAGTGCCGCAGTTGGGGCTCAGGTCCTTTGGTCCGGGAACCAAGCGGGTCGTCATCCCGGCGGCGGTCAGCACCTTGTCGGCGCGGATCGCGTGGTGCGACGCGGAGAAGGTGAGCAGGCCGTCAAGCAAGGCCCGCCGCCCAGGCCGCGATCTCAGAGACCGCATCGACGGCGTGATTGATCTCCTCCAGCGTGTTGTACGGGGAGAGGCCGAAACGCACGGTTCCAGTCGGGAACGTGCCAATCGTCATGTGGGCGCCGGGAGCGCAATGCAGGCCGGCTCGACTCATGATGTCATAGCGCGTGTCGAGCAGGCCCCCCACTTCGGACGAGGCGAGGCGGTCAACGTTGAACGACAGCACCCCGCAGCGCTCGTCGATTGATACCGGGCCGTACAGGGTGACCCCGTCGATGGCTTGCAACCCGTCCAGAAGCCGGTTCACGAGAGACCGTTCGTGGGCCGTGACTTCGTCCACCCCCATCCCGAGCAGATGACGCACTCCGGCGGCAAGGCCAGCGAAACCGGCAACGTTGAGCGTGCCGCTCTCGAACACGTCCGGCATGAAGTCGGGCTGGATATCGAGATCGGACCGGCTGCCCGTCCCCCCTCGCATCAGCGGCATGGGATGGATGCCCTCCCTCACATATAGGCCGCCGGTCCCGGTGAGTCCCAAGAGGCTCTTGTGGCCGGTGAAGGCCACCAGGTCGAGGCCCGAGGCGGCGATGTCGATGGGAATCGCCCCGGCGGTCTGGGACGCATCAACCAGGTAGGGCACGCCTTCGTCTCGAGCGATGCCAGCGATCTCGGAGATGGGCAGCACTGTTCCCATCACGTTCGATCCGTGAAGGGTGACGATCAGGCGGGTCGACGGGCGCAGCGCCTCCCGCACCTGGTCGGGGTCGAGGGTGCCGTCTGGGGCACACGGCAGGACCGTGAGCGCGACGCCCTCAGATTCGAGGTGACGAAGAGGCCGCATGACCGAGTTGTGCTCAATGCTGGTCGTGATGGCGTGGTCGCCGGGAGATAACAGCCCGTAGACGGCGATGTTGAGGCTCTCGGTGGCGTTCTTGGTGAGAACGATCCGTGCCGGATCCCCCACCCCGAACATGTCACCGAGCAACTCCCGAGCGTCCTCGACGACCCGTGCCGCCGCCACGGACATGCGGTGGCCCGACCTACCCGGGTTGCCTCCCGCCTCGCCGAAGTAGGTGGTGAGCGCCTCCCGCACCGCTGGGGGCTTCGGCCACGAAGTAGCCGCGTTGTCGAGGTAGACGACTTCGCTCATGCCGCCACCGCGTATCGGCTGAGCAGCCTCTCGTCGTTGAGGACCTCCGGCATCAACTGGGCCGTATTGAGCAGGTTGGCACACTGCCCCAGACCGAGCGCGTTGCGTCCCTCGAAGTCGAGCAACACCGCGCCCACTTCGGGGAAACCCGTGTTGAAGGTAGCAATGAGTCCCTCCAGCACCCTGTGTACCGATTCGGGATGGTCACTGGCGAAGTCGCGCACTGATTCTCGGAAAGTGAACCGCAACGTGAGTAGTTCGTTGGTCGCCAGCTCGACACCGAGCGACTCGACGTCGGACGGGAGGCCAATGAGCCCGGGATTAGCCGGGCCCTCGAGCCACGCGGCAAGCACGTCAGCGGGCCTCACCCAGCTTGTGGGCATCGCTACCAGCATGTCGCCCGGCTCGTTGTAGTAGTAGAGCAGATGGCCCGATGTGTTCGTGACGAGCGGAACCCCTTCGACACTGACCAGCACCTCACCGACCCCGGGCCATAGGCGCATGGACTGGTACACAGCCTCGTGAGCCAACGGCCGGGCCTCCGACCCGTAGGAACCTCCCAGATCGACCGCCAGCAAGCCCTCATCGATCGACACCGACCGCGCCACCGTCCCTTCCGGAATGAGATTGATCAGCCCCGTGCCGTTATCAGGGCCCGCAAGAAGGGCATCGACGAGCTGCTCGGGGGTCGCCTGGCCCCGCGAAACTGTTCTCGAGACGGGCACGAGGTAGTCGCCGCCCTCATCGCCGAAGAACAGGGTGACCGTCTCGCGGCTAAACCAGGGAAGCCACCGGAGCAAGGCGCTGTCCGTCCCTTCCACAGCGAAGTGGCGCCCGAGTCCGCCGATGACCAGCAGAGCGACGACAAGGAGGCTGGCCGTGGCGCGCCGACGTTGCGACCAGGGCTCATACGGTTGGGTGTCGGTGGTGGGCAAAGCTCCCTCTGCGCCGTTCTCGCCTGATCTCGCGTTGTGGCGAACCGAATGTCTCAGGCCAGTGATCCAGTGCCAGTCATACGGATTCACGGAAGCCGCGTGAACTCGTACCAAGACGTCATCATCCTCGACTCCCGGCTTTTCGATATCTTGGAGTTCCAGGACATCAGGTGACCCGTACTCGTGGTAGATGATCGCCTTGATCGGATTCTCCTGATCCGTCGCGTAGTCCCAAAAGTATGTGGCCGACCAAATACGGGACAGGGCCGGACTACCCGGGTCGCTCAAACCAGAGTGGCTGCGCCAGCGCACAGAACGCGCGCTCCACAACGGAAGCGGGCCACCAACGACCCGGATTCATCCTCGACTCCTCTTCCTGCCACCCGCTGTCGCGGCAGGAGACAGGCCGGGACTCAGGTCACATGCCGGATCCTGGCTCAAGGTGTTGGAGTCGAATCTGGCGGTTCTTCGGGATCGGGCAAACGAGCGTTTCGTCGTGCAAGCCCTGCAAACTTGAGTCCGAGGTGACCGAGTAGACGCGACGTTCTCGTTGGAGAGATCAGAGTGCGGATGCTGATCGGATGAGCGCATCCACCCCGTTTCCACCCCGTCAGCACGGCCTCTCGTGGTCAGCAACGGTCAGCAGTGGTCTGCCGAAACGCCAGCGAATACCTGGTGAACACGGGAATTGCCAGTGACTATGGGCCTTCCGAGAAACCCTGGAAACGGTTTAGGAAACCGGTGCTCTATCCC
>CAXMQS010000037.1:0-1594 GCA_964195995.1 uncultured Acidimicrobiia bacterium
TCCTCGACGATGCAGGCACGCTGTCAAATGAAGCGTTCTACAAGGTGATGATCACACTCGAGGACTTCGAACAGCGCGGCTATTTCGAATTCGCCAACGCCGGCCTCGGCGTCGTCGATCGTGTCGTAACGGCGTACTCGAGGGAAGACGTCGAAGCCCTCGGCGACAACGTCGTCCAGATGCTCGACATCGTCAAGAACCTAACCCAGCCGGAAATGCTCGCAGTCGCCACGCGAATGCTCGACGCCGTACAACGTCAGCAGGCCGCTGCGGCGCTTGAGCCCGCCCAGCCGCCGGGGCTGTTCGCCCTCGCGGGCCAGATGCGAGACCCGGAGATCCGGCGCGGCCTCGCACGTGCTCTCAACACGTTCAAAGTCGTGTCTGCATCGGAGACCGAAACCGCTGCGGACACGCTCAGAGATCAGACAACAAACCAGTCACCTGAAGGAGGTGCGTGATGCCGGTAACGACCATCGGCGGCCAGGACGTCCACGTCGACGACGAGGGCTTCCTCACGGAGTACGACGAGTGGAGCGAGGATCTCGCGAGAGAACTCGCAACAAACATCGGAATCTCCGAACTCAACGACGATCACTGGAAGGTCATCACCTTCCTGCGTTCGGACTTCCAGGAGCAGGGCGAGACCGCCACGCTGCGCCGCGTCTCTGCGGTTGGGGGCATCCCGACGAAATCGCTCTTCCAGCTTTTCCCCAAGAAGCCTGCCAGGAAAATGTCCTACGTATCCGGGCTGCCAAAGCCCGCCGGCTGCATCTAGAAGGGACCAAAATGACCAACGCACCGATCGTTCCAGACTTCGGCGACGACGACGCTGATCGCAAGATCGCATTCGTCTGCTCGAAGGGCTCGCTCGACATGGCCTACCCGGGCCTCATCATGGCCAGCGGGGCGCTGGAGCAAGGTATCGAGACGCATATCTTCTTCACGTTCTGGGGCATGGACATGATCAACAAGAAGACCATGGGGAACCTCAAGTTCTCCCCGGTCGGCAACACGGCGACGCACATGCCTGCGGCCCTCGCTCCCTTCCCGGGGATGACGACGATGGCCACCAAGCAGATGCGCAAGCAACTCAAGGACCTCGCAATGCCGGACGTCCCGACGTTCCTGGAGCACCTTCAGGACATGGGATGCCATCTCTGGGCGTGCAAGATGTCGGTCGACATGTTCAGTCTCACCGAGGACGACATGATCGATGGCCTCGACGGCGTGCTGAACGTGGGCGACTTCATGGAAGTCATCGAAGGCGCCCAGACGATGTTCATCTAGGAAACACTGGATACAGAGTCGAGGAGCGCTCTCCCGGGTTGTCCGGGAGAGCGCTCTACTTTGATATCCCCCGGGCCGAGCCCGCTGTCCCCCATCCGATCTTGTGCCGATAGCGGACGCCACCTGCAATAACTACAACCCAACACCGCGGAGGAACGGAATCAACGCCGCTAGCGTTCATGGTGCGAGTTCGCCAGACGGCCGCGGCCTTCGGGTCGAGGAAAGTCCGGACTCCACAGGGCAGGATGCTGGGTAACTCCCAGGCGGGGCGACCCGACGGAAAGTGCAACAGAGAGCAGACCGCCGA
>CAXMQS010000038.1:0-1666 GCA_964195995.1 uncultured Acidimicrobiia bacterium
AACATCGGTCCGCAGCACCCGGCCACTCACGGCACACTGCGTATCGTCGCCAAGCTCGATGGTGAACAGGTCATCGCCGCCGATCCGGTCATGGGCTACATGCACCGTGGCTACGAAAAGCTGAGCGAAGTGCGCACCTACCCACAGGTGACCAGCCTCATCAATCGCATCGACTGGCTTGGCAGCTTCGCCAATGAGGTGCCGTTCATCCTCGCGGCCGAGCAGCTGATGGAGGTCGAGGCGCCCCCGAGAGCGCGGTGGATCCGCACCATGCTCTTCGAGATGAGCCGCATCGCCAACGTGGTGCTGTTCCTCGGAGACATGGCGGTGCAGGTCGGCGCGGTGACGCCCGCCTTCTTCGCGTTCCGCGATCGGGAGCACATCCTGAACCAGATCGAAGCGGTCACGGGTGGCCGCTTCCATCCCAACTTCGATCGCATCGGCGGCCTCAAGGACGACCTCCCGGCCGGCTGGATTATCGAGACCAAACAGGTCATGAAGAAGATGCGGGCCTTCTGCGACGAGATCGAGACGCTCGTCATGGGCAATGAGATCTTCCAGGCCCGCACCCGCGGCATCGGCATCATCCCCCCTGACGTCGGCCTTCAGTACGGCCTGTCCGGCGCCAACATCCGGGGCTCTGGCGTCGACTGGGACGTGCGCCGCGACAACCCCTGCGGCGGCCTCGTCTACGACGAAGTCGATTGGAAGGTCTGGACCCATCCCGACGGCGACTCGTTCAGCCGCTTCTGGGTGCGCCTGCAAGAGACCCGCGAAGCCACGAAGATCGTTGATCAGCTGCTCGACGGCCTTCCCGCCGGACCGATCATGGCGAAGGTGCCCCGCATCATCAAGGTCCCCGCCGGCGAGGCCTACGTCGAGACCGAGAACCCGCTCGGCGTGATGGGTTACTACGTGGTCTCGAAGGGCGACCTCGTGCCCTACCGCGTCAAGATCCGCTCTGCGTCGTTCAACAACATGTCGATCACCCCGTGGCTGCTCAAGGGCGTCTACGTGCCCGACATCATCACGATTCTGGGAAGTCTCTACTTCATCCTCGGAGACATCGACCGGTGAGCGCACTCAACCTCCTGGGCGAACTCTCCTACTGGCAGCAGACCAGTCTCCGTGTCGTCGGCGGTCTCGTCGCGGTGCTGCTCGTCGCAGGCACCCTTGTCTACGTCCACCTCTTCAAGCTCGTCTCTTTCATGCAGAGCCGTCTCGGCCCGATGGAGGCCGGACCGTTCGGATCGCTCCAGCTGCTGGCCGAGGTCGGCAAGAGCCTTCAGAAGGAAGACATCTTCCCCCGCAAGGCTGACCGGTTCGTCTTCGCGGCCGCGCCCTTCGTCATCCTTGCGTCGACCTTCCTTCTGGTCGTGGTCGTGCCCGCTGGGCCCGACGCGTGGTTCATCCAGAACGACCTCGGCATCTATCTCGCCCTGGCGGTGTCGTCGGTGTCGGTCATCGGCATCCTCATGGCCGGCTGGGGTTCGGCCAACAAGTACTCGCTGCTCGGCGGCCTGCGGGCCACGGGCCAGCTCATCGCCTACGAGCTGCCGCTCATCCTCGCGGTCGTCGGTGTCGTCATCCAGGCCGGCACGATGAACATGCAGGGCATCGTCTACGCCCAGGCCGATGGCGAGATCTTCGGTTTCAGTGGCCTCGG
>CAXMQS010000039.1:0-30099 GCA_964195995.1 uncultured Acidimicrobiia bacterium
AGGAGTCCAAGTACGATGCCGCCGATGACGGGCAGCAACGGCAGCACCAGCTTTGAGCTCAACGGAGAGATGGTGACGGCCCGCTCTGATCATCCGCACCTCCTGGCAGCCCTGCGCGAAGAGCTCGATGTCCTCTCCCCCAAAGACGGTTGCTCGCCCTCTGGACAATGCGGCTGCTGCACGGTGCTCATAGACGGAAAGGCGGTCGTCTCCTGTCAGCAGGGCATGGAGAAGATCGAAGGCACCTCCATAGTGACGCTCGAGGGATTCGACGACGACGAGCGGGAGCGCCTCGCCAAAGCGTTCGCGGTATCGGGAGGCCTGCAGTGCGGCTTCTGCACTCCGGGCATCCTCGTCAGGGTCAAAGCCCTGCTCGATAAGAAGGGCTCGGACCTCACTTCGTCCGAAGCTGCGGGACGCCTTGGCGCCCACCTCTGTCGCTGCACCGGTTACAGCAAGATCTTCGATGCCATCGACATGCTGGCCTCTGGCGACATACCGGAGCCAGACCACAGCGGCGGCATCGGCGAGAGCGGCGTCAAGTACGAAGCTCTCGAATTGGCGCTCGGCGACCGGCCTTACATCGACGACATGCGCCCCGACGGCTTGCTGCACGGAGCGCTGCACCTCACTGCGCACACAAGGGCGGACATTCTTGCCATCGACACCTCTGCCGCCGAGGCGGCAGAAGGAGTTGTCGCCGTGTACACCGCGGCCGACGTGCCTGGAGAGCTGCGCGTCGGCATCATCTACACGGACTGGCCGGTGTTCATCCCCGCCGGCGGCCGCACCTCCTACTCCGGAGACGTGTTGGCCATCGTTGTGGCGGACACCCGTCAGCACGCTAGGGACGCTGCGGAGCTGGTCGCGGTCGAGTACGCCCCCCTCGCCCCATTCACCGACCCGATGGTCGCCAAGGACTCGGACGAAGACGCCGTCTGGGGGCTGGACGGCAACATCCTCAGCACGTCCGTGTACAGCAGAGGCAACGTCGACGCCGCCCTCGCAACCTCGGCCTACACCGTCCACGACGTCTTCCAGACCCAGCGCGTCGAACACGCCTTCCTCGAGCCCGAGGCGACACTGGCGATCCCCGCCGAGGACGATTCGCTGATGGTCTACTCCGGCGGGCAGGGAGTGTGGGACGACCGCAATCAGATCGCCTCGGTGCTCGGCATCGAACAATCGCAGGTCATCGTGGAGCTCGTCTCTAACGGCGGTGCCTTCGGGGGCAAAGAGGACATGTCCAACCAGGCCCAGACCAGCCTGGCGGCTCACCTTCTCGGCAGGCCCGTCAAGTGCACGCTCTCTCGTGAAGAGTCGCTACACATGCATCCCAAGCGCCATCCCATACACATCGAGGCGTGGGCCGGTTGTGACGAAGATGGCAAGCTGACGGCCTTCAAGGCGAGGATGGTCGGCGATTCGGGCCCGTACGCGTCTGTTGGCAAGAAGGTTTTGGAGCGAGCGGCCGGTCATGCCAGCGGTCCCTACGTCTATCCGACCATCGATGTCGAATCCATCGCGGTTCGCACCAACAACCCGGTGTGCGGCGCCTTTCGCGGCTTCGGGGCCAACCAGGCGCAGTTCGCGGCCGAGGGGATGATCGATCGGCTCGCCGAGGCAGCGGGCATCGACGCCTGGGAGATGCGGATGCGCAACGCTGTCGAGCCCGGAGTGGTTTGGGGGCCCGGCCAGATCATGGACGACGGCTCCAAGGGTGCCAAGTCTTGCCTCGAAGCCATCAAGCCGGCATATGACGCTGCCAAGGCGGAGGGCAAGGCGGTCGGCTTGGGTCTGGGGCTGAAGAACTCGGGCCTCGGCAACGGGCTCCTCGAGATCGCCAAGGCCGTCGTTCGGTTCGAAGAGGATGGCACTGTTGAGGTTCGTCACTGCTGGACGGAGATGGGCCAGGGCGTGCACACCGTCGCCAGGCAGGTCGCTGTTGAAGAACTCGGTGTCGACCCCGACGTGGTTCGAGTAGTGGTCGACACCAGCCGCGAGCTGGGTGCCGGACAAACAACGGGCTCTCGGGGGACGCTGATGGGAGCAGGATCTATCGCCGACGCTTGCCGCGTCGCCAACGAGGACGGCCGCCAGGTTGGTGTCGACTACATCGGCGAATACCGGGTCGATTGGACCAGCTCGCTTGAGTCCGGCGTCGATAACCCTGTGATCCACTCGACCTTCGCCTACGCCGCCCAGCTCGTGATCATGGATGGCGAAGAGATCTCCAAGGTCGTTGCCGTTCACGATGTGGGTAGGGCGGTCAATCCGATGCTGTGTGAGGGGCAGATCGAAGGGGCTGTTCATATGGGACTCGGGTACGCGCTCTCCGAAGACTTCCCCACCGACGATGCAGGCATCCCGACGAACATGACACTGCGCTCCCTCTCCATCATCCGACCCAAGGACATGCCGGAGATCGAGGTCATCCTCGTTGAGGAGCCACAGCCAGACTCCCCATACGGCATCAAAGGCATCGGCGAGATCGGCCTGGTGCCGACGGCGGGCGCCGTGGCCGCGGCCTATCGCGCCGTCGATGGACAGTGGCGTAACCGACTGCCTCTGAAGGTGCACCAGCCCCTCGAGGTCTTGTGAGGTCTTCGGTGGCGAGCGCGGGACTCGATAACGCGGCATGATTAGGGTACGAACGTGGTCTTCGGTAGTTGTTCGAGGGTTCGTTGGCTCCAGTTCGAAGTCGTGAGGTCGAAGACGTGACGGCTACGACGCCTGGGTTTGTCTGCGCCCATCATCATCTCTACTCCGAGCTGGCGAGGGGAATGCCGCCACCGCCCAAGACGCCGACGAACTTCCAGGAGATCCTCGAGCAGATCTGGTGGCGACTCGATTCCGCTCTCGACCTGGAGATGATCAAGTGGTCCGCCATGTTGGGCGCCGTTGAAGCCCTCGAGTCGGGCACGACGGCCATCGTCGATCACCACGAGTCGCCCAACGCCATCGAGGGCTCGCTGTCTGTCATCGCCGACGCCTGCGCCGAGGTCGGTGTTCGCGTGCTGACTGCGTACGGGGTCTCCGACCGCAATGGTCCAGATGGCGCCAAGAGAGGGCTGGCCGAGAACGAGCGCTTCCTCAAAGAAGGAGGCAACGGTCTCATCGGGATTCATGCTGCCTTCACCTGCTCAGACGAGACCGTGCAGGCCGCGGCCGCCATGGCTGCCGACAACGGCGTCGGCGTCCACATCCACGTTGCCGAAGGTCCCGGGGATGTTGACGCCCCGCAGCGGCTGGCCGGCCTCACCCGCGACGACTGGCTGCTGGCGCACTGCGTCCACCTCCAGACCGACCACGAGCTCCAGGGGACGATTCTGCACAACCCGCGCTCCAACATGAACAACGGCGTTGGCTACGCCGAGCCGGCTCGCTTCTCCAACCCGGTGGCTCTGGGGACAGACGGCATAGGGGCCAACATGATCGAGAGCTTTCGCCTGGCCTACGTTCTGCAGCGCACGGCCGACGTCACCGCCGGTCCCGACCCTGCCTGGTCGTGGCTGGAGGAGGGCTGGAACATCATGCCCGAGGCCCGTAACGATGAGGTCACCTGGTCATACGATCCCATGGACCCGTGGCACCTGGCGTTCACTCCAGGGGTGCGACCGCTCGAGGTCAAGGTCGGCGACGAGGTTGTGTTCGCCGAAGGAACAACGACTCGAGTCGACGCCGCCGAGGTAAGAGCCAAGGCTGCCGAGCAGGCGGCGCGTCTCCATGCCAAGCTGTAGCAAATGAGCGACCGCTTTCAGCCAATCGCGTTCGAGCAGCTCACTGATTGGTGCTTCACGGAGCTGGAACGCAAAGACTCCATCTTCGGTGTCCCCACTAAGGCCATCTTCCGGCCGGGCTCGGAGCGCTACACCACTTCCAAGTACGGCCACAAATTGGAGACGCCGTTCGGAGTAGCTGCGGGTCCCCACAGCCAGATGGCACAGAACATCGTGGTCGCCTGGCTGGTTGGTTCCCGCTTCTTGGAGCTGAAGACCGTGCAGACACTCGACGAGCTGGAGGTGTCCAAGCCCTGCATCGACTGTCAGGACGAGGGCTACAACGTCGAGTGGTCCCAGGAGCTCAAGGTCTTCGAGTCCTTCGATGAGTACCTGCGGGCCTGGGTCCTCATCCATGCTCTGCATAGCAAGCTGGGCTTCGAAGGCGACGCCCCCGGGATGATTTTCAACATGTCCGTCGGTTACAACCTCGATGGCATCCGCAGGCCCAACGTCCAGTGGTACCTCGACCAGATGGCGGATAGCTCCGATTACCTGTCCCGGTACATCGACATCGTGGCCAAGGAGTGCCCCGAGGTCCGCGACATCGAGATACCCACCCAGCTGTCGGACTCGGTGACGCTGTCGACGATGCACGGATGTCCCCCAAACGAGATCGAGGCCATCTCGACCTACCTCATGACCGAGCGCGGCCTGCACACCTCGGTCAAGGCCAACCCCACCCTTCTCGGCGCCGAGGGCGTCAGGGGCATCATCAACGACGAACTCGGATTCGAGGACATCCCCGTGCCCGACGAGGCCTTCGGCCATGACCTGATGTGGCAGGACGCGGTTCCGATGTTCACCAACCTCCGTGCCACGGCCGAGCGAGAGAACCTGACCTTCGGGGTCAAGCTCTCCAACACGCTCGAGGTCAACAACTGGAGAACGGTCTTCCCGGACGACGACATGATGTACATGTCGGGCCGTTCGCTGCACCCGGTGACGACCAACCTCGCTCTGAAGATCGCCACCGAGTTCCCCGGCTTGCTCATCTCGTTCGCGGGCGGCGCCGATGCCTTCAATGTCGCCGACCTGTTGCGCTCAGGGATGCGAACGGTCACGGTCTGCTCCGACCTGCTGAAGTCCGGCGGCTACATGCGGATGCTTCAGTACTTCACCGAGCTTGACAAGGCGATGGACGCCGTCGGTGCCGACTCGATCGACAGCTTCATAACGAACAGCGCGGGCGAAGACGATGTGACGGCCGCCGCCCTTTCCAACCTCAGCAGCTACGCGGCGGCGGCGCGCGTCGACAAGCGCAACGTCAAAGAGACGTATCGGACCGACCGGTCCAAGACCGACCGCAAGCTTGGTCTTTTCGACTGCATCGAGGCGCCATGTCAGGACGGCTGCGCCGTCAACCAGAAGGTCCCGCAGTACATGGAGGCGGTCCGCGACGGTGACTTCGCCAAAGCTGTGGCATTGACGCGTGAGGACAATCCCATCGCCGCCATCTTGGGCAGAGTGTGCGATCACCTGTGCGAGACAACCTGCATCCGCACCCACTACGACGAGCCGCTGGCCATCCGCGAGATCAAGCGATTCATCATGGACCACGAGTCCGAGCCTCACCTCTTCGACCAGGCCGAACCCGTCGGGTCGAAGGTGGCGATAATCGGCGCCGGGCCCGCTGGTATCGGTGCTGCCGAGAAGCTGGGATACGCCGGGTTCGAGGTCACCATCTTCGAGAAGCACCCGTATGCCGGCGGCATGGTCGGGGGCGCCATCCCGGTGTTCCGCCTGCCGCAGGCCGAGATCGACCAGGACATGGAGGTGCTGAGTCGGCTCGGGGTCGAGGTGAAGTACGGCCAGGAGGCCGGGGTCGACTTCACCCTTGCCGAGCTGCGTCAACAGGGCTTCGATCGCATCGTGGTAGCGGTGGGGGCTCAGCTCCCCAAGACGCTGGGGTTCTCGGACGAGGATGCCGCGGGTGTCATCGACGGCATCAGCTTCCTGCGCGATGTCCGCGAGGGAGAGCGCCCCGATATCGGCCAGCGGGTCGGAGTCATCGGTGCCGGGGATACCGCCATGGACTGCGTGCGCTCGTCACTGCGGCTGGGGGCTTCCGACGTCTCACTCATCTATCGCCGCACCAGGGACCAGATGCCGGCCGACCGCGAAGAAGTCCACGCTGCCACCGAGGAAGGTGTCAAGATCGTCGAGCTCGCCAGCCCCGAGTCGCTGAGCGTCGTCGATGGCAAGCTCGAGGCGCTGGTGTGCTCGCGCAACGAGTATCGCGGCGACCGCGACTCGTCAAATCGCAAGATCCCCCACGCCATTGAGAACTCCGAGTTCCAGGTCGGGCTCGACACTCTCATCCTGGCGATAAGCCAATACGCCATTCTCGACTTCTTCGGCGACGAGGTCCCCAACCTCACCGACAACGGGTACATCGCCACAGACGATCGCTTCGCCACCTCCATTGCCGGCATGTACGCCATCGGCGATGTGTCCGCGCACGGCCCCCAATCCATCGTGATGGCCGCCGGCGACGGCAAGGCGGTGGCTGACTCCATCATCGAGGATGTCAAGGGACCACAAGCAGCACCTGTGGCAGTTGTCGAGCCGTTCGAACTCCAGGATCTGCTCATCCGCCGTGCCCAACGCCAGTACCGCACTCCCGTCAGCCACACCCCGCTGGACGATCGCGACAACTTCAACGAGACCATCATGACGTTCACCCCGGAGCAGGCCATGGCGGAGGCGTCGCGTTGTCTCGACTGTCACGACATCTGCAGTCTGTGCGTCGGGGTGTGCCCCAACATGGCTCTGATGACCTATGAGATGGAACCGCTGCGCTTCGAGCTGCCCAAGTTGGCCGTCGAAGGTGGTGCCGTAGTGGCGGGGGAGATGACGCCGTGGGTTGCCGATCAGGCGCACCAGATAGCGGTCCTCACCGACTTCTGCAACGAGTGCGGCAACTGCGTCACGTTCTGCCCGACATCGGGCGAGCCCTACAAAGACAAGCCGCGGCTGTACCTGAACCGCGAGGAGTTCGAGGCCGAGCCTGACAACGCTTTCATGATGTACGACGACGGGGTCACCGCCGCCATGGAGGGCCGCTTCGGAGGAGAGACCCACCGTATCGATCTCAATGGTTCGCTGAGTTATTCGTCTCCGGCGCTCACCGCCACCATCGACCCCGGCACCTTCTCGCTAGTTGAAGCATCAGCCGGGGACGGCGTGCCGTCGCTGCGCCCGGCGGCTGAGATGTACGCGGTCCTCACCGGCCTGAGGTCCTCCATGCCCCACCTCCCTACGGCAGACGAAGGGGAGTTCGCCGGCGTCGTCGCCCACCCGGGCTACGAGGAGTAGGGCGTCGGGGTGTGGCCACGCTGGCTGGCGCCGGTCGGCCGCTTCCACAAGGTGCTGCGGATATGGCCGTGATAGCTACTTGGACACTGGACCTCCTGCGATACTGATGCGCTCATGCGAATCTGTCTGCTGACGACCCAGGACCTCGACGCCGAGGTGTTCGCCGAGGACGATTGGCCCTGCGACCCCCGGCCCTTCTTCGACGCGGAGTGGCATTCCGAGAACCTCACGGGCAAGGACGGCCCGGCTCGGATCAGGGAATTGGCTGGGCAAGGATTCGACGTGTTCTTCAACCTCTGTGACGGCGCCGCCGACGAGGACCGGCCGGGAATCGAGGTAGTGCTTACCCTCGAAGAGCTTGGTGTGCCGTTCACCGGAGCTACCTCCAACTACTACGAACCGAGCAGGCAGCGGATGAAGGATGCCTGCGCCGCCGAGGGCATCGCCGCCCCTGCTTATGTCTTCGCAGCGACGGCCGAGGATGTCGAGCGGGCCGCTAATGAGCTGCGGTTTCCGCTCTTCGTCAAGCACTACAGCAGCTACGCCAGTGTCTCGTTGAGCAGGTGGTCGCGGGTGCAATCTCCGGCGGGGCTGCGACGCCAGGCCAACAAGATCATTTCACGGCACGGCACCGCCCTCATAGAGGAGTACATCGACGGCATCGAGGCCACCGTCTTGGTTGCGGAGAACCCCGACGAACCCGACTCTCCGACGACCTATCAGCCCATGCAGTACCGCTTTCCCGATGGTGAGGGCTTCAAGCACGAGAACATGAAGTGGGTCGAGTTCGACGACATGAACACGTTCCCGGTCCGGGATCCCGACCTAGACGCTCGACTGCGCGATGTCTCGGCTCGGTTCTTCAGCGCTCTCGATGGGGCCAGCTTCGGCCGCTGCGACATGCGGGTGCTGGGCGATGGCACGCCGTCCATGCTGGAGATCAACCCCAATTGCGGCGTCTACTTCGCGCCCGACGCCTACGGCGGCGCCGACCTCTGCCTCGCCAACGACCCCGCCGGCCACGAAGGCTTCACCCGCCAACTGGTTGCCGCCGCCTTCGCGAGACACGCCCGGCGGTCCGCAGCTCTGCCGGCGGTTCCAACGACTATCTCTCCCCCCGTAGGGGGGAGTACCGCCGAAGCCGGGGAGGGGCTTCGCGTGCCCTAGGACGCTGGCCAGCTGAGAATCGGAAGGCCGCTTAGGGCACTGGTGCTTCCAACGCCACACCCACCGTTCGAGGTGCTGGCGGCACCGGTTGGGGGCGCGAACGACGGAACCAGTGCAGTCCTCCCGCCGCCAATACCAACACCGGGGCGATGTGCACGGCTGATCCCATCTCGGTTCGGTCGAGGAAGGGGGGCAGGATCCCCGAGAAGCCAAGGCCATCGGAGTCGCCGACGAGATGCCAAGTCCCGAGGAGGGTCCAGAATCCGAGGAGGGCGCTGGGGTACGCGGCAACGGCCGCGACCGGTATGGCTAGGAACTGGTTCGCCATGGCCGGAGCGAATATCACCATCGTCCCCAACATCACGAGGAACGTCGCGACGTGATCTTGACCGCGAGCCCACCAGCCAACACCAAGGATCGCTGCGATGAACACGACGAACCCCACATTGCCCAATGCGTCGGCGTCGAGCAGTCCGAGGGTCAAGGCATCGACGAGAGGTGCATTGCTGAATGATCGGTATTTGATCACGTTGTCAAGAATGCCCCACCACCCCTCGTAGATCCACGGAAGGAAGCTCACCGCGAAGAGGACCCACGGGGTTATGACCATTGCGAGGCCCCGGCGCCACGTTCGTTGCCGCAGCGCCATCCATAGTGGCAAGAAGAAGAGAACGTGTTTGAAGATGATCGATAACCCGAGCAGGGCGATTCCCGCGGCCTGTCGGCGGTCGATCGCACCCTCCTTGGCGTTGCCGATGAGCAGGATCGCCGCGAATCCGATAGCGATGGCAATGTTGTCGAACTGGTTGTGGAAGCCGGTGATGAGAATGGACAGCGGTGACAACAGCATCAAGGAGGCTGCCACCGCCCCCAGGCGCCGGAGGAGCAGGTAGGCGATCAAGAGGTCGGCAGCGATCAGGACGAGTACGAGCTGGACACGAAAGAGACCGGCATCGCCGACAACTGCTTGCGACAACCTCCAGAACTGCCCGAGGAGGAGAAACCACGCCGGCCCGTAGTTGTAGCGACCGGTCCAGGCGTAGACGTTCTCGCCCTCCGCCTGGAGTTCGCCGACGATCTCGTAGGAGTCGTAGTCAAAGTTGTTTCCGAACAGCATCGCCCCGAGGCGGAGGCCGACGCCAACAATGGCGACTGCCAAGATGAGCACGCGGTGGCGACGGGACATCGACAACAGACCGCTCCGACTGAATAGCGGCGAGTTGATCATCTCCGCAGCGAGCGCAGCACCGAGGTGCTTTCGACAAAGGCGCCCCACAGGAAGCCGACCAAGCGTCGCGACGGCAGTAACGCCCGCAGCCGCCCTTCGCCCCACATCGTCCCAGTGGACTCCTCACCTCGTCGCAGTCGGCTGTGGACGGGCACCTCGACGAGTTCGAGACCCTTGGTGTGACCGGCCACCGACAAATAGACCGAAGGAACCATTGGCCGGCGAGGAAGCACCGATAGCAGCTCCTGTAGCGCCTCGCGGCTATATGCGCGGAGGGGCGTATTGGCGTCACGAGTTCTGACGCCGGACAGTGTCCGCACGTAGACCCGGAGGAGGGAGCTCAGCATCTTGCGGAACCAGGGGTCGGCCCGTGCGATCCGGATGCCGAGGGCTCCGTCGCCGCCGGCCGCATCGGCTACCCGCACCACGTCCGCACCCTCGTACTGGCCATCCCCATCGACGTGGACGATCCAGGGAGCGCCGGTGGCGAGACCGGCTTCCCAGGCCGCTACAGATGTGGGGCCGTGGCCCAGGTTCGCCACGTTGCGGTCGATGACGAGGTCGATGCCGAAATGACCGGCGACGACGGCGGCAACTTCGGCCGTCCCGTCGGTAGAGCGATCGTCAACGATGCAGAAGACGACGCCGACCCCCTGGTCGAGGAACGACTTCTGAAGGTCGACTAGGAAGTCTTCAATGCCGTCGGCTTCGTTGAATGCGGGCATCACGACGGCGACGTCTGGCGTCCTCACGGGCCGACCGCCAGGATGTCCCTTGCCGCCCCCATGCCCTGGAGAATCGCCTGGTCCTGGTTGATGTAGGTGTAGTTCGCCAGGCGGCCGCAAAAGAGAACTGGGCGGTGGCACATCGAGCCAACTTCTGCCTTCAGGAGCTCATTGACGCCTTCGTAGCGCCCATCGACGGTCGGTACGGGGTAGTGCCTCGCCGGAGCCCCCGGGTACTCCTGGCTGACGACGGTGCCCGCGACCTGCTGACCGGTGGCGTGCTTGGTCTCCACAGTGCGGGTGTAGGGGACACGCCGCGACGGACGGTTGACCACGTAGGAAGGCGTTGCCGTCGAAGCCTCCTCAGCTTCCGTGTAGACGGACCGCATCTCGATTCCGCGCCACTCCAACTCACCGGGGCGCCCCAGGAAGACGTCAAGCGGTGCGGTTACGACGATGAAGTCAAATTCGGTACCCAAGTGCTCCATCTCCGATGACTTCATCTCGGTGTCGAGGTTCAGCGGGATACCGGCGGCAGCATTTTCGAGCGCTTCGTTGGCACCGCGGGGTCCGAAGAACTCCCAGCGGTCGCGAAAGAGTCGGCGATACCCGTCGTCGCGAAGCTCGATTCGCTTCGGAGCGAGTCGAGCAGAGAGTTGCGACGGTTCACAGTCCCACTGCTTGATGGTGTAGTCCCTGATGAACAACCGATAGAGCGTTGGTCCCATCATCGAGATGACATGGCTCTCCAGGTCTTCACCCTGGGGCTGTGGGGGCAATTCGGATAGCTCTCGCTCCACTGCCGGCCAGATGCTGAGCCGGCGGATCTCTCCTAGCTGGGGAGGCCACGAGAGCAGGTGCCCCTCCTCGTCATCGGGGTGGAGGAACACCTCGCTGACGACACTGTGCTCATAGCTGCGGCTGAGACCGAACCGCTGCACAAAGCGTGCCACGTCTGCGTTGGAGGTGTGAAAGATGTGGGCGCCGTTTGGTTCGTAGACGACCCCCTCCATCATCTCGGTGCGCGAGTGCCCGCCGACGCGATCGCTCTTCTCGAATATCTCGACCTCGACTCCGGCGTCGAAGAGGCTGCGTGCGGTGGCCACGCCTGCCCATCCGGCACCGATCACGGCGACCTTCATTTGGCGGCTCTTTTCCTGGCGGCGGCGCCTCGCGTGGCGGCCAAGGGCTGCTCGCGGAGGCTTGCCACTGCTTCGGCAAGCCCGGGAGGCCGCTAAAGGATTGAGTGACTAGTCACTCAAATGAGGGCCTATCAACCACGCTAAATGCTGGTTCTCTCTCCCCCTCCGCCCTTGCGGGGCACCTCCCCCGCGAGCGGGGAGGACGATTTATCTCTCCCCCCGTAGGCGGGAGTACCGCCGAAGGCCGGGAGGGGGGCTTCCTCGCGGGCGCGGTCCAGCTGAAAACAGGAAGCCCCCTCCGCCTCCGAGTCCTTGCGGCCTCTCCGGCACCTCCCCCAAGAGGGGAGGAAACAAGTTGCTCTCCACCAGTGGGGGAGGACGATTTATCTCTTCCCCCGTAGGGGGGAGTACCGCCGAAGGTGGGGAGGGGGGCTTCCTCGCCGGGCGCCTACGCGGTCTTGCTCGTCTCCCCACTCAGCTCCTATCTCTCCCCCCGTAGGGGGGAGTACCGCCGAAGGCCGGGAGGGGGGCTTCCTCGCCGGGCGCCTACGCGGTCTTGCTCGTCTCCCCGCTCAGCTCCACCTCTCTCCCGTAGGGGGGTACCGCCGAAGGCGAGGAGGGGGCTTCCTCGCGGGCGTCTACTCGGTCTTGCTTGGCTCCATGAACCATTCGACGAACTCGGATGCCTGGCTATCACGGAAGGTGATCTGGAAGCTGTTGAAGTAGTCCTTCGATCCCTCGTAATGAGTCTCGCCGATGGCGATTGCCCGGTCGTCCTCGACAACCCACGGGTGGTACTCAGCGGTCCATGGGTTGGCGTTCAGCCCCTCGTCCTTGTACTTGACCCACCCCGCGACGATCTTGTCTCGGCCGACTACGGCTTCCTCACCGGGGTGGTACTTGTAGGAGGCGTCTTCTGTGAAGAGCGCTCCGATCTTGTCGGTGTCGTAGCTACGCCAGGCCTCGATGTAGCTGTCGAGCCACGCTTGGACTTCATCGTGAGTCATCAGACCCTCCTGGATTGCAGTGATGAGAGCTTACGCATGGGGAATGCACAGTTTTGGGCTTCGCTTAGAATCCTCGGACCAGTCAGACCACAAGGAGTTCTTGCATGCCGAAGTACATGATGATCTACAAGGGCGAAGCCACCGACATGTCGGAGATGACGCCAGAGCAGGGCGCCGAGGTCATGGCGAAATGGGGCGCCTGGATGGAGAAGGTCGGGCCCGCGCTCACCGACATCGGCACGCCGTTCGGACCTGGAAGCTCGAAGGTGGATGACGGCTCAGCAGGAGCGGCGACGTCTCTCACCGGCTACTCGATCGTCGAAGCCGCCGACATGAGTGGCGCCGAAGCTCTCACCGAGGGCCATCCCTACCTCGCTGAGGGCAAGGGCAACTACGCCATCGACGTCTTCGAGCTGATGCCCGTACCCTTCGAGGCCTAGCACAGGCCACCGACCGAAATCTTTCGGTTCTGGGTCAGCTGAGCCCGACGATTTCGCCGTTCTCGTCTATGTCGATGCGCTCGGCAGCCGGGGAGGTCCCTAGACCCGGCATGGTTCGCATGTCGCCACAGATGGGATAGACGAACCCGGCTCCGATGGACCCCCGGACTTCACGAACGGGCAGCGTCCAGCCGGTCGGTGCTCCTTTGAGCTTGGAGTCGTGACTAAGCGACAGGTGGGTCTTGGCAACGCAGACCGGTAGGTTTCCGAATCCGTTCTTCTCCAGGAAGGCGATATGGCGAGCCGAGGTATGGTCGTAGCTGACCCCGTCGGCACCGTAGATCTTGGTTGCGATGGCCTCGATCTTCTCCTTGAGCGAGGCTTCGTCCGGATACAGCACCTGGAATTTGCTTGGCTTCTGGGCGGCTTCCGCGACCGTCTCGGCCAGTTCGGTTGCTCCAGCTCCCCCGTCCGAGAAGTGGCTCGATACCGCGGCCATCGCACCGGCCTCTTCCGCGATCTCGCGGATCATCGCGTGCTCGGAGGGATGGTCGGTGGGGAAGGCGTTGATGGCCACGACCGGGTCGACTCCGTGGATGCGGATATTCTCGATCTGCTTGCGCAGGTTGGCAGCTCCCGCGGCCACATCTTCGGGGTTCTCGGCTAGCAGGTCCTCGGGGAGCGGCCTGCCGGGCACGATGCGGTGTCGTCCCGAATGTGCCTTCAGGGCCCGAACGGTCGCGACCACCACGGCTGCGTCTGGCTCGAGTCCCGACGTTCGGCACTTGATGTTGAAGAAGCGCTCGGCCCCCATGTCGGCGCCAAATCCTGCTTCGGTGATCAGGTAATCGCCGCCGTGGATGCCTATGAGATCGGCCACCACCGACGAGTTGCCGTGGGCGATGTTGCCGAAGGGCCCGGCGTGGATGATCGTCGGCGTGTTCTCGAGGGTCTGCATGAGGTTGGGCTGCAGGGCGTCCTTCATGAGGACCGTCATGGCGCCTGCGGTCTTCAGGTCCTCGGCGGTGACGGGCTCGCCCTTGCTGTTCTGGCCGACAACGATACGACCCATCCGCTGGCGCATGTCCTGGAGCGATGTGGAGAGGGCAAGGATGGCCATGACCTCCGATGCTGCCGTGATATCGAACCCTGTCTGGCGGGGGACGCCGTCGAGGTGCGTTCCCATCCCAACGACGATGTTGCGCAGGGCCCTGTCGTTCATGTCCATGACGCGCTGCCAACTGATGCGGTGCAGATCGAGGTCGGCGTCGCTGTGGCGGAAGATGTTGTTGTCGACCATGGCTGCGAGGAGGTTGTGGGCAGAGGTAACGGCGTGCATGTCGCCGGTGAGGTGCAGGTTGAGTGTCTCCATCGGGACCACCTGGCTGTAGCCGCCACCGGCGGCGCCTCCCTTGATGCCGAGCGTCGGCCCCATCGACGGCTGGCGGAGCGATAGCACGGCCTGCTTCTTGAGGTGCTTGAAGCCCTGCGCCAACCCGACGGCCGTTGTCGTCTTTCCCTCGCCGAGGGGGGTCGGGGTTATGGCGGACACGAGGATGTACTTGGCCTTGGGCCGGCCGTCGAGCTCCTCGATGGCGTCGAGGCTGATCTTGGCGACGTCGCTGCCGTATTGCTGGATGAGGTGTGGCCCCAGTCCCATGCTGGCGGCGATGTCGGCGATGGGTTCTAGGTCGGCTCCGCGTGCGATTTCGAGATCAGATGGAAAGCTCATAACCCCATACCAACGCGGACCGACCGCCCTTTCAAACCGTGCCGCGCCCACGACTGGCAGCGGGGCCGACTCCGTAGCCGCCAGCAGACCCTCCCGCAGTCGGCGAAGCACAGAAGACCTCGAGATCCGGGGCGGTGAACCCCTGCCAGCCCCGATATCGACGACCGCCGGAGTTGGGCAACCAGTGCCGCAGCTCGTCGATGACACGCCGCCATCGGTCCATGGCGGTGCTCTCGACACCGACCATGGTGGGATCGTCTGCCACAGAAGGCGTCGCCAGCGCCGATCTTCTGTCGACTACGGAAAGAAGTTGACAGTAGCCGTATAGCAGGCACTGGAAGGCTTCTTGCGATCTCTAGTCATAATTGATGACATAGAGTGGTTTTTCTAGTAACGTAGCGTGGCGGCGGTCGGGCGACCGTCGGCAGGGGCCGGGCACGGTGGTGTCTGGCGAAAGTAGGAAGGCCAGACATGAGGGGCGATCTCAAGGGGAATCCGACTAATCGATGGGCGGCGGCAGCCGCGGGCGCCCTGGTCGGTGCCACATCAGCATCGTTTGCACTGACGGTCAACTGGTCGGCAGCGCGTTCGGCTGCGTTCGACGGCGATATCTGGCGAGGCGCAACAGCCAGCGCGGCAACGATCACGGCCCTGGTGGCCGCCAGTTTCCTGGGTATGTGGTGGCGAAATCAGCTGGAAGCACCGGCCTTGTGGTGGAGCTTGGCGATGGCCGCAGTCGGCACACACCTTGCGATCGACTTGGCCGCCGTTCTCGTCGAGCCGGGAACCCTCCCGCCGCTGATCGAGGCGCTACAGGCATCGACTGTCGCCATAGCCGCCTTCTTCACGTTGCGGGCGGTGTTGTCGCCGTCGATCGATCTGGTGGCAGCGCCAGCACGGGGGATCCCAGCCGCCGTCGGCATCTTTGCACTTGGTGGCATCCTTTGGTTGATTGTGCCATCCGAGTGGGTCCTGATCGCTGGCTGGGCGGCCGTCGCCGGCATCGCTCTGGCACACGGCCTGCGCAGCCGAGACAGCCTTGCTGGCTGGTTCGCCGTTGGTGTCCTCGGGGTTCTACACCAAGGCGTCGTCGCATACGACACCTTGCCGGATGCCGTCGTTTCAGTCACCGGAGGGATCATTCTCGAGCTCAGCCTGATGCTGATGCTTCTCGGAGTATTCCATCACATGGAGAAGTCTCATGTCGATCTAGGGAGGCGGCTGAGCGCGGCCAATGCGCGTGAGCACTTCCTCAAGGCCGCCCGGGCGGACAGTTTCGACGAGTCCGAGGAGCGTCTGCACGAGGCCCGCTCTGCGCTGTCAGCGCTGGATATGGCGACCCGGCTCATGCCGACATACTCGGGATCCTTTCCGCTGCGCGCTGCGATCAGAAACGAGGTAGCCGTGTTGAGGCGCCTAGTCATCCCCGGGCCAGCGACCCTTCGCCTGTTCCGAGTTGCAGATGCGCTTGTAGGAGCGGTTGCTGTGGAGAGGCTCCACGGACTCGCTGTTGGCGTCAGTGTCAGTAGCGAGCTCCACGCATTCGGCGATCTACCGGCAACGGCCGAGGTCATCCAATGCTTGTTGGAGAACGCTCGCGTGCATGCCTCCGGTGCTGCGATATCCGTGGCTGCGTATCGGAGCGGCGATGAGATTCTTGTGTCGATCGCCGACGAAGGTGGTGGTATCGAGAGCGGACTCGCCGACCGTATCTTCGAACGGGGGTTCACAACCGGGGCCGGTCAGGGCCTCGGGCTGGCCATCGCCAGCCGAACCATGCAGGAGCAAGGCGGGCGTCTGTGGCTGGATGTTGAGGCGGAGACCGGCGCCAGATTCATGATGGCCATACCCGCCAGCTCAGCGACGCACGATCTCTCTGATGAGATCGATGATGTCCGTCGGTCCCCCGACGTTGACCTCTCGTCGGTAACCGACGCGGTCAACGACCACAGCTTGCCGAGCCGACGTGTCGAGGGTGATGGTGGCATTGGCATCTAGGTCGTCTGCGTCTGCGTCGAGAATCAGAGCAACATCGGCGCGCGCCGAGCTCGTTGCTCCGACGTCCATGCCGGCATCACCGATGACGCGTCGCAATAGTTCAGCCAGCAAGGGCGGAGACACTGCTACTGCAACTCGCATTGGCACATCAAAGCGGACCACTACCGAGTCTGTCATCCCCATATCTGATGAGTCACCAAGGGTTGTCGTAGTGGAGGACCAGGCCCTCATGAGCATGGCGTTGGTTGAGGTGCTCAGGATGGAGAGCCTTGCAGCCACTGCGATTCTGCCGGAGACCTCGGAGGCGTTGCTGTCAGACCTGCGAGCGATGCGGCCGCATGTGGTTCTTCTCGATCTTGACCTCGGTCCTCTTGGCGACGGTCTCGAATTGATCGCACCCATCGTCAAGACCGGAGCTCACGTGCTGATCCTGACGGGGAGTCACGACGAGCTTCGTCACGCTGCCTGCCTGGAAGCGGGCGCGTTGGGTGTCGCCACCAAGGATGCAGGTCTTGATTCGCTCGTGACGGCCATCTGCCGCGCGGCTCTGGGAATGCCAGTGTGCCCCACGGTCGAGCGGGAAAGGCTGCTCGCAGCGCTGCGCTCATGGCGGTCCAACCGGGACCGTCGGCTGGCCCCGTTCCACTCGATGACCAGTCGGGAGGGAGAGATCCTCGAAGCGATGCGCCATGGGATGTCGGTCGCTGTGATGTCTGAGGAGCTCGACATCGCTCCGACGACGGTCCGTTCCCACATACGCAGCGTCCTCCTCAAGCTCGGCACTTCGTCGCAGCTCGAGACAGTGTCCCTGGCCCGCGAAGTGGGTTGGATCAGCCAGTAGCGCTGTTCGCTCTCATCAATATTGATGATGCGCTCGAAGCGTTCGGTATCCATCATCATCTCTAGTCGTTTCAGCGCTGCAGACAGCGCGGAGGGGTTACGGCATGAGCACTGCAATATCAGCACCGCCCGTCAGCGGGGACCGCGCTACCAGGGTTCTCGTCGTTGACGATCACGAGCTACTGGCCCAGGTGCTTGCGAATTCGCTCGAGGAGAGTGGCTTCGAAGTGGGCGTAGCTACAGGGCTCGGCCTTGCCAACGCCGTTTCAGTCGCGGCTGACTTCCGACCGAACGTAGTACTTCTCGATCTTGACCTCGGACCAGCAGGGGATGGCCGTTCGTTGATCGCGCCGCTCTCCGCATTCGGTTGCGAGGTCATCTTGATCACGGGTAGTAGGGACGAGGTGGCCATCGGTGAAGGCCTTGAGAGAGGCGCCTTTGGCGCAATGACCAAGGATGCCCCCTTCGAGTCGATCGTCGCGGCCGTCGTCGCCGCTGCAGACGGTCGGGCGGATGTCTTCGCAAGCAATCGGCACCATTTTCTCACCGCTCTTCGGCGAAAGCGCGTCGGCGTCCAGGAGCGCTTGGCTCCATTCGAACGACTGACGACTCGCGAACGGGAGGTGCTGGCCGAGCTTGGTCGCGGGAGTTCTGCGGCGGTGATAGCCACAGCGTCCCATGTCTCGCTCTCGACGGTCCGATCACACATTCGCTCCATTCTCACCAAGTTGGGCGTCTCCAGTCAGCTGGCTGCAGTCGCCATGGCCCATGAGGCTGGCTGGCTTGCTGCCGGGAATCCCCAATTGTGAGGACGACAAAGCCATGGTCGGAGTGGATGCTGGATTCTCTAGAGGAAGGGGCCGAACCATGTTGTCTATCTGGGCGTATGCCGAGAGCCGTATGGCCGGCGACAGGGGAGGCACGATGGTTGAGTACGCACTCATCCTGGTCACGATCGCCATCGTGGTCGTCGTCGGTGCCCTGGTCGTTGGAACTATCACCAACGACAAGTACGTCGATGTCAGCCAATGCATCGACACGTTTGCTACCTGCTAAGAGCGAATCATCAATGTTGGGGATGACCTCCAAGCCGTGGCCTGACAATGTTCGTCTTAACACGTGCTCGATGCAATAAGTCGAGCCATGAGGAAGGAGGGGCTCATGCTCCTTAACGCATTGACATTCGTGCAGAGCCGACTCGTAAGAGACGAGGGCGCCACGATGGTTGAGTACGGATTGATCCTTGCGGTCATCGCCATTATCGCCGTCGTAGGTGCAGCTCTTGTTGGTACTACGACCAACACGAAGTTCAACGACGTCAGCGGCTGTATCACCAGCAACGGCGTTGCCTGCTAGTCGGCCAGTAACGGGGAACGGCGGCGCCCCGATGGGCGCCGCCCCCCCCAACCTCCTTTCGGATCTATTTAGGGATAGCAATGAAGAACCTCAGACGAACTGATCGAGGCGCCACCATGGTGGAGTCGGCGCTGATGCTGCCACTCCTCCTGCTTCTGATCTTTGGCATGGTCGAGTTCAGCCGGGCGTACAACGCCAAGGTCACCGTCACCCACGCCGCCCGAGAAGGTGTGCGAGTTCTCGCCATCACCGGGGATCCCGTCGCGGCGGCCTCTGCCGCCGAGGGTGCGGGCACCAGCCTCGACCCCGCCTCGATGACCATCACCAACACGCCATGCGTCGCGGCGGAGCCGACCGAGCTGACAGTTTCCTATCCGTTTACATACGAAATCCCGTTCTTCGGGACCAACACGCTCACATTGGAGAGCACGGGGGTGATGAGATGTTCAGGTTGATCAAGCGATTCCGCGCTGTCGTGGATCGGAAGTCGCCGACGAGCTTTCAAGATGACAGAGGCATCGCCATGGTCTTTGTCGCCCTGCTGCTGATCATGCTGTTCGGCATGGTGGCTTTCGCCATCGATACCGGTGCTCTCTACCAGGAGCGCCGCGAGCTGCAGAACGGTGCGGACGCAGCTGTTCTTGCGATCGCCGAGGACTGCGCCACAGGAGCAACAGCCTGCGACACCGCCACGGTTACGGCTACCGCCGAGGCCTACGCCGACGGCAATGCCGGAGACGATCGCGCTGAGATTCACGAACTCATCCTCGACACGACTGCACAAAGCATCGAGGTCGCAACAGAAACGGAGACATCTGACGGCGGGACGATCTTCCGTCCCTTCTTCGCTCAGGTGATCGGATTCACGGGCACCGAGGTTGGGGCTCGAGCCAAAGCGATCTGGGGCACCGTCGGCAGCGCCAGCGACATTCCGCTCACGGTCTCGTGGTGCGAGATGCAGAAGTTGTGGGGCGAACTCACAGTCGACGAGTGGAAAGCGGCGCTTCCCGAGCCCCCTCCGCCTGAAGGCAGCGAAAACTATCAACTGTGGGCGGCTGCATACGGTGGCAACGGGCCGGCAGTGGACGGCTTCACCTTTCTGTTCCACGACGGCAATACCACGGAAGAATGCAACGGTCCTGCGGGCCAAGATCTCCCCGGCGGCTTCGGCTGGCTGGAGCAGGCGGAGATCGGTTGCACCGCCGAGACCTCCGGTGACGATGGCTGGTGGTACGACGTGGATCCAGGCGCCGATGCCCCCAGCCCCGAGTGCCCCGCCGACACGGTGGAGACCTTCCTCGGGAAGATCCTATTCGTGCCCGTTTTCGACGATTTTCAAGGACCGCCGGAGTACAACGACAAGAGGTACCAGATGAACGGGTATGTGGCCTTGTACCTCACCGGGTACAAGTTCTCGGGATCGCCCGCGTGGACACAGTCGATCGCGGGCCAGGGGGACCCCTGCTCAGGAAGTACTCGTTGCATCCAGGGATACCCAACTAAGGCAACCTGCTGGGGCTGCGAGCCGATCTTGGGCGGCGGCGGAACTAACTACGGCGTTGTGGCAATAGCGCTCACTGAATGAGGGAGAGAACACAATGAACAAGAGATTGGTAGGGCTGGCGGTGGCGGTTGCGCTCGCTGCCGGGGGCACGTTTGTGCTCATGAATTACGTACGGGCCGCCGAGGACCGAGTGCTGGCAGGCGAGGAGACGGTCGCTGTCTACGTCGTGTCCGACCCGGTCGCCAGCGGGCAGTCAGCCGCCGAACTCGAGCGATACGTGACGGTGGAACAGCTGCCGACAAAGGCGCGGGCCGCGGGCAGTGTCACGAGCCTCTCCCAGCTAGAAGGCCAAGTGGCTGCCGTCAACCTCGTTCCCGGCGAGCAGCTGCTGGCGAGTCGCTTCATCACCCCACAGGAGCTCGAGGATCTCGACGATATTGAGATCCCGGCTGGCCTGCTCCAGGTCTCGCTGTCGCTATCACCGGAAAGGGCCGCCGGCGGCCTTGTGGTCCCTGGGGACATGGTGGCGGTGGTGGCCTCGTTCAACCCGTTCACCGTCGATCCCGCCTACGACGAGGCCGAGGCCGAGTTCGCGTTCGCCCTGGCGGCCGAGCCGGAGAACACCAGGCCACAGGCCACTCCGAATACGTCACACCTCATCTTGCACAAGGTGCTCATCACCAGTGTGCAGGTGGAACGGCTGCCTCGAGAGACAGATGAGGAAGGCGCCGCTGCTAGCGGTGTTGAGCTCGCCCCAACGGGCAACCTGTTGGTCACGCTTGCCACAACGGCTGGTGACCTCGAGAAGGTGGTCTTCGCCGCCGAGCACGGCAGCGTGTGGCTGGCCTACGAGCCTGCGGATGCCCCTGAAGACGACACGGAGATCCAGACCCGCCTGACGGTGTACCGATGAGCCGGGTTCTACTGGCCACGGCCGATCTCGACTACGAGCAGCGGATCCGTAAGGCCTTCAACGGAGAGCTCAACGGTGAGCTACACCGCTGGCTGGATGCCGACCTTCTGGTAGGACATCCCGACCGCACCGCACAGGAACTCGCGGGATTCGCCTCTGAGGTGGTGGTCTTTGGGCCTGATATCCCGATCGGAGAGGCCCTGGCTGTGGCGAAACAGTTCGACCTCAGACATCCAGGGATCAGCGTCATTATCACCGCCGAACCCACTCCGCAGCTCCTACAGGATGCGCTGCACGCGGGTGTACGCGGAGTCTTGTCCCCGAAGGCCTCTTTCGGTGATGTTCGCAAGGAATTCCAACGGGCGGCCGCTATCGCCGGCGAGCGCCGTGCCAATCTGCCGCCCCCGGCCCCGGCGAGGCAAGGGCCGGCGGGCCACGTCATCACGATCTTGGCTCCCAAGGGGGGATCTGGCAAGACGCTAATTGCTTCCAATCTGGCCGTAGGGCTGGCGAGGATCCATCCCGGCGATGTGGTGCTTGTCGATCTCGATCTTCAGTTTGGCGACATCACCAATGCCCTGAGCTTGATCCCACAGCACGGCATGGGCGACCTCGCTCAATCGGTTGGCGAGGTCGATCCGGCGACGCTCAAGGTCATTCTCACTCCGCGGGACGACCTCTTCGTGTTGTGTGCGCCAGACGAGCCCGCCCAGGGCGAAGAGATCACCCCGGAGCGCGTCGAGAAGGTGCTTCGGCAGCTGGCGGCAGAGTTTCGTTTCGTAGTGATAGACACGGCCGCCGGCCTCACTGAGCACACGCTGTCCGCCCTGGAGGTATCGACCGACTTCGTGTTGGTGTGTGATCTGGCAGTGGCCAGCGTCCGCGGCCTACGCAAGGTCATCGGGGCGCTCGATCAGCTGGACATGGACGACCAGAAGCGCCATGTAATTCTCAACAGGGCTGACAGCAATGTTGGATTGAACGCCAGCGAAGTGCCGGGGACGCTGGGCCACCGAGTCGACCTGAAACTGTCGAGCACGAGGGCGGTACCGCTCTCAATGAACCAGGGAGCGCCCATCATCGAGGCTTCACCTCGAAGCCCGGTGGCTAAGCAGTTGGGCGACCTCGTCGGTCGCTTCGCTGAAGTGCCGGTATCCAAGAAAGGACGACGGCTATGAAACTCAGCGAGCGCCTGAAGCTGACAGAGACTGCCAACTTCGAGGACGAGGGGCGCACTGCGGCGCGCTCATCGGCTCAGTTGCCGATGGATCCGCTGGCCGAGGTCAAGCATCGCGCCCAGGAGGCACTCTTCGCCCGTCTGGGCACCCGGCTCTATGACTCCACCACCACTCGAAAGCAACTCAATGCGTTCGTGCGCGAGGAACTCGAGCGCATCGTCGCGGCCGGCGGTGCTCCGTTGTCTGACGACGAACGCCACCAGCTGGTTACCGCGATAAGCGAGGACATCACGGGCTATGGGCCAGTGCAGCCCTACCTGGACGATCCGACGATCACTGAGATCATGGTCAACGGGGAGGACTCGATCTTCATCGAGCGCGATGGCATGCTCGAGCTGACCAACACCCGATTCTCATCACAGGATCATCTGCGAAGGGTCATCGAGCGCATCGTGTCCAACGTTGGGAGAAGGATCGATGAGTCGTCACCAATGGTGGATGCACGGTTGCCCGACGGTTCTCGAGTCAACGCGATCATCCCGCCGTTGGCAGTAGATGGGGCAGTACTGACTATCCGCAAGTTCTCCAAAGACCCATACGGCGTCGACAGCCTCATCGAATTCGGCACCCTTACCCCGCAGGTAGCGCAACTGATCGAGGCGTGTGTCGAGGGTCGGCTCAACATCCTGATCAGCGGTGGTACCGGCACGGGCAAGACGACGATGCTCAACGTCGTTTCGTCTTTCATACCCGAGGAACACCGCATCGTCACCATCGAGGATTCCGTCGAGTTGCAGCTCCGCCAGCGCCATGTCGTCAGGCTGGAGAGCAGGCCACCCAACCTTGAAGGCAAGGGCGCCATTGAGATCCGCGACCTGGTTCGCAATGCGCTGCGCATGCGGCCGGACCGCATCGTCGTCGGCGAGGTCCGTGGAGCCGAATCGCTTGACATGTTGCAGGCCATGAACACCGGCCATGAGGGATCGCTGTCAACGGTTCACGCCAACTCTCCTCGAGACGCTGTGTCGCGCATTGAGACCATGGTCCTCATGGCGGGAATGGACCTTCCCGTGAGAGCCATCCGTGAGCAGTTGTCGTCTGCTATCAACCTCATCGTGCACCTCGAGCGTTTGCGCGACGGCTCACGGCGAGTCACCTCGATCTCCGAGGTCGTAGGCATGGAGGGTGAAGTCGTCACCCTGCAGGCCATCTTCGAGTTCGACTACAGCGGCGGCTACGGTGACGACGGCAAGGCTCTCGGAACCATCCGTCCGACCGGTATCAGGCCGCAGTTCAGCGATCACCTCAACGAGCTCGGAATCGAGCTTCCGGCAGGCATCTTCGGCACGCCGGAGCTCAGCCTGGCGCAGCCGCGAGGCAAGAAGTGAGAAGCGAGAGCGGCTTCGGGGCGGTGCTGCTGCTGCTGCTTCTCATGGCCACGGTGTCGGTGCCGGCGGGAGCCGTAGGGGCCGAACCCATCGACGAGGTGCTTCCCCTACGCATAGAGCTCATCGACCACTCGAACCATCCGGAAGTTCTCATCACCGTCAGTGTGCCTCGCGAGCTGGTCGGTAAGGACATTCCTGAGGACCAGTTCGCAGTACTGGACGGCCGCACCCAGGTAATACCCGAAGTGACCAGGCTTTCCAGCGACGACCTCGAGGTTGTGCTCGTCCTCGACACCTCGGGAAGCATGGCGGGTGCTGCGATCGAGGAGGCCAAGAGCGCAGCCAAGGCATTCACTGCCCAGCTCCCAACGGGTGTGCGAATCGCCGTTGTCGGTTTCGGCAGCGAGCCGCGAACTGCCACGAGCTTCACCACTGACCTCGCTGTCGCGGACGCCGCCATCGACCGCCTGTCCGCTCGGGGCGAAACGGCGCTCTACGACGCCGTGGCCGCGGCGGCCGACCTCTTCGAGAATGAGGCGCGTCGCGCAGTTGTCGTGCTTTCGGACGGCGGCGACACCGTGAGCGGCTCGACGCTGGAGGAGGCCATCATCGGCCTGCTCGCCGCCAAGGCCGACTTCTATGCCGTCGGACTCGACACGTCAGAGACGGACGATGCCGCTCTGTCGCGTATGAGTATTGCGAGCGGAGGAGCGCTGGTGGCGGCAGAAGACCCGGCAGCCCTCGCCGGGATCTTCGATGAGATCGCCTCTGGATTGGTCAACCGCTATCTCCTGCGGTACACCTCGGAGTCCTTCGAAGCCACCGAGATCGTCGTGGGTGTGGCTGCGGACGGGATACTGGCGCAGGGGTCGGAACGAGTGAACTATCCCGCGCCGCCCGCGGTCGCTGTGACGCCGGGGCCACCTGTGACGGCGCCTGCGGTTCTTGATCCCATAGCGCCGCCGACACCCATCATCGCGCAAGCGCCCGGACTGCTTGGCAACAAAGCGGCCCTCTTCTCGGGTTTGGGTGCCATTTTCCTGGGGTCGATCATCATTCTCAGCCTGCTGCTCACGTCAGATCACCGGGTACGGCTCAGTCGCAAGGACAAGGCGCTGTCATCCGAGTCCGATGCTTCCGGCGTCACCAAGCGCGCCATCCTTTTCGCCGAGGACAAACTGCAAAAGGGTGGCCGGCGCAGCGGCCTGGGCATCCTGCTGGAGCGTGCTGGTAGCCGATTGCGGGTCGGTGAGTTCGTGTTGATGGCGTTCAGCGCTGCTCTGATCGCCTTCTCAGCTGGATACTTCCTCGGTGGCTGGCTGCCCGCCGTCGGTCTTGGCGCTCTGGTGGCAGGCGGATCGCGGCTGCCTCTCCAGATGAGAGCAAACCGTCGGCAGAAGGCTTTCGCCGACCAACTCAGCGACAATCTGCAGCTCGTCGCCGGCAGCGTCCGAGCTGGATACGGCCTCGTGCAGGCCATCGACACCGTAGCCGGAGAAGCGTTGCCGCCGACTTCAGAGGAGTTTCACCGAATAGTGGCGGAGATCAATCTTGGCCGCGATGCCGGTGAAGCCTTGAGGGCGGCAGCAGAGCGCACACAGAGCGACGACTTCACCTGGGTGGTAGAGGCGATGGATGTGCATCGCCAGGTGGGTGGTGACCTCTCCGAGCTATTGGACTCCGTGGCGGCGACCATCCGCGAGCGCACCCAGCTGCGACGCAAGGTAGACGCGTTGAGCGCCGAGGGGCGGTTGTCGGCGATCGTGCTCCTGAGTCTGCCGTTTGGCCTCGCCGGCTTCATTTCCGTGGCGAACCCCGGATTCATGGACGAGCTGTTCATGACAGGAATCGGGCAAACCTTGATCGCCGTCGGCCTCACGCTGATGGCGATCGGCGTCGTGTGGATGCGCAAGATCATCGATCTGGATTACTAGGAGTAAGTCATGCCTTTGAGCGTTCTGTTGGCCGCAATAGCCGTCGCCTCAGCGATACCCATCGTGCTTTTGTCGGTGGCATCCGGGCGATCGACGACGGCCCTCTCGGGTGGTTCGATCACTGACATCCATCAGATCGACCTTTCTCAGTCGGCCTTTGGCCGAGTGCTCCACCCGCTTGGTCAGGGCTTTGCCCGGCGGGCTCGGGCACTCACACCTGCGGCCTGGATTGGACGGCTGGAGCGGCGCATCACGCTGGCCGGATACAGCAACACCTGGCCCGTGGAGCGCACCCTGGCCATCAAGCTCCTTTTGGCCGCGACGCCGCCTGTCGTCGCACTTGTGGTGCGGCCTGCCAATCCGACCATCTGGCTACTCGTCGCTCTCGGTGCCGTGATGGCCTATGTCATCCCTGATGCGATCCTCGATAGCGCAGCCCGTACTCGCAAGCTGACTCTGGAAAGGCGCTTGCCCGATGCTCTCGATCAGCTGACCATGAGCGTTGAAGCGGGAATGGGTTTCGAAGGCGCCCTGGGGCGTGTCGCCAAGACGAGCGAAGGGCCGCTGGCTCTGGAATTCATGCGCACGCTTCAGGAAATGCAGCTCGGCCTGCCCCGTCGCGAGGCCCTCAAGGCGATGGCCGACCGTACCGAAGCAGCCGACCTGCGGACGTTCGTCTTCGCCGTCAACCAGGCCGAGGCCTACGGGATACCCATCGCCAACATCTTGCGCCTGCAAGCCTCGGAGTTGCGCCTCAAACGACACATGCGGGCCGAGGAGGCGGCATTGAAGATCCCAGTGAAGATCATCTTCCCACTGGCCTCGTGCGTTTTCCCGACGCTGTTCATCGTCTTGCTGGGTCCGGCAGCGATTCGCATCTTCAACACGATCTAGGGGAGTCCAATGGTCCAACTCGAAGCCAGGCCCAATGAACGGCGCAGTGCAGCAGAGGTACTAGACGACCTGCGATCAGGAGCAACACCGGCCGATGTGATCTACCCAACTGGGTTCGATCCTCTCGATAGCGCGCTCGACGGCGGCCTCCGTTCCCGCTCGCTGGCACTCGTCGGAGGCCTGCCCGGCGTAGGCAAGACGGTTCTCGCCTTGCAGTGGGCCCGATCCGCAGCCAAGAGGGGTCAGGAGGCCATATTCGTCTCTTACGAACACAACGAGACCAGCTTGTTGTCTCGACTCTTGATCCTCGAGGCCTCCGAGACCAGCCCCTTCGGAGCGGGCGAGCGTCGTTCTCTGCTCCGCAGAGCAGCGGAGGGCTCGCTCGCCTTCGACGACGCTGCGCAGCGCGATCCGGGCCTGGCGAAGACTCAAGATCGGATCGCCGAATACGCCGACAACCTATGGTTCGTTCGGGCCGGCGCCGCGACCGGACTTGCCGAGATCGAGGAGCTGGCCCTGGAAGCCACCGATCCGATCGTGTTCGTTGATTACCTCCAGAAGGTCTCGACCGATGAGCCCGAATCGAACGCCGACCGGGTCATCCGGATCAGCGAAGGGCTCAAGGACATCGCCTTACGCCTGTCGATGCCCGTGGTTGCCGTCGTCGCCGCCGATCACAAGGGGTTGACGAGCCGTCGGCTGCGGACCCACCACCTCAGGGGCTCGTCGGCGCTGGCCTTCGAGGCCGATGTTGTGATGATCCTCAACAACAAGTTCGATGCCGTGTCCAAGCGACACACCTCCTACGACGCGGTAAGAGCTGAGGGATTCAAGTCGCAGGTGGTGCTCACCATCGAGAAGAACCGCGACGGACCTGCTCCTCTTGATCTCGAGTTCCGCAAGGACTTCGAGAACTACCGCTTCGAGCCCGACGGTGGCTACGTCGCCGAGCGCCTCGTCGACGACCACCTGTACACGGAGTAGCCGCTACTTCAGCGGGCAACTCGTTGCTGGCCGGTGTACACGTTGAAGCTGGTTTGCCGCAGGAAGCCGATGACGGTCATGCCCATCTCCTCGGCCAACTCAGCCGCCAGGGATGACGCCGCCGAGACCCCAGCAACGACAGGGATGCCCGCAACCGCGGCCTTCTGAACGATCTCGAAGGAGACCCGGCCGGACACCAGGAGCACTAGTTCTCCGAGCGGCCAGCGGTCGGTGGATATGGCTCCGATCACCTTGTCGACGGCGTTGTGGCGCCCAACGTCTTCACGCGCTACGAGGAGCTCGCCCGTCGGCTCGAACAGCGCCGCGGCGTGCAGGCCGCCCGTCTTGCTGAAGGCATCCTGAGAGACGCTCATAGCGTCAGGCAACGACAGGATCAGCTTGGCCGCCAACTCGGGTCCGGCGGGGGGTGTCGCTCCCGTGATCCGAATGGCGTCGATCGATGCCTTGCCACATACGCCGCAGGACGATGTCGCGTAGAAGTTCCTCGAGAACTGTCCGGGGTCGACCGGCACCGTCGGCCGCAACTCCCAGCGGTTGTCATCGGGGTCCTGAGGGACTGGAGTGACTGCTCCGATCTCGGCAGGGCTCGAGACGATGGCCTCGGTGATGGCGAACCCGCGCACCAGATCTTCGTCATGCCCAGGCGTCCGCATGATCACGGCGATGGGCGTTCCCTCGATGCGGATCTCGAGGGGAGACTCCGTGACCAGCGTGTCTGGCTGCCCATCCCAGGTGCCGTCGCGGTAGCGCTCGATGCGCCGTTGTGTGGTTCCCGCCATGGGTCGAGCCTACGACTCGGAGGTAACTGTCACCCGGTGAACCGCGTTGTTCCCGTAGCCATGCTCGTTCCATACCGCCTGCAGTGGCTGGACATTGCCGGCGGCGTCGGTTGCCCTGGCTACGAGGTGGTGGGTGCCTGCAGTGGGGGCCCACTCCAGCTTCCACAGCGTGGCCGCCATCGGGGTAGGCGCTATGTCGAGCGCCGCCAGGCTCCAGCTGGATCCGCCGTCGGTGCTGACTTCAACAGAAGAGATGTTGCCATCTCCCGACCACGCTCCACCCGAGATCTCGACTTGACCGCCTACGACGTCTCCCTCGGCCGGCGTGGCGATCAGCGATCGCACTCGCGTCGTTGTCACGGTCGTGCCGTCGGCCAGCCCCTCCTCGCCGTCGTACACGTAGCGATCATCTTGGTAATACCCGCTGAAGGGTTGCGAGATCGCCTCGATGGTTGTCAACCACTTCACCGACGCCATGCCGTACCAACCCGGAACCACCAGACGCAACGGTGCCCCGTGCTCTGCCGTCAGTGGTTCTCCACCCATCGTCCATGCCAGGAGAACTCCCGGGTCCAGAGCTGTCTCCAGCGGCAGGCTGCGGCGGTAGGTCTCCGTTCTACCGGGGGCGACCTCACCACTGTCGGCCCCGGTGAATAGGATCTCGGCGACCCCCTCATCGATGCCGGCGGCTTCGAGCACCGCCCGCAGGTGAACGCCAGTGAACTGGGCGGTGCTGACCGCGCCGAGATCCCATGGGGTTCCTCCCGGCTGCGGATCCATCCCGGAGCGGCCGTTGCCCGCGCATTCCATGGTGATGGTCGCGGACGTCGTCTCCATGGCCTGCAACTCGGCCAGCGACAACTGCACTTCTCTGTGGCCAAGCACCTGGAGCCTCCAGCCGCCGTTGTCGATCGCCGGCGACGCCGAATGGCTGCGGGCGTAGAACAACTCGGCTGGTGTGGTCGCAGAGGCCATCACCGCTAGCGGGGTCGCCGCGTTCAGCTCGTCGACCGGGATGCGCCTCAAGCCAGCTTTCTCCACACCTCGTCGCCCACCTTGACGGTGAACGGTCCTCCGTCGACTCCGGTGACGAAGCCTCGCATGCCTTTGGTGAGGAACTCGATGTGCGGTTCGATCTCGCGGCGCTCCGCAGGTTCGGGCAGGCCGAGGAGGTGAGAGGTGAACTCACGACAGGGCTCAGCGACTGCGATGTCCATCATCTCGATGTCGCCATCCGCCGTGCGGATCACGACACCTGATGCCAGGTCATCGAGATACATCATGTCATCGCTGTCGACGATGACGTTCTCGCCTGCGATGAACTCGGGCACATCTCCGAAGTGCTGGCGCATTGCCTGGTAGTGCGACGTGAACCCGAACGACACAGCACGCTCAACTCTGCCTTTGCCTGTTGGGTGGAAGGGGTGATGCACGTCCATGAGCCAGCCGTCTCCGTGATGACCGATCATCCCGCCGCCGCTGAGGGCGGCGTCATCGACCCGTTGGATGAGGTGGGGACGGTATTCGACGCCCTTGATCTTTATGCGGTCGCGCTGCACCTGCAATGCGACGATGTCCCCGATCTTGACTACATCCGGCATAGACCACGAGAGTAGCTGCGGCCGCCGCCAAGGAGTCCAAGTACGATGCCGCCGATGACGGGCAGCAACGGCAGCACCAGCTTTGAGCTCAACGGAGAGATGGTGACGGCCCGCTCTGATCATCCGCACCTCCTGGCAGCCCTGCGCGAAGAGCTCGATGTCCTCTCCCCC
>CAXMQS010000040.1:0-5049 GCA_964195995.1 uncultured Acidimicrobiia bacterium
ACCGAGCTGCCGTTGACGGCAGACTCGACGACCGGTTACACGATCGTCAATGCCGACAACATCGATGACGCCGAGAAGCTCCTCAAGGACTGTCCGATAATCAACAGCGTGCAGATCTACGAAGCGATGTCGATGTAGGCAGCGCGCCGTTACAGCTTGGAAGGGGCATCCCGTTCGGGTGCCCCTTCTTTGTTGCGCGGTGAATCGGCGACTGCCCTCGGCCCCTCAGTCGTCCAGGTAGCTGTACCAGATACTCGAGTGGGCCACTATCTCGAACCCCATGTCGAGATAGAACTTCTGGCCGGAGCCCACCCAGGCGATCTCGGCCCCGAGCTGTTGAGAGCGGCGAAGGGCCTCGAGCACCGCAGCCTTGCCTAGACCCAGCCGCCGGAAGTCCGGGTCTGTTGCCACGGGTTCGACATAGGCCACCCGATTCTCTGGGACGTACCAGATTCCGGCATAGGTGGCGTAGTTGCCGTCGGGAGCCGCGGCGACGATGTTGAGCTCCTTGGCGTAGTTCGGAGCCCGCTGGGCGCGAGCCCGTGACGGGATCTCCCCGGCGGCCGGTGGCCCTTCGTGGTCGAAGCCGCGCCACAGCACCCGGTTCACCTTGGCGAGGTCGTTGTCATCGGCGAGGCTCTGCAGGCGGAACCCGTCCGCAAGAGGAGCATCGGGCAGTGGGGCGTAGAGGCTCATCCGGGCGTGGTGCTCGCCCCAATCGGGGGACCGAGAGTGGCCACGGCTCGCTGCGATCTCCTGCATCTCCGAGTCTGCATCATCGACATAGAGGCCGAGCATGTTTCGCTGCAAGGAGTGCGACCAGCCGCCCATGTGCGCCTCCGCCCAGTCGAAGAGCATCGGCTTGACATGGCTGTGACCGGGTCGCAGCTGAAAGTAGCAGGTTGCCGGCGAGTGTTCGGGGTGGACGACGCCGACAACGGTGCCCTCGTCATCCTCCGCGATACCGATGCTTCCCAGATCGACGTTGTCGACGTTGGAATGGGCGTGCATGTACTCCCACCTCGGCTGCAGCCAATTGGCCAGTCGATCGCCTGGCTCATAGAGCTCGACTAGGAAGCGGTCGACGACTTGGTAGTCGTCGGGGTTCCGATAGGGGCGCATGGAGATGCTCATCCGCTGAGCATTATGCAGCGCCCCGAACGGGCGGCAGGCCCGGCTAGGCGGCTACGAGCAGGATCGACGTCACATCGTCAATGGCGATGGACGCCGTTCCCGTCGTGTGACGCAACAGGATCGACGGATCGCCGTGTGGCGTCTCCACACCGAGGTACTCGCCGGTGGCGCCGCCTGCTGGGGTAGTGGCTCGATAGGTCGAGCCGAGTTGTAGGTGGTTAATGGTGCGAGCAGTGTCTGCTCGCGAGGTTGATGGTGCCTTCATTTGGCACTCCTTTCAGTGGGCTGCTTGGAGCCCGACAATGGCTGAGGTGAGGTCTCTTCTTTCGGCTAGTTGCCGTAGGTGCGTGGCTTGGCCAGGCGGACGGTGAGGTCACGGCCGTCAAGCATTGATCCGTGCAGTGCATCGACTGCACTACGGGCTGCGGGCTCGGGCATGTCGACGAAGCCGAAGCCCTTCGAGCGGCCAGTCCTCTTATCGGTGATAACTGTGGCCTGGTGAACCTTTCCGTAACGGCCGAATAGGTCCTCGACATCCTTGGTGGATGCCTTGAAGGGCAGGTTGGCGACGTACACGCTCTGTCCGCCCTTGCCGCGACGGGATGGCTCGCTATTGCGGTCGTTGCGGTCGCGGCCGGCCGGCTTCTTGCCACGGCTCGACTGGCGATTCTCCCGTGCCGCGGGTCGTGAGCTTCGATCGTGGCGACGCTGCCCCTTTGCCAGCGGCTCGACCATGCGATGCCCTCCGTCGATCAGCGAACCGACATCTGGCGACACCATCGGCGCCTCCAGGTTGAGGTCCTGCTGCATCCGCTGGACACCGCGCTTCTGAATGCCCGTCACCAGGCTGACGACCGTTCCGGTGGCGCCGGCGCGAGCCGTGCGTCCCGACCTGTGGAGGTAGTCCTTGGCATCGGCAGGAGGATCGAAGTGGATCACGGAATCGACGGCGTCGACGTGGATGCCTCTGGCGGCCACATCGGTGGCGATCAGCGCCTGCGCTCTGCCGGAGGTGAACTCTTTGAGGGCTCGATTGCGCTGGTTCTGCGAGCGCCCACCGTGCATCGCGACCGCCGAGATGCCCAGCTTGCTGAGCTGCTTGGAAAGGCGGTCGGCGCCGTGGCGCGTCCTGGTGAACACGATGGAGCGGTAGGTCGTGCCGATGATGTCTGCCGCATGCTCCACGCGGTCGTGATGATCTACCAGCCAGAAGTGATGCTGGGCGTCGATGGTCTCGGGCTCCACCGTTCCGGCCTCATGACGGATTGGATTGTTCTGATAGTCACGGCTGAGAACGGCGATGTCGCCGTCGAGCGTTGCCGAGAAGAGCAGGGTCTGTCGCTGCCGCGACGTGCGGTCGAGAATGCGTCGAACGGCAGGCAGGAAACCCATGTCGGCCATGCGGTCCGCCTCGTCGATCACGACGATGTTGACCTGGCTGAGGTCGATCGAGCGCTGCTCCATGAGATCCTCGAGGCGCCCTGGTGTCGCCACCAAGACGTCGAGCCCTCTGCGAAGGGCTGTCTTCTGGGGGCCGTAGCCCACTCCACCGTAGATGGCCGAGATGGTGCGGCCTGCGACCTTGGCGAGCGGCGCCAGCTCCTGCTTGATCTGCTCTGCCAGCTCCCGCGTTGGGGCCAGCACCAATGCCCGCGGCTTATTCGGCTTGGCCTTTTCGACCTTGGCGAGCATCGGAAGGCCGAATGCCAGGGTCTTGCCTGATCCGGTCGGTGCCTTGCCGCAGACATCCTCGCCGGCGAGGGCGTCGGGGATGGTTGCGGCTTGAACTGGGAATGGCTCGACGATGTCTCGTTCAGCGAGAACGCTGACGAGCTTCTTAGATACGCCGAGATGGGCGAACGTGGCTGACATGAATGCTCCTGGCCCCGAAGACGGGGAGTTAGATAGTTGGATGCCGATCTTCACCGTGAGGCTTCAATCGATAATCGAGAGGCGGCCGAAAGAGGCAGTCCAACCGTGGTAACTCAGCCGTTGGTACACCGGGGAAGCGATTCTTCGCTGGCCTCCACCCGGAGCGGCTGGCGGCACTATAGCGACCTGCGAGGGTCAGCAATAGGGATACTTGTTCGGCCCGGCTAGGCCACGCCCTCTTCGACAGCCGGCCGCACCCGAGTTCTGCTCGGCCGTGCGGGTTCCGGGGCCCCGTCGGTGCGGGCACGGAACGCCACGAGGAGGATCACGACCGCGATGCTGCCGATATACATGGTCAGTACGGCGGGGTTGGTGGTGTCGGCTCCGGCGGTGATTCCGTGAACGGCCGTCGCCAGGAAGGTCCCAAACGACAAGAAGTGGATGGCCCGCCAAACGGTTTGGCCGATAACCGGCCGCACGTAGAACGACGCAGTGATGAGGAACAGGGCATAGAACGCGACGACGCCCCACGCCACGGCCAGCGGTCGATAGTTCGACGCCCCGGGGACGAGCAGTTCCCGCGGTCCGTAGTGGAAGTAGTTGTCGCCAACCAGGAAAGCCATGTGCAAGCCGGTCGCCAGCAGCGCACCGATCGCAAGGGCTTCGTGGACCCAGGTGAGCGGCTTGGCTCCAACCTTTCGCCCCAGCAGCTTGCTCGATAGCAGCAACCCCCAGATGCTCGAGCCGGCGAGGAGAGCGAACGCCGCGATCCCCGAACCCCGGATCAGCAGCCATGGGACGTTGATGTCGGTCACGCCGCCACCGCTATGTCCTTAGTGGCGTAGATGCTGCCGTCCTGCCACACCACAAGGGCACCGTCGATCCAGGATCGGCTGCGCGCCCACGCCAGGCCGTCTGCGCCTTGCAGGAGCACAGCCTTGGCGCCAGCCTCTGCCTCGACGGCAGTTGCTGCAACGACCGAAGCCGTGAGGACCGGCGTCACGGCGGGGGCGAGGGTCCTTGGGTCGATGATGTGATGGGCGGTGGCGTTGCCGGCTTGCCAGCGGCGTCGTGTGATCGAACTCGTCGCAAGAGCCCCAACTCCCAAAGGAACTGTGGCGGCAATGTCGCCCCAGGGGTCCATGATCTCGACCTCCATGCCGGGATCCCCCGAGCGCACGTCGCCCCCTGCTGACACCATGGCGGCGAGGCCATCGTCGACGGCCCGATCGCAGGCCCACCCTTTGGCTATGCCACCGAGGTCGATGTCGACCCCTGGCTGTCGGAGCAGCGTGTGTCCTTCGAGATGCCATTGGGGACGGTCGATGATGGTGGTGGGAACTGTCTCACGATCCTCGACCTCCTCGAAGGTGCGGTCATACCCCCAGGCTGCCAGCGCGGCACCGAGGCCGGCGTCGACCAGGCCGTCGGTGCGATCTCGCAGTTCGGCCGCTATCGCGATGAGGGCCGCCATGAAGGGGGAGAGGTCGACCGAGTCACCCGGTTCCAAGTTGATGAAGGAGAGCTCGCTGTTGTCGAGAAAGCGGCTGCAGCGGGCCTCGACGCGCTCGAAGAGCTCCAAGGTGGCTGCGGCGGCTGCGTCGTCCGTGACCGAGGCGACGACCTCGGTGCCCATGGCGCGAAACGTGGTCCCGATCATGATCCCGTGCTCTGCACCTTCGAGATGGCCGTCGGCGCGAATCCGGGTGGCGCCGCGGAACCACCACCACCACCACCACCACCACCACCACTGCCCTGCACGACAACGGTCTGGGTGATGACTCGCGGCGGAGGCGGCGGGGCAGGAGTGAATCGGATGATCAGCAAACCGTCCTCAGGCGCTGTCGGCATCACCTCGAGGGCCTGGGTAACTGGCGCCGCAGCCTCAGCTGGTCCGTCGGTGGTCTCAGGAGCGGCGGCAGCGGAGGGGGCGACCGTTTGGGTAGCGAGAACCGATACGACCCAGGCGATCGCAGCGGCGGTCCAAGCCGTTATCCGCGCCCACCGGGTGGGAAACAGGCGTTTGATGATCATCACTCTGGT
>CAXMQS010000041.1:0-3700 GCA_964195995.1 uncultured Acidimicrobiia bacterium
CAACGTTCCCTTGCCCATTCCGATGTTGAATGCCAGCCGTCGTTTGGCGCGCTTGACGACATTCGCCGACCAGAACCGCGCTCCGGGCCCAAAGATGCCGCCCGGCCTGATGATCGTGACGTCGGGGAACTCCGCACGAGCCACCTCCTCGGCCTCTGCCTTGGTCGTCGAGTATGACTGCGACGATGGGTTGAGCGACAGGGTTTCGGGGAAGTAGGTCCCTTGGTAGCCGTAGACGGCAACGCTCGATATGTGCACGAGACGCGGCACTCCGGCGAGCGCGGCACTGCGTGCGACGTGCTCCGTGCCATCCCTGTTGACGCGCCGCTGATGGTCGAGGGGACCACCCAGGGAGGCCGCGCAATGGACGACGAGGTCCGCGCCTTCGAAGGCGCTCACCGGCCATCCGGCCTCCCTGAGATCACCCTCGAACGGACCTTTGGGGTCTGCCGGGCGAACCAATGCCCGCACTCGAGCACCGCTACTCCCAAAGAGCTCGGCGACGGCGGAGCCGAGGAACCCGGTGGCCCCGGTGACGGCGACGGTCATCCCTTCCATCTCGCGACCATAGGTGAAATACAATCAGTCCCCCGTGCGCCGTACGACAATCCTCCTTCTGGTCCTCCTTTCCGCCTGTAGCAACTCGGGCCTGACAACGCCGACCACCCCTCTCTCCAAGGAACCGGCCACAACCACCAGCGGAACACCGCAGACCACAACTGCCGACGAAGATCTCAGTCCTCCAGAGTTACCAGATCCGTTCGATCTGGCGGAGGAGCCACTTGCCGATCTCGATGTCGAGGGGTTCGACTTCGACAACGTTGACGGTGATCTCGTCGAAGCTGTGCAGGTTCGCGTAAGCGTCTTCGGGAGCCTTGCCTCCGCGTCGGTCTTCGACGAGCTGGTGGCCGACGACGGCGCCGAAGTTGTGGCGGTCTCCCTCTATCCAGCCGGAGCCGCGCGGGGCGATCCGGGGCTGGCCCTTGCCATCGCCGAGGCCATCGGCAACGCGTCTCCCAGCTTCACAGATCCAGAGGAACGCCCCGTTGGTGGACAGACGACCTATGAAGTCATCGAGGCCGACACAGCCTGGATCCTGTGGGCGAACAACACCCACCTCTTCATCACTGCCGGCGACCGTGACTCCGCCTCCGAGGTGATGGAGGCGATCATCAACGAGACATCCGGAACCGAGGTGCAGTGGTCCGATGGTGACTGGCTCTACTTCGACGACGGGGTTCCATACGCCCCATTCGGTGATGGCAACGTTGTGGATTGCGCCGGACCCCACGAGTGGGAGATCACTCTTTCTGCTCCGTTGCCAGACGCGCCCGACGCCTCGTTCCCCGACGTAGAGCTGAGCGAGAGGGTCGGCGCCTTCTGTGAAGAGGCGTTCTTCGACTTCGTGGGAGTGTTGCCGCTCGACTCACCCCTCAATCATGTGGTCTACCTACCGGATGAGGACGAGTGGATCGAAGGCGACCGCTACTTCGCATGCATGATCAGCCGCAATGACGAGCGAGGAGCGGCGGAGCTCATGAGCGGCTCCCTCAGAGATGACGCGATCGCCGTGACGCGTAGCGAGGGCGATTGCTATCGACGCCTGCCAAGCATCGGTCAGGTCGACTGCTCCGATCCACACGTCTTCGAATACATCGGCCTTGTCACCCATGAATCCGATGACTACCCAGGCGACGACGAACTCTCGGCAGCCTTTGAGGCTTCATGTGGCGAGTTGATCGACGGCTACGTCGTCGACCAGACCGTCGAGGGGGCGACGGTCACAGCCCTGGTACTAAACGTGACAAGCTTCACCTGGGACATGGGAGTTCGCCAGGTGCCCTGCTTCGGCTATGCCGTCGAAGATGGGTTCTCCCTCGAGGTTGTCGGTTCGTTCAGCGAGGGGTGGGGACCGCTCGGCGAAGCCGACGGTGCCATCCAGGCCTAGGGGGAAGCGAGAGGGTCCCGGTGGTCCCGAATCGTTTCGGACGCGAAAGGACCCGGAGACACTTCTGCCGACGAGCGACAGCCGCAGGTGGACGGCCTCCGCGGGCTATTCAGCATCTCCAGGTCCCGGTGGTCCGAGTCGTTTCGGACGCGAAAGGACCCGGAGACACTTCTGCCGACGAGCGACAGCCACAGGTGGACGGCCTGCGGGTCTCCAGGTCCCGGTGGTCCGAGTTGATGTCGCCACCTTCCCTTACGGGAGAGCAACGACCCGGTCAGTAGCCGTCGCTCAGCGCTCGGCCACCTCCAGAGTCCTTGATAAACCTGTCAGTAGGACCACCTCCTTTCTCTGTTGGCGACAGTCTGCCACAAGATTCTGGGTTTGCGCGGCGCTTTGTGGGCGGTTTAATCCCGACATCGATCAAGGAGGAACGCGGTGCGATTCGGTGCATTCATCCCCCAGGGCTGGCGCATGGACCTCGTCGGCGTAGCCCCGGGCGACCACTGGTCCACCATGCTCGATGTCGCCAAGCGGATCGAGAGCGGAAGCTTCGAGTCGATCTGGGTGTACGACCACTTCCACACCGTTCCCGACGCTACCCAGGAGCCGGTATACGAAGCCTGGACGCTCATGGCGGCCCTCGCCGCAGCCACCTCCACGGCCCGCCTCGGCCAGATGTGTACCTGTAACAGCTATCGACCCCCGTCCTATCTGGCGAAGGTTGCAGCATCCATCGACTCCATCTCCGGGGGACGTCTTGAGTTCGCCATCGGCGCCGGCTGGTATGAGGAGGAGTACCTGGCCTACGGGTATCCCTTCCCGTCGGGTGGGACCCGGATCGCCCAGCTCGAAGAAGGCATCGAGATCATCAAGGCGATGTGGACGCAGGACGCCGCCACCTACAAGGGCGAGCACTACGAAGTGGCAGGGGCCATATGCCAGCCCAAGCCATTACAGGACCCCCATCCGCCGATATGGATCGCCGGTGGGGGCGAGAAGAAGACGCTGCGGGTGGTAGCGAAGCACGCCGACTACTCAAACTTCGGTGCCGCGCCCGACCACTTCAAGCACAAGTCCGAGGTCCTGGCCGGCCACTGTGAGGCCATCGGACGGAACTACGACGACATCGGCAGGACGGCCATCCTTCACACGATCATGGGCGCCACGGAGGACGAGATCGACACCAAGGTTGAGCGCGTCGCCGCCGCCGCGGGGCGCGACACGGATTGGGTGTGGAAAGTGAACTTCATCGGGACTCCGGACAAGGTCACGGCCCGACTCGGTGAGCTCAAGGATCTCGGGTGCGTCCACGTGCAGGCCTACTTCGCAGACTCGGCGTGGGGCGACTCCCTCGACCTCTTCAACGCCGAGGTGATCCCAGCGCTGAGCTGAGGATGGAAGGATTCCTCGCGACGCTGCCCAAGGTTGAGCTACACCTTCACCTAGAGGGCTCGCTGCGCCCCCTGACGATGTTTCGGCTCGCCGATGCCAACGGTGTCGACCTGGGTGTAGAGACTCCCGAGGACCTGCAGGCGCGGTACGAGTTCGAGAGCTTCGACGATTTCCTGAGCCTGTTCCTGACCGGACTCGATGTAATCAGGACCGGGGAGGACTTCGTCGACATGACGGTCGCCCTCGCCGCTGAGCTCTCCGAACAGAACGTTCGCTACGCGGAGGTCACCACGACGCCGTACAACCACCACCGGCGTGGAATTCCGATGGCCGACTACGTGGAAGGCCTCAACGAGGGCA
>CAXMQS010000042.1:0-1653 GCA_964195995.1 uncultured Acidimicrobiia bacterium
GCAAGTGTTGGGTGGTTCGGAGACGAGCGAGGACGACTTCTGGCTCTACGACTTTGAGATCCCGGCGCTTGTCCGCATGGCCACCGGTTCAGGCACGCCGTTCGACGTCACCTACAGCCGTGTCAGCGGGGTGGGCTTCGAAGGGTCGATGGACGATCTGCTGAGTTTCTACCGCGATACCTACGCCGCGGTGCCCGACGCCTACTTGGTGCAGCTATTCGATGCGTCGGGGGTTGTGTTCGAAGACGGTCTGGAGCTGTCGCAATTCCAGGAATGGCTGCTGCTGCTCGACACCTTTGTGCCGCCCAACGGCGCCCTTGGTCCGGAGGCCGCCGGGGCCAGTCTCGATAACGGCTCGGCAGTGGTGGCGGTTGCCGCGACGCACCCTGCAGATGGAAGATTCGTGGAGGCTCGCCGGGCCGCCTACCAGCGTATCTGTGGAAACATCAGCCACGGCCTGGTCATATCATTCTGGGGAGAGGCGTGGAGAGCCGGGCTGGATATGGTCGTTGTCAACCGGTACTACGCGATGCACGGGCTGATGCTGATGTCTGGGGCGGAAACTACGATCGGGGTGGAGCCGGGGACCGCCCACGAGGGCCACGACACCGATGGCCAACCGGTCGACTTCGTCGTAAACGTGACCTTGAAGTACTTCCCCGACCCCGGCGTCCTCCTCCCCGAATGCGGTCTGTTGGTGAATACGGATTCGCCCGTCGTTGGGCCGCTAGAGGCGGTGGAAGTCGAATGGGAATCCGATGAGGTGCTGGAGGATCACGGGTTCTTCACCACGGGGTACCCGGCATCCATCACCGACTACGGCGGTGAGGCGCGGCTGACTTATGTTCCCCGCGAGGAACGAAGTGGTGGCATCGGGCTGGAGCAGAAGGACTCGGGGACCGTTACCGGCACCTTCAACATGAGGAATGCGCTGGCGGCGTTCATTTTCGAGCCCAGGATCTTGGAGTTCGTCCCCGAGCGGATGCCAATCACTGGCGAGGCCGAACTCGAGATCAAGTGGCATCAGGCCAACATCAGGGTGAGCGTCTTTGAGACCGAAGACACCGCCGTCATGGAGTACGAGGCGTGGACCTGCGACGGCGAGAACTGGCAGGCGACGTTCGAATGGACGGCGAACCCCGGTGGTGCCGTCATCGACGTGTTTGCCAACTTCGACTTCGAACTACCCGAGGGCGGCGGAAAGGCGATTAATCCCGTTGAAGCGGTCGGAGGTATTACCGCGGCCGACGTTGCGTTCTCGATGACCATGTCGTACGACTTCGAGTTCACGCTGGAGGAAGGCGATCCCTTCGCTGTCGTCGGCATTAATCGCCAACTCGGGGGAGGGGTAACCGGCCCCGTGGGCGGTCAAGCCACGTTCCCGCCGACGAGCTTCCCGGAGTTCGACTTCGTCGCCCCACTGGAAGAGAATTTCGACTGCCCGGATTGAGTCGGATGGCGGAATCGAGCGCAGTCGAAGCACAGCCGATTGCCACGGTTCGGCGGTTGTCGGTGCCGGTTGTTGCACATTGAGCGACGGCATTTCCTTTGGGAACGGCCCCTCTTGCCGATAACTCTCGGATGGAACTCGGGAACCGTACGATGTGGCTGCGACGTCCAGTTGACATGAAACGAATCGCATTCATGGTGATG
>CAXMQS010000043.1:0-4587 GCA_964195995.1 uncultured Acidimicrobiia bacterium
CGATCACGAGCTGGAGGCAGCTCTGGCACACCTGACACCCGACCAACGCGCGGTGCTTTATCTCCGACATGTCGCAGGGCTTTCCGGTCAAGAGACCGCGAAGGCGATGCGATCAACCAGGGCAGCCGTCTTCGCCACCGCTGCACGGGCGGAGCGGCGTCTGAGGAACCTGCTCGGAGGTGAGATATGAAGAACGACCGTCTCCGTTCCACGATGTGGCGTCCCGTCGACGATGACACCAAGGCCGAGCATCAGCGCAACATCGCCGACGAGCTCCGAACAGCTGCTGTGCCACAACGAGCGACACACCTGACGATCAGAACCGCTCTGATGGCAACAACCCTCGGAGCGGTGCTGATGGGCAGCGCTGCTCTCGCAGCCGAGGGCTCTCTTCCCGGTGACGTGCTGTACCCGGTCAAACAGGTCACAGAAAGCGTCCGGTCGGTCTTCGACGACGAAGTGGTAGCGGAACATCGAGTTGAGGAACTCGATGATCTGGTGCGTCGCGATCGACCGACCATCGAGATAGATGAGCAACTCGTGGAGGCCCAGGTCGAAGTCGACCGGTTGCCCAGTGATAGCCCGCTTCGCGACGAACTCGCTGGGTTGCGACACGACATCGCGGCACTCCGTGACATCCCTGAGACCGATCTGCCGCCGGCACGAGATCGAGTTCCGACCTCGACAACGGTGGTGCGAGATGTGCCGACCACCGAGCCCAAGACGACGAGTCCCACCGAACCTCCCCCGACCACGGCACCAACCGAAACACGACCAAGCGATCCCCCACCTACTGAGCCGCCGCCAACCACCAGGGCACCGAGCGACGAGGCGCCACCGACGACGCAGCCTCCGCGCGACGGCTGAGTTAGCGCCGCTCTAGTCGCAACCGAGCCTTAGGGTGCCTGTCGTATGACTCCCAAGGCGATCCTCTTCGATGCCGGCGGCACCCTCGTCACCATCCACCCAACGCGGTTTGGGGACGTCCTCGAGCCGATTCTCGGAGGCCGGCCCGACACTGAACGCCTGGAGGACGCTCACTACCTGGCCATGGACGCGGTAGCCACCAACCCCGACATCGTGGCCAAGACCGACTGGTGGAAGTGGTGGCTTGGCGAGTTCCTTGCCTTCGCCGGCCTGGAGCGACGGGCCGACCTGATCGAGGCCCTTAGTGCGACCCGAGGCCTGTGGCAGTTGCCCTTGCCGGGGGCCCTCGACGGGGTCCGGGCCATCCGCGAGGCGGGTTTCGCGGTGGCAGTGGTCTCCAACGCCGACGGTCATGTCGAGAACGATCTGGCGGCCGCAGGCTTTGGCGACGTCTTCGACGTCGTCGTCGATTCCACAGCGGTTGGGGTGTCGAAGCCGGACCCGCGGATCTTCGACTTCGCTCTCGAGGCTCTTGGCGTTTCGCCCGAGGAGTGCTGGTACGTCGGCGACTCGGCCATCTTCGACCTGCAGGGGGCAAGCAACGCAGGCCTTGACGTGTTCGTGCTGGTCGATCCCTTTGGGTTTAACGACCATCAGCCTCGCGTCGGCAGCGTCGGCGAGTTCGCTCGCGACTTCCTTGCGGCGCACTCTTCGGTCGGCTAAACGGAGGCTGAGGGCACCTGTCGGCCCTAGCGGACAAGTTCCTTCTCGGCCGCCACCCGTGCTTCCCAGATCTGGCCGCGGTGCTCGGCTTCATGCTGACGCAGGTGCATCACCACCCACTCGGCCGTCACTGTGGAATCGGGGTCGCCGCTGGCCCGGTCCTCCCGGAACTCGTCGAGACTCATGGCCGATACGACATCGCTGAACGCTGCTCGGGACGCCTTCAGCCGTTCCAGGTGCACCCCGACGCTCTCGCCGCGCACTGGCGTGTAGGCGCGATCAGGCTGCAGAATGGGATAAGGGAAGAACGGCAGCAAGCCCTCGTCCATACCGGGGAGGACCCGCTCACCGTCTTCGGGCCGCCCCAGGATGTCCGTGAACAGCCAGTCCATCTCGAACACGGCGATGTGGTAGAGCAGGGTGGCAACGCTGTGACGATGCCCCGCCGGACGCAGATCGAGTGCCTCGGCGCCGATCTCATCGACCTCACCGGTGTCGGGGTCGGCCCTGCTGACATAGGCGAGAGTCCGGCGCCGGGCCTCGTCCAGGTTCCACAGCGCCAGGGCAACGTCGGAGGGAGGACCTGGCGACGGCTCGATGCGGAACGGCTTAGCCAGTTGCAACCTGCTCGTTAAAGGCAACGATCATCTCATCGATGGGCCCGACCGAGGCCTGGATATCGGTCCAGAAGCTCGGATCCCACTGGGCGTCCAGCTCGGCGGTCTCCTTGCCCTGCTGCTCCACCCAGGTGAAGTACTTCAGGTTGTGGATGCGCCTGCGACCGTGCTCATCGAGCTCAGCCATGTTGTCGGTCGAGGTCCCGAGGAGGTGACGTTCGTAGGCCACCGCGGCGTCGGTCTGGTCGAACTGACCCTCGTCCTCAGCCAACTCGGCAAGGCGGCTGTGATAGAGCTCCATCGAATCCGTAGCGATCGTCGCCATGACGTCGTTCGGCCCGAGCCCCAGCCACTTGGCGGTCTTGATCGCAGACAGGACGTTGGCGACGCCGGAGATGCCGAACAGCGGCAGATGCTCAACGAAGGCCTGGTCCATGCCCTTCGACAGGAGATAGTCCTGACCGGCCGGCTCGTTGAACAACCGGATGAGAGACATGGCGGCGTTGTCATCGATAGCGGTGATGAAGTCCGTGTTGCGCACATTGTGGATCCACGGGATGTGTTTGTCTCCGATGCCCTCGATGCGATGCGAGCCGTAGCCGTTGGACAGCATCGTTGGGCACTGCAGGGCCTCTGAGGCCGTGATGACCGATCCCGGGAACGCCTGCTTCAGGTAGTCGCCAGAGCCGATGGTCCCAGCGGAGCCCGTGTTCGAGGCGACGCCGCGGAACGTGTCGTTCGGCCCCATGGCGGCTCGCACGGCTTCCTCGATGGCGGGGCCGGTGACCGAGTAGTGCCACAGGTAGTTCCCGAACTGGTCGAACTGGTTGAAGATGGCGATGTCCTGGCCGGAGGCCTCGAGCTCCTTGCACTTGTCGAAGATCTCTTTGACATTGCTCTCCGAGCCGGGAGTCTTGATGACCTCGCCGGCGACGGTGGCCAGCCACTCGAATCGCTCGCGGCTCATTCCCTCAGGGAGGATGGCGATCGACTCGCAGCCGAGGAGGTTGGAGTCGTAAGCCCCGCCGCGGCAGTAGTTACCTGTCGAGGGCCACGCCGCCTTTTGGGTCGTCGGGTCGAACTGGCCGGTGACCAGCGGAGGAACCAGGCAGGCGAAGGCTGCTCCCACCTTGTGGGCACCGGTCGGGAACCACTTGCCAACGATGACGACGATCTTGGCCTCGATGCCCGTGATCTCGGGGGGCAGCTCGACGTAGTTGACCCCACCGAAGCCTCCACCCTTCTCAACTGGCTCGTTGTGCCAGTTGATGCGGAACAGGTTGCGGGGATCGAGGTCCCACAGCCCAACATCCTTGAGCCCGGCCTTGGCCTCGTCGGAGATCAGGCCGGGGTCGCGCATCTGGGCGAAGGTGGGGATGACGATGTTGCGCTCGCGGGCACGGCCAACGGCGCGCTCGAGTCGGTCGGGATGAGTGGTGAGATCGATCATGTTCGCAGGCTACAGGTCAGTTCGAGGGTGCAGCGAGGGCTGGTGCGACCAGCGTCAGTCGTTGGTGCTCTCGACGACCTCGTCGGCCCACTGCATTGCCGCGATGGCGGTGGGGAAGCCCGCAGTGGTGATGGCGAGCAGAGTGGCGTGGCGAATCTCCTCGTTGGTCACGCCGACCGCCAGCGCCTTGCGCACGCTGGAGCGCACGCCGCCCTCGGACTGTGACCCGATGGCGATGCCCAGCTTGACCAATCGCATCGAGCGGTCGTCCAATGCCCCGACGGCGTCAACCGCAGCGCCGACTGAGTCGAGCGAGCTGGCGACCTCCGGATAGTCGGCTCGAAACCGTGTGTAGATGGTTGGCAGGTAGTCGGCCATGATTCCTCCTCGTTCGCACGACGTCTCAGCTACCTCGACCATACCCAGGATGTCTACAGCCGGGCCGAAACGCGCTCTCCGTGTTCATTGAAGTGCCTCTTGTGAAGCCTTTCACATCAATGAGACTCGATTTGTGAATTCCTTCACAAATAGGTCCTTTGGTCCTAGCGGTCCTATTGCCAATCGCCCATTGTCAGCGCAACAGAGGAAGGAGTCCTTATGCCGGTCATAACTCGGCGGACTTTCGTGAAGACGTCGGCCGCGGGAGCAGGGGGCGCCGTTCTCGCCCGAAACTTCCTGTTCGGACCCCTGGACACCGTTGCCGCAGATGGTCCTCTGGCGCTCGAGTCTGCCGTGAGGGATGTGGTCCCGACGACCTGTTGGATCGGAAAACAGGACTGTGGGATGCTCGCCCATCGCATCGATGGTCGGGTCATCAAGTTCGAGGGCAACCCGGCCAATCCCAGGAACAATGGGACTTTGTGCCCTAAGGGCCAGGCCCAGATCGTCTCGCTCTACGACCCCAACCGCATCAAGTGGCCGCTGGTGCGC
>CAXMQS010000044.1:0-24998 GCA_964195995.1 uncultured Acidimicrobiia bacterium
ACAACACCGAGATGGAGGTCGAGCTCATCGCTCCCATCGCCATGGATGAGGGCTTGCGCTTTGCCATCCGTGAGGGTGGACGCACTGTCGGCGCCGGTCGTGTGACGAAGATCCTCGAGTAGGAACAGAAAGCAGTACAGAGATGGCTTCCGACAAGCGACCGACGCTCAACCTGGCGTGTGAAGACTGCAAGCGCCGTAACTATGTGACGGTCAAGAATCGTTCAAACACCCAGGACCGTTTGGAGCTGAAGAAGTTCTGCCCTTGGTGTCGCCATCACACGCTGCATCGCGAGCACCGTTAGGCCTGCTTGAGCGCCCTTGCCGCCGACAGCTTCGGGCCGGTTTCACACAGTGTCACGCCACAGCGTGTCGCCGCGTTCGTTGCGGCGACTGGCGATGATGCTGAGCGCTGGGTAGATCACGCACCTCCCGGATACGCGGCCGTGGGCCTGCTGACGGTTGCCGGGCAGTTGCTGTCGGCGGCGATGGTGGACTTCCCGGCGATCGTTCACACGAAACAGCAGTTCCGCTGGGAGGGTCCGTTGGCCGTCGGCTCCGATGTTGAGGTGACCGGGAAGGTGTCGAGCATCAGGGAACGATCCGGCATGACCATGGTCGACTTCGTGGCCGCGGTTCCGGGGTGGATGACATCAACATCGAGCTTTCTCATGTCGGCTGCCGTCGGCGGAGACAGCCTCGAGTTGGCCGAGCCTCCGCCCACCGACAGGGCGGCGACCGAGATCCCGCTGCCCGAGCCGGTCCCTGCAGCTGGGCAGGACTTGGCGGCTCTCGCCAAGTCGGCGAGCCGGCGAGACATCCTCCAGTACGCCGCGGCGTCCGGCGACTGGAATCCGATTCACTGGGATCACGACTCGGCGGCGGCCGTCGGCCTTGGAGGAGTTATCGCGCATGGCCTCCTGGCGGCGGCATGGCTGGCCCAGGCTGGAGCCAGGTATTCGTTGCGAGCCGACCCCCTCGCCTCCATCGACATTCGCTTTCGCCGGCCGTTGCGTCCCGGCGACGCCGCGCTCGTTGGCGGAACCGCGTTGGAGGTGACACCACTGGTGCTCGAGTTGGCGCTTATGGTCGGGGCCGATGCTTTGGTCACGGCAAGCGCCCAAGTGAATGAGTAACGACATGACGCTCCGCGGGGTCGAACCCTCAGGTGAGGAAGAACTGGTGCGCAGGGCCTGTCTCGGTGACGAGCAGGCTTTCAGCGCCCTGGTGAGAGGCCATCAGAACGACGTGTTCACACTCGCAAACAGACTGTTAGGGAACCGGGACCTTGCCGCCGATGTGGCGCAGGAATCCTTCATCCGGGCCTGGAAGGCCATGCCCAACTTCAGAGGCGACGCCAAGTTCTCGACCTGGATGCACCGCATCACCGTCAACACAGCGTGGACTTGGCGCGAGCGCGCTAAGCGCAAGGCGACCTACAGCCTCGACGACGAGTTCGACATAGCCGATGAGCATCAGGAGACCCCTGAGCTCGCCGGAGAGCGCGCCGAGCTGCGATCGCTAATCGGCGCCCACATGTTGGCACTCCCTGCGAGCCTGCGAGCAGTGGTCGTGCTGAAGGACGTCTACGGGTGGTCGCACCAGGAAATCGCTGACGAGCTCGACATCACCATTTCCGCTGCCAAGGTTCGCCTGCACAGGGCCCGCGCCCGACTCCGCCGTGTCCTGGAAGAGGCGTCATGAGACTGCTCCACCACATCGCTCAGCGCGGCATGCCGTCCCTTGTTGACAGAGAGGCCCGCGGCCAGCTCAAGGAGCACATCGACAGCTGCATTAGCTGTCAAGCAGAAGCCTCCCGCTATCGGTCGCTGTCGCGGATCATCGGGAGTTTCTCCTCAGAGACATATGAGCCGCCGTTCGATCTTGTACCCGGGGTGATGGCCTCACTCGATAGGCCATATCACGAGGCCAAGCGCCGGGTTAAGGCCGGGGCTGCGGCCGGGGCCGCCGTTGCCGTTGCCGGAGCGGTCGTCATTGCTCGACTGGTACGCCGCCGAGCTGCGTGACCCGTTCCGTCGGCCTAACATTGGCAATGGCTCGCCCATATACTCCCTCGGTTTCTAGGGGCGTAGCTCAATTTGGCTAGAGCGCTGGTCTCCAAAACCAGAGGTTGTGGGTTCGAGTCCCGCCGCCCCTGCTCGGCCCGTAGGAGGGCGTCGTGAGTAACCGACAGATCCGAAGGATCACTGAAAAGGAAGAGCGTCGCAGCAAAGGCAAGCGGCCAGATAAGCGCGCCGGAAAAGACCGGGCGAGCCTGCGTGAATTCCTCAGCGAGGTGCGCCAGGAGCTGAAGCGTGTTTCCTGGCCGAGTCGAGAAGAGCTCATCACCTTTACCGCTGTGACGCTCATCACCACGGTTTCGCTAACGCTGCTCGTCTTCGGAATGGACATCGTCTTCAAGAAGACGATCCTCGAACTGATCAGGAATCTCTAATGGCCGACCTCCAGGACCTGCTTGCCGGCGTGACTAAGGCCGGCGAAGAACCGACCGAACCCACCGAAGAAGCTGCGGCCGAGGACGCGGCGACTGTCGAAGAAGTCGAAGAACCCGAAGAATCCGAAGCTGCAGACGAGCAGACGGCCGAGAGCCTCGAAGAGGTCGTCGCCGTAGTCGATGAAGAGCGCGTCATCGACTCGCCGCTGGCTGCGGCCCTCAGCGCCGCCTTCTCCAAGCCCGAGCCCGAGCCCGAGGCAGAGGCGGTCGTCGAAGCCGAGCCAGAAGCGGTCGTCGAGACGCCATCAGAAGCCCCCGCCGCCGAAGCGAGCGACGATTCAGCCGACGATGAGGATGACGAAGACGATGCCACGGCCGAAGGCGCAGCCGCCACCCCTGTCGTGGGGCCATACGACCTTCCCGGGGCCTGGTACGTAATCCATTCGTACTCGGGCTATGAGAACAAGGTCAAGGCCAACCTGGAATCCCGGATTAGCTCGATGCACATGGAGGACCAGATCTTCGATGTCGTCATCCCGATGGAAGATGTCATCGAGTTCAAGGGCGGTCGCAAGGTGACCGTGAAGAAGAAGGTATTCCCTGGCTACATCCTGGTCCGCCTCTACATGGACGACGACGCCTGGTTCGTGGTGCGCAACACGCCGGGCGTGACCGGGTTCGTTGGCTCCGGCACCAAGCCGACTCCGCTCTCGAGGCGCGAGGTCGAGCGCATCCTCGGCGTCGCTAAGGCCGAGGAGGGCGAGAAGAAGAAGGAGCCCCGCTTCAAGCCGGAGTGGGAGGTCGGAGAGACCGTCCGCGTTGTCGAAGGACCCTTTGCCGACTTCAACGGACTCATCGAGGACATCAACATCGATCAGCAGAAGGTTCGCGTCCTCGTGGACATCTTCGGCCGTGAGACACCGGTCGAGCTCAGCTTCGAACAGATCCAGAAGTACTAGAGGTAAGCGATGGCCAAGAAGATCTCAACCGTTATCAAGCTGCAGATTCCTGCCGGTCAGGCGAGCCCGGCGCCTCCCGTTGGTCCGGCCCTCGGCCAATACGGACTCAACATTATGGACTTCGTCAATGCCTATAACCAGGCGACGCAGAGCCAGACCGGGACCATCGTTCCCGTAGAGATCACGGTCTACGAAGACCGAAGCTTCAGCTTCATCACCAAGACACCCCCCGCAGCCGTGCTTCTCCGCCAAGCAGCCAAGATCCCCAAGGGCTCGCCAGAGTCCAATCGTCAGAAGGTGGGATCTGTGACGAGGGCGCAGATCCGCGATATCGCCGAGATCAAGATGCCCGACCTCAATGCCAACGACATTGAGGCGGCGATGAAGATCGTCGAGGGGTCGGCCCGCTCGATGGGTCTGCTGATCGAGGGCGAAGCCGACTTGAGCGTCATTCAGACCATGGAAGAGGAACCGGTAGCAAGCGAGTAGATCCGAGAGTGGGAGGCTGACAAGCCGTTTGCACCACGAGGAGGCAACGATGGGCAACAAGTTCAAGACGGCGGCGGCTAGCTATGACGGCGAAGCCACTTTCGCCCCGACCCAAGCGGTCGACATGGTCAAGGAGATGGCGTTCGCCAAGTTCGATGAATCGGTCGACGCCGTGTTCTTCCTTGGCATCGACCCCAAGAACGCCGACCAAGCAGTTCGAGGAACCGTGTCTCTGCCACACGGCACCGGCAAGTCCCTTCGCATCGCCGTGTTCGCCGAAGGCGATACCGCCAAAGCGGCGACCGAGGCCGGCGCCGACATCGTTGGCGGCAAGGAGCTCGCTACGGAAATCGCTGGCGGTCGAGATCTCGACTTCGATCTGGTGATCGCGGCTCCCGAGTTCATGTCCGAGGTTGGCAAGCTGGGCAAGGTGCTCGGACCACGCGGGCTGATGCCCAACCCCAAGGCGGGAACCGTCACCCCCGATGTGGCCAAAGCCGTCCAGGAGTTCAAGGCAGGCAAGGTCGAGTACCGCAACGATCGCTACGGCAACGTCCACGTGTCGGTTGGCAGGATCTCGTTCCAGCCAGACCAGCTCCGGGCCAATCTGGCCACCATCACCGACGAGGTCTTGCGCGCCAAGCCCGCCTCGACCAAAGGCCGCTACGTCAACCGGCTGACCCTCTCCTCGACGATGGGTCCCGGCGTTCACATCGACACTGGCTCCCTCGACGAACTGGCGGGAACCGTTCGGTGAGGTGGCTCGTCAAGCGGCTCGAAGACCCGGACGAGACGACGTTCTTCGAGAAGGGGAGACTGGATGTGGTCCGCCTCGCCGACACCGTCGTCGGGCGTGCCACCTACGAGCCGGGCTGGAAGTGGTCGCAGCACGCCGGCGAGGGCCTCTGTGAGGTGTCGCATGTTGTGATGGTGCTCGAGGGTCGCAACCGGGTGACTATGGCCGACGGCTCTAGCTTCGTCATGGGGCCCGGAGACATCGTCTGGGTGGCCCCAGGCCATGACAGCGAGGTGGTTGGGGACGAGCCTTATGTCTCGCTCCACTTCGAAGGCACCGAGGAGTACGCCTCCTGATCCCAGGTCTGCGACGCGGACGCCCATAAGAAAAGGGCCCCGCCATCGGGGCCCTTTTCAGATCGCAGGCGGTTGCTACAGACCCATCTCACCGGCAACCGGCATCCAGCCGGCCTCGCCGAACAGGAATGAGCTGTCAGCCGTTCCCGTCGTGTTGGTGTTGCGCTGGTAGAAGGTTGCGTCGGAGTCACGGAACAGCGCCACCGAGTCCGACCCGTTGGTGTTCCAGTCGCCAGCAACCATCTTGTCGTTGGGGTCACCGAAGATGAGCTTCATATCGGCATTGCCAGTCGTGTGGCTGAGCTTCATGAAGACCTCACCGGTCGAGATCCGCTGGAGTCCAATGGTCTCGACGCCGTTGCCATCGAAGTCGCCAACGAATGCCGTGTCGCCGAAGTCGCCGAACAAGTATGTCTTGCTCGGTTCGCCAGTGCCCATTGTGTTCCACACGTAGACCTTGTTCTCAGCAGGTCGGTAGAGGCCAACGGTGTCGAGTCCGTTGCCGTTCCAGTCTCCTGCCAGAACCATGTCTCCCGTCTGGCCGAATGGGAAGTCCACGTCTGCCATGCCGGTTGCTATGGCATTGGTGCCATAGAAGTGGCCTGCGCCGCCGCCGCTCGGCGGTCGCCAGACAGCTGGGGTCTCGACGCCGTCGCCGTCCCAGTCACCGACCAACGGGTGATCGCCAGGATCGCCGAAGGTTATGGACATCGCTGTCCCGTCACCCTTGCGCAAGTGCCATTCGCCGCTCGTCGGGTCGAACAGCCCGACGTTGTGGACCGAATCCGGATCGACGACGAGGGTCACAGTCGTTTCCGCCGAGTCGAGATCGCCATCGTTGGCGACATAGGTGAACGAGTCGTTCTCCCTGGTCGAGCCGTCGTGCACGTAGACGAAGGTGCCGTCGGCATCGAAGAAGAGGCTCCCGTTGGACGGGTTGCTCGTCTTGCGGGCCGTGAGTGTGTCGCCGTCGACGTCGGAGTCATTGTCGAGAACACCATTCTGGAACAGCGTTGCGCCGATCTCGAGCTCGTACTGGTCGGCGACGCCGACGGGCCTGCTGTTGTCCAGCGTGAAGTCCGCACTCGTCGTTTCTTCGATGCTGGCCTCATCATTGGTGACGATGGACGTCACTTCGTTGGTCAGCGTCGGACCCTGAGCGTCCTCGTCGACAGTTACGTCATAGCTGAATGTGATCGGATCGCCCGAGGGAACGAGGTCGAAGCAGATCTGGTCGCCGTCTGCCAGCACCCCGGTCAGGAGCTCGAAGTTGGCGAAGGCCGTCGCCGTGTCGCCGGCGGCGTTCTCCACACCGATCGTGCTCGGCCCAAACGCATCCACCAGCCCCTGGTCGATGTTGTCGTAGGCGAAGATGATCTCCGGGAAGTCGGGATCGACGACACCCCACACAACGATGTTCATGTCGAGCACCGGCGGGCTACCACCAAACAACTCGAGGTTGTCGTACTCGACGACCGACACCCCAGAACCCGCCGTTGCCAGCGTTACACCCTGGTTGCTCGGAGCGTCGTAGAACAGCTCGAAGTCCTGCCAGAAGCCGGCAGCCACGTTGTTCGGCGGGTCGGCGTTCGGCAGCGTCTGGGCCGCCCAGGGCGCTCCTGCGTAGTGGGTCCCGGCGTCGAAGATGACGAAACCGTCGTCAGCGAGGTCGAGACCTGCATAGTCGGTGCCAAAGAAGTCGATCCCGTCCTGACCCCCGAACGCGCTGAACGTCACCGTGTCGCCAACGATGCCCGGGTCGGTTAGGAAGCTGGCCAGCCCTTCCAGGTCGACGTACCCGCCGAAGCCGGTATCACAGAATGGGTTGGTCGCTGGAGTGCTCACCTCATAGCCGGGAGCCGGTACAACTTGCGTGCCGCTCCACGTGACCACGCCCCCGTCGTGGGTGGCCCCGTTGGTTGCTGAACCATCCACATAGGTCAGCCCCTCGGGGAGGGTGTCGGTGATCGTGTAGTCCTGATCCGCATGGGTCACGTTGGACTCGATGGTGACTTCGTAGGTCAGCGTGTCGCCAACATCGCCAGAGTCAGGTGTGACCGTCTTGGTCACGTCGTCAGCGTGTCGTTGCAGGTTGATCGCGATCTCACCGATGTTGCCAGGCGTTGCCGCCGAGCTACCCAGAGCGAGCACCGCGTAGCCGCGGTCGCCTGCCTCGAGGTCAGGATCATCCCACGCCACGGTCAGGTCGTATGGAGTGGCCTCGGGGACTGCCGCCGGCCCGGTGGCAGTCATGTTCCCTAGGTCACCAGTAACCACGCCGTAGTCGAGGGTGACGTTGTCGGGGGAGCCCGTCGAGGCTTCCCAGTTCTGGACGACGATCCACCAGTCCCCAGAAGCCGGGTCCATGATGTCGCAGTACTCGTTGGCACCGCCCGTGCCGCCGATGCACTGCTCGCTTGCCTCACCGGGCACGAGGCCGGTACCGACATAGATGTCGATGTCGGGCGCCTCCGAGTCGAATGTCTGCACCACGAGGCGCTCGGCACCTGCGGGCACAGTGAGGGTGACCGTCTGGGTGGTGCCGTCGTCGAGGTTGTCGTACGGATCGCCGTTGGTCGGGTCCTCGGTAAGACTCAGGATCTCCTGGGTGCCAATTGCGAGACCGGTGACCCCAACGGTCAGGTCTGTGATCTCGATAGCCGTGAGGTCCTCGAGCACCTGCGATCCGGCGTCACGCCGTGTCGCTATATGGACGAGTTCCGGGAAGACGCCTGTCGATGGAACCACAGCGAGGGGCAGCTTGATGTCTGGGCCGGCCCCGGTTGGAGTCAGCACAACTTCGCCGAAAGCCCACTCGCCGGCATCGAGTCCGTCAACGTTGACGTCGACTTCGATGCTCTGGGTCGCCCCGCCAGCCAGAGTGAACGCAGATGGAGTCACTGTGATAGCCGGATCGCCGGATACCGATGCGGTCCAGGTCTCGGAGCCGCCGGTGACGTTCTCTGCTGTTCGAGTGAAACTGCACTCGAGCAGGCATTGGCTGTTGGCCATGCTGGCCAAGTTCAGCGTCTTCGGATCGCCTCCCAATGTTGGGTCGGCGGCCTCATAGTTGGTGATCGACTCGTCGAACACAAGGCCTGCCGCGGTGGCGCCGGCAAGCGCGACGCGGCCAGAGCCCATGTCGAATGGGTCAGCTAGCGTCACGCCGTCTTCCTTGAATACTGACGTCGATGCAGTTGTCATCAGTGCCGACTGGATCTGGGCTGGGGTCCACGTTGGGTGCTCGTTCATCATCAGGGCACCAGCGCCGGCAACGTGGGGGCTAGCCATGGAGGTACCGCTGTTGAAGCCATGCGACACAACACCGCCGATGCCGTCTGCGGCGATGATGTCAACGCCGGGTGCCGTCACCATCGGTGTGATCGTGTCGACCGCCCGGTTGGCCCCGCGGGAGCTGAAGGCAGCCATAACGTCGCCGTTAAGCGGATCGACGTCGAGCGTGGCGCCCGAGATCGTCGCCATGTGGCCGGTCCCAGAGGCGAGCCAGGCCTTGAGGACTACGCCGTCGTCGTAGGTGATGTGCACTCCGGGCAAGAAGTGGGCGTCGCCGATCTTCTCGCCGCCACTGGCGAGGTCGTTGGCAAGCACGTAGCCGCCTGCGCCGCCGGCCAGGACGTTTTGGCCCTTCTCAACGCGACCTGCGGTGCCGCGGTCGCAGACCACGATCTCTCCGCCCGTCCAGGTACCGGCGGCGAAAGGTGCCAGGCACAGCGCGTCGCCGAAGTCACTGGCGTGGACGATGGGGGCTGGGCCGTAGCCAACGGTGAAGCCCTTGCCTTCTATGTCTGCGGGAGGCGTCGTATCGCCTCCCGTCATCGAGCCGAGGGTGTTAGGGAGCGCTCGGTCGTGGGTGCTGGCACCAACTGATATCAACCACGGAGCATCTCCCGGCGACCCGACTGTTTCGGCGCCGGGGCCGTTGTTTCCTGCGGACGTTGCCACGAAGATGCCGGCGGCTCTGGCGTTCAGGTAGCCGACCGAGTCGAAGTCTTCCCACAGATTCGAGGCCCCGTCGGAGCCGATCGAGTAGTTGATGGAGTCGACGCCGTCGAGGATCGCGTCATCGATCGCTGCAGTGAGCGCCGCGCCTGTGCAGCAGGCGGCGTACGCGATGACGTTGGCATGTGGAGCAACGCCGGCGATGTCGCGCGTGATGGATTGCGGACCGCCGGCGGCGCCGGTGTCGTTGCCGGTGATAGTGACTCCGGTGAGCTTGTTGCCGGCGGCGGTGCTGGCTGTGTGCGAGCCATGACCGTCATAGTCGGTCGGGTCGCCGCCGTTGACCGTGGCGTAGCCGTGGGCGCCGATCAGCTTGTCATTGCACGGGAAAGTCGGGTCGTAGCTGGGATCGGCAGAGTCACATACGCCGACGTAGACGCCGGCCCCATTTGGGTTGGTGTGGTCGTAACCGTCCCCGCCGATATCGGCGAAGGACGGGTTGAGGGGGTTGATGCCGGTGTCGATGACACCGACGACGCGGCCCTCTCCGCAGTTGTCTGCGCAGGCCGCACCCCACAGTCCTGTGGCCTCGATCCAAGCCGGGCCGTTGTCGGTGTGCAGTTCGCGCTCGAAGTCTCGCTGCACGAAAGCGACTTCGCGCATCTTGGCGATTTCGGAGGCTTCTGCAGGACTCAGGCGAACGGCGAAGCCGTTGTTGCCAGCGACGTAGCGATAGGTGACGTCAAGCGAATGGCCGACGACACTTTCCATCGCTGACAGGGAGGAATCCTGCTGGGCGCGCAGGTAATCGACATAGCGCTGGCTGGCGTCGCTCTGGGCGTCGAGAGAACGCGCTCCTGTGGCCAGGGGGCTGGTGGCGGCTAGTCCGCCGGCGCCACCTTCGTACGTGGCGAGCGGGGCGTCGTTGAGCCGGATGAGATAGAGGGCTGGCCCCGCTTCCTCACGAAGCAGGCTCTTCGAGAGCTCGGAATTGTGACCGAGGGTTGCTGTCGCCTCAGCGAGGTCGGCAGTGTCGGCTCGGGTCGAGGCGGCCCGCGCCGTGGCAGCGTCTGCTCCGCTTTGGCCACTTACCGGTCCCATGACCGAAAGCAGCAACATCAATGTCGCACTCAGAGTTGTCCAACGACGAATCACGTCAAGCCTCCCGCTTTGCCCTATACATGCCCGGTCGTCGACCCCTGAGGCCGAAACCGTTTTTGACACTAACTAGCTCGGAGTGGTCGTGCATCCGAAACGACGCCTTTCCTGCGCTCCAATGGATGCCCTGATCATCGGTCTCTAGGACCGGACAATCCGGTTGTGGCCTCTCCGGCTTTACGCCGAACACAGAAAGTGCTTGTATGGGCCCCCGAGGGGTCCTCGGCTTGCGCATCTGGAGTTCACGTGCCAGGTGGGCGGAGTCAGCCGCGATAGCCACTTGAGGCCAGTCCCTACCCTGGCCGGCTGTGTAGCGGAGTTGGTCGGATGACACCCTGGCCCGTTGTCCGACGGACAATCTGATTTCGTTGCGAGCCCTGGGCCCCTCGCTTTCATGCGGATGCCTGCGGTATCTGAGCTAATGGCTTTGAGCTTTGGGCCCCACAGGCGGGGGTTACGGGCGACGACCTAAGGATGCTCTTTTCGCAGCAGCGCGCTCTGGTAGTGCCAGTCGAGGTCGGGGCGAGGGTCGGACCCGTCGAGGGAGAGCACCGTGAATTGCGGCTCGTAGAACGCCCGCATGCGGTCGTCGCTCCGAATCGAATAGAAGCGTTTGGGCTCATAGAAATCGTCCTGCCAGATGCCCTCGCTGTCGCCGCCGCCCCAGGTTCCCGCCCAGAAGTAGCCCGTCGGTCTTAGGACGCGGGAGATCTCGCGCAGAACGTCGGGCAGGTCGACGTCGGCAATGTGCATGAGACAGCTCGCTGCCCACACGCCGTCGAACGACTCGTTCTCGAACCCGAGATCGGCCATATCTCGAACTTCGGCCTTGACACCCTTGGCCCGGCACAGCTCGATGTTGGCCGGCGCCAGATCGGTGGCGGTGATATCGAACCCCTGGTCGTGGAACCACTTGGCGGTGTGGCCAGCGCCGGCCCCGATCTCCAGCACCCGACCTCCTGCGGGTAAGCGAGACGAGAAGTCCAAGCGGATGTCATCTCGCCACTCAGGCTCTCCGTTGGCCTCGCGTTCGTGGGCGTAGGAGTCGTAGGAGGCGGTAAGAGAGGTCAGGATGTCGCCGCGGTCCATCGGGGGAGGGTAGGCAGGCAGCTTTGAGCCTCAGGCTTTGAGCTCTGAGCAGCAGCTCACGACGAGGCCCACGGCCACCGCTAATAGCCCACGGCTTGGCTCCTGTTTGTTGATGTCTTGCCCGTCACTACTCTGCGGCTCGCACAACCACATACCTCGGCCCGAGACCGGTGGCTTCCGTAAGTCCCCCGCAGGTTGATCCTTCTGGAACTCCCTTCGTCTCGCGTCGGGAGTTTTCTCATAAGGAGGATGTGTGGCACGAGAAGACAAGGTCCAGATAGTCGAGGCCATCAAGGCTCAGTTCGACGATGCCGACGCCGTGTTCATCACCGAGTTCGCGGGACTGACCGTTGGACAGCAGCAGGCCTTGCGCCGGGGGCTGCGCGAAGGCGACACCGACTACAGGGTGTTGAAGATGTCACTGACGCGGCGTGCCATCGCCGACCTCGACGTTGCCGGCGAGCTCGAGGAACTCCTGATGGGACCGACGGCACTCGCCTTCACCAAGGGTGACCCGGTCGGCGCCGCCAAGACACTCAAGGCCTTCGGAGCCGAGCACGAGGCCCTGCAGATCAAGGGGATGCTGTTCTCCGGCGAGGTGTTGGCACCCGAGAAGGTCAGCGAGCTGGCTGCCCTGGACACTCGTGAAGTGATGCTCTCCAAGGTCGCCGGCATGCTGGCGGCACCGATGACCAATATGGCTGGTCTCATGGCTGCGTTCACTCGTAACGCGGCCTCCATGCTCGCCCAGCTGCGCGACAAGTTCGAGGAGCAGGGTGATCCCAACGCCCCCGAGACAACGCCGCCACCCCCAGTGGAGGAGGCGGCCTCCGAGGCAACGGATGCGGATGAGACAGGTGTGAGCAGCGAGCCGGACGAGGCCGCAGCCGAAGAAGCCGCAGCCGAAGAAGCACCGACTGAAGAAGCCGCAGCCGAAGAAGCCGCAGCCGAAGAAGCACCGGCCGAAGGCGGCGCACCTGCCGACGAAGATCAAGGACAAGAAGAGGCCGCAGAGGCCACTGAAGACGACGACCAGCCCGAGACTGCTGGCGAGGAGGAATAATGGCCAAGACCACAACCGACGATCTGCTCAAGACCTTCGAGAGCATGACCGTCCTCGAGCTCTCCGAGTTCCTCAAGGCATTTGAGGAGAAGTTCGAGGTAACCGCTGCTGCTCCGATGGCTGTTGCTGTCGCCGGCGGCGACGGTGGCGACGGAGCCGCCGAGGAGAAGACCAGCTTTGACATCGTTCTTTCGGCCATAGGCGACAAGAAGATCCAGGTCATCAAGGAAGTCCGTAGCCTCACCGGCCTCGGTCTCAAGGAAGCCAAGGACCTCGTCGAGAGCGCCCCGGCCGCCGTCATCGAGGGGGCCGACAAGGACACGGCGGACGCCGCCAAGGCCAAGCTAGAAGAAGCAGGCGCCACCGTCGAAGTCAAGTAGTCGAGAACGCAGAAGGCGCCCGGGCGTGTTGCCCGGGCGTTCTCGCGCCCTGGGGGCTTACATCTCCTTCACCAGGGTGACGTCGATGTCGACATGCTCGAAGCCGAGCCGGGTATATGTACCCGACCGGGAGGTCCATGGGGGAGAAGGTACAGGATGCGTGGGCCTTCGGCTTAGGACTTGGGCCCTCAGGTCGGCGTTCACGCTGCAGGTAGCTCATGGCTCAAAGCGGGATTGAGCAGGCTCCCGGGCGGAAAGCCGGAGCGCCTGGCGCTCCAGACGCTTGACCTAGGTGGCGGGTGAGAGTATGTTGTCCGTAGGACTGAATAGCTGTCCACGGCTCCAACTTGTGTAGCCGTGGTTGTCCGCGCTACTCTTCCTTTCTTCACGCCCCTGGTCAGTCGTCGCGCGCCTGTTTGAGGAGGGAACCGTTGTCCGCTAAGTCCCAGCGTCTCTCGTTCGCCAAAATTCCGGAAGTCTTGCCGCTTCCGGATTTGCTGTCTGTACAGCACGAATCGTTCTCCTGGTTCATCAACCAGGGTCTCAAGGAGATCTTTGACGAGATCTCTCCCATCGAAGATTTCACAGGATCTCTGGCCCTCGAGCTAACAGATCATCGCTTCAGCGAGCCGACCATGAGCATCGAGGAAGCGAAGGAGCGCGACTCCAACTTCGCGGTTCCTCTGTTCGTCACTGCCCGCTTCATCAACCGCCAAACCGGCGAGATCAAGGAGCAGCAGGTCTTCCTCGGCGACTTCCCGATGATGACCGACAACGGCACCTTCATCATCAACGGGACTGAGCGGGTCGTGGTCAGTCAGCTCGTGCGTTCACCGGGCGTCTACTACGACCAGGGCCTCGACAAGACATCAGATAAGGATGTCTTCACGGCCAAGGTCATCCCCGGCCGAGGCGCTTGGTTGGAGTTCGACGTGGACAAGAAGGACACGGTTGGCGTCCGCGTTGACCGCAAGCGCCGTCAGTATATCTCGACGTTCCTGCGGGCCCTCGGCCTCGCCGAGACCAAGGAAGACGTCATCGAGATGTTCGGCGACTCCGAGCTGATTCGCAACACCATCGAGAAGGACACCGCCGAGGATCAGGACGAGGCACTGCTCGACCTCTATCGCAAGCTGCGACCAGGTGAGTTGACAACGGTCGAGTCGGCTCGTGGGCTGATCAACACTCTCTTCTATAACGCCAAGCGCTACGACCTCACACGGGTTGGTCGATACAAGCTCGACACCAAGTTCGGCCGTGAGGTTGATTTCAAGAAGCTCAACAAGTACAAGCCGGACGAGCAGGGATTGCTCACCAACGAGGACATCATCGATGCCATCAAGTACCTGGTCAACCTGGCCCAGAGCAATGACGGCTACCGCGTCGACGACATCGATCACTTCGGCAACAGGCGCATCCGCACGGTCGGCGAACTGATCCAGAACCAGGTGCGCGTCGGGCTGTCACGTCTGGAGCGGGTCGTCAGAGAGCGGATGACGACTCAGGACCCAGAAGCGATCACCCCGCAGACTCTGATCAACATTCGTCCGGTCGTCGCTTCGATCAAGGAGTTCTTCGGCACATCACAGCTGAGCCAGTTCATGGACCAGCCGAACCCGCTGGCGGGACTGACACATCGCCGCCGACTCTCGGCTCTCGGCCCCGGTGGCCTCTCGCGCGAGCGAGCCGGCTTCGAGGTCCGGGACGTACATCCATCGCACTACGGGCGAATGTGCCCCATCGAGACCCCTGAGGGTCCCAACATCGGTTTGATCGGTTCGCTGGCCTCATACGCCAAGGTCAACCGTTTCGGGTTCATCGAAACGCCCTACCGACGCGTCGAGAAGGGCAAGGTCACAGAGCACGTCGACTACCTAACGGCCTCCGAAGAAGAGAACCATGTCATCGCTCAGGCCAACGCAGTCCTCAAGCCTGACGGTAGGTTCGCCAACGACCAGGTGCTTGTGCGCACAACTGGCGGCGAGGTCGCCGCCGTTCCTCCCGGCCAGGTCGACTACATGGACGTTTCGCCGACGCAGGTGGTGTCCGTTGCCACTTCATTGATTCCATTCCTGGAGCACGACGATGCCAACAGGGCACTGATGGGTTCCAACATGCAGCGCCAAGCCGTGCCACTGCTCCGCTCCGACTCCCCGCTGGTGGGCACTGGTGTCGAGGGTCGTGCTGCCGAGGATTCGGGTGAGGTGATTCTGTCAACTCTCAATGGCAGGGTCAGCGAGGTCACAGCCCAGTCGATCACGATCGGTTCGGGGTCGCGCGCACAGACGTATCCACTCAAGAAGTTCGTGCGCTCGAATCAGGGAACGTCGATCAACCAGAAGCCCATCGTCTCCGAGGGCGACACCGTCACCAAGGGGCAGGTCCTGGCAGACGGGCCCTCTACCCAGGAGGGCGAGCTGGCGCTCGGCAAGAACCTCCTCGTCGCCTTCATGGCATGGGAAGGCCACAACTACGAGGACGCCATCATCATCTCGGACCGCCTAGTCAAAGAAGACGTCCTCACCTCGATCCACATCGAGGAGCACGAGATCGAAGCCAGAGACACCAAGCTCGGCGCCGAAGAGATCACGCGCGACATCCCCCAGGTCGCCGAAGAGGTGCTGGCCGACCTCGATGAGGAGGGCATCATCCGCATCGGAGCCGAAGTCGGCCCCGGTGACTACCTCGTCGGCAAGGTGACTCCCAAGGGAGAGACCGAGCTGACGCCGGAAGAGCGTCTGCTGCGAGCTATCTTCGGCGAGAAGGCGCGTGAGGTCAGGGACATGTCGCTCAAGGTGCCTCACGGCGAGCGAGGCAAGGCCATCGACGTCAAGGTGTTCCGTCGCGAGGAGGGCGCAGAGCTGCCCCCAGGCATGAACGAGCTGGTGCGCGTCTACACCGCGCAGCAGCGCAAGATCTCAGAGGGCGACAAGCTGGCCGGACGCCACGGCAACAAGGGCGTCATCGCCAAGATCCTTCCCGAGGAGGACATGCCGTTCTTGGCGGATGGCACGCCGGTCGACATCATTCTTTCGCCGCTCGGTGTTCCATCCCGGATGAACCTCGGCCAGGTGCTGGAGACGCACCTCGGCTGGGCGGCCTCCCAGGGCTGGAAGCCATTCGATGGCGACTCGCCGGCTGCCGTCGGCGCCAAACGCTGGAGCAAGCTGGCGACACCGGTATTCGACGGTGCGCGCGAAGAGGAGATCGCTCTCGTGCTCGAGAACACCAACCCCAACAGGGACGGCGACAAGCTGGTCAGCGACATCGGCAAGGCGAAATTGTTCCACGGACTCACCGGGCAGCCCTTCGACAACGAAGTGACTGTCGGCTACATCTACATTCTGAAGCTGTTGCACCTCGTCGACGACAAGATCCACGCCCGGTCGACGGGTCCCTACTCGATGATCACCCAGCAGCCGCTTGGCGGTAAGGCGCAGTTCGGCGGTCAGCGCTTCGGTGAGATGGAGGTGTGGGCACTCGAGGCTTACGGCGCCGCATACGCGTTGCAGGAGCTGCTCACCATCAAGTCGGACGATGTGCGCGGACGCGTCAAGGTCTACGAAGCCATTGTCAAAGGCGAGAACATCCCAGAACCAGGCATCCCAGAGTCCTTCAAGGTGCTCGTCAAGGAGATGCAGAGTCTTTGCTTGAACGTGGAGATGTTGTCGGCAGGCGAGGAAGTTGAGCTCAAGGAGCTCGACGAGGACGCCTTCCGCACTGCCGAGTCGCTCGGCATCGACATCTCACGCCCGGAACGTACAGAGGCCTAAGAGCCTCAGAGATAGGAGCCCTGCTTTGGAGCAACTCTTCGACGAACTGAAGATTGGACTCGCCACGGCCGACCAGGTCCGTTCCTGGAGCCATGGCGAAGTCAAGAAGCCCGAGACCATCAACTACCGCACCCTCAAGCCAGAGAAGGACGGTCTCTTCGACGAGCGCATTTTTGGCCCGACGCGGGACTGGGAGTGCTACTGCGGCAAGTACAAGCGGGTGCGTTTTCGCGGAGTCATCTGCGAGCGTTGCGGAGTCGAGGTAACACGCTCCAAAGTGCGGCGCGAGCGCATGGCCCACATCGAGCTGGCCGCTCCGGTCACCCACATCTGGTACTTCAAGGGCGTTCCCAGCCGTCTCGGCTACCTCTTGGACATGTCGCCAAAGGAACTGGAAAAGGTCATCTACTTCGCGGCCTACCTCATCACCCATGTCGACGAAGACAAGCGCGCCAAGGACCTCCCCAAGCTCGAGAAGGACCTCGTTGCCGAGCTTGACATCATCCAGAAGGAATTCGATGAGTGGAACGCCAAGCGCCTCGAGCAGCTCGAGACCGAGCTCGCCCAGATGGAAGAGGGCGGAGCCAAGTCCACAGAGATCAATCAGCGTCGGCGTGAGATCGATCGCGAGATCAAGGATCGCCTGGAGCGGGCCGCCTTCGAGAAGGATCTCGTACAAGAGGCCTTCGACTTCATCAAGACGATGGGCCCCAAGGACCTCGTCGAATCAGAGCAGTTGTGGCGTGAGATCTACGACCGCTATGGCGACTACTACGAGGGCGGCATGGGGGCCGAGGCCATTCAGGATCTGCTGGGTCGTCTTGACCTCGACGCCGAAATCGCGCAGCTGCGCGAGGACCTTTCCGCGAAGTCTCAGCAACGGCGCCAACGTGCCACCAAGAGGCTGAAGGTGGTCACGCCATTCGCTGAGGGCCGCAACGATGTTGTCGCCATGATCCTGCAGGCCGTTCCTGTGATCCCACCGGACCTTCGTCCGATGGTTCAGCTCGATGGTGGCCGCTTCGCCACCAGCGACCTCAACGACCTGTACCGACGCGTGATCAACCGCAACAACCGGCTCAAGCGACTACTCGACCTCGGTGCTCCCGAGATCATCGTCAACAACGAAAAGCGGATGCTTCAGGAGGCTGTCGATGCACTGTTCGACAACGGCCGCCGCGGCCGCGCTGTCACAGGACCCGGCAACCGCGCCCTCAAGTCGTTGTCCGACATGCTCAAGGGCAAGCAGGGCCGCTTCCGTCAGAATCTGCTCGGTAAGCGCGTTGACTACTCGGGCCGTTCTGTAATCGTTGTTGGGCCTCAACTGCGGCTCCATCAGTGCGGCTTGCCAAAGGTGATGGCCCTCGAGCTATTCAAGCCTTTCGTCATGAAGCGGTTGGTAGACCTCGATCTGGCGCAGAACATCAAGGCTGCCAAGCGAATGGTCGAGCGCCATCGCCCTCAGGTGTGGGATGTGTTGGCCGAGGTCATTCAGGAGCACCCGGTGCTGCTCAACCGGGCCCCGACGCTCCATCGCTTGGGGATCCAGGCCTTCGAGCCAGTGTTGGTCGAGGGCAAGGCCATTCAGATCCATCCCCTCGTCTGCGAGGCGTTCAATGCCGACTTCGATGGTGACCAGATGGCTGTGCATCTGCCGCTTTCGGCCGAGGCCCAGGCTGAGGCGAGAGTGCTCATGCTTTCGAGCAACAACGTGCTGTCGCCTGCTCATGGCGGACCGATCGTCACGCCGAGCCAGGACATGATCATCGGCGTCTACTACCTGTCGGAGCAGAACGAAGACGAGCATGGTGCCGGGCGCGTCTTCGTCGACATCGAGGAAGCGATGATGGCTTACGACCTCGGTGAGGTTGGGCTGCACGCGCCCATCAAGCTGCGACTCGGCAATCTTGTGGGGGATCCCAAGATGCACGCCGAGCTCAAGGATTCGCTTGGAGAATTGTGTGATCCAGAGCCTCTCGATGGGGACTCGCTGTCCGAGACGACTATCGGTCGAGCGGTGCTCAACAGCGTTCTTCCGCAGTCGTTCCCGTACATCAATGCGCCGGTGATGAAGGCAGACGTCAAGACCATTATCTCGGAGGTCATCGAGCACTACGACAAGGGGGTTGTCGGCGAGGTTCTCGACGGCATCAAGGACTCCGGCTTCCGCTACGCCACGCAGTCGGGGCTCACCATCGCTCTCGAAGATGTGCGGACGCCGCCTGACAAGGAAGCGATTCTTGAGGAATACGAGGCACGGGCAGCCCGCGTCGAGGACCTCTACCAGAAGGGTGTCATCACCGACGATGAGCGTCGTCAGGAGCTAATCGAGATCTGGACCGAGGCCACAGACAAGGTCAAGGACGCCATGGAGATCACCCTCAAAGAGGACCGATTCAACCCCATCGACATGATGGTGCGGTCTGGAGCGAGGGGAAACATCATGCAGGTCCGTCAGATAGCCGGCATGCGTGGCCTCGTCGCCAACCCGCGCGGCGACATCATCCCCCGTCCCATTAAGGCAAACTTCCGTGAGGGACTCTCCGTGCTGGAGTACTTCATCTCGACCCACGGCGCCCGCAAGGGTCTTGCCGACACGGCCTTGCGCACTGCCGACTCCGGCTACCTGACGCGGCGTCTCGTTGACGTCTCGCAGGAAGTCGTGGTTGCCAGCCTCGACTGCGGAACCGATCGCGGGATCATTCTGCGCATTCGCGACGAGAACGGCGTGACTATCCGCAATCTGCGAACGAGGGCCAACGGCCGGGTTCTCGCCGACGACGCGAAGATCGAACGCACGATGATCGCCACCAAGAAGGGCGACAAGCTCCGCAAGGGCACCATGTTGGGCAAGGCCGAGCTGCTGGCACTGGACGAGGCGTCGGCTCTCGAAGAGATCCGGGTGCGCAGTCCTCTCACTTGTGATGAGCGCCACGGCGTTTGTGCTGTGTGCTACGGCATCAGCTTGGCGACGAACCGCGACGTCGAGGTTGGAGAGGCTGTGGGCATCATCGCAGCTCAGTCCATCGGCGAGCCGGGGACGCAGCTGACCATGCGTACTTTCCACACGGGTGGCGTCGCCGGTGAGGACATCACCCACGGCCTGCCCCGCGTGACTGAGCTGTTCGAGGCTCGCTCGCCTAAGGGCAAGGCCATCCTCAGCGAGCACGGCGGCAGCGTCAAGATCGTCGATGACGAGGACGGCCGCCGCATAGTGGTCAAGACCAAGGACGAGGACTACGAGTATTCGTTGCCGCGCCGTGCCCGTATCCGTACATCTGACGGCGCCAAGATCGAGCCGGGAACCCAGCTCACTGAAGGTCCTCTCGACCCCAAGGAAGTGCTTGATGTCCAGGGTGTTCGCGCCTGCCAGAAGTACCTGGTAGACCAGGTACAAGAGGTGTACAAGAGCCAGGGCGTCGAGATTCACGACAAGCACATCGAGATGGTCGTACGCCAGATGCTGCGGAAGGTGCGAGTGGTCGCTCCCGGTGATTCGCACTACCTGCCGGCTGAGCTGGTTGACGAGCGGGACTTCCGTGAGGTCAACGCTGATCTGGTCTCCTCAAAGAAGACACCGGCCGAAGGTCGCCCCGAGCTGATGGGTATCACCAAGGCCTCGCTGGCGACAGATTCCTGGTTGTCTGCGGCTTCGTTCCAGGAGACGACTCGGGTTCTTACCGAGGCTGCCCTCCAGGGCAAGTCCGACTTCCTCCGGGGCCTCAAGGAGAATGTCATCATCGGCAAGCTCATCCCTGCCGGTACCGGAACCGATCAGTATCAGGAAGTGCAGCCGCACCTTCCGGATGCGACTCTGGTCAGTGCTCTTGGCGGAGTTCTGGCCGAGGGAGAGACCATCGGCTCCGACGACGGCATCCCTGCCGATCCGGCCGAGTGGCTGGCCTCCCTGGGCGCTTCCAGCGACGGCGACGGCGACGGCGAAGACAGCTAGCTACCGGCTCCAAACTCCAAGCAAGACGGGACCTTTCGGGGTCCCGTCTCTCGTTCTTGACTGCGGCGAGGGGGGCATGCCGGCGGGCGCGCCCGACGAGTAGGTGGTGAGAGCTGGAAACAGGAAGCCACCTGCAAGATTCGTCGCGGAGCGACCGTCGACTCCTTTCGAGTCCTAATTGGACTCGACGAGCGTCTCCGTCGAGTCGTCCTTCGGACGACGCCTTCTGCTACCTCGCTGCGCTCGGCCACCTCCGGAGGGGAGGAAGCGGAAGCCCCCTGCAAGATTCGTCGCGGAGCGACCGTCGACGCCTTTCGAGTCCTAATCGGACTCGACGAGCGTCTCCGTCGAGTCGTCCTTCGGACGACGCCTTCTGCTACCTCGCTGCGCCACCTCTGGAGGGGAGGAAACGGAAGCCCCCTCGTTGAAGCGCGTTCTCTCGCTTGCCTGGTCATACCCTCCTTTCCGTGACCGTTCCCAAGTTGCGGCCTTCGATCAAGGCCAGGGCCCCCAACCTTTCTGTCGAGAGGCGACTGTGGGACTCGGGTAAGACCGTCGTTGTGGGCATGGATGAGGTCGGCAGGGGAGCTTGGGCAGGCCCGCTCACCGTTGGCGCCGCCGTTGTGCCCAAGGATCGCCGGCTCTACAAGGTGCGCGACTCCAAGATGCTCACCGAGGACGAGCGCGAGTCCATGTTCGATCGCATCGCCGAATGGTGCGAGTCGTGGGCCGTTGGCCATGCCTCGCCGGCAGAGTGCGACGAGCTGGGAATGTCTGACGCTCAGCGGCTGGCGGCCAGAAGAGCCCTCGGCAAGCTCAACGTCGAGCCTGATCGGGTGCTCCTCGACGGCAACTGGGACTTCGTTGGCAATGGCAAGACGGACAAGCTCGTGAAGGGCGACGCCGTTTGCTTGTCGATCTCTGCGGCGTCGATCCTGGCCAAGGTCACCAGGGACCGCATCATGAGAACGCTGGCACCCGAGTTCCCGTGGTTCTGCTTCGACGGCAACAAGGGATATCCCGATCCTCGGCACCAGGCAGCCCTCATTGCCTACGGACCAAGCGCCATCCATAGGCAGTCCTGGGTGTTCATGGACAACCTGCCATGGAACGGGTTGCGGCGGTATCGGCGCCAGGGCGTCCTGTTCGACTGAGTTCGCGAAACGTTTCCGCCCGGCATTGTCCGCCCAGAAGGCCGCTGGCTATACTCCCGAGCCGTGGTTTCATACCCATAACCCCCTTCTCGGTAGGGGCGTCGCTGCCGCGACCCAAGCGGTGACAGCCCGAGAGGACAGGGTCAAACTACTAAGGGTCGGCGAATCAATCCGCAGCGGATTGACCGCCGACTTTCGCGTGTAAAGGGGGTCCGCCGGACAATCGGTGGCCCTACGAAAGGAACACCTTGCCGACGATTCAGCAATTGGTGCGCCAGGGGCGAAAGCCCAAGCGCAGCAAGGAGAAGACGCCGGGCCTGGCTGGCTCGCCGCAGCGACGCGGAGTGTGCACGCGCGTCTACACCGTCACGCCCAAGAAGCCGAACTCGGCGTTGCGCAAGGTCTGCCGTGTTCGCCTCACTTCGCAGATGGAGGTGACGGCCTACATCCCCGGCGAAGGCCACAATCTTCAGGAGCACTCCATCGTCCTGGTGCGCGGCGGGCGCGTTCGCGACCTCCCTGGCGTTCGATACAAGGTCATTCGCGGCACATTGGACGCAGCCGCCGTCGACGGTCGCAAACAGTCCCGTTCCCGCTACGGAGCACGGAAGACTTAGCGATGCGCCGCGCTCCCTCCGTAGTACGCAAGATCGATCCGGATCCTGTCTTTCGCAACTTGCTCGTCGCCCAACTGATCAACCGCGTGCTGTGGGACGGTAAGAAGGACGCCGCTCGCAAGATCGTCTACGGCGCTCTCGAGCTCATCGAGAAGCGCACGAAGTCAGATCCGCTGGCTGTTCTCAAAAAGGCTGTTGAGACGATCCGGCCTTCGGTAGAGGTCCGGTCGCGTCGCGTCGGCGGTTCTTCATATCAAGTACCTGTCGATGTCAAGCCTCGTCGTTCTAACACTCTGGCGCTCCGCTGGATGGTGCAGTTCGCCCGCAAGCGCCCGGAGAAGACGATGACCGAACGGTTGGCGAACGAGATCCTCGATGCCTCCAATGGTGTCGGTGCGGCGGTGAAGCGCCGCGAGGACATCCACAAGATGGCCGAATCCAACAAGGCCTTTGCCCACTACCGCTGGTAGGAATGTCATGTCCGAGCTTGAACTTCGTCAGTACCCCCTGAGCCGGACCCGAAACATCGGGATCATGGCTCACATCGACGCGGGCAAGACGACAACGACCGAGCGCATTCTCTTCTACACCGGACGCACCTACAAGATGGGTGAGGTCCACGAGGGCGCAGCGGTCATGGACTGGATGGAGCAGGAGCAAGAGCGCGGCATCACCATCACCTCAGCCGCGACGACATGCCTGTGGCACGACCACTGGATCAACATCATCGACACGCCCGGTCACGTCGACTTCACCGTCGAGGTTGAGCGGTCCTTGCGAGTTCTCGACGGTGCCATCGCTGTTTTCGACGCCGTCGCCGGCGTTGAGCCCCAGTCGGAGACCGTGTGGCGCCAGGCCGACCGCTACGAGGTCCCCCGAATGGCGTTCATCAACAAGATGGACCGTGTCGGAGCCGACTTCTATGCCGCAGTGCAGTCAATGGTCGATCGACTCGGTGCTAATCCGGTGCCTATCCAGATCCCTATCGGCGCCGAGGACGGATTCGTAGGCGTCGTCGACCTCATCGAGATGAAGGCGCACATCTGGGCAGCAGACGATGGCTCGTCCTGGGAAACGACTGAGATCCCTGCCGAACTGCTCGATAGCGCCAACGAGTGGCGCGGCAAGCTCATCGAAGCCTGTGCCGATGTTGACGACAAGCTCCTCGAGAAGTATCTGGAGGAGCTGGAGATCGCTCCGGATGAGCTGAAGTCCGCGGTTCGCGAGGCCACACTCGGCCACCTCTTCGTGCCCGTGCTTGCTGGAAGTGCCTTCAAGAACAAGGGTGTACAGCCGCTGCTCGACTCGGTCCTCGACTACCTGCCGAGCCCTGTTGATCTGCCGCCGGTCCAGGGATTCGACCCCAAAGACGAGACCAAGACCTTGGAGCGCAAGCCCGACGACTCCGAGCCATTCTCTGCCATCGCCTTCAAGATCATGAGCGACCCCCATGTCGGCAAGCTCACCTATTTTCGCGTCTACTCAGGTAACGCCACCAAGGGTGACAGCATCCTCAACACGGTGACCAACAAGAAGGAGCGCGTCGGGCGCTTGCTGCGGATGCACGCCAACCACCGCGAAGACATCGACGGAGTATTCACCGGCGACATCGTCGCTGCCGTCGGCCTCAAGAATGTCGGCACCGGAGACACCCTGTGCAGCGACAAGGCTCCGATCCAGCTCGAGTCGATGACGTTCCCAGCACCGGTCATCTCTGTTGCCATCGAGCCCAAGACCAAGATCGACCAGGACAAGCTCGGTGATGCTCTCGGCAGGCTTTCCGATGAAGACCCGACCTTCCTGGTGCGAGGCGATGAGGAAACCGGACAGACGATCATCTCCGGCATGGGCGAGCTACACCTCGACATTCTCGTCGATCGCTTGCTCAGGGAGTTCAAGGTCGACGCCAATGTCGGGACCCCCCAGGTCGCCTACCGGGAGACCATCAAAAAGGGTGTCGACAAGGTCGTCGCCAAATTCGTCCGCCAGACCGGTGGTCGCGGCCAGTTCGCCCACGTGGTAGTCAACCTCGAGCCGACGGGTCCCGGTGGGGGATACGAGTTCATCGACGCTACCAAGGGTGGCGCCGTGCCCAGGGAGTACGTGCCAGCCGTTGATGCCGGAATCGAGGAAGCCCTCGACGCCGGCATCCTCGCCGGATACCCGATGGTCGACGTCAGGGCGACGCTGACGGACGGTTCGTCTCATGCCGTTGACTCCTCGGAGATGGCGTTCAAGATCGCCGGGTCAATGGCGCTCCAGGATGGCGCCAAGCGCGCCGGGGCGGTGCTGCTCGAGCCAATGATGGAGGTCGAGGTGGTTACGCCGGAGGAGAACATGGGCGACGTCATCGGCGACCTCAACTCTCGGCGCGGTCGCGTAGAGAACATGGACAGTCGCGGAAAAGCCCGCGTTATCACCGCCCTCGCCCCGCTTGCCGAGATGTTCGGTTACTCAACAGGGCTACGTTCGATGTCGCAGGGTCGCGCCAACTACACCATGCAGTTCCATTCATACCAACAAGTACCTAAGTCGGTTGCCGACGAGATCGTCTCGCGCATCCGGGGCGAATAGCGAAAGGGAGATCCCAAATGGCCAAAGAGAAGTTCGAGCGGAATAAGCCCCACATCAACGTGGGAACGATGGGCCACATCGACCATGGCAAAACAACGCTCACCGCTGCCATCACCAGGGTTCTCGCCGAGGACAACCCCAACGTGACGGTTACCGCCTTCGACGAGATCGACAAGGCCCCAGAAGAGAAAGAGCGTGGCATCACCATCGCCATTGCTCACGTCGAGTACGAGACAGCGGAGCGTCACTACGCCCATGTCGACATGCCGGGTCACGCCGACTAC
>CAXMQS010000045.1:0-2220 GCA_964195995.1 uncultured Acidimicrobiia bacterium
CCTTGGTGGCTCGGTACTTGAGCCTCGTGTTCAACCACACCGAGATGATGGTGAGACCGCTGAAGATGTAGAAGACGGTGAACAACTTCGAGGCATCCGTCGACGGGGTGAGGTCCCCAAAGCCGACGGTGGTCACGGCGACCGAACTGAAGTAGAAGGAGTCGACCCAGCTCCAGTCTTCGAGTAGGTGATAGACCACCGTGCCGACCGTGAGGACGCTCAGCGCGAACGCCCCGAGGATGCGAGTGTCGTGACGTTCCCAGACGGTCGGCGATGACCCGCCTCGCTCGCCACCGTTCTTCGTGTCACTCATCCTCTGCTCCTCCTCCCTATCCAAGCCGATGCGGGATCGGCCCACAGTGGAGGCCGGGTCCATCCCGACCTCAACACTTCTCTCGACGGTGATGACCCTAGCCCTCGGATGCTTCGAGGCGGCCCGATGCGATAGCGGCCGTGAACGCGTCGTAATCGCTCTGGTTCTGGTCGGCATAGGCATAGGCGAAGCCGGTCACCGCGTTCGCGAAAGTGTCGTCCTCACCGAGGTAACCCGAGATCGCAAACGGATCTCCAGACCGGGCGTGGGCATGGGCGAGGGTCCATCCGCAGAGCGTGGCGTACATCTTGAGCCGACGCGAGCTCATCTTCGAGACATCTGCCGAACCCTTCATATCGTACAACTGGCGCCAGTAGAAGGCGCGACCGTTGCCAGCGACCGACCAACCGAGAAAGATGTCGCTGGTCGATTGCATCAGACGTTGGCCTTTGACTACCCGCTCGCCGTGATGGGAATACCTACTCTTCGGAAGATGAGCTTCCAGGACCGACACGGTGGCTTCCTTGATCTGGAGGAACAACGGATCGGTGTCGTCGTTCGCCTCCAGTAGCACGATCAGGCACCGGGTCCCGACGCTCCCAACACCGACGACCTTCACAGCAATGTCGACGATGCGGTACTTGTCGAGGAGCACCCTACGATCGTCACTGAGCGTGCCCATATATTGAGCAAAGCTGCGCTCAGCCTCTCTTGCCAACTCGTCTGGGTTGTTCTCCGACGGCAGATCCCGCAGCGGAATGAGCAGCGGCGGTTGACTCTTGATCCGGAAGGCCCCGTCGACGTTCTCAGCCAGCTTGGCCAGCGCACGCAGGCTGCCCTTTGAGCGGGACTTCGCTGCCGACTTCGCCGTTTTCTCGCGATCCTTCTTCTTAGGCAGGGCGTCGGTGATCTGCTGCAGCGTGAGATGTGCGTACCAGACGTCGAGCGTGGCCATCGTGGTGAACCTGGCCATTCCCTGCTGGTATCCGGCAACGGCGCTCGCCGTCATCTCGCGAATATCCTCGTCATCGAAGGTGTTGTCACGCCCGGCGAGCACGAAACTCGTGGCGAGACGCTTCAGATCCCACTCCCACGGCCCGGGAAGGGTCTCATCGAAATCATTGATGTCGAAGAGCTGATCGCGCTCCGGCGATGCAAACGAGCCAAAGTTCGACAGGTGGGCATCACCACAGATCTGGGCCGAAAGCCCGGTTACCGGTGTGCGGGCAAGGTCTGTGGCCATGATCTTGGCGGCGCCGCGATAGAACGTGAACGCCGACTCCGCCATACGGAAGTGGCGAATGGGGACAAGCCATTGGAGCCGGTCAGCATCCTGGCCCGTCAGCAGGGCAACCGGGTCAGCGCGATCTCCCGGCGGCGACCACGGCGCGTGGCTCGTCCTCGGAACCGTCTTCCGGATGGCCTCGCCGAGTGCTCTACGTTGCGCAGGTGTGCCCGATTCAACCATCTCGTCCTCCTCAATGCCGGCCGCACCAGGGCAGCCACGCTACCGATCTTCGTCGTGCAGTATGGCACCGCCACGTCGCTCCAATGCCTTCTCCGTGGACCGTCAGCGACAACGCTGGAGGGCATTATGCAACACCCAATGTCTCGGCGATTCTCGACAGTGACGAGCTCCTCGCGGTGACGTAGCCCGCCCCCTCCCCATCGATAGGGCGGGGTTTCCCGCGTCCTGGGAGCTTCCGGCTTCCAGCCCGGAGGAGTAGCTGGGTAGCTGGGTAGCTGAGTGTGGACCTCTTCGGCTGCCCGACGTGATGGCGGGGGAGAGGAAGGAACGGTCGCTTCGCTTGGGTGCGGGGGGACCGTTTCTCGTTGGGTTCGGGTCGTCTATTGGATGTCGCCTGGGGCGTCGCCTGGGGTGATCTCGATGGCGGGTTCGTCGGCGT
>CAXMQS010000046.1:0-7130 GCA_964195995.1 uncultured Acidimicrobiia bacterium
CCCGAACGCGAGCCACCGGCGGGACAGGGGTGCCCACCGGTGGCTTCACCCCGAGGGGGGGTTATCTAGAGGGCGGCGCCCACCGCCGCACCTCAGGCGCCCAGAGTGGCCTAAATCGGTGAGCCGCGTATGGGCCAAAGGTCCCTAGTGCAGAGGTCTTGCACATGCTTTGGCACATCCGTACGGTGCGAATCCTCCGACGACAGACAGCATGCCGGCCCTAGCCACTTGGACGCCGGAGGACACGATGCTCGGTGCGATGGCGCCACTGGGTCTGGCAGTCGCGGCCCCTGGACCGGCCCTCGTGATCGATCTCGACACTGCCGGCCCGTCCTATTTCGGTGCTGCGTCCCTCTCCGACCTGGTGGCGAACGGTCCCCGCAAAGCAGACATCAGCCCCAGTCGTCAAGGGGTCGCAGTCCTGCGCAATGGAGGCATCGGATACCGCGAGGCGGAGGACGTCGTCTTGCATCTAGTCGCTGGGTGGCCCAACGTCGTGCTCCGCCTGGGGGGTCGCGGCGCCTCGCTCCCGTACCGGACCATCCCGGTCATACCGCTTCTTCCCGCGGGGCTCGGTGTCACCGCCAAGTCGGCCGCCATCTACCAAGACGTTGGATGGCGAGTCGAGGCACCCGGCCCGGGCATGGTGATCCCTGTCCCCAGGCGGTCCACCTGGGTGGCGCTCTCTGCAGGCAGGAGGCCTCCCAGAGACAGATGGTTGCGTTCCCTCAGTGGGGTGTGGAAATGGACATGATCGATCGCGTTGTTGAGCGTCTCGTGGCTTCGGATGTGCCGTTGCGGCGTCCCGATCTGGCGCGAGCAGCCCGGTCTATAGCGCAGGAGGAGGCTCCGCTGGCACCGGATGATCTGGTCGAGGTTGTGGTCGACTCTCTCATCGGACTCGGACCGGTAGAGGTGCTGCTGCGAGATCCGGCTGTCAGCGACGTACTCGTCAACGCTCCCGATGAGATCTGGGTCGAACGGGATGGTCGCTTGGAACGCGCCACCGTCTCCTTCAAGTCGTCGGCGGAGATCGTTGCCGCGATCGAGCGGGTATTGGCCCCGCTCGGGCTGCGCATCGACCGCGCCTCGCCTGCAGTGGACGCGCGGCTTGCCGACGGCTCCCGCCTACACGCCGTTGTTCCTCCGTTGTCGGTCGATGGGCCCGTCCTCGCCGTCCGCCGCTTCACCGAGGCCGTTCCCGACCTGGAGGGCCTGACTGCTGTTGGTTCCGTTACTCCTTCCCAGCGCGACCAACTCGCCGAGGCAGTCGTGGCGCGGCGCAACATCCTGATCTCTGGGGGCACCGGGACCGGAAAGACGACGGTGCTCAACATCTTGTCGAAACGCATTCCTGGTGATGAGCGGGTTGTCACCATCGAGGACGCGGCTGAACTGCGGCTAAGTGGACATGTGGTCCGGCTGGAAGCCCGGCCGGCCAACGCCGAAGGTGTCGGTGCCATCGGACTCGATCAGCTGCTGCGAAATGCGCTGCGACTGCGTCCCGACCGCATCGTCGTCGGCGAGGTCAGGGGGCCCGAAGCTCTCGTCATGATCGGTGCCCTTGCCACCGGCCACGATGGCTCGATGTCAACGATCCACGCCTCGAGCCCCTCGGAGGCCCTGCTACGCCTGGAGACGCTGGCAATGTCGGGGACATCGCGCGCGCGGCCGGAGACCGTCTCCAAGCAGATCTCCTCGGCCATCGATCTGGTTGTTCAACTGGAGCGGCGATCCGGACAACGCCGTGTGGCCGCCATCGAAGAGGTCGCGTGATCCTGGCCGCTCTACTCCTGGCGGTCGGTGTCGCCTCCGGGACCCACCCGGTTGTGCTCGCGGCCCTAGCGCTGGCCCTTGTCAAGCCGGGCTGGTTCATGGTGGCCGTTGTTCTGTGGACCTTGTATTCCAGGAGGGCCCAGGCCAAGGGCGGTCCTCGCTCGGAGGCTGCGTTCCTCGAGGGGATGGCAGCCGAGCTCCGCGGAGGCGCCTCTCTGAGGAGTGCCATCGTGGACGCCGCCGAACGCACCGATCTCGAGCTCAATCCCGTGGTTCGGATGGCAGAGGCCGGACGACCGATGGAGGACATTGCGGTCCGCCTCGGGGAGCAGCTTCCCATCAACGGATCGGTGGCCGGCCCAGCGCTGCGCCTGGCGTCTTCTGCCGGTTCCAGCGTCGCCGGCGTCTTCGACGCTTTGGCGTTGCGAGCTGCGGAGGCCGCTGAAGAGGAGAGAGAGAGGAAGTCGTCAACAGCGCAGGCTCGCCTCTCGGCCTGGCTCGTGGGTGGAGCGCCGGCCGCGGTCGCCTGCGGCATGTTCCTGTTCGGAGGGTCCGCGGTCGGGAGCAGTCCCGCGGCGAAGGCCGTAGCGCTGGTCGGCTTCGGCCTGCAGCTGGCCGGTGCCATGGTCGTTTGGGCGATGGTTCGGGTGCAGGCGTGGTAGGTCTCGTGCCCGTGGCCGCCGTTGTCGGAGCCGCCGCCCTCGTCACTGGCCGTCGCGCTGTCATCATCACCGCAGCCTGTGGAGCCCTTCTCTGGCAGCCCCTTCTCATAGCTGGCTTCGTCGCTACCGCCTTCCTGGGGCAGCGGTTGGGGCGTCTTCGGCGCCTCAGGTCGGCCGAGCGTGCCGTCTCCGACGAGCTGATCCTCTTCGGCGAGCTCATTTCGCTCGGATTGAGCGCCGGGCTGCCCTTCGTGGGAGCGGTATCACTTGCCAGCTCGGAGATGTCCGGCGAGGTGGCGAGCGAGGTTCGTGCCGTGATGAGAGCCTCCCAGCTGAGCGGCGCGTCGGTCGCCTTGGCCGCGGCGCCAGGACACACCGCACCGCTCTTCCGCCTGGTGGCGCGGGCTGTGGCGACCGGGGCGCCGGTAGGTCCTGCGGTCGTCGGCTTCGTGCTCGATGCCAGGCGAGAGCGACAGGCGACTCGCATCGCCGCAGCCAAGCGCCTCCCGGTGAGGCTCCTTGTGCCGCTCACCCTTCTGATCCTTCCCGGCTTCGTCGTGCTGACGCTCGGCCCGGCGTTGCTCTCTGGTGTCGAGCGTCTCCAACTTTGAAAGGAAGAAGAATGAACGAATCTGGTCAGGCCACCGCCGAGTACGCCCTGGTGATGGTGGCCGCAGCAACGGTCGCGCTCGCACTGTTGATCTGGGCGTCGACCACTGATGTGCTGCCCTCACTGTTCAACGCCGTTGTCCGCCGGGTCACCGGGCTGCTCGGTTGAGAGCACGGGCCCAGGCTGGAGGGGCTGCCATCGAATTCGCTCTTGTCCTTCCCGTCGTGATCCTCGTCCTCTTCGCAGTCGTTGAGGTGGCAGTCGTGGCCAGAACCCAGCTCGAGCTGACCAACGCCGCTCGAGAAGGGGCACGCGAAGCGGCAACGGTCGTCGATCCTGCCAGCGCGGTTGCTGCAGCTCGCGCTGCCATGGGCACTCTGGGTCCACGCGTCGTGGTGTCGGTGCGCCGTCCCCATGTCGTGGGGCGGCGAGCGGAGGTCACGGTGCGACTCCGCCATCGGCTGGCCGCACCCCTCTTTGGGGGCGTGACCATCGAGCTGCGTTCGAGGGCGGCGATGCGTGTTGAGCGCTAGCGATCGGGGTTCGGCCGCCGTTCTCCTGCTGGCGGTCGCGGTGGTGGCTGCCGGCCTGGCTGTTGTCATTGGCGAGGTGGGGATCTACCTGCAAGCCAAAGCCAGGGCGGCCACTGCTGCCGATGCTGCGGCACTTGCCGCCGCTCCGGTGACCTTTGCGCCGTTTGGCGCGGTAGGGAGTCCCCGCGACGAGGCACGGCGGTTCGCCACTGCCAACGGAGCACGCCTCGTGAGCTGCGCTTGCCGGGTGGACCGCTCGCTGGTGGCACGCGAAGTCGAAGTGCGGGTGCGCGTCGACGTTGACCTGTGGGGGCTGGGCAGGCGGTCGCTGACCGCCATCAGCCGCGCCCGATTTGACCCATCGAAGCTGGTGGTGCCGTGACTAGTCCCAGTCCAAGTTCTGCGGGGTAGGGAGCGCGGTTGGCCGATTGGGGGCTAGCCAAGGCGTTCCCAATCAACTACTGTGAGTGTTCGACTAGCTGAGGACTTTGATGAAGAAGCGTTTTCTTGCCGTCGCCATGGGCCTACTCCTGGTTGCCGGCTCGGTGTCCGGACTGGCAGCGACGGAGCATGACGAAGCCACCGAAGACTCGGCTACCTCACCCGGACAGATCGCCAAGGTGACTCTGCTGGCAGACTTCGTAGCCGGAGACGAGGCCGATGACCCCGAGGCCCTCGACGCGGCTTCGGACAACGTCGCCACACTGCGCGCCATGGACATTGGGTGGGGCGCTCTCTTCAAGCTCTACCAGTACGCCGCCATCATGGATATGGACTTTGAAGAGCTGGCAGCGTTCATCGACCTTCGCACAGTGGATGGCGAGTTCGAGTTCGGCTTCGGTGAGCTCAAGAAGGAGATGATGGAGGCGATCGGGTTCGACGAATACGAAGGACCCAAGAACTTCGGCCAGCTCAACTCAGCCTCGAAGAAAGCGGGGAAGGCCGCCGAGCGCGACGCCCGGAAGGCCGAGAAGATGGCCGAGCGCGACGCCCGTAAGGCTGCTCGCGGCTCCGACGCTTAAGCCCATTCAACAAGCAACCTGCTGGCCTCCCTCTTGGGGGGCCAGTCTCGCGTTCTAGGAGATCGCGGGTCGCTTCGCCGATGCGAACACGCTGTCGATTCGACCCAGGTTGACGCGGCGCAGTGGGCTGCTGAGGATGGCGATGTCGGTAAAGCCGGCCTCTTCGAGCACTCGTCTCAGGTCCTCGACCCGGAAGTGCCAGATGTGGCGGTCGAGTTTGAGGTTCCACCAGCGGGTGCCAAGCACGCGAACCGCCAGCGCGTCGAAGTTGGGGAGGGACAAGAGGAGCGTGCCGCCGGGATTGAGTAAGCCGTAGGCCGACTTGGCGAAGGCGTGCGGGTCTGACACGTGCTCGATCACGTCCCAGGCTGTGACGACGTTGGCTCGGTGGGTTTCGTCGAGGTCGCCGATCTCACCGTGAGCGATGGGCACGCCGAGATGCCTCGAGGCGGCGGCAGCGGCCGTCGGCGAGTACTCGAGCCCGTCGATCTCGTAGCCGCGTGCCGCAGCTTCCTCGAGGAACATGCCGTAGGCGCACCCGATCTCGAGCATGCGACCGGCTGGCGCTCGCAGGGTGTCGAGGTAGTCGAGGCGCCCTTTGATCCAGGTGCGCTGCAGGGTCGTTGCCATCCGGTTGGCGTATACCCCTTCTTCGAAGTAGCCGGCCGCGGCGTAGAGGTTGGCGCGACCTTCGTCGTTGAGACGGGGGCTTGCGAAGCTCTGGCCACAACCCGGGCACTCCACCAGACCGAATGGGTCGACGCTCCAGCGCTCGTGCCCCGGCTGCTGGCAACGAAAGCACACCGCATTTTCGAGGTGGTGGGAAGGAACGGTCTCTAGGTCTCTGTAGGCCATTCACGGCCTTCCTGGGTCGGCAAGTCGGGCAACTGTAACCGGCCTAGGGCCGACCTATACCGCCGACGTGCCGCTCTCGCGCGCCACCGCGACCCGAAACTGATGCAGGCTGGCCCGGAAGAGGCCGCTGGTGAGGAAGGGATCGGCCTCCATGAAGGCCCGTGCTTCCTCCTCCGATTCGGTCTCGAAGATGACCACCGCGGGTCCGATGCCGTCCTGACTGCGCCCGGCTAGGACAACTATTCCGTCAGCCGCTGCCTGACTGAGCCGCTCGAAGTGCTCGGTGCTGACACGCTCGTCCTCGGGAGTCCAGGCGTCGGGGTCGGTCGCCAGCTCGGGGCGGTCGCCGGGAAGGAAGTGATAGATGAACTGCTCGGCCATAGCTTCAGCGTAAGGCTCCACCAGGACAGGGCCTGATCACTCGGGCGCGAAACCCTGGTCGATGAGGGCTTGCCGGAGATCCTCGGCGTCGTTTGGGTGCACGACAAGAGTGAGAAGGCCGCCGCCGCCGTGCTCGGCGTGTCGGAGCTGAAGGTCTCGAATGTCGGCACTGCTTCTTTCCAGTGCACGGCCGACCCGCGCGATCTCGCCAGGCTCATCGGCGAGTGGAATCTGGAGGTCCGACACCTCGGCACTGAATCGCAGGCGGGTCTCTTGTGCTCTCTGTAGACCGCGCCTCACCTCGTCTGCGCTGCCCCGGCTCAAGGCGTCTCGCCAACCTGCTAGTCGCCCTTCCAAGTTATCTATTGCTGTGACTATCTCGTCGGCGTTCCCCGTCATCACCTCGGTCCACCACGAGGCCTCGGTCGCCGCCACCCTGGTGAGGTCACGGAAGCTGCCGGCTACCAGAGACTCAGTATGAGGCTCTTCCTCGACAAGATCGACCAGTGATGCCGCCAGGATGTGTGGCAAGTGGCTGATGTAGGCAACCGCCCGATCGTGCTCTTCGGAAGACATCATGATGGGGTTGCTGCCGAGTGACTCGACAACGATGCTCATCGACCTCAGGTCTTCCGGGTCGGCATTGTCCGTCGTCAGAATCCAGGCAGCACCGCGAAACATGTTCGCAGAGGCCATCGCCGCCCCGCTTTGAGCCCGTCCCGTCATGGGGTGGCCACCGACGAAGTGGGTGAGGTGAGATGCTGCTCGCAGCACTGGCCCCTTGACTCCGGCGACATCGGTTACGAGCGCTTCGGTCCGAATCGATCGCAGGGTGTCGATCGTTGCTTCCGGAGGTCCGGCTAGGACCACCAGGTCGGCCGGTTGCGCCAGCGGCTCATCGGTAATCGAGTCGAGAGCCCCCCGCTCGACGGCGGCTGCCAGCGAGGCGGCGTTGGGATCCGACCCGATCACCATCCATCCGGTAGATCGCAGCGCCAGCCCTATTGAGGCGCCGATCAGACCCGTGCCGCTGATGACTGCTGTGCCAGAGTTCACGGTGTGGTTGTACCAGCTATCGCATTGGACCTAAGCCAGCACGACGCGCAGGAGCGCGGCTGCCCCCTCCTTGTCGAGGGGGTTGTTGAAGTTACCGCACTTGGGGGAGACAACGCATGATGGGCAACCGCTGAGGCACGGGCATTGCTCGAGGGCGTCGAGCGTTGCCTCGAGGTGCCGCTGCGCCGACTCGAAGCCGATCGGCGAGATGCCGGCGCCGCCTTGGTAGCCGTCG
>CAXMQS010000047.1:0-11941 GCA_964195995.1 uncultured Acidimicrobiia bacterium
AGCGCCCGGGTGCCCTGCTCCTGACCCCAATGCGCCTCGCAACCCCTGCCGTCGCGGTGTTGCTCGTGCTTACCGCTTGCGGGTCCAGCTCGTCGGAGACGGCTGACGGAACACCGGCGACTTGGATCGACGGTGTGGAGGGTGTCACCGATGTCATCTCCGACAACCGCATCGTGACTCTGAGCGGAGCTATCACAGAGATCGTCTATGCACTTGGGCTCGGGGATTCAGTCGTGGCCGTTGATGTAACCGCCGTGTACCCGCCGGAGGCGACGAAGCTCCCGGTCGTTGGCGTCGGGAGGTTCCTCAGTGCTGAGGCCGTGCTCGCCCAGCAGCCGACTCTGGTGATCGGGGACATTCAGACATCGCCACCGGAGGCGATTCAACAGATCCGCGATGCCGGAGTCCCCGTGCTCATCACCGATGTACCAACCTCGTTCGAAGGCCTCTACGCCAAGATCATCGCCATGGGCGAGGCACTCGGTGTTGCCCAAGCGGGACGATCGCTGGCAGCATCGGTCGAGGACGACATCGCTGCGGCGCAGGGATTGCCGAAGGCGGACCCGGTGCCGCAGGTGGCGTTTGTTTACAGCAGAGGGCCCGACGTCATCCTCCTGTTCGGCTCGGAGATGACCACGCAACCCCTCATCGAGGCGGCGGGCGGACTCGACGTCGGCGCGGCCAGCGGGATCGTCGGAACCGTCGACTTCACGCCGGAGGCCCTGGTCGCAGCCGAGCCCGATGTGATCGTCATCACCAGCGAGGGCCTCGATCTGCTCGGAGGCATCGACGGCCTCCTCGAGATCCCTGGTTTCGCGGCGACGCCAGCCGGCCGCGACAGGCGAATCCTCGACTATCCCGAGGGCGACATCTTGACGTTCGGACCGCGCATCTTCGAGACGCTGCGCTGCTTGAACAACGATCTGCGGTCGGCCCCCAGCTTGTGCAACTAGCGACGGCGCCGACGACGGCCGGCACGCCGCGACACGTCGGCCATGGTGGTCTTGCGGTAGACGACCGTCTCGGGCTCGAAGGCACCGAGATCGGCTAGCCGCGGATCGTTGGACAGCATCTTGGTGATCTCGGTGTGGAGCCCCGATTGCGCCTGGATCCGCTTGACCTCGTTCCGCTGATCCCATTCGACCAAGGTCACGACCAGGCCTTCTTCCCCTGCCCGCGCCGTGCGGCCTGACCTGTGAACGAAGCTCTTGTAGTCGGACGGGGGGTCGTAGTGGATCACGATGTCGATGTCGGCGATGTGAAGGCCGCGGGCGGCGACGTTGGTGGCCACCAACACCGGGATGTCGCCGGCGGCGAAGCCCGCCAGGGCTTTCTCCCTTAGCTGCTGGCGTAGGTCGCCGTGGATGGCGGCCGCGTTGACGCCCTCGTCCTGAAGGTCCCCCGCCACCCGGTCGGCACCGCGCTTGGTGGCAACGAAGACGAGGGTGCGAGCCACGCTGTCGGAGATGGCCTTCACCACCTTGGCCTTATCCCTGTAGTGGACTTCGATGAATCGGTGTTCCTGATCTTCGCCCATGCCCTCGGGGGTATCCACCTCGTGACGAATGGGGTCGGTTAGATACCTTCGGATCAATGAGCCGACCTGTCCGTCGAGGGTGGCCGAGAACAACATCGTCTGCTCGTTGCCTTCGATGTGGCGCATGATGCGATGTACCTGTGGCAGGAACCCCATGTCTGCCATCTGGTCCGCTTCATCGATCACGACGGTCTTAACGGCGTCTACGTGGACGTGGCCTCTCTCCATGAGGTCGATGAGCCGGCCGGGCGTTGCCACAACGATGTCGACACCATCGTGAACGGCGTCGATCTGGCGACCCATCGACACGCCCCCATAGATCGCAGTGAGGGCGAGGTCATGGGCATCAGCGATGGTGGTCAGCTCCTCGGTGACCTGACTGCATAGCTCCCTTGTCGGAACCAGGACGAGGCCGTGGGGGTAGCGAGGCTCGGCGCGCGCCGTCCGCTCAACGAGGGGTATGCCGAAGGCGAGGGTCTTACCCGAACCCGTCTGCGCTTTGCCGCAGACATCCCGCCCGGCGAGGCCGTCTGCGATAGTCGCCACTTGGATCGGAAAAGGCTCATCGATGCCGCGCTCGGAGAGTGCGGCGACGATCTTTTCAGAAACACCGAGGTCGGCGAACGAAATCTGTTCGGTTTCCATGCTTGTCCCCGCGGCGAGGTTCTTCTGGGGGAGTTGGGGCCGGCACTGCCAGCAGATGAACTGTATCGGCTGATCGTCGCTCAGCAGCCACCGGGCTCCCCGGGTAGGGATGGGCGCCAGATAGGCTCGCTCGAATGTCAAAGCGCCTCAAGTGGATTCTCGGTGGTGGTGGTGTCGCCGCCATCGCCGTTGCTGCCCTCGTGTACTTCGTGGTCCTCGGCGATGCTGACGACCCGGTCAGCCTTGAATCTGCCGTTGAGGCTGTAACCGGGGACCCGACGCCGCTGGAGTCGCAGCCTGCCAACACCGCGGCGGACACGGCGCCCGCCGCCGTCGCCGCCGGCCTCGACGGCAGCTGGACTCTTGCCGACGGCCTCGACTCGTTCGTCGGTTATCGCGTTCAAGAAGAGCTGTCGCCGATCGGTGCCAGTACTGCCACCGGCCGCACCCGCGCCGTTGCCGCCACCCTCGAGATCGAGGGTTCCAAGATCACCGATGTGTTCGTCGACGCCGACGTCTCGCAGCTGCAGAGCGACCAATCCAACCGCGATCGAGCGCTGCGGAGCAGGGGGCTAGAGTCGAGCAGCTTTCCGCAGGCGACCTTCCAGTTGACGCAGCCGATCGAAATCGGCTCGGTGTCTGCCGACGGCGAATCCATCAGCGTCTCGGCCATCGGCGACCTCACCGCCCACGGCGTTACTCGCTCAGTTACTGCGGCTATCGAAGCCCAGCTCACCGATGGCGCGATCGCCGTCGTCGGAACGATCGATATCAATCTCTCGGACTTCGACATCACGGGACTGACCGGGTTCGCCGTTCTCTCAGTCCAAGATGCCGGCCAGCTCGAGTTCCAACTCCTCTTCAGCCGTTAGATATCTCCTCTCCCGTGGAGGCGCGGTCTTTGTGTTTCTCCCCCCATAGGGGGGAGTACCGGCGAAGCCGGGGAGGGGGGCTTCCTAACGAGAGCGGGTATTCGGAGCGGTCGTCGGACCTGGAAACAGAAAGTCCCCCCAAGCCAGACTCGTCGCGGAGCGACCGTCGACTTCTTCCGAGTCCTAATCGGACCCGACGAGCGTCTCCGTCGAGTCGTCCTTCGGACGACGCCTCCTGCCACCCCGCTGCGCTCGGCCACCTCCCCCTATGGGGAGGAAACAGGTTTCGCTCCGCCTCGAGCCCTACTCGCGCCTGCGCAGCCCCTCTCGCAGCTCCTCTGCTGTGATGTTCTCCCGCTTCATCCACTTCCGAGCCCACCACGTTGGCTCGTAGCTTCCGTCGAGGTCGGACAGGGGTTCGCCGCCTCCGGGTAGGTCGTCGAACAGGCCCTCTTCCATGGCTTCGCGGATCTTGCGTTCCACCATCGTCTCCCTGGTCTCAGGGGGTTCCCAGCTCATGGCGACGCTGGACGGAGCGACTTGGCCGTAAGCACCGCGAAAAAGAGGACCACCGGCACGAGAGCCATCGTTGCCGACCCCGAAGTGTCGAGGTGATAGCTGAGGATCAGACCGCTGGCGACCGACACCACGCCGATGGCGACGCTCGTCAGCATCATCGTGGGCACGCGGCGGCTGATGAGGGCGGCGGTCGCAGGGGGAGCGATGAGTAGTCCGAATACCAGGAGGGTGCCGACCGTTCGGAAGCTTCCGATGACGGCAAGTGCGATAAGCGTCAGCAGCACAAAGTGGGCGAGGTTGGGGCGCATGCCGAGCAGTTGCGCCTTCGACTCGTTGAAAGAGAGTGCCAGGAACGGCCGGTAGAAGACGATCGAGGTCACGACGGCGACGCCGGCCACCACCGCCAACAGCACGATGTCGCCCTCGGTCACCCCAAGGGCATCGCCGAAGAGGATCGAAGTCAGGCTGCCGGTGTAGGAGGCGGATCTGGAGATGATGATCACACCGAGCGCCAGCATCCCGACGAACAACAGCCCGATGCTGGTGTCTTCGGAGAAGGCGGTCTGGCGATGAACGAGGTTGATGCCGACCACCATGACGACCGCAGCGAGGGCGGCACCGATCGTCGCATCGAAGCCAACGACGACCGCTATCGCGATGCCGGGGACGACGCCATGGACGAGCGCATCGCCCATGAACGCCATGCCGCGGATGATGACCCAAGTCCCGACCAGCGAGGTGGCGATGACAGCGAGGATCCCACCGAGCAGGGCTCGCTGTGCGAAAGATTGAGCGAAGGGATCGAGGAGCCAGTCCATCATCCAGTTCCCAGCGCCTCTGCGATGCGGGCGCCATTCACGATCATCATGTCAACATAGGTCTCGGCTCCCGACCCTGGACCCCCGAGGGTGCCGGTGTAGAGCTCCACCACCGCGACGCCGCCGACTTCTTCGGCAGCGCTATCGGCGAGCGAGGTCGGTTCGCCGGCGTCGACGAAGATGGCTGGGACCGATCGCTCCTCGATCAGGGCGATGATGTCAGCCAGGTGCTGCGAACTCGGCTGCGCAAGGGTCGACCCACCCTCGACGAGCGTTCCGACGATCTCGTATCCGTATGCCGCAGCGAGGTACCTGAGGGAGTCATGCTGGGTAACGAGGTGGCGCTGTTGGGGCGCGACCTGTCCCAGCAGCTCCTCCACGCGGAGCATGGCGACTCGCAGCTCAGACTTGTAGTCAGCTGCTCGTTGTTGCCAGTCGTGTCCCGCGAGGTCCCAGTCGAGCTCCCCGAGACGCCCTGCGATGAGGTCGACGGCACGCATCGCTCGCTGCGGGTCGAGCCAAACATGAGGATCGAACGTATCCGCAACTTCGATGGGGGTCAGCAGCGGTCCCAGCGTCAGCACACTGGCGGGGGAGAGGGAGTCGATCACATCGCCAAGCCCTTCCTCGAGGCCGAGACCATTGACGATGACAAGGTCGGCGTCATCGAGCAGCGCCACTTGCTTGGCTGAAGGACGGAAGTCGTGGGGGTCGGCGCCGATGGGCATCAGGACCTCGACCGATCCCTTATCCCCGATGAGACTCGAGGCAAGGTCGCCCCAAACGGTCGTTGAGACCACCACCAGGGGTCGCGGCAGGGGAGTCGTCGTGCCGCTGCAGGCGCCGACGATGAGCGTCAGCACCAGCGCTGGGCCGATTCCCAACCTTTTGGATGTTTTGAGAATCATTCTTATTCTAAGTATATGAGTTCGACCCAAGCCCTGCGACCCGTGGAACGTTCGGTTCAGGACCGGCTGGCTGCGAACGGCGTTCGCTTCACGGGTGGTCGCCGTCTCGTCCTTCGAGCCTTGCAGGGTGCCGACGGGCCTCGCTCGGCCGCCGAGCTGCAGCAGACCCTTGCCGGCGGTGTTCCCGTTTCCTCGCTGTATCGAACCCTCACCCTTCTCGAGGACTGTGGCGTCGTGGTGCCTCACCATGGGTTGCGAGGTGTCACCCGCTACGAACTGGCGGAGTGGATCCGAGGACATCATCATCACCTCGTTTGCACGAACTGCGGAGCTGTCGACGACATCGAACTCGATGAGGACACCGAAGAGGGCTTGTCCAAGCTCGTGGCAGCAGTGGCAGACAACGCCGGGCTCATGCCAGAGGGTCACACCCTCGAGATAGAGGGGAGGTGTCGGCGGTGCTGATCGAAGGTAGCGATGTAGAAGTTCGGTACGGCTCGGTGGTGGCTCTCGCCAGCTCGAGCTTCTCGATCCCCTCCAACGCGGTCACAGCTCTTATCGGACCCAACGGCTCCGGTAAGTCGTCCCTCCTCAATGCCATCGCCGGCCTGGTCGGGTCCGGATCGGTCACCATCGGCGGCGCTACCGCCGACCGCCAGCGAAGTCGCGTCGCCTACGTTCTGCAGACCACCAAGGTCAACGAGTCGATGCCGGTGACAGTGCGCGAGGTGGTGACCATGGGCCGCTTCACGACCTTGGGGGCCTTTGGCAGACTGACCAACCTTGACCGCGATGCGGTCGATGTTGCGATGGACCGGCTCGGACTCGCCGACATCGCCGAGCGTCATCTCGGTGAGCTTTCGGGCGGCGAGCGGCAGCGGGTATTCGTTGCCCAGGGGCTCGCCCAGGATCACGATGTGTTGCTGCTCGACGAGCCCTTTACGGCTGTTGACGTTGTCTCCCACCAGGCGATCGAAAAGGCCATAGTCGATGAACGTGGGACGGGTTGCAGCGTTGTCATGAGCACCCACGACCTGTCGGTTGCCTCGGCGACCGACCACGTGATCCTGCTGGCGGGGAAGGTCGTGGCCGAAGGCCTGCCGGCCGAGGCTCTGACGACGGAGACACTGTCCGCTGCGTACGGGACTCGATTCATGCGCCTCGAGGACGGGCGCTTCTTCATCGACGATCCGGCCCATACTCCGGTGCCCGGCAGACACAGTCACCTCGAACGGACGATCCATCCCGAGGCGCCGGGCGGCGCGCTCCACGACGGTTGATGTTGAACCTCCTCTCCCGCCTGGCTGCGCGGCTGCCCAAGAACGTGAGGGCAGTGCTGCGTCGGGTGCCGCTGCTGCACCGTCTGCGCGCCCGCTCCGTCGGACGGCCGGAACTCGAAGGACCTGGCTCTGGGGAGCTCCGAGCTGTGGTCCATCTTCCGGACTGGTGTCGCTGGGACGTCATGCGGCAGCGGCCGCAGGCGATTGCCGCCGCCTTCGCCAAGGCGGGACACGACGTCTATTTCGTCGACCCGCTCGAGCCCCGCTCCAGAAAGGCAGATGGCGTCAACATCGTTCCGTCGATTCGCGAGACGCCGCGGCGGGGCGTGCTGCTCATGGTTCACTTCCCACCGCTGCGTGAGCTGTTCGAGCACTACAAGGACGCCGCCGTCTTCTACGACATCTTCGATGATCTCACGATCTTCGATCCCGACGAGGTCGACCTGCCTGCATCGCGCCGGGTTAGGGCACACCATCCGGAGCTGGTGCAGAGCGCCGATGTTGTCGCGGCGTCGGCGCGAGTGCTCCACGATCGCCATCGCTCAGAGCGCAGCGACTTGATCCTGGCGGAGAACGGCGTCGACCTCGATCGCTTTCGGTCAGCAACGGTTCGCCCTCCGGAGCTGCCGGAGGGCCCGATCGCCGGCTATCACGGCGCCGTCGCCGAGTGGTTCGACTTCGCCCTTCTCGGCGAGGTGGCGCGGACGCTGCCCGACTGGAACTTCGTCCTGGTCGGCCCGGTACTCGCAGGAGCCGAGGAGGGGGCCGCGGCCTTCGCTGCCCTCGGCAATACCACTCTGATAGGACAGCAGAGCGCAGATGATGTCCCCGCCTTCGTCCAGGCGTTCGATGTTGGACTAGTTCCTTTCCAGATCACCGAGATGACAGAGGGAGTGAGCCCGCTCAAACTCTTCGAGTACCTCGCGGCCGGTGTCCCCGTGGTGTCGACTCCGCTGCCGGCCGCGATCGATTCTCCTTCGACGGTGGTGGCCGGCGACACCGCCGCGTTCGCGGCGGCGATCCGCCGCGCCGATGCCAACGACACCGCGTGGCGCTCGGCGGCGGATGCCGAAGCCGAGAGCGCGGCCTGGACGCGGCGGTTGCAGCCGATCCTGGATCGCCTCGAAGAGCTCGGCCGGCGTCGTGTCTAGCTCGAAGCCAGCCGTCTTGCTGGTGACACCATCGCCGCTGCTCCCAGCCGATTCCGGCGGCCGCATCTACACCTGGGAGCTGGCCTCGCAGTTGGCAGTCGGATTCGACTACCACCTGTTGGCGATGTGCAACGAGGACGAGCGGGCGCAGCTCGATGCCGGCGGTTCCTCACTGATGGATCAGTACCTAACGGTGTTTCGCTCGGTGACCTTCGTCGACCGGCCGCCGATACCTGCTGAGTTGCCGCGGCGACGGGTGTTGCGTCATCTGTGGTTCCACCTCAGGCACAAGCTGCCGCTGATGGACGTCTCCTACTACTCAGCAGAGGCCGTGGCCACCGCCAAGCGCTTGATCGAGCAAGAAGGCATCGACCTGATCGAGGTCGACCACCTGCAGATGGCGTTCGTCAAGTCGCTTGTGCCTGATTCGCCGGCGATCTTGGTCAATCACAACATCGAGACCGATATCTACCCATTCTTCCGGACGGATCGCTGGAGCCGTGCGGCGATGGCCGTTTGGCTTGCCTTCGGCTGGTTCAGCAGGCGCAACGGAGAGGCCATCGAACTCAAGAACCGGCTCGGCTTCGAGGCCAAGATCTTCATCTCTCCCAACGATGCCACGAGGGCCGACTTGTCCTGCCCCAAGACGGTGGTTCCCTTGCCGGTCGCTGCGAGGGCGAACGACAGGGCGTTCGATGCCGGCCCAATCAGGATGCTGTGGCTCGGGGGGTTCGACTGGCCCCCTAACTCCGTTGGCGTTCGGTGGCTCATCGAGGAGGTGTGGCCCCTCGTCAGTGACAGGTTGCCCCAGGCCGAGCTGCACATCGTCGGCAGCAACCCGCCCAGTGATCTCGGCTCTGCCGACGGCCGGATCACGTTCCACGGCTATCAGGAAGACGTCGATGGTTGGCGGGACCGAGCGGACGTCCTCCTCGCACCGCTGCTCACAGGCAGCGGGGTTCGGGTGAAGATCGTTGAGGCATTGGCTGCCGGCCTTCCGGTTGTTTCGACCTCCAAAGGCTGTGAGGGTCTTGCGGTGACGAACGGGCTCGACATCGTTGTGGCGGACGAACCAGAGGCTTTCGCCGACGCCGTCGTCGGGCTCGCCAACGACCCGGCTGCACGCTCCCGCCTCAGTGCGGGAGGTGTGGCGTACGCCGCAGCGCAGCACTCGCCGACCCACGTGGCGGCGGTCAAGGCCGAGGTCCTGAACAAGGCGCTCTCCCGCTAGTCGAGGAGAGCCCGGCCGGCCCCGAACGCTCTCGATAGCCTCGCGCCGTGGCGATTATCCCGACCTCCGTTCGCAAGGTCCTGAAGCCTTTGATTCCGCGGCGAGTCCGCGATCGGGTCAAGCAACGCCGGTTGGGCAGCCAGGTCACATCGAACGTTGATGTCATCGTTGGCGGCAAGCTGCGAGCGTGGCGGTGGCGGGCCACAACGCCAAGCACCTACCGGGTGGGAGTCCCTTCTCCCGCAGGGCCAACGACCGACACCGTCTTCATTCCTCCGGGTGATCCCAAAGGACTGGCCACCCTCGTCGGAGCCGGGGTGGATGTCGTCGTCGCGGCCAACGCCTCACCTCCCTCTTGGCTCCACCGTGGTTCGGCGGCCCGCATAGAACCCATCGCTATGGCGGTCTCCGCACACGCACTCGACGATGTTGGGGGCTCATCGGCGGATGCCGTCCCCGACCTCTTCAGCCGCCTCGACCAGGCAGGCCATCGGCTGGCTGTCGTTCCGACTGGTCGCCGGCCCCGGGCAAGACACCGCCTGGATCCCTTCGACGAACCGGCGGCCGTGGTCCTCGGCGCTGTCCCGTTGCGCGATGTTGGAGGCGGCAGTCGCGGGGCCCAGCTGACCATGGAACTGCTGGCGCGGGGCTATCGCGTTGCCTATGTGACCAGGTACGCGTCGTCGGGCTCGAGCGGCCTCGGCCTTCGCCACATCCATCCGCGCCTCGAGCAGTACGCCTATGACGACTTCGATGCCTCCTCATACTCGGCCCGAGCTCGCTCGTCGGATCGCATCGCTGTTTGCGAGATCCCGGTGCGCGACTACGTTCGCGATCTTGTCGCCCTTCGTGGCGCCGCTTTCGAGGTCATCTACGACCGGATCGACGACTGGTCGGACGCCGCCCTCGGGCTCGACTGGTACGAGCCTGAGGTGGAGCGAGCGATAATCGATGCCAGCTCTGCGCTGGTCGCCTCGGCCGAAACGCTCGTCGAGCAGCTTGGCTCCGGGGGCCGTTCGGTGACCTTGGTGCCGAACGGTGTCAATGATCGCCTGTTCACGGGCGATGTCGGAGAGCTGCCTCCGGATCTTCCGGAAGCCCGACCGCTGTTGGGGTATCACGGCTCGCTCTATGGCGACTGGTTCGATTGGGATGCCGTTGTTGCGGTCGCCGAGGCCTACCCGCAGGGCGTTGTTGTCATCATCGGCGATGCCGATGAGCCGCCGCCGCTGCCTTCTAACGTTCGCTTCCTTGGCGCCAAGCCGCAGTTCCAGCTTCCGGCCTATGTCGGACGCTACGACGTTGGATTGATCCCGTTCACCGTCACCCCGACCACCCACGCGGTCAGTCCCCTCAAAGCTTTCGAATCCCTGGCGATGGGCATGCCGGTGGCCGGTCCGCCGCTGCGGGCGCTCGAAGGGATCGCGGGAGTCCACGTGGCGGACTCATTGCCAGACGCTGTTGCCAGCGCCCTCGACTCGCCGCGGCCCGATGGCCTCGAAGCCAGGCGAGTGCATGGCTGGGGCGATCGAATTGGCCGTCTGCTCGGAGCCATCGGCAAGGAGCTGCCGCCGCTCGCTGATCCAATGCCAAGGGTCGAGCTGCGACCGTTCGTTCGCTACCAACGGAGCGACCGGAGACTTGGCTAGCGGTTAGCCTTGTGGCCGTGAAGGTCATCGAACATCTCGATCGGGCCAGCGGGCCGCTGATCAGCTACGAGATCATTCCGCCAAGCCGCGGTGGGGATCTGGGAACGCTGCTGGCCCTCATCGAGGACCTGGCGCAGTTCGAGCCGCCATATATCGACATCACCAGTCACGCTGCCGAGGTCATCTACGAGGAAACACCAACCGGATACCAGAAGCGCGTTAAGCGCAAGCGTCCCGGGACGCTTGGGATCTGTGCCCTCCTCCAGAACAAGTACCAGATAGATGCCGTACCGCACGTCCTGTGCGAAGGGTTCGCTCGCGAGGAGACCGAGGATTTCCTCATCGAGTTGCACTACCTGGGCATCGACAACGTCCTCGCCATCCGCGGCGACGACTCCGGGTATCGCAAGCCCCTCGAGCACGGCCGGACCCGAAACGACCACGCATCAGAGCTGATCGCTCAGATCGCCGATCTCAACAAGGGCGTGTTCCAGGAGGATCTCCTCGATGCATCGCCAACCAACTTCTGCATCGGTGCCGCCGCCTATCCGGAGAAGCACTTCGAGGCCCCCAACCTCGCGGCCGACGTCGCCTGGGTGAAGGCCAAGGTCGATGCCGGCGCCTCCTACGTCGTCACTCAGATGTTCTTCGACAACGCCCACTACTTCCGTCTGCTGGAGGAGTGTCGGCGGCAGGGGATATCGGTCCCCATCATTCCTGGTCTCAAGATCCTCACTTCCAAGCGGCAGCTCACCTCGATTCCGAAGACCTTCTACTGTGAGATCCCGGAGGCCCTGGCAGACGAGGCGGCCGCCGCGGACGACAAGCATGTTCGCGACGTCGGGGTGGCGTGGGCGCTCGAGCAAAGCAGGGGCTTGTTGGAGAGCGGTGTTCCTTCCGTCCATCTCTACGTCATGGGCAACGCCAGGGCCGTGACGGCCCTGGTGCCGCAGCTGGGCCTATAGCCGCTCGGGTCTTCGTCTTTCCCCCCATAGGGGGGAGTACCGGCGAAGCCGGGGAGGGGGCTTCCTCGCCGGGCACTCATGTTGCTGAAGCCCCCTCCGCCTCCGAGCCCTGCGGGCTCTCCGGCACCTCCCCCTAGGGGGGAGGACACCGTGAGTCGCTCCACGATCCCCAGGATCAGGTCTTGGTCTCGCCCCCCTAGGGGGGCGGAAACTGTGAGTCGCTCCAAGATCCCCAGGATCGGGTCTTGGTCTCTCCCCCCATAGGGGGGAGTACCGGCGAAGCCGGGGAGGGGGGCTTCCTCGCCGGGCACTCATGTTGCTGAAGCCCCCTCCGCCTCCGAGCCCTGCGGGCTCTCCGGCACCTCC
>CAXMQS010000048.1:0-48306 GCA_964195995.1 uncultured Acidimicrobiia bacterium
GTCGAGGTTCCGCTCCATCACCGTCGCTCCGATGGCGCCGCTGGGCCCGACTCCCCCGCCGAACATGTCGGACATCCCACCGCCGCGGCCGCTGTGAAGCAGCACGAGAACGATGAGTAGGAGAGAAACGAGGCCGTGGACAACCGCAGCGATGGCAGTGAGCAGGGTTTTGCCCCTTCGTTGGTGACCGGTCCCGCAGACGACGCGGGCCATGTCGCAACTTTGTTAGATAGAGAACGATCCCGCCAACGACGCGGGAGTCAGCGGCAGTATGGGGTGATTACAGCCTCGGGTCAAGTCAAGCCCTGCCAAGTTCTCCCAGGAGGCTCTGGTCTCGCTATACCCGCCCTCAGGTCTGTTTTCCCTGGTCGGCGACCGCCTGAGCGGCGGCGGCGGCCGCATCGGGGTCTCCCAGGTAGTACGAATCGGTCGGTTCCAGCTCGTCGTTCAGCTCGTAGACGAGCGGAATGCCTGTTGGGATGTTCAGGCCGGGAATGTCGGCATCGGCGATCCCGTCTAGGTGCTTGACGAGGGCTCGCAGGCTGTTGCCGTGGGCGAATATGGCCACGCGCACCCCCTCTGCGACCTGGGGTGCGATGACCTCTTGCCAATAGGGGACCATGCGATCGACGACGTCGGCCAGGCACTCGGTCCCCGGGAGAAGGGAGGGGTCGACCGTGGCGTATCGGGCATCGTTGCCAGGATGACGGGGGTCGTCTGGTGCCAGCTCCGGCGGGCGGGTGCTGTAGGAGCGGCGCCAGATGTGCACCTGCTCTTCGCCGTGCTCGGCCGCCGTCTCGACCTTGTTGAGACCCTGTAGCGCCCCGTAGTGCCGCTCGTTCAGATGCCAGTCCTTGATGACCGGGATCCAGCTGAGATCCATCTCGGCCAGGGTGATGTCGAGCGTGTGGATGGCCCGCTTCTGCACAGAGGTGTAAGCCAAGTCGAAGGAGATCCCGGCCTCGGTGAGCATCCCGGCCGCCGCCACCGCCTCCTGTCGGCCCTGGTCGGTGAGGCCGACATCGGTCCAGCCGGTGAAGCGATTCTCCTGATTCCACGTCGACTGCCCGTGGCGTATGAGGACGAGCTTGTGGTTCACATCCAGTACCGGATGACGCTGGCGAAGGCATCTGGGTCCAGTGAGGCTCCCCCGACGAGCGCCCCGTCGATGTCTTCCTTCGCCATCAGTGCTGCGATGTTTCCGGCGTTCACGGAACCGCCGTAGATGATGCGCACGCTGGCACCGGCCCCTGGGTGCATCTCCTCGATCTGAGACCGGATGAATCCGACGCCGCTCACAGCCTCCTCGGGGCTAGCGGTCACGCCCGTACCGATAGCCCATATCGGCTCGTAGGCGACCACAAGACCCGAAACCTGCTCAGGGTTCAGGCCACGCAGTCCCGCCTTGAGCTGGGAGGTGATTCTGGCATCGGTCTCGCCTGCCTCTCGCTCTTCGAGAGTCTCTCCCATCGCCAAGATCGGTGTCATCTCGGCCGAGAGCACCGCCTTGACCTTGCGGCTGATCATGGCATCGTCTTCGGCGAACAGCTGACGCCTCTCCGAGTGACCGACCACAACGTAATTGACGCGGAGGCTGGCGAGCATGGGTGAGGAGATCTCTCCGGTGAAGGCTCCGCTCTCCTCGAAGTGGACGTTCTGCGCCCCGAGCTGGATCGGCAGATGATCGGCCTCGATCACCGTCTGTACTGATCGCAGCGAGGTAAACGGCGGGATGACGACCACATCGACTCTGTCGTAGTCGCTCAGCTCCAATCGATAGGACAGCTTCTGCACCATCTGGATCGCCTCCAGATGGGTCGCGTTCATCTTCCAGTTGCCGGCGATGAGGTTCTTACGCTCCATCAGCCCACCTCCTCAGGGTGTCCAACGCGGGAAGCGAGCCCTGTTCCAACAACTCGAGGCCGGCACCTCCGCCTGTAGACAGATGACCGATCGAACCTTCGAGCCCAAGCTGGCGCACCGCGGCGATGCTGTCCCCGCCGCCGACGACCGTGAACCCGGGTGCTCCCGCCACCGCTTTGGCAACGGCCGTGGTGCCGGCCCGGAAAGCCTCCCACTCGAAGACGCCCATCGGCCCGTTCCAGAAGAGCTGCTCGGAGTTGGCAACGACGGCGGCGTATGTCTGCTGGGTGTCGGGTCCGATGTCCAATCCGTAGCCATCCTCGTTGATGTTGATAGTGGGCATCACCTCGTGGGAGGCGTCGGCATCGAAGCTGGTGGCGACCACTATGTCTGTTGGCAGCAGGATCTTGCTCCCACCGTCGGCGCCGAGTACCTCTCTCACGTCGTCCATCATCTCGGCATCGACCAGGGAGTTTCCAACCTCGTAGCCATCTGCCGCCAACAGCGTGAAGCACATGCCGCCGCCGACGAGCATGGCGTCGACCTTCGGCAGCAGGGCCTTAATGACGCCCAACTTGTCGCTCACCTTCGCCCCGCCCAAGACAACGACATAGGGACGGACCGTCGATTCGAGGAGTCGCTGCAATGCCTCCGTCTCCGCAACGACCAGAAGGCCGGCGGCGGACCGGAGACGCTCCGCTACTCCCGATGTTGAGGCATGAGCCCGATGGGCGCTTCCAAAGGCATCGAGGACAAACAGATCTGCCAGTTCGGCGAAGCCGTCGGCTAGAGCCGGATCGTTCGAGGTCTCGCCACTCTCGAAGCGGGTGTTCTCCAGAACGACGACGGCGTCCCCAGCACCGGCGATGGTCGACGCCACCTCGGCGCCAACCACGCCGTCGGCGAAGACGACGTCGAATCCTCCCAGCTCCCCGAGCCGTGCCGCGACCGGAGCCATCGAGAAGGCTGGGTCGTATCCCTTGGGCCGACCAAGGTGAGAGCAGACGACGACCGACGCTCCTCGATCGCGAAGGGCGTCAATGGTTGGCAATGAAGCGCCGATGCGGAAGTCGTCGACGACCTCTCCGTCTGCGAGAGGCACGTTGAGATCGGCGCGCACAAGCACCCGCTTGCCCGCGACCTCCAGGTCGTCTATCCCCAGGAGCTGAGTCACGCCTGTGTTCTGAGTGCAACGTCGACGAGGCGATTGCTGTAGCCCCACTCGTTGTCGTACCAGCCGAACACCTTGACCATGGTCGGGCTGGCCGCCATCGTGAACTGGCCGTCGAGAATGCACGAGTGCGGATCGCCGACGATGTCGCTCGACACGATGGGATCCTCGGTGTAGCGCAAGATGCCTGCCATCGGCCCAGCCGCAGCCTCCTTGAACGCTGAGTTCACAGCCTCTTCGCTCGCCTCATTCTCGAGGGAGACGACGAGGTCTGTGATAGAGCCATCCGGAATCGGCACCCGCAGTGCCTTAGCAACGAGCTTGCCCTCCAGCTCAGGTATGACGATGCCAAGTGCTTTGGCGGCACCGGTCGATGTCGGAACGATGTTGGCCGCCGCTCCCCTGCCGCGGCGCAGGTCTGAGTGCGGGAGGTCGAGCAGGTGCTGATCGTTCGTGTAGGCGTGGATCGTTGTGAAGGCTCCCTCGCGGATTCCGAAACTGTCGTGCAACACCTTGGCCATCGGGCCGACACAGTTGGTTGTGCACGATGCGTTGGAGATGATCTTGTGCTTCGTCGGGTCGAAACCGGCATCGTTGACACCAAGCACCAGGTTGTAGTCAGGCGTGTCCTTCATTGGGGCAGACACGATGACCCACTCGGCTCCAGCCTCGCGGTGCTTGGAGGCGGTCTCCATCGTTCGGAACACGCCGGTGGATTCGATGACGACATCCACTCCCAGGTCGCCCCACGGCAGCGCTGCCGGATCCCTCTCCGCGAAGATGTTGAAGCTGTCGCCGTCGACCGTGAGCTCCGACCCCTTCACATCGACAGTCCCGGGGAACCGACCGAGAACGGTGTCGTACCTCAGCAGGTAGGCAAGCGTCTCGGCGTCCGTTAGGTCGTTGACCCCGACTATGTCGACCTCGCCGCCGCGGGCGTGTACGGCACGGAAGAAGTTACGGCCGATACGACCGAAGCCGTTGATGGCCACCTTCATGATTGTCGTCCTTTCGACTCCAGCGGAGTCTGCGTCTTTGGTAGCGCGAAGTCTACGACGGAGCTATCCGGCCGAGGACGTCGCCGAGCCGGTTGGGGTGATGAAACGGCCAATCGCCAGAGCGATCGACGAGGTCCCCATAGACAACGTCAAGGCCGAGCTGTGCCGCCCAGACCTCGTCGATGCGGACCGGCTCGTGTGGTCTCTCGACGGCAATCGGAGAGTCGTTGGCCACGATGACATCGGGCCTGCGAAGTCTCCCGTGTGAGGACAGAGCCTCGATGTGGGCGGCTCCATCCATGCCGAGCGTCTCCCCGTCCTGAGTTATCAAGTTGCAGACGTATACCAGCTGTGCCTCGGAAGCATTGATGGCCTCCGCCATGCCCGGCACGGCTACCGCGCCAAGCGTCGAGGTGAAGAGACTGCCCGGTCCGAGAACGATCTGACCCGCCCCCTTGATGGCTGCCAGCGCCCGCGGGTTGGCCGCGACGTCCGGCGGCTCCAGGGTCAGCTCGGTGATCTCGCCGGCAGTCTGAGCAATGTTGAGCTGGCCGTGCACGACCTTGCCGTCGATGACTGCTTTCATCGTCAAGGACTCGGTTGCAGCCGGCACGACGGACCCAATGGAACCGAGACAACGTTCTGCCTCCATCACACCCTCGTCAAAACTGCCGGCCTCCGCCGCCATCGCTGCCAACATCAAGTTCCCGAGCGAGTGACCCGCGATGTCGCCGTCATCGAATCGGAACTCGAATAGATCCCGCCAGGTCGAATGAGTCGGCGTGAGCGCAACGAGCGCCCTCCGCAGGTCTCCCGGCGGGGGGATGCCGAGCGCCGGACTGAGCCGGCCCGAAGAACCTCCGTTGTCCGCCACGCCGACGATCGCGGTGATATTCGGAGTGACGAGTTGGATCGCTTGCAACGCTGTGGCCAGTCCGTGACCACCTCCCAGAGCGACCACCCCGACGCCCTCGAAGTCCGCTTCGAGTGCCTGCAGCAGCGGATCGGTCATTGTCCCGTAGTCGGTCACTTGTCGATATCCCTATGCCGAACGGCCACGTCAACCTCGGCCTTTCTCAAGCGCTTTCCGAGTTCGTCTGCGATGGCAACAGAACGGTGCCTGCCTCCGGTACAGCCGATTCCGATCGTGACGTAGGACTTCCCTTCCACCTGGAAGCGGGGAATGAGGAAAGTGACAAGGTCGGTCACCTTCTCCAAGAAGCCGGCGGCATCCTCTGAGTCCAACACGTAGTCGCTGACGATGGGATCGGTCCCGGTGAGCGGACGCAGCTCTGGGTCCCAGTGAGGATTCGGGAGGAAGCGAACATCGAGAAGCAGGTCGACCTCGCGGGGCGCCCCATACTTGAAGCCGAACGATCGCACCGAAACCCTCATCGGCTGCGCCGGCACTTCGGCGCTGAATGCCTCACGGATCAGCTCTCGTAGTTCGTGAACAGAACGGTCGGTCGTGTCTATGACTACATCGGCTCGCGCCCGCACATCCGCCAGCGCCTCACGCTCCTTGGCGATCGACTCTGGGATGCTGTCCGCCGCAACAGGATGGGGGCGCCGGTTCTCCGAGTAGCGATTGAGAAGGGCTTCGTTGCTGGCATCGAGGAAGAGCACCGACGTCTTGACCCCGCTGCCCGCAATGCGGGCAATCGCATGCTCGAGCTCATCGAACTCAAGGCCGCGTCTCGTGTCGACGATCACGGCGAGTCGAGCCGAAGGGCGATCCTCGAGGTCGACATGGTTGACGACATCCTTGATCAGGGCCGGCGGAAGGTTGTCGACGACCTCAAAGCCGAGATCCTCGAGGTCGATGGCAGCACGGGACTTCCCCGCTCCGGACATGCCTGTGATCACGATCAAATGTGGGGCGTTGGTCACCGACAACCGTCCTCTGCGACTGGGACCAATCTACCTGGGGTCGGCGGATGTTGGCGGTCCCGAAGACCGGGTGGCTTCAAGGTTGGGATCGACCCGCATCGCCGTGCAGTACCCCATAAAGCTCCTCGGCGACACCACGCGGAACTACCTCGGCGAGTGCATCGACCTCGGCCTCGCGGATCTTCTTGAGTGAACCGAACCGGCCGATGAGTGCCTTCTTTCGCGTCGGCCCGATGCCGGCCACGTCGTCGAGTATCGAGTCAACCATGCGCTTGCCCCGCAGCTTGGCGTGGTACTGGTTGGCGAAGCGGTGAGCTTCATCCCTGATTCGCTGCAGCAGATACAGGGCGTCTTCTCCGCGCGGGATTCTGAGCGGGTCACTCCTTCCGGGCAGGTACACCTCTTCCATCCGTTTGGCCAGACCCGCGACGGCGATGTCGAGGTCGAGCTCGCTCAACACCATTACGGCGCGGCTGACCTGCCCGGCACCGCCGTCCACGAGAACGAGCGACGGTGGATAGGCGAACCTGCCCCTTTCCTCCACGGGCTTCTCCAGCTCGGCCAGGTAGGCAGTGAAGCGACGTCGGATCACTTCCTCCATGGAGGCGAAGTCGTCCTGACCGGCGACGCTGCGGACCTTGAACCGTCGATACTGACCCCGCTTGGGGAGACCGTCCTCGAGCACCACCATCGACCCGACGGTGTCCGTCCCCTGAATGTTGGCGATGTCGTAGGCCTCGATCCGCAGGGGACTGTCCGGTAGCTCCAGGCTCTCCTGGAGGCTTCGCAGCGCCTTCGCCCTGGCATTGTGATCCGTGTTGCGCCGCAGCCGATGGCGTGCGAACTCCTCCCTGGCGTTGGTGTTGGCCGTCTCCAGGAGCCGCTTCTTGGCGCCTCGCTGCGGAACCCGCAGAGAGACTCTGCCATCACGGCGGTCCTCGAGCCAGCCACCCCAAGCCACAGCGTCGTCTGGCAGTACTTCCACCAGGACCTCGGCGGGCGGTACCTCATCGCGATAGAGCTCGCCGAGCATCTTTCCGAACAACTCCCCCGTTGTAACGTCCTCGACCTTGTCGATCACCGACGCCGACCGACCGACGACCCTCCCTTTGCGGACGTGCATAACGACGAGCGAGGCCTCGAGGTCGTCCTCGTCGAGAGCAAAGAGATCGAAGTCTTCGTTCCCCTCGGTCACGACCTCCTGGCGAGCCAGCGCCTTCTCTACGGACAGCAATTGGTCTCGCATGCGGGCGGCTCTCTCGTACTCGAGCGCATCTGAAGACAGCAGCATCTCTTTCTTCAACTGTTCGACGATGCCCCGGCTGTCGCCGTCGAGGAAAGCCGCCAGACCCCCGACGTGTTCCTGATACTCATCTGGTGTCACCTCTCCGACGCACGGCCCTGAGCAGCGCTCGATGTGGAACAGCAGGCAGGGGCGACCGCGCGCGGCGTGACGCTTGTACTTGCCATCGGTGCAGGTCCGCACCGGGAAGGTCCTCAGCAGCAGGTCGAGGGTCTGGCGGATGGCATAGGCGTGAGCGAACGGACCGAAGTACTCGGTGCCCTTGCGCTTGCGACCCCGCATCACCGTTGCCCGAGGCCATTCGTCGGAGCGGGTGATGGCCAGGTAGGGAAAGCTCTTGTCGTCACGCAGCCGGATGTTGAACCGCGGCTGGTGCTGCTTAATGAGGGAGTTCTCAAGATGGAGGGCACCGACTTCGGAGTCGGTAACGATCCACTCGACGTCGTCGGCCGCCGCCACCATGGTTCGGGTGCGCGGCAGGACCCCGGTGCCGAAATAGTTGGAAACCCGCTTGCGGAGAGAAAGGGCCTTTCCGACGTAGAGCACCTGGCCATGTCGGTCTTTGAAGAGGTAAACCCCCGGGGCGTCCGGGATCTCAGGGGGTTGGGGGCGCTTCACGGACGAAAGTGTACGGAGTAGGCCCAGGGCTGACCGTAGCCTCGACCCGTGCCCACCTCCTCTTACCGCGACCAGCTCACCGACTTCATCGCCGATCTGAAGGATCTCTTCGTCGGAGAGCGAACCCTCGGCGACGCTCTCCTGCCGCCGATCGTTTTCGTCGCGACGCAGCGCGGCCTTGGTGTCGGCTGGGCGGCGGTCCTGGCACTCGGCGTCGCCTCGCTGTTCATCCTCTGGCGCTGGAGGAAGCGGGGCTCGGTCACCTATGCGTTCGGCGGCGTCGCCACGGTCGCGCTCGCGGTGTTCTTCGCACTTCGCTCGGGACAGGCGGAGGACTTCTTCATTCCCGGCATCGTGTCTGCCTTCTTGTGGGCCGTGGTGGGCACGGGATCGATCATCGCCCGGCGGCCTTTCGTTGTCTTCGCCAGTGCCTTCTATCGCCGCTGGCCCGTCGAGTGGTATTGGCGGAACGACGTTCGACCCGCCTACACCATCGTTTCGTGGTGGTGGGTGGCCTACACCCTGCTGCGGGGCCTCGGACAGCTTTGGCTCTTCGCCGACGACCGAGTGGAGTTGTTACTGACCTTCAAGCTACTGACCAGCTTTCCGGTATCGGTGCCGCTTATGTTCGCCAGCTATGTGTATGGCAACCGCAAGCTGCACCAGCTTGGTGGACCGACGGTCGCCGAGCATATGTCTGGCGCAGAGGCACCATTCGCCGGTGGCCAGCACGGCTTCTGAATGCAGTCGTTCGCGCTTCGCCGGAACGATGACTGATCCTCTCGATACCGTGCACGTCACCAAGGAGAGCCGCTTCCATTGGCGGTCGACACGGAACCGCAAGGCTGAGTCACCGAGATGCCCACCACAACCGAACCTCTAGTCGACACCCGCCTCGACGAAGCCATCGAGTTCCTACGAGCGGCCAACCCGTTTGCCGAACACACGTGGGGTTGGGAGACCGGCCGCTTCATCGACTGGAGATGGGGTGGCAACGTGTTGCGCGACGCGGAGGAGCCGGGGTTCTTTGAGCGCCATGGCACAGTTGTCCGTCGTGACGATGCGATCGCGGCGTTGGTCATAGCCGAGTATGGCCGCGACGACCACTGCATCCTCACCGCCACCGAGGATGGCGAGCTGGTCAAGACTGCCCTTGCTTTGCTTCTCGACCAGAAGAAGGGGGAACGGCTAACGCTCATTCCCTCTGATGAGGCGGCCTGGATTCATGAAGTGCTTGCCGAGCAGGGCTTCGTCCAGGGCGATGTGTCTGAATTGGGGGGGGGATACGACCTCACTAACCTCGACGAAGTGCCCGCTCCGCCCGAGGGATTCGTCATCGACACCCTTACCGGAGAAGCCGACTTTCCTGCGGTCAACCGATGCCTCGAGGGTGCTTTCGGTGGCAACCGAGACCGGGTCCCGATTCTGCGCAGCCTCGCCACCAACCCGATGTTCCGACCCGAGCTCAATGTCGTCGCCCGCTCTGGCGACGGTCGGATCGCCGCCTACTGCCGCGGCACCGTCGATCCTGGCACCGGCGTGGGCAGCATCGACCCCATCGCCACCCACCCCGACTTCCAGCGCCGGGGCCTAGGAGCGGCCATCGTTCGTGCCTGCTTTGCCACCCAGGCCCAGCTGGGTGGCCGAGAGAGCTACATCGGCTCGGCGCCGGAGGGTTCGGCGGGGAGCCGGTTGTACCGGGCACTGGGCCCCGTGTCGAAGACGTCGTATTCGGAGTGGTCGAGACCGCCCCGGTGAGATCGCGGGGAGACCGGTTCCCGGCATCAGTTCCGTTGATGTGGCTTCCAGGAACCCGGTCGTAGGCTTGCGGCCTCTGAGAGAGGGCCAACGAGCTTGGACGACGAACTAGCTGCGGAGTATCGGCTCGGGCCGCGATTTCTCGACGCATGGCAGCAACAGGGCGGGGCGAGCATCGAGGATCTCGCGACCATGCCCCCCGATAGCCACGAGCGGCTGTGGGCCGAGTTCTCGCTGACCACCAACTTGCGGGGCCAAGAGCTGGCCTGGCAGGTAGCACGCCGCCTCACGGACGGCGTTCCGACGCTTGCCGGTCGCTCCTCGATCGATGTTGGATGCGGGCTCGGCGGCACCGCCGTCGAGTGTGCCCGACTGGGGTCCGATGCGCTGGGGATCGATCCCGATCCTGAGCGGATTTCACTAGCAGCAGCCAATGGTGAAGACAGTGGAGCGTCGGTTCGCTTCGAGGCGGGTGACCTTCTGGATGCCAACCTGCGTCGCCAACTTGGACGCTTCGACGCCGTCATCGCGCAAGACGTGCTTGAGCATGTCGACTCTGCTGAGGATGGCGTGCATGCCCTTGCCGAGCTGGCAGACGATGGCGGGCTGGTGGTCGCTGTCATCCCCAACGGTGATGCCGCCAGCTTCGTTCTCACAGACGGCCACTACGTCCTTCCCGGGTTGACACTGCTGAGGAATCGACCCGATGCCGTGTCGTACCACGGCGCGTTGCTTCCCGACGACAACTACGACGTCGGGAACTACCACTCGTGGGATGAATACGCCTCTTGGTTCGAGGACGCCGGCCTCTCCATCGTGGAGGTCGAGCACATCGGCGGCATCCCATGGGGTCAGCTCGACGCCACACTCGACGCAGCCCGCCTGGCCATCGACGAGGCCAAGGAGACGCTGCCCGAATCAGTCGGGACTGCGCTGACGGCGGGATGGCTTGACTACGTGGACCGAGTGAGAGAGGCTCGTGCTCTTCCCAGGGACGAAGCTGAAAGGCATCTGGTCGTCGAGTCGTGGCGGGTGTACGCGTCACGCGGCCCCTTGCGGGTGCAAGCCCACAAGAGAACTCGCACTCGATTGAGACGCCTGGCGAAGTGGATCCCGGGGATGAGTGCCCTAGTCAAAGGGTGGCGAGGCCGGGCGGACTGATCCCACGGCTCAACTCAGCGCAGGAATGATCGTGCTGCCATAGGCGTCGAGAGTTGCTTCCTTATCGTCGTGCATCAAGTAGACACCGAAGTGATCGACACCTAGCTCACGCAACAGCATCAACTTCTCGATGTGGGAATCTGCGTCGCCGAGGACACAGAAGCGATCGACGATCTCGTCCGGCACGAAGTCCGTTGACGGGTTGCCAGCCTTGCCGTGGTGGGCGTAGTCGTATGACTCCCTGGCTTTGATGTAATCGCTCAGAGCCTTGGGAACCCTGGACTCGTCCTCTCCGTACCTCGCAACCATGTCGGCAACGTGGTTGCCGACCATCCCGCCGAACCAGCGCAGTTGTTCGCGCTGGTGCTCGATGTCGTCCCCCACATAGGCCGGAGCGACAACGCAGATGGCCACGTCGTCGGGATCGCGTCCGGCATCTGACGCTGCCGTCCGCACCGCCGCGACCGTCCACTCCAGAATCTGAGGATCGGCCAGCTGCAAGATGAAGCCGTCGGCGTGTTGGCCGATGGTTGCCAGTGTCTTGGGGCCGTAGCCGGCAGACCACATTGGCAGGTCCCAGCCGTTCTTTATCCACGGGATGCGCAGCTGCTTGTCGTTGAAGGTGACTTCCTCGCCGGCCACCATCGCCTTGATGATCCGCATCGACTCCACCATCGCGGCCAGATTGCGGGGCTTGTCGCCGATGACGCGCAGCGCCGAATCGCCTCGACCCATCCCACAGATAGTGCGACCGTCGTACATGTCGTTGAGCGTCGCGAACAGCGACGCCAGCACCGTCCAATCCCGTGTACCCGGGTTGGTGACCATCGGTCCGACAACCATCTTCTCGGTCTCAGCGAGCATCCTGCTGTAGATAACGAAAGGCTCCTGCCACAGCACGTGGGAGTCGAATGTCCAGGCCTTGGAGAATCCGTTGGCCTCGGCACGCCGCGTGAGGTCTATGACGCGCTGCGCAGGCGGATTGGTCTGAAGAACGACACCGAAATCCATCAGACGCTGCTCCCGGTCATCGTGCTTCTCTTCATCCCGCTGCCCGTACCGGCTCGGCCATCAGTCATTCTGGGGGAAACCGAGATTCTTTCCCCTGGCCGATGGGTCCGGCCAGCGACTCGTGACGACCTTGCCCCTCGTGTAGAACTTGACACCCTCTGGTCCGTATATGTGGGCGTCTCCGAACAGCGAGGCCTTCCATCCGCCGAATGAGTAGTAGGCGGTCGGCACGGGAATGGGGACATTGATCCCGACCATGCCAACCGGCACCTCGTTCTGGAACTTGCGAGCCGCTCCGCCATCGTTGGTGAAGATGGCGACACCGTTGGCGTAGGGATTGTCCTCGACCAATTCCATCGCCTCCTCGTAAGTCTCTACGCGAACAGTGGAGAGAACGGGCCCAAAGATCTCGTCCTTGTAGATGCTCATGTCGGGCTTGACGTTGTCGAAGAGGGTTGGGCCCAAGAAGAAGCCCTCTTCCTCGGTGGCCAGCGGTCGTCCATCGGCCAGGAGGGTGGCTCCCGCCGCGACGCCCTCTGCGATGTAGGAGGCGACCCGGTCGCGGTGGGCCTCGGTTACCAGCGGCCCCATATCCGCGTCCTCTTCGGACCCATTGGACACCTTGACCGCCTTGATCTTCTCCTGAACCTTGGGAAGGAGTTTGTCCGCAGCATCCCCGACGGTGACGACCACCGAGATGGCCATGCAACGCTCGCCCGCAGATCCGTAGCCCGAGTTGATCGCGGCGTCGGCCGCTAGCTCCATGTCGGCATCCGGCAGGACGATCATGTGGTTCTTGGCACCGCCGAGGGCCTGTACCCGTTTGCCGTTGGCTGTCCCGGTCTCGTAGATGTACCTGGCGATGGGCGTCGACCCCACGAAAGAGACTCCAGCGATGTCGGGGTGTTCCAGGATCCGATCGACGGCCACCTTGTCACCGTTGACGACATTGAACACACCATCCGGCAGGCCCGCCTCGGCAAGGAGTTCCGCCGACAGCATCGAGGCCGATGGGTCCTTCTCCGACGGCTTGAGGACGAAGGTGTTGCCGCAGGCGATGGCAAGCGGATACATCCACATTGGCACCATCGCCGGGAAGTTGAATGGCGTGATGCCGGCAACAACGCCTAGCGGCTGGCGTATGGCGTAGCTGTCGACGTTGGTAGAGACGTTCTCGGAGAAGTCGCCCTTGATCAGTTGGCCGATGCCGCAGGCAAACTCGACGTTCTCGAGGCCGCGTTGCACCTCTCCCCTTGCGTCGTTGATGACCTTGCCGTGCTCGGCGACCAACAGCTTGGCAAGATCCTCGCTGTGCCGATCGACCAGCTCCCTGAACGCGAAGAGGATCGAGGTTCGCTTGGCGATGGAGATGTCCCGCCATTCGTCGAACGCTGCTTTTGCCGCGTCGACAGCCTGGTCGACGACAGCGGGCGGACCCAGGGCGACCTCTTTGGTCTGAACGCCGGTTGCCGGATCGAAGACGGGGCCGGTTGCTCCTGACTCGCCGTCGTACGGCTTGCCGTTTATCCAGTGTGTGATGAGTTGCATCCGGCCTCCTAGGTCAACGACTGGCTGAGGCCGCGCTTGATGTAGCGGCCGTCACCCTTGGTTCCGACGTAATCGCCATCGTTGACGACCACCTTTCCGCGCGACATCACCGTCTTGGGGCTCCCTGAGATCTTCATGCCGTCGTATGCCGTGTAGTCGATGTTGCCGTGGATGGTGTCCGCCCCGTAGGTGAACGAGGCCTTCGGGTCAAAGATCACTATGTCGGCATCGGAGCCGACTGCGATCGTCCCCTTCTTGGGGAACATTCCGAACATCTTGGCTGGGGCGGTGGAGCACATCTCCACCCAGCGGTTGATGCTGAACCGACCACCAACGACGCCGCTCTCGTACATGACGTTGAGCCGCTCCTCGACGCCTGGCAAGCCGTTGGGGATGAGGGTGAAGTTGCCCTCTCCCAGTCTCTTCTGACGGCCCATCGTTTCGTCGTCTTCAAAGAAGAAGCAGGCGTGGTCGGTGGAGACGATCTGGAGATCTCCACGCGTCAAGGCGTTCCATAGGTATTCCTGATGGCCCTCAGACTTGAATCGGATGGGAGTCGAGCACACGTACTTGGCACCCTCGAACCCCGGAACGTCGATGTCGTCCTCGACCGATAGGTGCAGGTAGTGAGGACAGGTCTCGCCAAACGCGCTCACCCCTCTATCGCGGGCTTGCGCCAGTTCCATCACGCCTTCCTTGGCGGACATGTGAACGATGTAGATAGGGCAGCCTGCAAGCTCGGCGAGTGTGAGGGCGCGGTGCACAGCCTCAGACTCGGTGGTCGGTGGCCTGGTGATCGTGTGGTACTTGGGGTCGGTCTCGCCGCGAGCGACCGCTTGTTCGCGGAGCACGTCAATCGCGATGCCGTTCTCGGCGTGCATCATGATGGTTGTCCCATCCTTGGCTGCCTGCTGCATCGCCCTGAAGATCTCGCCGTCGTCCGAGTACAGAACACCGGGGTAGGCCATGAAGAGCTTGAAGCTGGTCACGCCGTCGGCAGCCAATCCCTCCATCTCCTTGAGCGATTCATCGTTGACGTCACCAACGATCATGTGGAAGCCATAGTCGATGGCGCAGTTGCCATCCGCCTTGGCCATCCAAGTGTCGAAGCCCTCGCGCAGAGTTTCTCCCTTGACCTGCACTGCGAAGTCCACGACCGTCGTGGTACCGCCGTGGGCGGCGGACTTCGTCCCGCTCTCGAAGCTGTCGGACACGAAGGTCCCGCCGAATGGCAGCTCGAAGTGGGTGTGGACATCGATGGCCCCGGGGATCACGTATTTGCCTGAGGCATCGATGGTCTCGTCTGCCCCCGCCCCCCAGTCGTGCTGTCCCGATGCCGCGATTCCAACAATGGTCTCACCATCAACCAGCACATCAGCTGTCTGGCTGTTCGTAGCCGAGATGACGGTGCCGTTCTTGATCAGGGTTCGCATTGGCTCCTCCTTCGCCAATCGAACGCTAGTAGCCAGCCGCCTCCGACAAGAGAAGACGGCCCATGCGGGGCCGTCTTCTCTGAGCTCAGATTGAGTTAGCTGGGTGAATCGTCGTCGCCGTCGTCGCTACCCATCGACTTCAGATCGTCCATGTCGGGCATTGACAGGCCCTTGTCCTTCATCACCATGTAGGCACCGTAGGTCACGCCGGCTGCGCCGAGGATCCCCAAGTAGAGACCGAACTTGGTGAAGTCGTTCTCGGTTAGCCACTGCAGGAGAATGAGCACTGTGCCGATCGCTGCCACCAGCGCCGCCATCTGCTCGGCAGCCAGCGTTCCCCGCGAAGCGTCTGCCCTTCCGGAAGCCTTGAGGAAGAGGATGACGGCCCCGGCGATGGCCAGGAACGACCCCCCGAAGGCCAGGAATCCGGCTGGATCCTCGAACGCGTTCCTGCTGATACGGGACGTGCCGTACCAGGGCAGGAAGAGATTGATAAGCAGAACCACTCCGGACGCCAAGCCGACCTTCTGACCGGTCGACAGGTTGTTGAACTCCATCAAGCCACCTCAATTCACTGGATTGTCGGCGGCAGCCTAGATGCTCCACCGCCGATTCTCGGTGACTCCTTGCCGCTGGCTGCGTGGTTGCTTACGGCCAGATGCCTCGATGGCTGGCGGTCTGACGGCACTTCTCGAGCGCGACCACGTGGGCGGCGGTTCTCAGTGTTGGACGCTCCGGACCCGGCGAGTCTGGTTGCACCTTCGACCATTGCTCCTGGTAGTGCTCAAGATTGTCGATGAGGGCAGCCCGTTTCGTGACGACAGCGTCCGTTGCGTGATACATCTTCTCACGCAGACGCTCGTGGACCTGGAGAGCCGGCCAGTGTTCGTTGGCGAGGTTCTGCACCCACTCGAAGTAAGAAACGACAACTCCGCCGGACGCCGAAAGCACGTCGGGTACAACCGGAATCCCATTGTCACCCAGGATCGCGTCTGCCTGCGGGCTGATCGGACCGTTGGCTGCTTCGACGATCACCTTCGCTTGCACGCGGTTCGCATTGGCAGTCGTGATCTGGCTCTCCATGGCAGCGGGAATGAGGATGTCGCAGGGCACCTCAAGAACCTCAAGAGGATCGAGCTCCTTGGTTCCACTCACGTCAACTACCGAGCCCGTCTCGTCCTTGTGTTGCTCAACGCGGGTCAAGTCGAGACCGGCTGGATCGTAGACGCCGCCCTTGGTGTCAGACACCGCGACGATCTCTGCTCCTGCGGCCCGGAACAGCTTGGCGGCGTTACGCCCGGCGTTGCCGAAGCCCTGAATCGCTACCTCGGTTCCCTCCAGCGTCGACAGCGCCGGTATGGCGCCCATCTCGACCATGCGCTCAATCACGAACAGCACTCCCTGGGCGGTGGCCGTAGCCCTGCCCTCCGACCCGCCAACGTGGAGGGGCTTGCCGGTAACGACGCCGAGATTGTTGGCTCCAGCGTGCATCATGGAGTAGGTGTCATACGCCCACGCCATCGTCTGCTCACTGGTGTAGAGGTCTGGAGCAGGGACGTCGCTATGGGGACCGATGGCATCGCCCAGCGCCGCGATGTAACGCCGGGTAATCCGCTCCTTTTCCCCCGCTGATAGCGCATGGGGATCACATGCGACGCCGCCCTTGGCGCCTCCGAACGGGATGTCCGTGATGGCGCACTTCCACGTCATCCAGGTGGCCAAAGCGGTCACTTCGTCCTCATCGACCATCGGATGGAAGCGGAATCCCCCCTTACCCGGCCCACGGAGCGTGTCGTGCAGAACCCGGTAGCCGAGGAACGTGTGAACGTAGCCGTCGTCCATCACGACCGGCAGATTGACCTTGGTGATCTTCTCCGGCTTGAAGATCCATTCCGCGACGCCTCTCCAACCCTCTAGGTCAGAAGTGAAAGGAACTGCTGCGTCGAATTGCTGCTTGGCGATGTGGGCAAGATTCAGATCCTCGAGCGCGGTGGCACTCATCAAGAGCTCCTTAGTTGGGGTGGTTGGCTAGCTACTGCTTCACAGTTGTACTGTCGTCGATCAGAATCTAGGGCCGAATGCCCCGGGTGCTCTTCCATCCCTCGAGACCGCTGGCCGAACAAGAGAAAGGGATCCTTTCGGATCCCTTTCTCTGAGCCGTGAGCCTGGTCCTTAGCTGAGTCCGAAGGGACCCGCAATCGGCAGCCAGCTGGCGTTCGCTCCATCCCATATGAGGGAGCTGTCGGCGTTGCCCTGAGTCAGCGTGTTCCTGAAGTAGAAACCGAGGTCGGAGGGCCGGAAGATCGCCACGCTCTCCATTCCGTCCGGTGACGGTCCCCAATCCCCGGCGACAAAGCGGTCGGCCGGGTCGCCGAAGAACAGGGCCTCAGGTATCGCGCTTATCCCGCTCCGGTCGTCGCACCCCGTCGCAGGCGGTCGGCAACCCAGAGACCCGAGGTGCTGGCAAAGGCCACTACGACTAACAGGCCGGCCAGGAATGGCACCTTTCGAAGGCTCGCGTCATCCAAGCGCTGCCATTCGTAGAGCTCCAGGCTGTCGAGGATGTGCTCGTAGCCGACAGCCGCCAACACGACTACGACGACGCCAACCGCGGCGCCAAGGAAGTTGGCCGCGCTGCTGCGACGATCGGCAGGGTCGTATCTCGTCACGCTGTTGGCCTCCGCTGGGTTGGAATCACATCGTGGTCGCGGATGCCTCGGCGATGGCTTCGGTGAGAATGGCGAGGCCCTCGTCAGCTTCAGACTCGGTGAGGGTCAGCGGCGGTGCGATGCGAAGTGCGTTGCCGTGGAGGCCGCCCTTTCCGATGAGAAGTCCACGCTCACGGGCAGCTTCGAGAATCGAGGACGCCGCCGCGGCGTTGGGTTCGATGCCGCCAGGCTGCACCAACTCGACGCCGACCATCAGGCCCTTGCCGCGGACCTCGCCGACGATGGCGTGCTCTTCTGCTAGATGGTCAAGGCCGGTGCGCAGTCGGTTGCCCACCTTGTAGGCGTTCGTCTGAACGTCGTGTCGCTCCACGTAGTCGAGGGTGGCTAGAGCGGCCGCTGTCGACAACGGATTACCACCAAAGGTCGAAATGGAGTTCGCCGCGATGCTGTCGATGACGTCAGCTCGGCCGATGACCCCGCCCATCGTCATTCCGTTGGCGATGCCCTTGGCGAAGGTGATCAGATCCGGCGTGAGGTCGTGGGCCTGGTACCCCCAGAAGTTCTCGCCGGTTCTGCCCCATCCTGTCTGCACTTCGTCTGAGATGTACAAGATGCCCGTCTCGTCGAGCACCTCTTTGAGGGCCCCGAAAAAACCGTCCGGCGGGGTCACGAAGCCGCCAACACCCTGGATTGGCTCGGCGATCAACGCTGCTACTTGCCCAGAAGTTGCAACATCGAGCATGTCCCTGAGGTCGGCGACGCAAGCAGCGATGAACTCATCGTCGGGTAGGTGCCCAAACGGACTGCGCAGCTTGTAGCCCCCGTGGATGTAGGTGACATTGAGCGGCGACATCGACGTCGGTGACCAGGATCGGTTGCCGGTAAGCGACACCGCAGCGAAAGAACGGCCGTGGTAGCTGTTGCGCATGGCGAGGACCTGGTTCGAGCCGCGGTTGGTCGTCGCCATCATCATCGCGGCGTCGTTGGCCTCGGTGCCCGAGTTGGCGAAGAACACCTTGGCATCCGGAATGCCGGACAACTCAGCCAGCTTCTCGGCCAATTCGATCTGTGACTCGATGAGGTAGAGCGTCGAGCTGTGCAGGATCTTGGCGGCCTGCTCCTGGATCGCCTCGGTGACCTCGGGAAGGTTGTAGCCGAGCATGTTGGTGAGGATCCCTGCGAAGAAGTCGAGGTACTCCTTGCCCTCGGCATCCCACACCCGGCGCCCATCGCCCCTCACCAGGGCGATCGGCTCTTCGTAATAGAGCGCCATCCAGGCCGGCAGCACGGCCTTGTGGCGGGCTAGAAGTTCTTCGTGCATTCCCATGTGACCTCCGGACAGCTCGATGTCCGAAAGCTAGTGCCAATCACAGCCATTCATGATGGCCATTTCACCCAATGAGCCTGTCCGCTTAGGGCAGGACCTTGACCGTGCCGGTTTGTCCGACGTGAATCTGACAGAAGTAGGCGAACGTCTTTCCGGCATCGCTGGCCGTGAAGGTGTACGAGAAGGTCGAGCCAGCCATTTGGATTCCTGAGTTGAACTTCTCACCGCCCGGCCCATTCGGCCAAGAACCCGTGCCGGACGTCACGGTGTGGGCGCTGCTGCCCCAATTCCACGTGACGGACTGACCGGCGTTGATGGTGATGTTCTTCGGCGAGAAGAAGTTGCTCCCGCTCAGGGTGACATTGTCAACCGTGCATGGAGCCGGACAGTTGGCGGTCGGCAGGGTCGTTGTCGTCGTGGTAGTCGTCGAGGTGGAGGTAGTTGGGGGAACGCCTCCAACGAGGCCGAACTTTCCAGACACCGGGTGCCAGAGTTCCCGGCCGAACAGGAACGTTGAGTCGGCGTTGCCCGCATCGTTGGTGTTGCGGAAGAAAGACATCACCGCGTCCGGTCGGTACAGCCCCGGAGTGTCCGTACCGTCTGCGGTCCAGTCTCCCGAGAAGACCCGATCGCCGGGATCACCCCAGAAGAACGAGTTGGTGGCGTTGCCGGTCGTAAGCGTGTCCCGGTAGTACACGAAGCCGGTCGTCGGTCGGAACAGGCCGACCTCCGTTATCCCGTCGCCGTCAAAGTCCCCCGAATACGGAAGGTCGCCTGGGTCGCCGAACAGGAAGCTGATCTGAGCGGCTCCCATAGGCGCCCCTGTGCACGAAACCGTGAACAGGTAGAACTTCTGCTCACTCGGTCGGTAGAGGCCAAGGTCGTCATCGCCGTCGTTGTCGAAGTCACCGCTGATGGGGATGTCGCTGGGATCACCGGCGAAGCATGAGAAGTCTGCGTTGCCCTGGGTGTTGCTATTGCGGCCGTACCAGAAACCGTCGGACTGTCGGTAGAGGCCCGGCGTTGTGATCCCGTTGCCGCTCCAGTCGCCGGCTACCGGCAGATCGCCCGGGTTGCCGAAGAAGAAGGTGGTTACAAGATCATCCTCACTGGTGAGGTGCCACTCCCCGGTGTCGACATCCACCAGGCCGATGGTGTCGCGCCCGATCGGGCCGACGGCGGCCGTCGGTCCGATCGCGATCGCTAGAGCGGCAAGAACTATGAACGCCGCGACGCTCCCGATCTTCAACCAGCCCTTCATTCGCCTGCCCCAGACTCCCTTAGAGGTTGCCGACCACTCTACGCAGCCGTCAGATTACCGCATAGAGGAGAAGGGCCTAGGGGCTAGGCGGCTGTTACCGAAAGCGCCACCCGGTGTCCGCCGCGTCGTCACTTGTTGCTAGTTACGGCCCGATTCATATACCTCGATGAAATCATCGACGGACATCGAGGCGATCGTCTCGCCTATGAGCTCAACGGGCAGGTTCTCCAGTTTGGTGAACCGCACGCAGGACTTGCCCATATCCAGCTTCTTGCCAGTCGCCTGGTATGCGTCGAGGAACGCCTGCCGTCTGGAATCGTCGGAGTAGACGCCACTGAGATAGACGGCCATGTGCCGTTTCTGCGACGCCAATCCGGCGTACATCAGCGGCTTGCCGTTGTAGGTGTTCGGATAGCGCTCGAGTGGAACCTCGTACGAGATCATTCCCCAGTTCATGGTTTCGACGAAGCCCTCGGGAAGGTTCGCCAACATCTCGCCGCGCACCTCGACGATGGCTTGGCGCCTGTCATCGGGCAGGAGTGCGAGATAGTGCGTGACGTTGGTGGCATCCGACTTCATTGCTGGATTTTATGGGAGAGACGCCTCCCTCGAGCGGCAACCCGAGCTGCGGCTCACGAAAGGCTGTGAGTTCCGCGCTGGCTCGCAATAATGCCGCCCAGCAAAACCTGTCCGCGCTGAGGGAGGCCGCAATGAAGAGAGGCGCGTGGTATCTGTTCGCCCTCTTCGTCGGGGCGCCCCTCGCCGCTTGTGGCGGAACCGAGACGGGCGGACTCGCAGAGGTTGACCTCACCGCCCAGATCGTCGACCAGGAAGTCGTCGACGGCGAAACCGCAGCGACGGTCATCGAGGTTGGGGCGACGGAGTTCGCCTTCGCACCCATGGATCTAGTGCTGGAGCCCGGCAGCACCGTCACCGTGCAACTCCGCAACGACGGGGCCGTCGTACACAACTTCGAGATGCCCGAACTTGGGGTCTTCGTCGAGGCGGTGCCAGGGGTCACCCAAGAAGTGACTTTTGCCGTGCCAACAGACCCGGGAGAAGTGTCGTTCTGGTGTAACGTCGCCGGCCACCGCGAATTTGGCATGGAAGGCACGGTCATCATCTCCTGAGGGCGGGGCACGCCTGGTCTGATCGACAGCGGCCGCTCGGCTAATTGGCACGCCGGTTAGGAGCCTGGCTCGCCGGCCGAGCGAGGGGGCCGCAGCCATTCGACTCTGGCGCCCACGCGAGCCCGGCGGCAACCTGGAACCTCCGACACCACTCGGGCCGTCCTATCTGCGGAGGAGACATTGAAGAGATTCAGCATCATCGCCATCGCGCTGGCCCTCATTGGATCTTCCTGCGGCGACACTACTAGCCCCACACGAGCGAGTACATCCATGCCCCCTCGAACCTCGACAAGCCCTTCAGCCGGAGTTGACATCGTCAGGGCCGACCTCCCGAGGGAGACGTCAACCGACGTAGCGGATGCCGAGATCGCCTCCTTGGTTGATGGCAACACGGGATTCGCTCTTGACCTCTTCGCCGCAGCCACTGCCGATGGCGGAAACGTTCTCGTCTCTCCGTACAGCATCGCCGCGGCGCTCACCATGACCTATGCCGGCGCTCGCGGCGATACCGCGGCCGAGATAGCCTCGACGCTTCACATGGCGCTGGCAGCCGATCGCATCCACGCCGCCCGCAACGAGCTCGACTCGCGTATCAACGAGCCTCCGGCGTCGTTGGAGGGCGACGCGCGAGAGCCTTTCGCCATCGCCATTGCCAACTCGCTGTGGGGGCACTTCGATTACCCCTTCCTCGAGGACTTCCTGGAACTGCTCGCCGCCAACTACGACGCCGGAGTCAACCTCGTCGACTTCGTCGCCGCCACTGATGAAGCGCGGCTCGCCATCAACGCCTGGGTCGAGGAGCAGACCAACGACCGCATCAAAGACCTCATCCCCGAGGGCGTCATCACGTCTCTCACCCGCTTGGTGATCGTCAACGCCATCTGGTTCAAGGCCAACTGGGCGTATCAATTCGATCCGGCGAACACGGCCGACGGTCAGTTCACGCTGCTTGACGATTCCACTGTCACCGTGCCGTTGATGCACCAGGTAGAGCGTCTCGGGCTCGCCACCGGGGATGGCTACACCGCGGTGCGGCTCCCGTATGCCGGAGATGCCGCCATGATCATCGTGCTCCCGGACGCGGGGCAATTCGAAGCGATATCCAGCCGACTGACAGAGGGTGAACTAACCGACATCGGATTCTCGGACCATCGGCTCGATCTCACGTTGCCACGCTGGGAATTCGAAGCGGAAGTCGGTCTCAAGCAGATGCTCCAGGACCTCGGCATGGTGGCAGCGTTCACGGCGCCATCACTTTCGGGGGGAGCCGACTTCACCGGCATCACCGAAGTTCGCGAACTCTTCGTCCATGACGTCTTGCACAAGGCCTTCATCGCCGTCGACGAGCAGGGCACCGAGGCCGCTGCGGCGACAGCAGTGATCATTGGCCTCGAGTCCGCTCCTCAACCAGCAACCATGACCGTCGATCGCCCTTTCCTCTTCTTGATAGAGCACTCCTCTTCCGGCGAGATCCTCTTCATCGGGCAGGTGGTCGATCCCAGCTAGCGCCAGTTGTTTGCTTGAATCGAATCGAGATTCCCGACGACCGGCCAACTACAACCTGACCGCCGGTGGCGCCCGCATCGGTTGAACAACGCGTACCGACACCTTGCCCTCGTGAACCATCCGATGATGCCGTCTACACAGCAGCACCAGGTTGTCGAGGCTGGTGTCGCCGCCTTCGGCCCAGTGCACGACATGATGGGCGTCGCACCACCGCTGAGGGCGGTCGCATCCCGGCGCCGTGCATCCGCTGTCGCGGCGGTTGAGGGCTCGACGGATAGCGGACGGGATAGTTCGCGTGCGGCGACCGACGTCCAGAGTTTCGCCGACTCCATTAGAAAGCATTCGGGTGACGCTGGCATCACAGGCGAGCCGGCGGGCGGCCTCAACAGAAATCGCGACGTCGTCGACCAGAGCTGTTCCCTCGCCCGAGGAGAGATCGACCATGTCAACCGCCACCTCGATGTGGGGCTTCTCTCCGCCGCTGACAGGGCCGTCGCCATGATCGAGGTGGTCTCGGCACAGCTCGACGAGGGCGTCTGCCCGGCGCTGGGCGGATGAACGGGCATCGGTCGGGTCGAGAGCGGCGGGCTCGACCAGCGAACGCAGTGCCGACAAGACGGTTGAGCCGGCCTCAGGATCCAATTCGCCGTCCAGACGAACCATTCCATCAAAGGTGCGGGAGGCGTACAGGAAACGACGACGGTGTTTCGCCTCCTGGGCGGCGGCGAAGTGCTCGGGGTCGTAGGCATCCTTCCAGTGCTCCAGAGCTTGTCGCAACAGGTGTGTAGGCAACGACTCTGCTGCCCCCACCAGAGTCGCTTCATCGGCGAGGAAAGCGCCTGGGTGAGCGTCCCGAGCGCCTGCAAGCATCCTCACCGCCTCCCAGCCGATCCGACCGTCGGCGAATGCTGCTTGACTCAGACGCATTGTCGCGAGGCGCCGGGCCATCTCGACACGAGCGAGGGCCTGTCCATGAGAGATCACGGTGCGATCGCGCAACCAGGCGGCCGTAGAGACATAGCCCTCATCCTCGAAGTCCCCACGCCGATCGATCTCGGCAAGGCGACGCAGGCGCTCGGCATCAAGAGCTCGAGACTTAGCTTCCAGCTCTAGGAGATCTGCCTTCAACTGCCCCGATGCGGGCGACGACAGGTCTTCTGATTGAAGCAGATCGATCGCGTCGACGAGCCGTGCGGTGGCGCCAGCGGTTGCCATGACCTCACTGTGCCACTCGGGTGTGACACGAAATCATGCAAAGATGCTGTCCCCAGGAAGGATCGATGGCCAAATACGTCAACCAGCCCAGCCGACAAGAGATAGCTGAGATCGCAGGTATCCCTCCCGAAGATGTGATCCGGTTCGACCACAACACGTCCCCCTTCCACCCTGACTGGGCAATGCCGCTGGCAGCGGAACAGGCCCACTGGCTCAACGAGTACCCCGGCGCCGACTACCTGCCACTGCGACTCGCTGCGGCGGCATTCGTAGGCCTCGACATCGACCACATCGTGACGGGAGCCGGCATCGACGAGCTGATCCTGATGGCGGCGCAGGGGATACTGGAGCCTGGCGATCGGGCGGTAGCGGTCACACCTACCTACCCGCTGCAGCGAGTTGCCACGCTCAACCGGCGGGCCGACCTGAACGAGGTCGAACTCAGCGGCCCCGACTTCGCACCGGACGCCGATGCCCTGCTCGATGCCGCCCGCGACGCCGATCTCTTGTGGCTCACCGTGCCCGCCAATCCCGTTGGCAATCGCATGCCAGACGACCTCATAAAAGCTGCCACCGCGGCAACCGACGGCGTCGTGGTCATCGATGCCGCCTATGCCGAGATCGCCGGCGACGACTGGACACCTTGGGTGCTCGGCAACCACAACGTTGTGGTCCTGCGAACTCTCTCCAAGGCCTTCAACCTGGCGGGTGCTCGCGTCGGCTACGCCATGGGTCACCCCAGTCTCATCAAGAAGCTTGACGTCGTACGAGCCCCAGGAGGCATCTCGTCGCTGTCGGCGGCCCTGGGGGTCGCCGCGCTCGGCGACAAGCCGGCCATGGACCGCACCGTCGCCGCCCTCATCGCCTCGCGCCAACAGTTGGACACCGACCTGGGCGTACTCGGCTGGCGAGTAATGCCCTCTCATACCAACTTCTTGCTGTGTGAGGTGGGCAACACTGCTTACGACATCGCCGACACGACCCTCAACAAGGGCATGATCATGAGGACCTTCCCTGACGGACCGCTCGTCGACTACATCCGCGTCTCGGTTCGGAGCCCCGAGGAGAACGCCAAACTGCTCGGCGTGCTCAGCAACTCCTAGGGAGCAACCAGACTCTCGTAGGCGTCCGGTCGGCGATCCCGATAGAACGCCCATTGCGTGCGAACTTCATCGATGAGATCGAGGTCGAGATCACGCACAACGAGCTCCTCCTCGGTATCGGAGGCGGCCTCGCCGACGAGTTGACCGCGGGGATCAACGAAGTAGGTCGAACCGTAGAAGTCGTTGTCGCCGAGTGGCTCCTTGCCCACCCGGTTGATGGCCCCTATGTAGTACTCGTTGGCAACCGCTGAAGCCGGCTGCTCGAGATTCCACAGGTACATCGAAAGGCCGCGGCTCGTGGCCGAAGGGTTGAAGACGATCTTGGCTCCCGCCAGGCCGAGCGCCCGCCATCCCTCTGGGAAGTGGCGGTCGTAGCAGATGTAGACGCCGATGCGCCCGACCGACGTGTCGAAGATCGGGTATCCCATGTTCCCAGGACGGAAGTAGTACTTCTCCCAGAAACCCTTCACGTGAGGGATGTGGGTCTTGCGGTACTTCCCGAGGTAGGTGCCGTCGCTCTCGATCACGGACGCCGTGTTGTAGAAGAAGCCGTCGTCCTCTTTCTCGAACATCGGCACGATGAGCACCATGCCGGTCTCTGCAGCGAGCTTCTGCATGGCCTCCGTGGTTGGGCCATCCGGGATGCCCTCGGCGCCATCGAAGTGCTCGTTCTCCTGCACCTGGCAGAAGTAGGGGGCGTCGAAGAGCTCCTGGAAGCACATGATCTTGGCCCCCTGCTCTGAGGCTTCTCGGGCATAGTCCATGTTCTTCTTGAGCATGGACTCCTTTTCGCCGGTCCACGCCGTCTGCACAAGTGCTGCTCGCACGATGTTCGCCACGGTCCCTCCTAGGAATGCTTGCTGTTTTCGAGGCTAGTTGATGTCACTCGTGTCAGCGCGCAGCACGTAGTGCAGGCCATCGACAGGGCAGCCGCGCTTGATGTTGTATGCCGGCATCTCTCCAGCCTGTTCGAACCCGAGTCTCTCCAGCAAGCGGGCACTGCGAGCGTTGGTTGAAAAGACGTCAGCGGCAACGACTGTGAAACCAAGGTGGTCAAAGCAGTGGCTGGCGATAGCCGCAATGGCTTCCGCCATGATGCCTTTGCCCCAAAAGGGTGCTCCCAGCCAGTAACCGATATCACAGACCTCCTGATCGTCTGTTGGACGAACACCAATGGAGCCCATGGCTTCCCCAACGGTGCCGGTTATCTCCCCGGTGCGGTCGCGCAGAAGCCAGTGGAAGCCGTTCTCGCCGAAGGTTCCTAAGGCATGGAGTTCGAAGAACCTCACGGCGTCCTCTCGATCCACCGGTCCATTCCACACCAGGGTGTCGGTGACGAGCCGCCCGGGCTCCCCGTGGACGTAGGGGAAGAGCACATCGGCATCCTGTGGTTTCCCGAAGGACAGCTCCAGCCGCTCTGTTGTGAACACCGGAGTGTCGTTGGTGGCATCGAGGCTGACGGCCATAGAGAGAAGCTACCTACCGAGGGCAACTGCTACTGCACGCAGAACCAGTTGCCTTCTGGGTCGAACATCTCGATCCAAACCTCACCTGCCATACCGATGGCTTCGCGCTTGAAGCTGCCCCCGAGCTCCTCGATGCGGGTCCGTTCCCCATTCAGGCGCGCCCGGCGCTCGTCTTCCGACATCTCCGCTCGACCGCCCATCACGTTTACGTCGAAGTGAACCCGCTGGTTGGGAGGGCCGCCGTCGTAGCGCTCGAAGAGGATGCGAGGACCGCTCCCGTCGGGATCAACAACCGCCGCCATATCGTTGCGGTTCTCGGGTGGGATACCCACTTCGTCGGCGAATTGCGCCCAGTCCTCGAATCCGGGCGGCGGCGGCTGCTCGATGTAGCCAAGCACACCCGCCCAGAACTCGGTTAGCCGCGCCGGGTCTTTGCAGGCGATGACGATCTGCATCGAATGTGCCATAGGGGCTTGATAGCAGACCAGGCGCTGCCCGGCAGAACCACAGCGGCTTGCCCAGGTACCCTTGCCGGCGACGACCTAGCTTATGAGCACGACAACACTCGACTCTCCCGCTGCTCCTCCTCCGCCGCCTGTGCGGTCGGTATGGCGCCGTTGGTTGGACCCCAACACCACAGCCGGCCGGCGCCGGATCCTCGGGCTCGTGCTGTTCGCCATCCTGTTCGGCCTCTTCTTCACGTTCAACCGGTTCCCCAAGCTCGACACCGTGCGCGAGGACGTCGAGATCGCCACCTCAGCCGCCTCGAGAACCGCAGTCGAGATCCCTGCGCTCAAGGCCCGCGATTGCTTCCAGGGATTCTGTGTCGAATCGACCGAGCCGTTCCTGGAGCGTTGGTGGGACTTCTCGACCACATACATAGAGCTGGTGACGGTCGGCATGATCTTCGCCTTTGGCGTCGCCGGGCTTGCAGAGGCTCTGCTGCTACCCAAGGATGGCTCATTCGGCCGTCGCCGAGGAATCGTTGGCTCGCTTCAGGGCCTCACCACGGGCGCCGCGATGAACCTGTGTAGCGCCTGCATCGTCCCCGTCGCCAACTCTGTCCGCAAACAGGGAGGAGGAATCGAAACGACGGTGTCCATTACTCAGGGGTCGGCAACGCTGAATGCGCCTGCGGTGCTCATGGTCTTCGCCATCTTCACACCAATGCTGGCGGGAACCCGTGTCGTGTTGAGCCTCATTGGAGCGTTGTTGCTCGGCCCGCTAGTGGCGCGCGTCGTTCACGGTCACGCCCCCGAACGGCCACGGGTATCGGACAGACTGGCGATCGCGGAAGCAGGAGAGCCTCTCCAGCCGTGGTCGACCGTCATCCGTAAAGGTGTTGCTGATTGGTTGGTCTCTGCGTGGCGCTTCTTCATACGCCTGGCGCCGATCATGATCATCGCCGGGTTCGTCAGCGGAGCCGCCATTCAGCTGCTGACGCCCGAGATCGTCGACCGGTTCCTCGGCAACCACGCCCTCGGCATCGCCACGGCGGCGACCCTTGGCATCCTCATCAATGTCCCCCTTCTGTTCGAGATTCCCCTCGTCGCAGCATTGATGCTGCTTGGCATGGGGACGGCTCCCGCCGCCGTCCTGTTGTTCGCTGCGGCGGCCGGTGGCCCGATCACCTTCTGGGGCCTTGCCAAGCAGATTCCGGTTCGCGGTGTAGCGGCCCTTGCCGGAGGTACCTGGGCCATTGCAGCAGTCGGCGGCCTCACCGTGTTGGCTGTAGGTCTACCCATCGCTGAACCGGGGGCGCCGACGATCGCCTTCGACGGAACCACCTGCACCTACACCGGTCCGTCGAGCTTCTCCGCAGAGCCTGTTGAGTTCGTCGTTCGCAATGACGCCGTTGGCGATGCTCCCGACATAACCATGGGCGTTTTGGTCGGCCGCATCGAGCAGCCGGTGGCGCAACTCGCAGCATTCTCCGAGTCCTTCCCCAACGAGCACCTGCCGACTTACTTCACCACCGCAGGAGAACGCCACTTCATCTTCGCCGATACAGCCGAGATACTGACCGTTCCGTTCCACCGCGCCGGCACCTATGCCATCTCCTGCACCTACGGCGGGAGCTTCTTCGTCATCGGAGAGTTCTCAATGTTGCAGCCACCCGGCTGGTTCGAGGAGTACCGGGGTCAGTTCGCCAACCACATCGCCGGCCAGACCATCGCTATCGAGGACTAGTCGGCTGCACTGGCGCGCGGTGCCGCCAGATCCGCCCCGTTGCCGTCCGGGTCGTAGAGCGATGCATAGCGCTGACCCCAGAAGGCGTCGAAGGGCTCGAGATGCGAGCGATGGCCGGCCGCCACCATTCGGGCATAGGTGTCGTCCACGTCTTCTACCGAGTCGCAGGCGAAGGCGATCCCGATGGTTCCGGTCCCCGGCTTCCACTCGGGATTGAAGCTGAGCATCGTCTCTTGGGTGTCGAACATCAGAGTGAAGCCCTCGGCGATAGCAACTTCGACGTGGGCCTCCGTGTCGGCCTCCGGAGGGATCTCCATCCCCAAGTCTCTATAGAAGGCCAGCGCCTTGGCCATGTCGGCGACCGCGATACCCATCGCATCCATCTTCATACGCCACCTCCACAGACCATGACCGATACCGGTCCCAGGTCGTCGTTCACATACTCGAACGCCTCGCTCCAATACCACTCGTAGCCCGTTCCATCAATCACGACTTCCATCTTCCCATCGCCGTTCAGATCAGCGACTGCCGTAACTTGGGCATGCTCGGCGCTGGTGGCTAGCCCAACGTCTTCGGCCGTGAATATCGAGTGGTGGAGGATGGCGGTTTGCACCTCCCCCTCGACGATGCGACGCAGGAACACCAGGCTGAACACGCCGACCTCGCGCTCGTAGTCGGCAGCGCCAGGATGCTGGGCCGACACGATGACCTCATTGACGCCGTCGCCCTCGAGGTCGGTGTGGATAACCTGGGACAGCTCGACTGGGATGCCGGGGTAACCGCGTTGCTCCATGATGAGGGTTGCCTGATCGAGGTACACCTGCTGCGAGGCCGATGACGCTTCGACGAGGTGTGGGAGCGGATCCCAGGTGCCCGAGGTTGCGACGCCGGTCCCGTGTGGGGGATCTTGATCGAGCGACCAAGCGGGCGAGCCGATGTCGTCATAAGGGAACACGGCTGTGACTGTCGAGACTGCAACCCCAAACGGGGTTGCCACCTGCAGAGCGTCTCCTGCCGAAATGGGCGGCTCGACGCTGTTGTCATCGGCGACGTTGAACCAGCCGTTGTCCCACCATCCAAGCACGCACGAACTGGACGCGGCCACTGCCGGGCCCATCGGAGTCGTCGTGGTCACAGCAACCGTTGTCGTTGTTGTTGGGGACGTCGAAGTCGGGGGCAGAGGAGACGCTGATGTTGCCCGTGTCGTCGTGGCGGGGATTGTGGCGGGAGCGGCCGTTGTCGGCGCCGTGGTTACCGCTCCTGAGTCGCCACAGGCTGCCAGGAGCAAGATCGTGACGATGAGACGCTTCACAAGCGCACGTTAGGAAAGGGGCGGTCAAAGCCCGCCCCTTTCCGGATCGCTTGTGGTGTTGCCTATTCGCCGCCGGGGTTCAGCGTGATCGTCCTACTGTCGTAGTTCGCTCCCCGCACGTCCAGCCCGTCGTTCTCGAGAGCCTTGATCGCGTCCTCGGCGATGTCTGTGCGATACGTGTCGTCAGACACCGTGACTCCCTGCAAACCGGGGATCTCAGAAGTCGCAACCGACAAGGTCTGCTCCCACAGGTCCGTGTTCATGACCCCGATGCCATTCGTCGCCGGGAAGATCAAACCGAGAATCTCGTTCAGCTGCCAGGCTTGATGGCTCGAACCCAAGGTGGAGCCATTATCCAGGACAACCTCGACGCAGTCATCGAAGTTATCTATGCAATGGATCCAGCCGCGGAAAGTCGCTTTGAGGAAGCGTTTGGCGATGTCCTCGTTATCGCTGTCTTCCAGCCAGGAACGATTAGCCCACACCGCGTCCTGCAACATGGCGGTTCCGATGTCGTTGGTGTCGATCACGTTGAAATCGGATGGCTGATACAGCTGACCTGTAGCCGGGTTCTTGGCCTCAAGGACCTGGGCGTACTCGTTGTAGATCATCGCCTCGGCGGCATCGATCTCACCGTTGAGGAGAGCAAGCATGTCGAATCCTTGCGTGATGTACTCGACGTCGGCAACGCCGAGCTGGGATACCGCAGCTGTGATTTCGTATTCGTTCCCAAACGGCCACACGCCGACCTTCTTGCCAGCCCAATCTTGCGGCGAGCTGATGCCGGAGTCGGCGAAGGACACCTCGAGCGTCCCGGATCGCTCGAAGACCTGTGCCACGTTGACGATGTCGGCGCCCTGTTCATTGGACTCAAGCGCCTTGGGCACCCAGGCCAACGCGAATTCAGATCCACCCGAAGCCAGAACGGTCTGCGGGACGATGTCTGGAGCACCCTCGAGGATCTGAACATTGAGACACTCGTCACCGTAGAAATCCAGATCGTCTGCAACGAAATAGCCGGCGAACTGAGACTGGGCGACCCATTGCAGCTGCACCTTGACGTTGTCGACTGTGTCGCAATCACCAGTGCCAACGCCCTCACTGGAGTCGCCACAAGCGGCGGCCACCAATCCCAGAACTAACGCGATCCCCAAAGATCGTCTCAACATGCGAGCTTCCTCCTCCTCGTAGTTCTGAGGAGGCTAGGCGATTTGGTAGCTCCGTGTCAGTTCGCGTCCGGTCGGAATGCTACGTGCCAAGGCATCAGCCAACGCTCCGCGGCGATCACCATCCCATAGAAGGCGATTCCGATGGAACTGGCGACGACGATCCCAGCCCAGGCGTCTGGGAACGCGAACAAGCTGGCACGGTTCAGGATGTACTGCCCGAGAACGTCCCTCGGCCCGCCGAAGTACTCGGCGACGATGGCGGCGATCAAGGAAAGTGCCGTGCCAACCTTGAGCGCCGAGAAGAAGTAAGGCAGGGCGTTGGGGATCCGAACGCGTCGCAGGACCTCTCGGGGTGTCGAGGCGAAAGACCTCATCAGTTCGATCTCCGCCGGATCGACCTCAGTCAGACCCCGGGCCGTGTTGATCATCACAGGAAAGAACACAACGATGGCCACTACGACGGCCTTCGAGGTGAGGCTGGTCAGGCCGAACATGGCGTTGCTGATCGGAGCCAAGGCGATGATCGGAACGGAATTGGCAGCAATCGCGAAGGGAAGAAGACCTTCGCGCATGGTTGCCCAGCGCACTGTTGCCAACGCTATAAGCACGCCGAAGGTCGACCCGAAGGTGAACCCCACTACCGCCTCCAGCACGGTGCGCCTGGCGGCATTAGCTATCACATCGAAATCGTCGACCAGCCTCTCAACGATGAGACTCGGCTTGGGCAAGATGAAGGACTGCACATCAAGCAGCCGCGTCATCCCTTCCCATAGACCAAGCACAGCAAGAAAGACGATCAGCGCCGGCGCATACTGGTTCCACCGACGCGACAGGAACGCTTCCCCCGGCGGAGCAGAAGGCAGCTCTGTCTCGAAAGAAGCGAGTGGGTCTGTCTCGTGGGTTTCCCCGAGGCCAGGGTCGCGGTGGGCGTCTCGGTCGGTCATGCTCGGCCTTCCTGGGCACGTAACGCCTCACGGACCTCGGTGATCTTCGCGAAGTATGCAGGCGACTCGCGAGTCTGTTCATCTCGGGGATAGTCGAGACCGATCTCGACGACCTTCGAGATCTGGCCCGGTCTGGGCGACATCACTACTACGCGGTTCGACAGGAATACCGCTTCGGGAATTGAGTGCGTCACGAAGACGACTGTCGTGTCGGTTTCGCGCCAGATTCGGAGTACTTCTTGTTGCATGAGCTCGCGCGTCATCTCATCGAGGGCACCGAACGGCTCGTCCATCAATAGCAGCGACGGATTGAAGACAAGAGCTCGGGCTATGGAGACCCTTTGCTGCATTCCTCCAGAGAGCTGCCATGGGTAGTGGTCGGCGAACTCACCAAGTTGCACCAGATCCAACAGCTGAGCCGCTCGAGCGGTCCGATCGCTCTCCCCCATTACCTCCAGGGGAAGTTCGACGTTCTTGCTCACCCGCCGCCAGTCGAGGAGCGTTGCCTTCTGGAAGACCATCCCGTAGTCCCGATCTTGCCGGGCCTGATGGGGGTCTTTGCCATTGATCGCCAGGCTCCCGGTGGTTGGTTTCACCAGGTCACCGATCAGCCGCAACAGGGTGCTCTTGCCGCACCCGGAAGGCCCGATGAGGGAGACGAACTCGCCGCTGGAGATGTCGAGGGTGATGCCCCGGAGTGCCTCAACGCTGGCCGCACCCCTTCCAAACGTCTTGCCGAGACCGGCGGCTGACACGACGGTGGAACTCATGTTGCCGCCACCGTGTCTGCGGGGTGGCGCGTCTTGCTAATGACCCGACGCTCGACCAGGGACACAACCGTCACAAAGAAGATCCCGACAAGGGCGGACATGATCACCGTCGCGTAGAGCTTGGGTGAACGAACTGCGAACTGCTGGCTGAACACGAGGAGATTGCGACCTATCCCCCCACCGAAGCCGGCCGGCAGCTCCCCGATGATGGCGCCGATCACGCTCGCGGAGGCGGACACTTTGAGCGCAGTGAAGATGTAGGGCAATGCAGCGGGCACCCGCAACTTCCATAGGACCTGACTCGGCTTCGCAGCGTACGAGGCCATCAACTCAACCGCAGTGGGGTCGGGAGACCGAAGGCCCCGCAAGGTGTTGATGACCACAGGAAAGAAAGTCAGGTAGGCGGCGATGAGCGAAACAGACACCCACTGCGGGAGGTCGAGCCTTCCTCCCCATACGACGACCATCGGAGCAAGCGCCAGGATGGGGATCGTCTGGCTGGCGACGACGAAAGGCATGAGCCCCCGCTCCAGCAGACGGGACCGTTCGAACAAGACGCCGAGACCGAAACCGATAAGGCCACCGATGGCGAACCCGACAACGGCTTCCCTCAGTGTGAAGAAGGAAGCCTTGAGAAGGACAACCACGAGCAACTCACCCCCGCGCCGCGCCGGTTCGAACAACTCGCCGATGATGTCCCAGACGTGCGGCATGGTCACGTTGTCGGGACGAACCGGTCGGATGATCTCCAGCTCCTTGCCGACGACCTTGTAGGCCTCCCAAAGGAGCACAAGGAAGAGCGTGATGCCTACGAACCACAGAATCGGCCGCAATCGAGAGAATCTCGGCTCATCGATCGTTGGCTGGACCATTTCGGGAATCTACCTGGTGTGGCGAGGGAGCGCTGACTGGTCACGCTCCCCACTCCGTTCGGTCAGCCGCCTGGTTGAACCCCAGATAGCCACACCGTGCGACGCTTCCTCATGGACACGACATACGCTCCCCCGATGGATCAGTTCCTTGAAGCCGCGATCGCCGAGGCGCGAGAGGGACGCGACGAGGGAGGTATCCCGATAGGGGCCGCGCTCGTCGTCGATGGCGACATCGTCGGCAGCGGGCGCAATCGCAGAGTCCAGGATGGCTCGGCCATTCATCACGGAGAGACCAACGCCTTGGAGAACGCCGGGCGACTTCCTGCTGCCACCTACCGACGGGCCACCATGTACACGACCCTCTCCCCCTGTGATATGTGCACCGGCGCCATGCTCCTCTACGGGATCCCACGAGTGGTCATAGGAGAGAACCGAACCTTCATGGGCGGCGAGGACCTGCTGCGTTCCCGCGGTGTCGAGGTCGAGGTCGCTGACAACGCCGAGTGCCTCGCCCTGATGGAGACCTTCATCGCCGAACACCCCGACCTGTGGAACGAGGACATCGGCGAGGAGTAATCGCTCGTCTAGCTACCGGCGCGTAGCTCCTCTTGCCACTCCTCGAGTCCTCGCCGACTAACCAAGCATCTCCCGCAGGAACTTGCCGGTGTAGGACTGCCCAACCTTGGCGACATCCTCCGGCGTTCCCTCGGCGACGATCGAGCCGCCCTCTTCTCCCCCCTCCGGGCCAAGGTCGATGACCCAGTCGGCCGACTTGACGACGTCGAGGTTGTGCTCGATCACCAGAACAGTGTTTCCGGTATCGACCAGCCGCTGCAACACGATGAGCAGCTTCCGCACATCTTCGAAGTGCAGGCCGGTCGTCGGTTCGTCGAGAATGTAGAAGGTGCGGCCGGTCGATCGCTTACCGAGTTCCGAAGACAGCTTCACCCGCTGCGCCTCTCCCCCGGACAAAGTCGGGGCTGGCTGGCCGAGCTTCACATAGCCCAGCCCAACATCGAACAGCGTCTGCACGATGCGACCGATCCTCGGCTGATTCTCGAAGAAGTGCTGAGCTTCGGACACCGACATGTCTAGTACATCGGCGATGGTGTGGCCCTTCCACTCGATCTCGAGGGTCTCCCGGTTGTACCTCTTTCCCTTGCAGTCATCACACGGGATGTACACATCGGGGAGGAAGTGCATCTCGATCTTCAACGTGCCGTCACCCTTGCAGGTCTCGCATCTGCCTCCGGCAACATTGAAGGAGAAGCGCCCGGGCTTGTAGCCGCGCAGCTTGGCCTCTGGAGTGGACGAGTAGAGCTCCCTTATCCGATCGAACGCACCCGTGTACGTTGCCGGATTCGACCGTGGAGTCCTGCCGATGGGCGATTGATCGATGTCGATGAGCTTGTCGATGTGCTCGAAACCATTGAGCTTGGAGTGGCGCCCGGGAACGATCCTGGAGCCCAGCAGCTTGACGCGCAACGCCCGGGACAGGATCTCCTCGACGAGTGTCGACTTGCCGCTCCCCGACACGCCGGTGACCGTTATGAATGCCCCAAGCGGGAACTTGACATCGATCTCCCTCAGGTTGTGCTCGGCGGCACCCACCAGCTCGATGTAGCGACCGTCCGGCTGGCGGCGGTGTTGAGGAACTGGGATCGACTTGCGCCCCGAGAGGTAGTCCCCGGTGATCGAATCCTGAGCCGAGGTGATGGCCGCCAGCTTGCCCTCGGCAACGATGTTGCCTCCGTGCTCGCCGGCCCCTGGGCCGATATCAACGATGTGATCCGCGCTCTTGATGGTCTCCTCATCGTGCTCAACGACGATGACCGTGTTCCCGAGATCGCGGAGTCGTACCAGGGTCTCGATCAGTCGGTGGTTATCTCTCTGGTGAAGCCCGATGGACGGCTCATCCAGGATGTAGAGCACTCCCACGAGACCCGAACCGATCTGGGTGGCAAGCCGGATGCGCTGCGCTTCGCCTCCTGCCAATGTGGCTGCACCCCGGTAGAGCGTCAGATAATCGAGGCCAACATCGAGCAGGAAGTCGAGGCGGGCTTGGATCTCTTTGAGGATCTGGGCGGCGATGGTGGCGTCGCGATCGTTTAGCTCCAGCTGTCCGAAAACCTCTCGTGTCTTGCGAAGGGACAGCGACGACAAGTCGAAGATGTTGAGGTCGCCAACCGTGACCGCCATCGAAGCCGTGTTGAGGCGAGCCCCGTGGCACGTATCGCAAGGGACCTCGCGCATGTACTGCTCATACTGCTGACGGGACCAATCCGACTCGGCGTTCTCATGCCGGCGCTCCAGCCAAGGAACCACCCCTTCGTAGGTGGTGTCGTACTGGCGGTCGCGGCCGAAGCGGTTGGTGTAGGCGACCGTTAGCGGATCCTCCCCTGCTCCGAATAGCACGGCCTTGTGGGCCTTCTTGGGGAGCTTCTTCCACGGCGTGTTGAAGTCGAAACCACCCGACTTCGCCAGCGATTCGAGAAGCCGCGTGTAGTAGCGCATCCGGTTCTTGCCCGACCAGGGATTGACTGCCCCCTCGGCCAACGACAGATTGACGTCCGGCACGATCAGCGCGGGATCGACCTGATACCTGGTTCCGATCCCTGAGCACGCTTCGCAGGCTCCATATGGGCTGTTGAAGGAGAAATTGCGAGGCTGCATCTCGCCGAAGCTCAACCCACAGTGAGTGCAGGCCAGATGCTGGCTGAACGTGTGGGTGTCGCCGTCCACGACCTGCACCATCGCCACCCCGTCGGCAAGGTCGAGGGCGGTCTCCAACGACTCCGTAAGCCGCCGCTTGATTCCCTTCTTGGCGACGAGGCGATCGACGATGACCTCTATCGAATGTTGGAAGTACCGGTCGAGCTTGATGTCCTCGGTGAGGTCACGCTGCTCACCATCGATGAGGGCTCTGCTGAAGCCCTGCTTCGAGAGATCCTCGAGTAGCCCCTCGTACTCGCCTTTGCGACCCTGTACAACGGGAGCAAGCACCTGGAATCGGGTGCCCTCAGCGAGTTCCAACACTTGATCGACGATCTGGCTAGGGGTCTGACGGTGGACCTTCCGACCACAGTTGGGGCAGTGCGGCGTGCCGACCCTCGCGTAAAGGAGTCGCAGGTAGTCGTGGATCTCGGTGACGGTCCCGACCGTCGAACGGGGGTTGCGCGAGGCGGTCTTCTGATCGATCGATATGGCCGGGGATAGACCTTCGATGAACTCGACGTCGGGCTTCTCCATCTGCCCAAGGAACTGGCGAGCGTACGCGGAAAGGCTCTCGACGTAGCGGCGTTGCCCCTCGGCATAGATCGTGTCGAACGCGAGGCTCGATTTACCCGATCCGCTCAACCCAGTGAAGACGATCAGCTGGTCGCGCGGCAGCTCGACATTGATGTTCTTGAGGTTGTGCTCGCGAGCACCCTGTATGACGATTCGATCAGTGGTCACGATCCTGGCTCGTCCTCGGGGTTGACGATTGTAGTTACGCCTGTGTCGTCATTCGACAGCGGCAAGGAAGAGCGTCAACTCCCCCTGCTCAGCATCGTCTGGCCGGCTCTCAGCAGTGCGCTCGAGGCTCTCCCACTCGATGTCGATGCGCTGCCCGCTGCCGAGGCCAGCCCACGGACTTTCGCTGATGACGACAAGTCGGCTCCCTTCTGCCGCCCATGCCGTGCTCAGGTCAATGATCTCCTCGAGGCTGGGATCGGCCGCCCGGGCCGCCGGGATCGAGCAGAAACCGCGGACAGTCTGGGCGGCATCCGCTCCCGGGTCGCTGACACTGGTCTCGGCGAAGAGCACCGCCGTGCGCCGGCCTAGGGATGTGCACAGATCGGCAACACCCGCCCTTGCCCCGCGGTGATCTGAGAGGCCGGCGACGCCGAAGACTCCGAGAAACGGAAACGCCAGCACGGCAACGAGGCTAAGGGCCATGACCGTCGTCCGCGGCGAAACGTAGGTCCTGGAACTGTCGTAGAGCCGCTGCGAGATCACCCCGGCGCCGATCAGAAGCCCGGGGATCGTCATGAACAGGAGCCGCCGCGTCGCGATTATCTGAACGGGATCGGCGCCGGCGTCGACCAGTGCGGCGAATGAGACGAACAGAGCGATGAGGAGGAACAGCAACAAGGCTCGCTTGTCGGCGTGCTCGACCACTTCTGTCACAAGCAGGGCGAGTCCAACAACACCAAAACCAGCGGCAACGGGGCCGAGATACCACAGCAACCATCGCCCCGTCTCCTCGTCATAAGACCGGGTTCCGTCGACGACGACGCCTTCACTTTGCTGCGCCTCTGCTACGGCTACTGAGGCCTCGTCGGCGACGGCCGGCGTCCGCAGGAACGCGACCACGGAGCCAACCAACATCACTCCCGCAACCAGGAAAGTGAACGCCCGCTGGATGTTTGCGTAAGCGAACCGAGGCTGTGCCACCATGGCGCGGCCGGTCAATCGCAAAACTCCGAATACCACCGCCGCCAGGGCGATGGCGGCGCCCGCCCGGCGGGGTTCGAAGGTGGAGACCAGGCCGACGCCACTGTGTGCCGCGTCCCACCACGCAACCAAGACCGGAACGGCATATCCGGCGGCCGCCGCAAGGAGGACCCGCCGACGCTTGCGGCCGACCAGCCATGACATCGAGGTCGACCCGACGAACTCAAGGGCGATGTAGACCCCAAAGGGGATGACAAGTAGCGCCCACTCTGGCCGCGCCAGTGTCGCCATTCCCAGGAGAAGTCCCGAGAGGACGCCGCGCTCGATTGAATCCGATAGACCGGGCATCAGGGAGAGGCCGGCGAACACGCCGAACATGGCTATCAGCTCCGGATAGAAGCCTCTCGCTGCCTGGATGAAAGGAAGCGTCAGCGCCAGCGATCCAGTGAGGACGACCGCGATCCACGGATGCACTATTCGCGTCGCGAACCAATAGAAGGCGAGTAGTACCGCTGACGCCCACAATGCGCCAACTGCCAGCAGGGGCGTCCTGCCGAACCATCCTGCGATGCCCCTCAGCACCGGGACGAAGTGCGGCACCTCAGATCGGAGGGTGCCTCCGACTCCCCTCCCCACGAAGCCCTCGGCCACGAAGCCAACCCTGGCAGCGGCAAACGGTCCGACAGATGCCTCGACCGTAAGACTCCCCGTCTCGTCGAGATGGCGGGCAGCATTGACCATGACCCCCGGCTCGCCGTCTGTAAGCATCGTCTCGGCGGCCGCCGCCCAATTGAAGACGAGAGAGAGGATGGCGATGGTAATCGCCGCCAACGCAGGTCGGGTTCCCACGACCGATCGATGGGGTGCGGCGTCCGCAGCGAACAAATGGGCGAAGACGGTGTAGGACAGCGCCGTTCCCAGAGCCATCACAGGGCCGATGCGGAACCAGCCGAGCTGCGCCAACAGCACCCCGATCAAGCCAAATCCGATCAGAGCACTTGCCGCAGCGCCAACGATCCGCTCGAACCACCAGGGAGTCTTGGGCCTGGCGTCGTGAGGGCGCAGGCTCTCGGAGGTTTCGCTCATCGTCTCGACATTGTGGTCACTGCGGACGGCGATGCCGCCTCTATGTGGCGTCGACCATCTCCCGCAGATCACGCTTGAGATCGTTGACCTCGTCGCGCAGCCTTGCCGCGTACTCGAACCTCAGCTCCTTGGCCGCCTCGCGCATCTCGTCCTCGAGGCTCTGGATCAGGCGTGACAGGTCATCAACTGGGAGGTCGAGCGCGGGCCGTTCTGCGAGCTCACGAGAGCGGCGGCGAGCCGAGGGCTCGACATCAGCGCTCTGCACCAGTTCGAGTATGTCAGACACCTTCTTGCGAATGGTCTGTGGGTCGATTCCATTGGTCTTGTTGTACTGATCCTGTAGTCCGCGCCGCCTGTTGGTCTCGCTGATGGCATGCTGCATCGACTTCGTGACCTCGTCGGCGTACATGATGACCTGGCCATCGACGTTGCGGGCAGCTCTGCCGATCGTTTGGATCAGACTCGTTTGACTGCGCAGGAAGCCCTCCTTGTCAGCATCAAGGATCGCTACGAGGCTCACCTCAGGGAGGTCCAGTCCCTCCCGCAGAAGGTTGATGCCGACCAGAACATCGAACTCCCCCTTCCGCAGGTCGCGCAGTGTCTGCACCCGCTCCAGAGTGTCGATCTCTGAATGCAGGTAGCGAGCTCTGATCCCCATCTCGAGCAAGTAGTCCGTTAGATCCTCCGACATCTTCTTGGTAAGCGTTGTCACCAACACCCGCTGGTCCCGAAGAGCGCGCTCCCTGATCTCCCCGATCAGGTCGTCGATCTGGCCCTTGGTTGGACGCTGAATGATCTCGGGGTCAACCAATCCTGTCGGTCGCACCACCTGCTCCGCGACGTGCTTGGAGTGCTCGAGCTCAAAGGGGCCCGGCGTCGCCGAAACGAAGACTATCTGGCCGCTTCTCTCCAACCATTCGTCGAACCGCAGGGGGCGGTTGTCGATGGCCGAAGGAAGTCGAAAGCCGTGCTCGACGAGCATGTTCTTACGGCTGCGGTCTCCTTCGTACTGGCCTCTGACCTGAGGAACCGCAACGTGACTCTCGTCGACGAACGTCAGGAAGTCGTCTGGGAAGTAGTCGAGCAGTGTGTACGGCGCCTCTCCGGGTTCTCTTCCGTCCAGGTGCCTGCTGTAGTTCTCGATGCCGGAGCAATACCCGACCTCGCGGATCATCTCCATGTCGTAACTCGTGCGCATACGCAGCCGCTGCGCTTCGAGCAACTTGCCCTCCTTGTCGAGCTGCTGCAGCCTTTCGGCCAGCTCGACTTCGATAGTGCCGAGGGCGCGGTCCAGTCGATCCCTGGTAGCCACGTAGTGACTCGCCGGATAGATATAGCCCTCGGCCAGGTCCCCGATCACCTCGCCCGTGACAGGGTTCATCTGCAAGATGCGATCGACCTCATCGCCGAAGTACTCGATCCGAAGGACCGTCTCCTCGTATGAGGGATGGATCTCGAGAGTGTCGCCGCGCACTCGGAACGTCCCACGCACCAGGTTGATGTCGTTTCGGTCGTACTGGATGTCAACAAGCCGACGCAGCGCGTCGTCCAGCGGATACTCAACACCCCTCACCAGCCTCAACAGCTGACCCTCGTACTGCTCGGGGCTGCCGAGGCCGTAGATGGCAGAAACCGACGCGACGATTACGACGTCTTGGCGCGTGAGCAGCGCCGCCGTTGCCGCGTGTCGCAGCCGATCGATCTCGTCGTTAACGGTTGCATCCTTCTCGATGTAAGTGTCGCTCTGGGGGATGTAGGCCTCGGGCTGGTAATAGTCGTAGTAACTGACGAAATACTCGACCCGATTCTCGGGAAAGAACTGGCGAAACTCGTTGGCAAGCTGGGCGCCAAGGGCCTTGTTCGGCGCCAGGATCAGAGCTGGTCGTTGCAGGGCCTCAATGGTCCAGGCGATGGTTGCTGACTTGCCGGAGCCCGTGATCCCGAGAAGCGTTTGGAAGTCGTTGCCGGCCGCGATGCTCGACGCCAGCTCTGCGATGGCCTGGGGCTGATCGCCAGCTGGACTGAAATCCGAGTGAACTTTGAACGCCGGCATAGCTGCTGAGGTTAGGACAAGCCCGCGTTAGGAAAGCTCTGTTCTGCCTACACGAATCAACGAAGCAGGCTATGTTGCGTTGTTCGAGGATCTCGAGACCGAGGCCCAACAGGGGACCCAATCCCATCTCGATGTCCACAGCAACGAGGAAAGAGGACCGAAATGTCCGATCGTGAGAAGAGTGGCGAAGACCTCGAAGGCACGTCGAATCCCACCGAAGAGCCAACAGGCACTTCCAATCCGACCGAGAAGCCGGACAAAGAGCCAACCGGCACCTCGAATCCGACCGAAAAGCCGGACACGGAGCCAACCGGCACCTCGAACCCGACGGGTACGTCGAACCCGACCGGGAGCGACACCTAGTCGCGTGTCTCGCCTTCGGCGAACCTGAGCCGTGGACGAACAGAACAGACTGGAGCAGGCGATCGCCGCGCAGGAAACCCTGCGCGGCCTTGTCGACGACAGCGTCATTGAGGCAACGGTTGGAGCGCTTCGCCAACAGTTAGACCGCCTCGAAGACCAACCCGAAGAGAAGCGCCGTAAACAGGTAACGGTTCTGTTCGCTGACGTGTCCGGCTTCACCGCGATGAGCGAGCAGATGGATGCCGAAGACCTGAGTGATGCCCTCGATGCCGTCTGGGAGCACCTTGACGCGGCGATCACGAGCCATGGTGGCCTCGTTGACAAGCACATCGGGGACGCCGTGATGGGACTGTGGAGCGTCGACGTAGCGAGCGAAGACGACCCCGAGCAAGCCGTGAGGGCGGCCTTGGAGATGCAAACGATCGTTGGCGGATTCGCGGAGTCCGAGAGCGATCTCTCAGGACTGCAGCTGCGGATCGGTATCAACACAGGACCCGTCGTGCTTGGCGAGGTCGGTAGTACGGCCGAGTTCACCGCCATCGGCGACACCGTCAACGTCGCGGCCCGCCTCGAGAGTGCGGCTCCCATCGGTGGCATTCTGGTCGGCAGCGACACCTACCGCCATGTCAAGGGATTGTTCAAAGTATTCGAACAGGATTCGCTGAAGGTGAAAGGCAAGCGGCAACCGTTGCGGACTTTCGTCGTCGATGGGATCCGACCCCGCGCGTTCCGTCTGGGAACAAGGGGCGTCGAGGGTATCGATACCCGAATGATCGGCCGAGATGCCGAACTCGAGCAGCTCAAGTTGCTGGTTCGACTTGCCGCCAAGGAACGGTCGCCGCATCTAGCGCTGGTGGTAGGGGAAGCCGGGATTGGGAAATCGCGCCTCCTGTATGAGCTTGAGGATTGGTTGCATGTTCAACCGGATGAGAAGAGGCTGTTCAAGGGCCGAGCCGACCGTCAACATCAACAAGTCCCCTATTCGTTGTTGCGCAGTGTGTTCTTCTTTCGCTTTCTGATCGCCGACAACGACCCCAACGATGTTGCCTTGGGCAAGCTCGAAACAGGGATTACCGCGATCATGGGAGATTCCGCGGCTGAGGCGCATCTGATAGGTCACCTGATCGGCCTCGACCTCACCGATAGCGAGCACGTCGGAGGGATCCTCGACGACCCGAGACAGCTGAGGGACAGAGCCTTTCGTACGATCGGCAAGCTCTTCAGTGCTGTCGCAGCTGATCGACCTGTCATGATGCTTCTCGAGGACATCCACTGGGCCGACCAGGGATCCCTTGAGCTTCTTGAGCATCTGCTCGCAGACTGGCAAGGGGGTGCACTGACCATCGTGGCGGTGGCGCGTCCCGGACTCTTCGATCGCTTCCCCGAGTGGGGCCATGGGCTCGAAGTGCTGCACCGCATCGACCTCCAGCCGCTATCCCCAACCGACAGTGCCCGACTCGTCGAAGAGGTCTTGCAGAAGGTGCCTGCAATCCCCCCAGCCATGATCACACGGATCACTTCGAGCGCCGAGGGCAACCCCTACTACGTCGAAGAATTGGTCAAGATGCTGATCGAAGACGGCGTGATCGCGATCTCGGACGACGTCTGGTACGCCGACCCGACGCGCCTCACCGACCTCACAGTGCCACCGACGCTGACTGGCGTCCTGCAGGCAAGGCTCGATCTGTTGGCTTCATCGGAACGTGATCTACTTGGCCGGGCCTCCATTGTCGGACGAATCTTCTGGGACCAAGCCATCCCCAAGGCCGGTGATCCGGATCCAGTGCCGGACATCGACACTGCTGAGGTCCTCTCTTCTCTCAATGGAAAGGAGCTCGTATATCGAGATGCCAACACCGATTTCGCTGGCACCGAGGAGTACTTCTTCAAGCACGCGATTCTCCACGAGGTCACCTACGAGAGGGTCCTTCGGCGCCTTCGCCGGCTCTACCACCGGCGAGTAGCCGACTGGATGGCTGGTCGGGACGAGGCGGCCAGCCGCCCAGCCCTCATCGCCTCTCACTATTCCCTTGCCGATGCGCCGGTCGAGGCGGCCCGGTGGCATACAGAGGCGGCAGTCCATGCCCAGGCTCGGTATGCCAATGAAGATGCGGCCCGGCACTACCGCATGGCCCTCGAGCACGGCAGCTTGACTCCACAGGAACGTCTTCCCCTCTACGACGGCCTCCGCGACGTTCTGATGTTGCTGGCCCGCTACGACGAGGCCCTCGAATCGAACTCCTCAATGCTGGAGGCAGCCAAGGAGGCTGGGGACGTCGGAGGCCAGGCGCGGGCTCTAATGCGAAGGGCAGCGGCCCACCTTCGCCAAGGACACAGCCATGAAGCGGTCATGGTCGGAGAAGAAGCGGAACAGACGGCGCGCTCGCAGCAGCCGCGAGATGAACGCGTCTTCTGCGAGGTGCTCACCCAAATAGGTTGGGGCCTGCTCCGAGTTGGCGATCTCGTTGCAGCATTGGCGAAAGCCCAAGAAGCACTCATCGCGGCCGAGACCGCAGCCGACCCGCGGGCGATGAGGCACATCCAAGCACTTCTCGGCGCGATACACACTGCACGAGGCGCGCTCGGTCCGGCCGAGGTGCACTTCGAGCACGCCTTGGATTTGAACGAGCAACTGGGAGATCGCATCGCCGAGGGCAGGGCTCTCATAAATCTTGGGGAGCTGGCGCGCATCGCTGGGGACTTTCGACGAGCAGAGGACGTGTACGGACGGGCTCTCGCCATCCAGCGAGATCTTGGGGATGTCGACCAGGAGCCGCTGACTCTCAGCAACCTTGGAGGGGCTCTTGTCGGTAGGCATGCCTACGACCAAGCGCTCGAGACATTGGAGTCTGCAGCTGCGGCCTTCGACGCCTCCGGCGGATCTGAACACATCTCAGAGACTTTCCGCTTCATGGCCGAGGCTTCGCTCGGGCTTGGACGCATGACTCAGGCCCTCGATCAGGCCAGGTTCGCCAACGTACAGGCCACTAAGGATGCCAACCCTGACCATCTAGGACATTCCTGGAGGGTGCTAGGACTTGTTTCGCAGCGGCTCGGCCGACCGATAGCCGTTGACGGGTCGGCGACGCCGCGGAGTGCAACCGAATGCTTTGCCAAGGCGACCTCGATCTTTGGCGACTCTGGCATGGAGATCGATCGGGCGATGACGCTGCACGACTGGGCCACCTACGAACTCGCTGATGGGGATCGATCTCACGGCGAGGCAATGTGGAGCGAGGCCCGCCGCAAGCTCGACGAACTAGGTTTGAAGCTTGCAGTGGCTCGAATGGACGACGAAGTGCAATCGCCATGAATCTAGGACTCTTCCCGGCCGCTCGGTCACATAGGCGCTTGCAGCTGATCTAACAATGCCCTGACCTCGGCTTCGAGATCTTCAGCGGTCCCGGAGTTGTCCAGAACCAGGTCCGCCGCTTCAAGCCACTCCGCACGGGACGGCTGGGCCGCCATCCGCTGGTCAACGTCCGCTTCTGTCATTCCCCTGGCAAGAAGGCGTTCCTTGCGAACGGAATCGCCGGTATCGACGACGATCCGCCGCCAGCCGTCGCCGAGAAAGTCGCTCAGCAACGGGACCTCGACCACGACTACCTGCGCCTCCACGGACGCCAATCGCCGCCCGATGGTCGAACGGATAGCGGGATGCGTGAGCGACTCGAGAGCCTTCAACTCGGCGAGATCGGAGAAGACCAACCTCCCCAGCGCAGGTCTGTCGATCGCTTGGTCAACTACGAAGTCTGGCCACCGGGCTGCGACAGCCTCGAACGCTGCCCCTCCCGGCTCGAGGACGGCATGGCCGACCTCGTCTGCATCGATGACTTCCGCCCCCAAGGAAGCGAACAATCGACCAGCGGTGGACTTGCCTGATCCGATTCCTCCAGCGAGCACAACCCGCGCTTGAGCGTCAGGCGCCATCTGCCGACTCTACCCTTGATGTACCAATGACCGAGCGCCCGTGGCAAACCCGTTTTCGTTGGATCCTCTCCGTATGGCACTGGGGAGGGTTGATGGTTGGTGTCTTCGTTTCTGCCATCCGTCTCGACCCGGGTCCGGAGCAGGCGGCGGCTGGAATAATCGTGGGTCTGTACGTCCTCATCGTCGAAGTCCTTCCCGAGGATGTGCGTCGCGACGGCATCATCGCTGAGGTCCTCGTCGTCGCTGGCGTCGGTGCCAGCGTCCTCGCTGTCGGCCTTACCGGCGGCAGCGCCAGCCCCTATCTCCTGTTCTCCCTGGCCCCGACCTTCTCGGCTGCGACCTTCGATTCGCCCCGACGTGGCATCGCCACAGCCTTGCTTTCAGCCGGCGGTCTAGCCGCCGTCGTCGGAATCGTCGATGAGGACCCGCTCACGGGAACGGTCTTGCTCTATGGAGCGCTCTACCTGGTGGTCGCTATCAACCAGGCTCAGGCGCGGCGACTGCTGATCGAAGGCCACCAGCGAGCATCAGATGCCACCGCCCTCGCCACCGCGACCCTGCGCATGGAACGGCTCGAGGAGGCCCACGGCCTGCTTCTCAGCTTGGCAAAGGCGACCGACGGGAGTCAGCTGAGCCCCATCACGGTGGGTGAGGAAGCCCTTGAGATCCTTCGTCAAAGCGTCCTCATCGATTCTGGGCTGATCGCCTTCGAGGGCGAGGACGGTCCAATCGTTGTCGCCAAGACGAGCGGCGCCGACCGCGGCAAGGCTCGCTCTACCGTCCCCCTTGTCGTCGAGGGCCGGGAGGTTGGGTTCGTCGTGGTGGGTCGCGAGACCGTGCTCACACCCGAGGAACACACTCTCGTCTCCGAGAACCTGCGCAGCGTCGCCATGGCGTTCGACAACATTCGAATCCTGCGAGACATCGCCAAGCGTGCAGTCCGCGAGGAGCGGCAGCGAGTCGCCAGAGAGCTTCACGACGAGATCGGACCGTCGCTGGCCTCTCTCGGCTTGGCGCTCGATGTAGCGGTGCTGCAATACCCCGCCGAACCAGCCCTGGCTACCCATCTTGAGGAACTCAGGGGTAACGTCGGGTCTCTGGTCGACGATGTCCGGGGTGTAGTTTCCGACCTCAGACACGAGGCGAGGGACAGCCTGGTGCAACAAGCAATCGTCCTCGAGGCCTCCGTTCCGAACGGTGGACCCGCAGTGATCATCAATCTCGACGAACGACGGCCACCGCGGCCGGCCATAGCCTCCGACGTCACTGCCATCTTCACCGAGGCCTTCCGCAATGTCCTCCGGCATGCCAACGCGACGACGATCTCAATCGAGGGTTTCGTTGACAGAACGAGCGGTAAGGTTCGCATAACAGACGACGGTGATGGGTTCGATCCGAATCGAGTACCCGCCGGCCACTTCGGACTGGTGGGTATCCAGGAGCGCGCCCGCAAGGCTGGCATGACCGTCTTCGTGGAGAGCTCCCCCGGCGCAGGGACTGCTATCTCGATCGAGTGGGCCTGATGATTCGCGTAGCCATCGCCGACGACCACCGCATGCTCCTCGAGAGCCTCGCCAACGCGCTCTCGGCCGTTGCCGACCTCACCGTCGTGGCGACAGCGGTCGACGGCCAAGAGCTGCTTGACAAGCTGGAGAATGCCAATGCCCAAGTGCTCGTGATCGACATCGAGATGCCGGGGATGGACGGGCTCACTGCTCTGAGTCGACTTGACGGAAGACTTCCGGCCGTCGTCGTGACGATGCACACAGACGACGATCGGAGACAACAAGCAGCCGCGGCAGGAGCAGCCGCCTTCCTGTCGAAGGGAGCCCCCCTCCCCGAGCTGGCAGCAGCAGTGCGGGCTGTTCTTGGTGGTGAGAACCTCATCGAGTCCGGTGTCGACGAAGGGGTCATGGCCAGGCACGGTTCCCCGGTCCTCGACGCAGGCGCTGCCGCCCTCACCGCCAGGGAGATCGAGTTGCTGACCCTGCTGGGTCGGGGCGTGAGTGCCACCGACGAGCTGGCAGAGCGCCTCTTCATCTCGTCGAAGACGGTGAAGAACCATCTGGCATCGATATATGAGAAGCTCGGTGTCGCTGATCGCGCCCAGGCCGCCGTTGAGGCAATTCGACTTGGGTTCACCGATAACTAGAAATCTCTTGTGGTCGTCCGCCTACTCTCTGATATGGGTCTGCCGACCTATGTCAGCCGCCCCCCAGGGTTGATAGCTTTTCATACCTCTCCAGAGGCGTTCTCCCTTCCGGAGAGACACGAAAGGCTAGGAGGCCAGACTCAATGATTCGACTCGTTTCACTGTTCCAGTCCATCCGCGTTCGCGACGAGGGTGCTTCCCTCGTTGAGTACGCGCTGTTGCTCGCATTGATCGCCGTTGTAGCGCTTGCTGCTATAGCCGCAGTCGGTCAGGGTGCCAGCGACACCCTGGACGATGTCGCAGTCAAGCTGCCAACAACGCCCACAACGCCGTAGGACCGCCGCACAACATAGAAGAAGGGCGCCTTGGGGCGCCCTTCTTCTATGGTCCATCTCGCGGGCTCTCCAGTCCGGTCCTTTCTAGGTACTCTTAGTGGTTGACTAGACACTTTCCGATATATAGGTCGCTGGACCTATTCCAGTGACTGTCTGGTATTGATAGCTTTTACATGCCTCTTAAGAGGCGCTCCCCCACTCCCGGGGAGGCACAAAAGGCTAGGAGGCCAGGCCAAATGACTCGACTCGTATCACTGTTTCA
>CAXMQS010000049.1:0-65341 GCA_964195995.1 uncultured Acidimicrobiia bacterium
CAGCAAGTGCGACACGAAGGGCTGCTCAACAGCTACGCAGACCTGGTTTCCCGAAATCGTCACAGCGACAGCCCTACCGGCGCGCGGCCGCGATCCAAGCGCAGCGTCGACGGCGACAGGCCGCGCTTCCTCGGTCTCAACTGCGACCAATCCGATCCTCAAGTCCGTTGGGGAAACTATGGCCGCCCCGGCCTGCGCACCAGCGTCGGCGGCGAAGGCAGCCTCTCGGTGACTGCTGGCCCATCGCGAGAGGTCCATGGCGACTCCGATCAGAAGCAGCCCGCCAAGAGCAAGACCCAACACGGCCGGCAGCACGCTTCCCCGATCAGCCATTCGATCGATACGGGCTAATGGAGGCTGATCCCCTCCCGACAACGGTGTAGTGCAGCTGCCCACCTGCAGGGCCAATTACCGGTACGGATCTGCGAACAACAACGTGCAGCACCGATCCGTCCCTCCACGCTTCTACGATTGCACCCGGCGCCAGCTCCTCCGCCAACGCCGCCGCCTCGGTGGCAGAACCTGACCGGGCCGCCCAGATTGCCGCAGTTTGGGCGGCACTCGTCGCTCCGTCACCAGCGATGCTGATGCGCGCATAGCCGACGATCAGTTGCAAAAGGACCAGCGCCAGAACCATCCCAAGAACCAGGACCTCGACTATGGCGTTGCCACGGTTCACGGTGGAGCCACTACCGGAGCGGAGCCTTCAACCCGAATCGATATGGGCACGAGTCGCGGCCCCGGAGGGTTCCACGAGAACTCCAGCGCCGCGCTGACGAGGGCATCTGAACGGCTTAACGTCACCTCCACCTCGTGAGCGCCCGGCAGGACCCGTGCGATCTCCGCGGCGAGCGGATCGGGGGTCGACGTACCTGATACCGCAGCCCGCCGCGCGTAAGCGTCGACAGCGGCCTGCGCCGTCGACCGCGCGGAGACGAGCAGAGCCACTTGGATAACCACTCCGAACAGAATGAAGGCAATACCAAGCGCCACGGCACCTTCGATGATCGCGGAGCCGCGGTCTACCCGAAGAACGTCGTTACCTGGCTGCTGATGGACGTCCACATGTCGCCTGCGGAACTGCGCACCTGCGGTAGCAAGAACGCGATCACGAGTACGGCGATTGTCGCCATACCAAGCCATTCGATAGTGATCACACCACGATCATCGTTGAGCATGGCCACCTCCTTTCTTACGGAACGGTCGAGAGCTCAGAGAGCCCTTGCAATGTCGGATACATGAGGAAAAGCAGGGCGACCGGGATCATCAGCGCGAGGATCGGGGCATAGACCGCCAAAGCTCGCTTCCCTCCTTCGATCTGCAGTTCTCTCTCTTGCTCGGCGCGGTAATCGATAGACAAACCAAGAAGGGCCTCAGCAAGACGGCCACCGGCCTGATGGGCGTTGGCAAGGAAGCCGTACAGGCGGCCCGCCTCCGGGGCCACTGTTCGGGCTATCTCAAGCTGCAGCGCCTCGGAGAGGCCTTGGCCCTCGCGATACCGACCCAGGACCTCCCCGAGCTCCTCCGCCGCGACGCCCCCGGTCCCTTCGACCACATGCTCCAGAGCAGACGCAACGCTCTCTCCGGCCAGGACCCGAAGAGCGACCAGATCGGCGATCACGGGCAACTCGGCGCGAAGCTGACGAGAGCGCCGTTCGGTCCGCTGCGTAGCCCACATGCGGAATCCAAGGACGCCGGCAAAGCCCCCCAGCGCCCCCAGCGCTGGGGCCGAGCGAGTACTACCGGCCAGGAACAGGTCTCCTTGAGCCATCAACACCCCGATCAGGCCGCCCGTCAGGCCCGCGATCGTCCTCCTCATACCGACCTCAGCACGCGTCCAGCGGATTCCTGCCTTGGCTAGCGGGGCCTCATCGGCCTCTTCGGGGGCAGAGGGCTGGCTTACCGGCATGAGGTACTTGCCGACCCGATCGACAAGACGAACAATGGGAACGCGCGTCGAGATCAGGTAGAGGGCCACGCTGGCGGCTCCGGCGGCGACGACTCTCACCTGAAGATCCTTGCGGCCTTCGAAAGCTTGGCGCTACGTCGTGCCAGCAGGAATCCGGTCGCCGTCATGGCTAATCCAAGGCCAAGCACTTTCGCTCCGCCAGCAGTTCCGTAAACATCAGCAGCTTGTGGATTCGTGGCGACAGTGAGCAGCAGAAGGGCCCATGGCGCGATCAGAGCGACGGTCGCCGTCAAACGCTGCTGGGTGAGAGCTGCGTCGTGCGCCCGCCGCAGTCGAAGCTCGTCGCCAACGGACTGGCCGAGAAGACCCAAGATGTCGGCGACCCTGCCGCCGCCGGCGGTCGCGGCAAAGGCAAGCGAGGTGAGCACTCGGTCGGCCACGGAGTCCGACATTCGGCTCCGCTCAATGTCCAGCGCCTTGCTGAAGGGAGCCCCTTGAGCAAGCGATCGTTGAACGCTGAGTCCGAATAGTTCGATGCCGTTGCCACAATGCAACGCCGCCTCAACCGTCGCTTCTGGGAGCGCACGACCTGCGGCCAGCCGACTCCTCAGGATCGCCAGGAAGTCTGGCCACTGCTCCATGACGGCTCGCCGAGATCGTTCTGCGACCAGTCGACGAGACGCCACGTATGCGGCCGCAACGAGAAGTGCTACCGCGCCGCCGAGAGTCGCGAGGCCGGATAGGGCAACCACAACGAGGAACGCAGCTGACCCCCAGGCGATGGAGACGCCAATGATTCTCGGCGCGGGAAGCCGGAAGGAGTTGCGGCTAACTTCGGGAACCCAGCCACCGAAGTAGATCCACACGGCGAGGGCGGCGACAAGTGCAGCGACCCCTCTCATGGGCGGAGGACTCCGGCGGCCATGGGCATGTCAGCGTCGTGGTGACGGTGACCCGCCGACCGCAGCTCGCCGTCCTCCCAGGCGAACAGCGGCGTTGTCGCGAACAAGTCGCCGGCCAATCGATCATCGACGGCTATGACTTCCTCGACCCTTCGCGACCCGCCGCTCCTCTTGATGAACACGACGAGGTCCACCACCGACGCCAACGATCTTCGAACGAACTCTGTCGACACGTTCTCGCCCGCCAGGACGCAGTAACCGACGAGCTTCTCCAGCGCATCGCGTCCCGAGTTGGCATGCAGCGTCGCGAGGCCTGAACAACCGGCGTTCAGCGCCAGAAGTAGGTCGAGCGCCTCCGGCCCACGAACCTCTCCGACAACTATGCGATCGGGCCGTTGTCGCAGCGCCTCCTTGACCAAACGCCGGAGATCGATCTCGCCACCTCCATCGAGGCCGGCCTCGCGAGTCTGCATCTGTGTGACATCCGGATGCTGCGTCTGAATCTCGAAGACCTCCTCGCAGGTAACGAGCCGCTGATCTGGCGGCACGTCATTGAGAAGGCAATTGACCAGCGTGGTCTTGCCGGCTCCGGGAGCCCCGGCAACCAATACCGTCTTGTCTGCGACGACCGCGGCCCTCAGCAGGTCTGCGGCATCGCGGGACAGCGTGCCTAGACCCACGAGAGCGCGCAGCTCGTCTACAGCGAGCACGAACTTCCTTATCTGAATGTTGAGGCGATCCGGATGGGTAACGGGTGGGCCGGTGATGTGAACTCGGCTCCCATCTGCGAGCTGAGCGGAGACGATCGGGTTGGCCAGATCCAGCCTCCTACCTGTGCCCGCTAGCAGCTGTTCTGCTATCCGGCGGACGGTGGGCGTGTCAACAATGTCCGGAATGAGCTCCTTCCGTCCACCGCGGACGACGAAGGTGCGATGGCCCCCAAGAACGATGATCTCTTCAACTTTGTCGTCCTCTAGGAGTGGGTCGAGAAAGCCGAGCCGACTCATGCGCCTACCGCGATTCGAGCCAACTGCCGGCGCAACGAACGAGCAGGCGGCTGCGCCGACCGGGCGGCCAGCCCAATCCGCCGGTCTTCTCGGATGATCACTGCTGGGTCCAGACCGAGCCACTGGCGGGCCGCCATGGTCGAGTCATGCGCGTTGTTGCCATTAACGCGATTGAGAACCAGGGCAGGAGGCGGGCCGTCCCACTCGCCCACAGTCTGCGCAGCGCGCACTATCCCCACAGCATCACCGGTTGCCACGAGCACCGCGGCGTCGGCTCGCTTCAGGAGGTTGGTGTCGGCGATGGCCGGACCAAGGTCTGCCACGACGACATCGAACTGGCTGAGGGCCGCGTCAAGGACATCGCCCACGAGGGATGGACGAAGCCGCGGCTCTCCCGGCCGATGTGAACCAACAACGAACGAGGCACCGTCACGCTGGTGCACCGCCCACTCCGGAAGATCACCGCTCATTCGGCAGTAGTCAGCGGCATCGGCGAGGTCTGGTCGCGCCGGAAGGCCAAGCCGAACGGCAAGACTGGGCGCGTCGAGGTCGGCATCGACCACAAGGGTCTTGAGATGCGCGGCCAGATTCCACGCCAGCGCCAGCGACACCTCCGTTCGACCCGGGGCGCCACGACCACCCGTGACCACGACGAAGGTCCCGGTCTTGGCGGACGGAAGCGTCGCTCCCGAGGTAACAACGGCGCGGATCGCGGCGATCTTGGCCTCGGCGGCGATGGACTCCTCGACGACCTCGTCGGCCCCTCCGGTCTCCAAGATCCGACGAGCTGGTGAGTCAGAAGCCGGGTGGACGCCGATCACCCGCAGGCCCTGTCGGCGCCAACTCGCCACGGCTGCCGAGGTCACCCACGAGGTCTCGGCCCCTGCGACTACCACATCGATTTCGGCGCGTCGCTCTTCGATTTCTGATGGCTGGTAGGCCCTCAGGATGAGTCGGGCGGCCGCCGACTCTCGAATGACCCCGACAAGCTCTGCCTCCCAGTCCCGGGCAGACAGCACTGTGGCGACTCGCGGAATCACTCGCTGACCCGCACCAGGTCGAGGTCACCGATTCGGTGGCCGCCAGCGATCAACGGCGCCAAATTGTCATCGACGGCCAGCAGGAGCTCCAATTCTCTACGACCGGCGATGGCGTCCTCGGCCGGCCTCGCCTCTAGAACCAATACTCCGGCCGCCAACAACTCAGTGTGACGCGGCTCGCTCGAAGTCGACGGCCAGGTGACGTAGATATCAACAGAGTCACCGGCAATCACCGAACCCAGGGCGGCGTGGGTCTCGGGGATGGAGATCGACAACGATGGTGGTCGAAGGGCAGCCAAAGGATCGACCAGCAAGGACGCGAGAAGCGGCTCGCCTGCTTCCACTCCTGTAGCCAGAGCCCAGCCTTCGAGCTCGCCGACATCGGTTCCGGCGATGAGCCCGTCGGCGGTCCCCATCTGTCGCGACGTCACCGAGCCAGCATCCAGAACGGCGCCAGCTGGGATGTCCTGCGCCGCCACCAGCACCCCGACCGACGCCTCCGGGCGCGTTAGTCCCAGAACGACAAAGGCTGCCACTCCCGCCAGGCCGACGGCCGTCAGGGTCCTCTTGTCGAATCGGGTCGAGCCGAAACCGGTGAGGTTGGAGAGCACAGCCATCACCGCACCTCGAAGGCGGCGATATGTTCGATGGCGATGACCCAGGAGGTCGACTCGTCGGTGAGGACTACATGGTCGGAGCCAACAGACCACACCTGGCCCCGGTAGAGCTGGCCGTCGGAAGCGGACACCACGCCCACCGCTCGGCGGTCTTCCGCTTCAAGCAAATGGTCCCGGAGGCTTCGCCGTCGTCTGGCCGCGGCCTCGGCGGCGTGCTGTTCGGCCTCGAGGGTCTCGTCGAGGCGTTCCCGCAAATGACGCGCCAGGTGGGTGAGATCGGGATGTTGTAGCGGATCTATCAGCGGTGCCTCCAGTCGGACACCTCCGATGTATCAGGTGGCGAAAGCCGATTGAAGACCTATGACATCCTTTGTTTTCGCGACCGGCCAAGAAACCGGTTTCAAGAGCGCGTATCGTGAACCCATGAAACGCGGTGACCTCAATCTATACGTGACCAGCCTCGACGCCAGTGAACGGTTCTACTCGAGGACTCTCGACTTCCGCCTCGACGACGGCAACGACATCTCGCGAACGATGCGGTCCGGCGATGTCGCTATCACGCTCTTCTTGGCCAAGGCAGGCCCGGCGCCTTCTAGGGGCAGCACTCCGATGATCACAGCCGACCTGATGGTCTCCGACCTGGATTCGATCCTCTCCGGATTCGAGGCCGCCGGGGGGAACGTCGAGTCGGTCTCCGATTGGGAGCACGGTCGCTTCGCTCTCGTCACAGATCCCGATGGCATCGGCTGGGAACTGATCGAGGGGGCCGGAGCTACCTAGCCCCGCGGGGCTCCGGCGTGCGGTCGGGTGAAACCCGGAGCTGAGGCGGGACGCCTGCGCTGGTGCGGGGTGGGAGGCGGCGTCCAGCCATCTTTCGGCAGGTGAATTCGACGACGCCTTTTCATTGCGTGCCACGCTAGAACTACATACCTGGGATTCAGAGGACCTCCGCGTGTATGCTTTTGCCGATGGACGGACGTCTTGATTCCGTTGAGACGACGACCTCCTTCGTCTGGATAGACGATGGGATCGTTCACATCGAGACGAAGGGCACCCCGCGCACGGCCGACTCGGTGAGCACAACATTTGGAGCCGTCCGCGACCTCCTCGGCACTGCCAGAATGCCAGCACTGCTTGATCTTCGGAAGCGGTTACCGAGTGATCAGGACAGTTGGGCCATCTTCATCAAGAACGCTCAGATGTTCTCGGCAGCCGCGTTCGTCATCGATCCCGATGTCCACCCTCGGGTCGATGTGTATCCGGAGATCATCAACCGGATGCTGATTCCGTTCCAGGTGTTCACAACTGAAGCCGAAGCCCTGGCCTTCTTAGCGGCACATAAGACCCCGTAACCACCTAGCCGGGGTTCAGTAGGGCTCGGAAGACTCCGTTCTCAGGAAGGGGAGCCGCACGCGCCCCATCAGAGTCCTGTCAACTTCTCCCACATCAGTAGGCCGCTAGCGTTTTCCCAGGAAATCGGGAATCTAAGTCTATGCGACTCAGGTTATAGGTAGTACAATGACTCAGAAAATAGATACAAGGAGAGTAGAACTATGGGACGAGCAGTAGGTATCGACCTCGGTACCACCAACTCAGTTCTGGCCGTTATGGAGGGGGCGACCCCCGAAGTCGTGGCCAACGCAGAAGGCCATCGCACCACCCCGTCGGTGGTCGCCTTCTCCAAGCAGGGCGAGGTCCTCGTCGGAGAAGTGGCGAAGCGCCAGGCCATCACCAACCCCGAGCGCACCGTGCGCTCCGTCAAGCGCCACATGGGCACTGACTGGAAGATCAACGCTGACGACAAGGACTACAGCGCCCAGGAGATTTCGGCGCGCATCCTGCAGAAGCTGAAGCGCGACGCCGAGGCCTACTTGGGCCAAGAGGTGACCGAAGCGGTCATCACGGTCCCCGCCTACTTCGGCGACGCTCAGCGCCAGGCCACCAAGGAGGCCGGCCAGATCGCAGGGCTTGAAGTGCTGCGCATCATCAACGAGCCGACGGCGGCGTCTCTGGCCTACGGCCTCGACAAGGAGGGCGAAGACCAGACGATCCTCGTCTTCGACCTCGGCGGAGGCACGTTCGACGTTTCCGTTCTCGAGATCGGCGAAGGCGTATTCGAAGTCAAGTCGACCTCAGGTAATACCTCGCTCGGCGGCGACGACTGGGACCAGCGGGTCATCGACTGGCTGATCACCGAGTTCAAGAACGAGTCGGGGGTCGACCTGTCCAAGGACGCCATGGCCCTGCAGCGCCTCAAGGAGGCAGCCGAGAAGGCCAAGATCGAGCTGTCGTCGGTGCCCGAGACGGAGATCAACCTTCCGTTCCTCACGGCTACGCCGGACGGACCGCTCCACCTGCAGAAGACCCTGAAGCGCTCCGAGTTCCACAAGATGACCGAAGACTTGCTGGAAGCCGTGAAGGCTCCCTTCAAGCAGGCCGTCAAGGACGCTGCGCTCTCGGTGTCGGACATCGACCACATCATCCTGGTCGGTGGCTCGACGCGTATGCCTGCGGTCCTCGAACTCGTCACCGAGCTCGCTGGTAAGGAGCCCCACAAGGGCGTCAACCCAGACGAGGTCGTAGCGCTCGGCGCTGCGTTGCAGGCCGGCGTCCTCAAGGGCGATGTCAAGGACATCCTGCTCCTCGACGTCACTCCGTTGACACTGTCCATCGAGACGATGGGCGGGGTGGCTACGAAGATGATCGAGCGCAACACCACGATCCCCACCCGTAGGGCGGAGATATTCACCACGGCTGCAGATAACCAGCCGGAGGTCGAGATCAACGTGCTGCAGGGCGAACGGGAGATGGCTGTTGGTAACAAGTCCCTCGGTCGCTTCAAGCTGACTGACATCCCGCCGGCGCCACGAGGCATGCCGCAGATCGAGGTCACATTCGACATCGACGCCAACGGCATCGTGTCAGTGTCGGCCAAGGACCTCGGCACTGGCAAGAGCCAGTCCGTCACCCTCACCGGTGGCACTGCGCTCTCACCCGAAGAGATCGACCAGATGGTCAAGGACGCCGAGGATCATGCGTCCGAGGACCACATCCGCAGGGAGAATGCCGATGCCCGCAACCAGGCGGACAACGCTGTCTATCAGATGGGCAAGCAGCTCACCGAGCATGGCGACAAGCTTGACGAGGGCGAGCGCCAGCCGATTGACGATGCCATGGCCGACCTGAAGAAGCTCCTCGAGGACGAGGATGCATCTGCAGAGGCAATGACATCCAAGACCCAGGAGCTGCTCACCGCTTCCCAGAAGCTCGGCGAGAAGATCTACGCCGAGACCCAGGCGACCGAGTCGGCAGCGCCCGAGGGTGGCGACGACGTCGTCGAAGGCGAGATCGTCGACGAAGGCGAGGGCTCGTGAGCTCCGAGGACGAGGTAATCGAGGGCAAGGTCGTCGAAGGCGCCCTTGAAGACGACACTGGCATAGACGAGGCTGGCCTCCCCGGCGACCCTGCTGTCGCCAACGAACAGCTCCTCGGTCAATTGGCCGAGGAGCGCCAGGCGGCGCAGACGGTCTTCGCCGACCTGCAGCGGGTGGCGGCGGAGTTCGACAACTATCGCAAGCGAGTGCAACGCGATCAGGTCGACATCGTCGAGCGCGCCTCGGAGCGAGTCGTCCTGGAGATGTTGGCCGTTGTCGACAGCTTCGAGGCTGCATTCACTCACGAGGCACAAACCCCAACCGAAGAGAAGCTGCTTGCCGGCATGTGGAGTACCTACGAACTGCTGGTATCGGTTCTGGCCAAAGAGGGGCTCGAGCCCATCGCGGCGATTGGCGAGCCTTTCGACCCAACGGTGCACGAAGCGGCACAGGCGCCGCCCGACGCCGGCGCTCACCTGGTCGTCAGTGAAGAGCTGCGCCGCGGCTACACGCTGCGGGGGCGGTTGATCCGTCCGGCGCTCGTCGCGGTTGACCATGCGTAGGGAGTGGGCCGACAAGGACTACTACTCGGTCCTTGGCGTCTCCCGCACGGCCAGCCCCAAGGAAATCAAGAAGGCCTTCCGCAAGCTGGCGCAGAAGCACCACCCCGACGCCAACCCCGAGAACGCAGCCGCTGAGGCCAAGTTCAAGGACATCAACGAGGCATACGAGGTCATCGGGGACACCGCGCAGCGCAAGGAGTACGACCAGTTCCGTGACTCCTTCGCCAGGGGCGAGTTCGTCGGTGGTCCCGGGGGTGGCGCTCAGTACGTCCGCATGGAGGACCTGGGGGACCTGTTCGGTGGAGCAGGTGGGGGCGGCGGCAACATAAACGACCTGCTGGGCTCGATGTTCGGCGGCGGTGGACCGCGCGCCACTGCTGGCCAGGACCTGTCCACAGATGTCAGCCTGAGCTTCCACGAGGCCATCACCGGTGTCACCGAGGTGGTTTCGGTAAACGGCGTCAGCACCAAGGTCAAGATCCCCGCTGGTGTGGCAGATGGAGCCACAGTCAAGGTGAGGGGCAAGGGAGGACCTGGCTACAACGGTGGCCCTGCCGGGGACCTGTACGTTCGCGTCAAGGTCGCCGGGCACCCCATCTTCGGTCGCCGCGGCGCCGATCTCCAGGTGACAGTGCCCATCTCCTACACCGAAGCCACCCTCGGCGCCGAGATCGCCGTGCCGACTCTTGATGGCAGCGTCCGCCTGAAGATCCCCGCGGGGACGAGCACGGGCAAGACATTTCGCGTCAAGGGCAAGGGAGTGACCGCCAGTTCCCGCCAGGGCGACCTGCTGGTGAAGGTGGCGATCGAAGTGCCTCCGCAGCTCGATGACGACGAGAAGGAGCTCCTGGAGCAGCTCCGTCGCTACGAAGAGAAGCGCAACCCGCGCGGCCACCTAGGAGTGACATGACAGAAGAAGCGCTCTACGTGATATCGGTAGCCGCCCGGCTTACCGGTGTTCATCCCCAGACCCTGCGGATCTACGAAAGCCGCGGGTTGCTCAGCCCGCATCGCACACCCGGCGGCACCCGCCGCTATTCCGACGAGGACATCCTGCGAATGAAGCTCATTCAGCAGCTCACCAGCGCCGGCGTCAACCTCGAGGGCGTCAAGCAGATCCTGCGATTGCGAGGAGAGGTCGATCGGCTCGATCATCAAGTCAAGCGGATGCGCCGCCTGCTGGCGGACGCCGAGACGCGGGTGGCAGGCCTGAAGGGAGAGGCCACGAAGGCGGTCGAGGAGATGCGCCGCGACCTCCCGGACGTGGTCAGACCGTCCTTCGACCAGCTGCTGGAGGAGTAGGGCGACTCGAGCCCCCTCCGAGCGCACTAACTTCCAGCCATGGAGCGAGAGATTCTCACCTGGGGGGGCTACGGAACAGCCGTCCGCGAGCTCGCCACCCAGATCGCCGATGACGGTTACCAGGCCGACATCATCCTCGGCATCGCCAGGGGCGGACTGATCCCGGCCGGTTCGCTCGGATACGCCCTCTCCATCAAGAACACCTACGTCATGAACGTGGAGTACTACACCGGGGTGGAGGAGCGACTCGACGTCCCGGTGATCCTGCCTCCGTACCTCGAGCTTGTAGATCTCGAGGACTCCGACATCCTGATAGTCGATGACGTCGCGGACACCGGCCATACCTTGGCCAAGGTTCACGAGTTCGTCTCAGGCAAGGTGCGCGACGCCAGGACCGCAGTGCTCTACGAGAAGCCGCCGTCCCTCATCAAGAGCAGCTACGTGTGGCGCCGCACCGACAAGTGGATCAACTTCCCGTGGTCGACTGAAGACCCGGTCGTGGCCCCCAAGACGGGAGCCCTGGTCAGCGAGGCTTAGATCCCTTTGGCAGCCTTCTTGAGCTTGGAGCCTGCCGAAACCTTGACGGCATGCGTGGCCGCTATGTCGAGCGCTTCGCCGGTGCGAGGGTTGCGACCCTTGCGAGCCTGGCGGAACGTGCGCTCGAATGAGAGCCAGCCGGGGATCGTGATCTTGTCGTCGCTGTGGGAAACGTGTCCGGCTACTACGTCGAACATGCCAGCGATCGTCTTGTCGACATCGGTCTTGGCTACGCCGGTTCGCTCCGCGATCGTGCTGACGAGGTCTTCTTTGTTCATGGTTTCTCCTAGGTAGCGGCGCCGTGCCGACTGCTGCGGTCCCCGCAAAGCTATACGACGAAAGGCCGATATTGGGGTCAATCGGCGCCACGGCCGTCCCCAGGGTGCTCGGCGGCGTGAATTCACCCCAGCGGTCGAGCGATAGGCTTTCCCAATGACCCAGGGTCTCGAAACAGCTTTCCACGCGTCCAAAAAGACCATCGTGCTGCTGATCGTTCCGTCGGCTGCTGCCATCTGGCTTGGTTTGGCGGCCCTCGTGCGACACACGCCGCAGATGCTGACCATAGGCGCCATCGCCGTTGGCGTGGGGGTTGCCAGGTTGGCGTTGGCGACTTGGTGGTTCACATCGCTGTCCAAGATCAACGCCCGCCGCGACGACGATCGTTGAGCTAGGTCTCGAACGCAGCGTCCCTGACAGCGGACCCCTCTGCGACCTCGCCGAAGAAGTCGTAGGTCCCATGGTCCAGGAACTCGGACGCCGCCCGATTCAGCGCAGCCAATGCCGCCAGGGACAAGGCGCCGCCAACCGAGACTCTCGCCACGCCGAGCGCGGCCAGCTCGGAGACCGTCGGGCCATCGGGACGGGCCAGGACGTTCAGCGGTAGGCCGACTGACTCGACGACCGTTTTGATCTCGGCCGGGTCAACGATCCACGGCGCGTAGAGCACATCAGCTCCGGCCTCTTGGAAGGCTTGCAGCCGAGCGATGGTGTCTGTCACATCGGGCCTGTCGTGTAGATAGTTCTCGGCGCGGGCGGTCAGAACGAGTCGGGCTTCTCCTCCGTGAGCGGCCTCGGCCGCGGCCTCGACGCGGGCCGTCGCCAACCCGATGTCATAGATGGGGTCGTCGCCATGGCGGCTGAAGTCCTCGATCGAGAGTCCGGCAATTCCGGTCTCCGCAGCCAGCCGAACGTTGGCCGCGACGACTTCCGGTTCTGCGCCGAAGCCGTTCTCGAAGTCTGCGCTCACCGGCAGCTCCGTGGCGCCGGCGATGAGGGCGGAGTGCTCCAGGGCTTCGTCCCGGCTCACGCCTCCATCGAGTCGGCCGAGGGTGGCGGCATGACCGGCGCTCGTCGTCGCAAGGGCCTTGAAGCCGAGGTGGGCAAGGAGCTTGGCTGAACCAACGTCCCAGGGGTTGGGAAGCAGCAATGGCTCATCGCCGTGGTGCAGGTCCAGGAAGAGTCGACAGCGGTCGGCCTGATCGGTCATATGCGAACCCTAGAGGACGTCTGCTGCCAGAAATACATCAAGGCCCAAGGAACCTGACATTCCCCTCCCCGCACTTCCCCGAACGAGGGTGGTCTGCCTTAGGCACCTTGGGCCTTGCTGCGAAGCCGAAGATATTGCACTCGCCGGTGGCCAGTCAAGGACCCTCCGAGGTCGCGCTTTCGCGGTCAGGGCCGCCTCGCGAAACCGTTGCTGACGTCAGTCCACACGGTTGCGGCTAGTTGGGCAGATCGGTCCACATACCCACACCTATCCACAGGCCCTTATCCACAGGGGCTGTCGATATGTGGATTTTCAGGACTTCTTTTCGCGCTCCGACGCGAAACCGGCACGGATCAATGAACCGAACGACAGCTCGACCGCTTCGTAGACCGCGCCGAGGATGGCATCGAGCTCTGCGCCGTCGATCGAAGCCAGCGGCGCCCTCCCCCGGACGTAGACGCCTCCCTCGGGATCGAGAGCGAAGTGCACCCGCCAACCTCGCTGGTTCCTGAGGAGGCACTGGCGATAGACCTCCTCGCGATCGTGGGGAGGCGGCGGAACGACGTACGCCTCGTAGCCGAGCGTGCGATCTCCGATGTCGAACCACACCGTGGTGAAGTCGCGAACCTGCTGTCGCATGCGCACCCCCCAGCGCCCTTCATGCTCGCCACCCCACTCGACGTCTGAGCTCGGGTCTTCGATCCAAGATGTGGTGGTCTGTTCGAGAAGCTGCCGAACGCTCACGACAGGCCGGACTCGTAGCGCCCCACCGGACCGCCACCGCCGTACACGGTCGGATAGCGCTGCTCGACAAGGGCGCGGTCCATGGCCGAGGTCAGCATGCCGACACGGGCCAGGCCCTCGATGGCAGCGATCTCGGCTGGGGCGTTCAACCCATCGGTGGACTTGGCGGCGATGCCGTACTGGCCGATAACGGCGACGCCGAGACATCCCTTGGCCCCGCTCTTCACGGCGGCATTGGCCGCAACGGCGATGGCGGCCTCAGCTCTGTCGGTTCCCGCCGTCAGACAGGGGTAGCGGTGCATGGCGGTGGCAACCGCCGCCAGCTCGGGGTCCGTCGCCAGCCGGGCGAAGGCACGGCCCAGCCCTGCAGTCGTTGTTCGCAGCGTCGGGACCCCACAGCCGTCGACGCCGCTTGGCATCGGATCGACTCCGGTGACCTCGCCCACGAAGCTGTAGATCTGCTCCTGTAGAGGGTGGTCGGCACGGGTGTAGTCGAGCGGCCAGCCTGAGGAAACGCAGGCCCGCAACATGGCGGCGTGTTTCCCTGAGCAGTTGTGATAGGCGCGCCGCTTCTCCGTGACCCGTCGTGCCGCGGCGGCGCCCATCGGCCAGTCCGGTGGGCACAGGAGATCTGTTGAGCTCAGGTCGACTTCCGCCAGCATCGCTTCGACCAAGGCAAGGTGCACCGGCTCGCCGTTGTGGCTGGAGCAGGCCACAGCCAGCTGACGCGGTGACAGGTTGGCTCCGTTGGCCTGGGAAACGGCGGCTTGGAACGGCTTGGCCGCCGAGCGGAGATAGAACGGCTCCGCGGGGTCACCCCACCCCTGCACGATGGTTCCCTGTGGGTCAACTACGACAGCGTGTCCGGTGTGAACGGACTCAACCATCCCGGAGCGCATGCTCCGGGCGAGGACGGCCTCAGACCCCAGAGATCAGCTCGCTCGGATCGGCAAGGCCCTCGCGGTATCGACGGGCCAGCTCGGCCTGCAGCTTGTCGTAGTTCTCGAAGACCACGCGACGGTCGTCAGAGAGGAGTTGTTCAGCCCGGGCCAGGTCGCGTCGGATTTCCTCTAGCTCGGTGTCGTCGAAGTCTCCGATGTGGCTGACGAAGTCGTCGCCCATGACCCTGTCAAGATCCCTCCTCCCGACGTCGGGAAGGTCTGGGAGCTCTACGCCCATCGGACGGGCGCCGGGATTGGGGTCCCCGTGAGGCCCAGACAGGATCTCGGGCAGAGCATCGATCAGGCTGCGTTCTTCTTCGCCGTTGCGACGACGCAGCTCGAACGAGAGCAAATCGAGGCGCCCATGCAGCATCCGTCTGTAGTAGGCGTACTCCTTATCGAGGCTGTCGCACATGGAGCGCTTGGAGCGCAGATCTTCGATCGGCATCGTCTCGAGGTCGCTCATGAAGTTGGCGTCCTTGATCTGGTCGATGCGCCGCGCGGGATGTTTCTCTGTCATGGTGCCTTTCTAGCGACACACGGCGGCATTGGCGGGATACGGATTGACCGCGGACCCTCCGCCGGGATGGATCTGGAAGTGAAGGTGAGGGCTTCCCCCTCTGGCGTTGCCCGAATCCCCGAGGTAGCCAACGACCTGCCCAACGCCAACGCGGTCGCCGGTTTCCAGGCCATTGGGCCAACCGTCGAGATGGGCGTAGTAGAAGTTGGCGCCGTAGTCGGAGTTCAGCCAGACGCTGATGCCACCGAGGCCGCTGTTGGCTAGACGAACCGTCCCGTTGGCTACGGCGAGCAGGTTGGTGCCTCGCGAGTTGAACATGTCGTTGCCCTTGTGGCGGCGGCCGCCGGAGCGAGGAAAGCCCCAGTCGTTGATGAAGCTGGCGCCACCCTGCACAGGGCAGATGAATCCGGGAAGTGCATTGATGGAGACGCCGGCGGCAGCGCCAGATAGGCGAGCGAGCTCCGCGAGGCGCTGCCGGCGACGCTCGTCCTCGAGGGCCTTCAGGGCGATTCGGTATTCGGTGTCGGCCTCTTTCACCTCGGCGTCGGCCGCGGCGTACAGATCGTCGAGGCGGGAGACGAGACCTTCGGCCGTTGCCCGAAGCTCGGCAACGCGCTCCTGATCGACCACCAGAGTCTCTCGCAGCCGCTCCATCTCTCGCTGCGTCGCCTGTAGCTGGTCGGACACCGCGATATCACGGGAGGCAGCCCGATCAAGCACCTCCTGGCTGGTGATGAGGTCGTTGAAGGAATCGACCTCAAAAAGGAAGTCGAGCACTCCGGTGCCCCCGTTCATGTAGGCCTGGCGGGCCCTGTCCTGCGATAGCTCCTTAAGGACACGAGCCTCGGCCTCGTAAGACTCGACGCGGTCGTAAAGCTGGGTGACCTTGTAGGTCAGCTCGGCGAGCTCGGCGGTGACCGTCTGGTATTCCTGGACGGCGAGGTCGAGCTCGCTGAGCACGAAGGTGCGCTCGGATCTGGCAGAGTCCAGGGCGCGTCGAGTCTCATCGACCTGCGCCTGTGTCTGCGCCAGCACTCCGGGCGTCGCGAAGAGCACTGAGAGGAGCAGAATGAGGCTGAGCGCGCGGATGCGTCGTTTCATGCCAGAGACGCAGGGTACAGGGTGCCTGATTAGACCGAAAGCCACCCAACGGATATCGGAAACGCCAGCGAAAGCCTTAGGCGGTACCCCTAGGCGGTAAGCGTCACCATGGCGAGCCAGAAGATCCCAGCAGCCAGCAGCGGGCCATCCATGAGGCTCAAAGCACCGGGGGACTCCTCGGTGAGGCTGATGGAACCGCGGCGCAGCAGAGACCCGGCCGTCTGACCCGCCACCAAACCGCCGGCTGCCGCCACCGAGGCCACGAAGACGGGAGACAGCTCGATCGAGGAGGTCAGACCAGCAAGTAGCCCAACCGCGGCGGCGGCAACGAGGACGGCGATATTGGGGTCGAAGAGCGCAAACCGAACTTGAAGCCACCTCGCCACCAAGCTGGCAACGAGAGCGGCCGCCACCACGGCCAGGAAGACGTTGACCTCGATGTCCCAGCGCATGCGCAGCAAGGTGAGAGCACCGGCCCCGGTGGACCCGACGATGATGGCAAGACCGGTCGCCGCCAGGTCATCGAGCGTTCGGTGCTTCTTCTCGAAGATGGTGAATGCCAGGACCAGGGCGAGGCCGCCAACGGTGGCCACAGCGAAGCCCTCGAAACCCCATCGATAGGCGCCCCAGGCGCTAGCGACTGGCGCCAAGACGACGGGCAACGCATTGATGGAGACGTTGGCGTTTGCCGAGTTCTCGGTGAGATCCCAAGCCCACAACGCGACCACCCCGACCACGACGACAACGAATGCTCGCAAGCCGCTGACGTTGCCGACGAACAGGGCCACCAGCAGCATGGTGGTGAGGACCGACTGCAGCGTTACCGGGCTATCGAGCGACAACAGTGCCTGGCGCGAGTCGTCTGTGAACTCTGGCTGAGTCATCTGATATCCATTGCTCCCGACATGACGATGGCACCGTCAGGACGGCTCGTCTCGAAAAGATAGGTACCCGCGTCGTCTGACTCCCACACCGTGGTCTCCAGGTCTAACCCGGGGAAGACCATATCGGTGAAACGGACTCGAAGTCCGGTGACTCCGGCCAGGTCTCCCCCGGCCAACTGCTCAACCAGACCCCCGGCCACCAGCGACAGCGTCCCCAGACCGTGGTTGATGACACCGGGAAGGCCGACGGCGGTGGCGACGTCATTGTTGAGGTGGACGGGATTGTGGTCGCCGGAGGCTTCGGCGTAAGCGGTTGGCATGTCGACATCGACCTGCGAGGTGTAGTTGACCCTCTCGGTCGTCTTCTGCGGCGCGAGCTTCGGAGTCGACTTGGCGCGCTCGGCACCACTGCCGGCACCTCTCACGAAGATCGTCGCAAGTGCCTCGAGGACCGGTGATCCGTCTGGCCGAGTGGCGGTGGTCTTGGAGACGAAGGTGGCACCCTTGCCCTTGTCCTCGACGCTCTCGAGCATCGGCGTGATCACCAGCTTGTCACCGGCGCGGATGACGTCGTGGTAGCGGAACTCCTGCTCGCCGTGAAGGATCATCAGGGGGTTATCGACGCCAAGCTCGGGGTCGGAGCCAACCCGTCCCATCGCCTCCCACCCGGGGACGACACCGAAGATCAGAGAAGCCACCTGGTCGGGCCCCGGCTGATGACGTGGGTTGGGGTCGCCGGAGGCGTCGGCGTACGCAGCGATCTGCTCCGCCGTGATCGTGACCTCGGTGGACTCATAGACCTTGCCCGCAAGGTCGAAATTCAGCGCCAACTCGGTTTCCTCCGCGGTCTTCTCCGCTCCGGAGGCGAGGTTAGCGACGGTGCGTGGTGGTACGCCATTGGCCGGGTTCGCCTAACCTCGACTCAATGCCCCGATTCCGCGATGATCTCGACCGCATAGCGGCCTACAAGCCGGGAACGCCTATCGAGGAGGCGGCTCGCCAGCTGGGCATGGACGACATCGTCAAGCTGGCTTCCAACGAGTGCCCCCTTCCTCCGTTCCCAGAGGTGCAGCAAGCCATCGCCAAGGCCGCAGCGACGGCGCACCGCTACCCGGACAACGACGCATCCGAGCTTCGTGCCGAGGTGGCCAAGTTCCTCTCGGTACCCCAGGAATCGATCGTCTTCGGGACCGGCAGCGCCTCGCTGATGATGATCTCAGCGTTCGCATTTGGCGGCCCCGGACGCAGCATTGCCTATGGCTGGCCCAGCTTCGGCCTCTACCGCATCGCTGCCCGCACCAGCTTCTCCACTGAGATCGAAGTCCCGCTCACAGGCGATCACCGCTACGACCTCGAGGCGCTGGCCGAGGCCATTCGGCCCGACACCTCACTCGTGTACCTATGCAATCCCAACAACCCGACCGGCACCTACGTACCGCTGGCAGCTGTCGCCGATTTCATAGACGCCGTACCCGACGATGTCGCGGTGATCGTCGACGAGGCGTACTACGAGTACGTGCAAGCACCGGACTTCGGAACCGCGCTGCCTATCGCTCTCGAGAGGGACAACGTGTTGGTCGCCCGCACCTTCTCCAAGGTCTACGGCCTCGCCGGCCTGCGGGTCGGTTATCTGGTCGGCGACCCGGCGACCATCTCCGAGCTGCGTCGGGTTCAGGTTCCCTTCTCGGTGTCGACGGTGGCACAGGCGGGAGCGACGGAGGCATTGCAGCATCAAGAGCGAGTGGCCGACCGCGTCCACGCCAACGCTGCAGCCCTCAAGGTCTTCGCCGATGAGCTCTCATCGCGCGGCTACGAATTCGCCGATAGCCAAACCAACTTTGTCTACATGCACCCAAGGGACCGCTCCGAAGACTTCCTCGCAGCCATGGCTCACAATGGCATCGTCGTCCGGCCCTTCGGTCAGGGCTGGATCCGGGTCACCTTTGGCTCGGAGCAAGAGAACGCTCGGTTCTTCGCGGCCCTCGACGAAGTCGGCTAGCGGTCTTTGGTCGAGATCGTGCCGTACAACGACGGCTGGCCTGACGAGTTCCAGGCCATCGCCGGGCTCTACCTGGCCGCGGTGGGATGGGCCAAGGAGGTTGGGTAACAGCAACAACCAACCGACGTCTGATTCTCCCCTGTTCGGTACTCCGAACCTTCGCCGATGGCTCGAACCGTGCCTAGCCCTCTTCTGCAGGAAAGATCGTGCCCTTGACCTCGCCGAAGCCGATCCTCGGTCGGCCGTCGCCACCGCAGCGGCCTCGCATCACAACGGTGTCGCCGTCTTCGAGGAACGTGCGACTGGCACCGCCGGCCAGCTCAATGGGGATATCGCCGTTCCAGGTCAACTCGATCAAGCTCCCGTAGCTTCCTGCATCAGGGCCGGAAACCGTTCCCGAGGCGAGCAGGTCTCCGGGGCGCATAGCAGCACCGTTGACCGTGGCGTGTGCCAGCTGCTGGGCGGCAGTCCAGTACATGTCGCGGAAGTTCACCCTCGAGATGATCTCGGGATCTCGTTCGTGCTCCATCATCTCGCGAGTGAGGAAGCCGACTTCCAGGTTCAGGTCGAGGCCCCAATCCTCTTCTGTCATCAGGTACAGCTGGACCGGGGGATCCTGTTCCGGGGCCGGAACCCGAAATGGCGCCAGCGCGTCCATGGACACCACCCAGGGCGCCACCGAGGTGGCGAAGGACTTGCCGAGGAAGGGGCCGAGCGGCTGATACTCGAAGGCCTGGATGTCGCGGGCCGACCAGTCGTTGACCAGCATCATGCCGAAGATGTGATTGTGGGCGGCATCGGCACGGATGCGTGACCCCAAGTCGTTGCCAACGCCGACGACGAACCCAACCTCCAGCTCGAAGTCGAGTTTGCGGGTCGGGATCCACTGTGGTGGAGCGTCTCCCAACTTGACCTGACCGCGGGGTCGAACGATCGGCGTGCCGCTCGCCACGATGGTGCCGGACCGCCCGTGGTAGCCGACAGGTAGATAGCGCCAGTTCGGAAGCAGTGGCTCGCCGTCGGGCCGGAACATCTTTCCGAGATTGGTGGCGTGTTCGAGAGAGGAGTAGAAGTCGATGAAGTCCGCGACGGCGAAGGGAAGCAGCATCTCCGTCTCGGGCTGCGGAACGAGGGCTTTCTCGGCCAACCCCCAGGTATCGCGGATCTCTCTGTTGTCGAACGACAACAGCTCGGACACCCTTCGTCTGACCGCCTGCCACGTCGGCCTGCCCAGGGCCATGAACTGGTTGAGCGTCGAGTGGGCGAACACACCCCACGGCAGAGCCGCGTGCTTGTCGAAGAGGCCGGCGTCGGCGATGACATCTAGGTCGAGGATGCGGTTGCCGATGGCGACGCCGGCCCGAGCCCTATCGCCCGGCCGCCGGAAGATCCCATACGGCAGGTTCTGAATCGGGAACTCGGACTCCACAGGAACGGGGACCCACGAGCCAAGACCAGGGTCGATCGTTGGGTCCTCGATCACGGGAGCATCCCAAGCTCAACGAGGTCCGCAACGGGCTCTTCGAAGTCGCAACTGCCGTACCCAACGAACCCGGCTGCCCTCGAAGATGTGATCGAGTCCTCCCTGAAAGCGCGACCTCGCCAACTGAAGCCCGACCGACTAACGGCGAAGGAACTGGGGTCGTCGTCGGTGAGGATGTCGACCAGATCGTCTCTCCCCTCGAAGGCACTCAGCGAGGCGGCGAGGATGTTGAGGAAGCCGTGATGGACGAAGCCGGTGTCGTCCGCAACGTGACGAACCGGGTGATGGAGCCCTGCCGTGCACTTGAAGGGCAAGCTGCGGGCCACGCAGCCAACGATGAAGGCGGCGACGCGGTCCGGCGATGGAAACTGGTCGGCGGTCTCCCCACCGCACCGCAACTTGGCGCCGATGGCGACATCTCGTTGCCGGCGAGCCGCGGCGATGGCATCGATCGGCAGTTCGTCGGGGGGCATCTCGAAGAAGGCGACGGCGCCCATGGAGGCGAACTCGACGGAGGCATCTCCGACGTCGATATCTGCGGGTTGTGATGGCAGCTTGGCCTCGACGAGCTCAACGGAGCTCGCCGTCGCCATCTCCGCCGAGTAGCCAGCAATGGCACGGTGCGTCTCTCTGAACGAAGGGAACTCGCCAAGGTCGGCGATAACGCTGAGACGCCACGGCCCTTCGCCGGCCGACATCGAGCTCGACAGCTCCGAACCGAGCTCCTCGAGCCGAGAAGCGGGGACGATGAAGCGATCGACAATCCAGTTGAAGGAGGACCGCCTGCTGGCGCGAAAGCCGGCGACGGCACCCGCCATGTCAAGACTGGCAGGGGGGAAGAGCCCGGCGTAGTCGATAAGGCCACCGAAGACGATGCGCCTTGCATCCTCGATGTTGACCGGGGTGCTCACCGGCTGAGGCTACCGCCACCGTCCACCTCCAAGGGGCGCTGGGTACACTTGCCCCAGGGAGGTGCCAATGGACAACGAGACACTCGAACGAGCCAAGGATCACGCCGCGATGGACCCGTTCCCCATCAAGGGGTTCTCCTACCTCGAGTGGTACGTCGGCAACGCCTACCAGACGGCCCACTTCCTGCGGACCGCCCTCGGCTTCTCCGTGATCGGCTATCGCGGGCCCGAGACCGGTGTCCGCGACGTCGTCTCCTACCTGTGCGCCTCCGACCAGATCCGCTTCGTTGTCAGCGCCGCCCTCAGCCCCGACCACCCGATCGCCGAGCACGTCAAAGAACACGGTCCAGGCGTCCACGATGTCGCCTTTGCAGTACCGGACGCGGCCGCCGCCTACGAGATGGCCACGGCCCGAGGTGCCGAGTCTGCCTACGAGCCCATGATCCTCGAGACGGAACGCGGCAAGGCGCAGATGGCAGGCATCAAGGCCTACGGCGAGACCATCCACTCGCTCGTCACCCTTGACGGCGAGCTGCCCGACTTCGAGCCCCGCAACGACGAGCTGGCCAAGTGGACCGGCCTCAAGTTCGTCGACCACGTTGTCGCCAATGTCGACTGGGGCCAGATGAACCGCTGGGTCGATTACTACGCGCAGATCTTCGGCTTCACCATGCTGCGCCACTTCGACGACGAGGACATCTCGACGGAGTATTCGGCGCTCATGTCGAAGGTCGTGTGGGACGGAACCGGCATCATCAAGCTGCCGATCAACGAGCCGGCCGAGGGAAAGAGGAAGTCCCAGATCCAGGAGTACGTCGAGTTCTATCGAGGCGCCGGGGTCCAACACATCGCTATGGCCACAGACAACGTCCTCGACACGGTTGAGCAACTGCAGGCGAACGGCCTGGACGTGCTGGCGGTACCCGCCACCTACTACGACGATCTGCGCAAGCGCATGCCGGATCTCGATGTCGACTGGGACCGCATGGAAAAGCTCAAGGTCCTTGCCGACGAAGACGAGGGCGGCCAGCTACTTCAGCTGTTCTCCAGGATGCTGCAGGACCGCCCAACAGTGTTCTTCGAGTTCATCGAGCGCCGCGGCGCAACCGGGTTCGGCGAAGGCAACTTCAAGGCACTGTTCGAGGCGATCGAGCGGGAGCAGGCGCTGCGGGGCAACCTCTGAGCCGCAGCATCGAGATCGTCGAGGTCGGGCCTCGCGACGGCCTGCAGAGCGAAGCCACGATCCTCCCGGTAGCCGATCGTGTCGAACTCATCGGCCAGTTGGTGGAAGCCGGAGCAACTCGCATCGAGGCCGCCAGCTTCGTTCATCCGACCAAGGTGCCACAGATGGCGAATGCCGAAGAAGTCGTCGCGGCCCTCCCCGACCTGAACACCGTTACCTACATCGGCCTCGTGATGAACCACCGCGGGCTGGAGCGAGCGTTGGAGACCAAAGTTGGCGAGGTGAACTTCGTCGTCCCGGCGTCCGACGGTTACGCCAAATCCAACCAGGGCATGACCACCGACGCTGCTGCTGACATGGCGGCAGAACTCATAGGCACCGCTCACGACGCCGGTCGCAAGGCGGGGGTGACGATCTCGGTGGCCTGGGGCGACCCATACGACGGCCGGGTGTCCATCGACAGGATCACGGAACTGGCCAGACGGCTGGCCGAAGCCGGCGCCGACGACCTGGTACTCGGCGACACCATCGGAGTCGCCGTGCCGGCATCCGTACGCGAAGTTGTTGATGCGGTTCACCATGTGTCCGGTGGTGCCCCCATCCGTTGCCACTTCCACAACACGCGCAACACCGGCTACGCCAACGCCATCGCCGCCATCGATGCCGGTGTCAGGGGGCTCGACGCCGCGGTCGGCGGATACGGCGGCAGCCCTTTCACTCCCGACGCCGGCGGCAATATCGCCACCGAGGACGTCGTGCACATGCTCGACGGCTCGAGCATCGCCACCGGCCTCGACGCCACCAAGCTGATCGAGGTAGCGCAGTGGCTGTCTGCCAAGTTGGGCTCGCCTCACAAATCCATGCTGCCGCAGGCCGGCGTTTTCCCGTGAGAGCCGCGGTGGTCGCTCTCGTCGCTGCCGCCGTACTTTTGGGAGCCTGTGGGGATACCGCAGAGCCGCGCGAGTACATCGAGCCCGTCCCCTTCGATCCGGTTACGGATCTGGTCGACTCGACGACGACCGGGCTTCCACCAAACACGACACCCGCCGTCATTGCCTCCGATTGGGCTAGGACTCAGTTGACCGACCTTGTGGAGGCGTTTGAACTAATCGATGTGCCAAGGGAGGCCTGGGATGACTTCGCGCTGGCAGGCTGTGACGAGGGGATCTGGGATCGTGGAGTCAACTTCGCGTTGGCAGAAGACTTCTCGATCCTCCCCTTCTCGTCACTCGACGCGATAGCCGACGACCAGATCCTCGTCGCCGAGTTGATGTGGTTGAACGCGGTTGGCCTATGCGGCGACCAGTTCCCTGCCGGGGCCGTGGATCGCGGCCCTCCGTTCTCGTACGAGTTCCCGAGGTGCCGACACCCACTCGAGCTGTGGGCGCTTCCTTGGTCCCCCGAGGTCACCGGTGCCGATAGTGGCGAGGATCACAGCCTTGGCCTCACCTTCAGCATCTGGGCCGACAACGACAACACGCTCGAGATCATCCAGGGGGCAGATCCGAGCTTCGACGACGCCCACCGGACCGGTACCGCCATCGGCGACATCAACGGCAATCCAGCCGTTTCGTTTGGAGATGGGGAACGGATCCAGGTGATGTGGCGCGAGAGCGAATGGCATTGCGGGGCATTCCGCATGGAATTTTCCCCGGTGCCCGAGACCGACGACCTGGCGGGACTCATAGAGGATTTGTTGACGCCGCCTGGTGGCTTCTTAGGAAACCTTGCCGAAGAACGAATGTCGGCTGCAATAGACCTGATCGAAGGCTACGAAGACCTCGGCGGCGAGCCGTCGCACGGCGGGCGGGACGCCGTGTACTCCTTCGGCGATGCCACCGGATGGTTCGATGTTCGAGCAGCTCCCATCGAGGACGAGGACCCAACCACCCCCCAGATCACAGACACCATCGAGGCGGGCGGCGTGAGCTACGAGCTGTTCTACGACGACCAGGGCAGCCTCGTCGTCACCCGCGGCGTGACCTGGCGAACCGACGAATACCGGATCACCGTCCGGTCGGAGCCAGGTGACGAGCGACTCATGGACTTCGCTCTGGAATTCCACCGCGCCTGGATGGCGGCGGAACCGGGAGGGACGGAGGGCTAGGAGTCCCGCGGCAGCACTAACAACCCGTCGCGCTCGGGATGGGGGTGCACCGAGAGCGGCTGCCTATAAACCGTCGACAGCACCTCGGCGTTGAGCACTTCTTCGGGAGAACCAAGCGAAACCAGGCGGCCCTCCTGCATGAGAGCCATGCGATCTGCATGCCGAGCCGCCAGGTTGAGGTCATGGAGAACCACCAGACAACCGGCGCCATCTGCTGCCGCCTGGCGTAGCAGTCTCATGGTGAGAAGCTCGTGGCGCACGTCCATGGCCGACACCGGCTCGTCGAGCACGATGAGCGGAGCCTCTTGCACCAGGACCCGCGCCAGGTTGACCCGCGCCTGCTCACCGCCGGACAGCACCGGATAGAAGCTGTTCGTCAGGTGGGCGGTGTCGGTCTGATCCATCATCGCTTGGCACGCTGCCAGGTCAGTCTCCCGATCGGTCTCGAGCGGGAACCTGCCCATAGCGACGACTTCAAACGCCCGGAAAGGAAAGCGCACGGTCGTCTGCTGAGGCAGAACCGCCCGCCGGCGCGCCGCCTCGAGAGCGTTGAGGCTGCCGATCTCTCCCCCACCGAGCCGGATAGAGCCCGAGTGGGCATCGGCCTCGCCTGACACGAGGCGCACCGTCGTGGTCTTGCCGGCACCGTTGGGGCCGACCAATGCGACGATCTCGCCCGGATCGACGCCAAGCGTCAAGTCGTCAACCAGGTTGCGCGACCCAACTCGATAGCTCACGCCCACAAGGTCGAGCAGCGCCGTCATCCCCATTCCCCATACTCGGCTCGGGTTCGCCGCAGTAGCCACAGGAAGAGGGGGCCACCGACGATGGCGGTGACTACACCAAGCGGAGCCTCGGTGGGGGTTGCGACCGTGCGGGCGACAAGATCTGCGGCCATCACGAAGATGGCACCAGCGGCAGCGGACGCCAACACCAAGCGCCGGTGAGCGGGGCCGAGAACGGCTCGCACCGCGTGAGGCGCCACCAGGCCCACGAAGCCAACAATGCCGGCAGCAGCGACCGCGGCACCGGTCAACAACGAGATAGCTCCAAGAGCGAACAGCCGCACCTGCTTCACATCGACGCCAAGATGCGCCGCCTCTCTTTCGCCGAGCAACAACAGATCGAGCCGAGCGGCCAGGAACGGGAGGACCGCAAGGCCGACGCCGACTATCCCCGAAGTGATGGCGAGCTCCCTCCAGGTGGCACCAGACAAGGCACCGAGGAGCCAGAAAGACGCAGATCGCAGCTCGTCGCTGTCGACAACCACGGCGACGAGGCCAACCACCGCGGCGGTGACGGCCGCCAACGCCACTCCGGCGAGCACCAACGTGGCCACCTCGGTCCGCCCGTGGTAGCGAGCAACGACAACAAGCAGCCACAGCGCCAGCGCCGCACCGATGACGCCTCCCACGGGCGCGGCCGCTCCGCTGGCTGCTCCAATCGAAGCGACCGCGATGACGGCACCGGTTGCCGCTCCGCCGGAGATTCCAAGGATCTGCGCCTCGCCAAGCGGGTTGCGAAACGCCGCCTGCAGCGTCATGCCGGCGACGCCGAGCCCAGCGCCGATGACCGCTGCGAGGAGTACCCGGGGAAGTCTGATCGACCACACCACGGCGTCGTCGCTGGCGGTGTAATCAACGCCAAGGTCGACCCCGAGGTGATCGGCCAGCACTGCAACCACTCGCGTCGGAGAGATGGAGAAGGCTCCCATTGCCAGGTTGGCGACCAGCAGGGCCAGCAGCCCGGCCCCAAGAGCGATCCATAACCAGCGGAGACGTTGCACCAGGCCAGACTGTCACGCCGAAGCCCCAACATCCAGTCGGCATCGGGGCGGTTTCAGGGGGTAGGTTCATCGAGCGCAGCAGGAGGTGCCGCCTGACAGATAGGTCCCGAATCGGCGGATTCGCCAATCTCGGCGTCGCGCCCGACGATCCCGATCATGTGGTGCTCCAGAAACAGCTGCTGGTGTTCTCGTCCGTGATGATCGGCACAGCCGCGTTGATTTGGGGATTGGCCTACCTCGCCCTTGGAGTGCCCGTCGCGGCCTCGATCCCACTCACTTATGCGGCGCTATCGACGGGCTCGATCGCCCTGTTCGCCAGACACAAGCGGAATCAGCTCTTTCGATCGAGTCAACTCGCCCTCATGCTGCTCCTGCCTTTCTTCCTCTCTCTCGCCCTCGGCGGGATCGCTAACTCATCGGGCGTTGTGCTGTGGTCGTTCATCAGCCCCTTGGGAGCGCTGGTGTTCGGGGGTGGAGTCCGTCTGTGGTTCGGTGGTTTCGCCTCCGTCGTGATCGCTGCCGGAATCCTGGAGCCCATCCTCGACGCCGAACCCACCCTCTCGCCAGGGGTTGTCACTGTCTTCGGAGTCATGAACATCGTCGTCGTTTCCTCGATCGTCTACGTCCTGCTGCAGTACTTCACCAGCCAGCGGGAGAGCGCGTTCAACCTTCTCGCCGTGGAGCAGGAGAAGTCGGAAGCGCTGCTTCTCAACATCCTCCCTAAAAAGATCGCCGAGGCACTCAAGCAGTCACCGGCCACCATCGCCGATCACTTCGAAGGGGCCAGCGTGTTGTTCGCGGACGTTGTTGAGTTCACTCCGATGTCCGCCGAGATGACGCCAGACGAACTCGTCGGCCTGCTCAATGAGGTGTTCACCTATTTCGACGAGGTGGCCCAAGAGCACGGGATAGAGAAGATCAAGACGATCGGTGACTCCTACATGGCCGCCGCCGGCGTTCCGACGCCTCGACCCGATCACGCCCACGCTCTCACTCGGATGGCACTTCAGGTGAGGGACTACTTCAGAGCCAACGACATCCAGGGCCGACGTCTCGCCTTTCGCATGGGGATCAACTCGGGTCCGCTGGTGGGAGGAGTCATCGGTACTCGCAAGTTCATCTACGACCTCTGGGGGGACGCCGTCAACACCGCCAGCCGAATGGAGTCGCACGGTTCACAGGGAGCAATCCAGATCACCCAGGCCACCCACGACCTGATCAAGGACGACTTCGAATGCGAACATCGGGGCACCCTTGACGTGAAGGGCAAGGGCGAGATGGAAGTGTGGCACGTCGTAAGGGAGCGCAGCCCTGTCAGATCGGCGGTGTAGAGGTCTCCCGACGCGGCCCCGCCCCAACCGCAGCCATCTGGCCCGTCATCGCTCCCCAGCCCCGACTAGTCGTAGACGTGGAACGGCATGCCGACGAAGAGGTGGCCATCCATCCAGTCGGCTTCCCAATTGGGGATACGAATGCATCCGTGCGACGCCGGGTAAGACGGGACGCTCGGCGAGCCATGGATGGCATAACCGCCCGAGAAATACCAGGGCTTGTACAGCACTCCCAGGTACGAGATGCGGAGGCCGTTGATGTGACGCTGGATCTTGAAATCGCCGCGTGGGGTGCGAGCCCTGATCAGACTGTCGTTCTGTCCTTCGAAGAGCGAACCGTTGCCGGAGCTGATGGGGACGATCGCCGTGACAATCCCGTTCTCGACGAGGTAGGCGACCTGTTTGCCGAGATCGACCTCTAGCCGATTGGGCTCGTCGGGGCGGTTCGGAATATCGGGGCCGGCGTAGGCGGCGAGCCGAGCCCAATCTGCTGCCTGCCAGTCCCATGACCTGGTGAGCCCCTGGTCCTTGTGGAAGGCCATCACGGCCTGGCGGGTGGCTGACCCGTAGTTGCCATCGCTGGCCACCCGCAAGAACCCTCTGGCGGCGAGCATCTGTTGCAGTTGCGCCACCAGCGGCCCCGAGCTTCCAGCGACAACCGCAACAGTTGGCAGCGCTGGCGGAGCTGCGCCGCCCCCAGGGAGAGGACCGAAGTTGCCCGCCACCGGCACCAGCGCCCCGTTGCCGTATGCAACCGGACTAGTGATGCCATCGAGGTGGAAGGCACCGTCGACAGGTCGGAAGACCCCGAGGCGAGTTGAGCCAGAACCGCTCCAATCGCCGGCGACGAGTGAGTCGTAGGGGTTGCCAAAGGGGATCACCTCAGCCGGGAGTTCCAGACTCGGGAGATAGGTCACGGTCGCAGCGGACCGATCGTGCATGCCCACTTCATCGACGCCATCGCCGTCGTAGTCAGCAGCCATCGCCGTATGGGAAGCACTGCCGAAGGCGAAGGAGAAGTCGGCGGCCCCGAGGCCGGTTCCGGCGGACCCGAGGTGGTTGATCACGTGAACGGTGGCATCCGACGGACGGAAGATGGAAACCGTGTCGCAGCCGTCGCCGTTAAGGTCGCCCGCCACCGGCCGGTCCCCGGGGTTCCCGAAGAAGAACTCGACATCGGCCAAGCCCTGGGTGTTGCTGTTGCGCAGGTAGACGAAGCCGTCCGACTGGCGATACAAGCCGGGCGTGTCAACGCCGTCACAGTCCCAGTCGCCGATGAACGGCAGGTCGCCCGGATTCCCGAAGTAGAAGCCCGTGGTGGCTCCGATGGCGTCGCGTAGATACCAGTAGCCATTGGCAGTATCGACTACACCGATGGTGTGGAGCGGGGTCGCAGCGGCGACCGGCGCCACGGCGGGCACGGCCAAGCCTCCGACCAATGCCAAAGCTATCCCTACGTGCCTGACCCTCATCGTGGTCGACCTTAATCGAAAAGGCGCCAGGCGTGGGGAATCTCGCTGTCTCGTCGTCGTATCAACCTGCCGAACGCATCTAGCGCCGTTGCCGATGGCGCCTCTACGGTTGCCTCGGAGGTGGAACATGGCAGACACCTACAAGCCAACGAACGACGAGATAGTGAAGATGCTCAATCAGATCGTTAGTGAGCTCGCCGATGTGAAGAGCGCCCAGAAGCAACTCGCAACCGACGTTGCCCAGCTCGTCAAGTCGTCGTAGCTAGAAGGCCTCGTCTGGGAGGTCCATCAGGGCACCGTCTTCGGCCTCGGCCCAGCGCAGGCGCATCGAGACCTTGCGGAGAGCGGTGCGATTGAAGAACCGAGCGGCCGCCACCTTGCCTTCGTAGAACTCCTTGTCGGCACCTGGATCGGCTGCGAGAGCAGCCTGAGCAACCTCGGCATGGCGCAGCAGCAACCAGGCAACGACGACTTCGGAGAGGCTCCACAGCAGGTGGTTGGACAGAAGGCCTGCCTTGTAGAGCTCGGCTGGCTCTTCCTGGGAAGCCATGGCGTGTCCGACCATGATCCCCAGGTGGGCCTGGGCGTCCTCGAGGGCCGTGGCGAGCGCTTCGCGCTCAAGGGTGAAAGCGTCATCGGCGGCGCCGCCCTTGACGGTCTCCATGATCTCACCGGCGAAGCGAGTGAGCGTGGCGCCCTGGTCCTTGACGATCTTGCGGAAGAAGAGGTCGAGCGCCTGGATGCCGGTCGTTCCCTCATAGAGGGTGTCGATCTTGGCGTCGCGGATGTACTGCTCGATCGGGTAGTCCTTGGTGAATCCCGAGCCGCCGAACACCTGAAGCGACTGCGCCAGGACCTCGTATGCCTTCTCCGATGAGTAGCCCTTGACCATGGGGAGCAGCAGGTCGCTGAGCTTGTCCCAGTACTCGTCTTCGGGGAAGCGCTCCTTCTGATCCTGAACCCAGCCGGTGTAGTAGACGATGGCCCGCATTCCTTCGGCGTGGGCCTTCTGCAGCATCAGCATCCGGCGAACGTCCGGGTGGCGAATGATCGGGACCCGAGGCGCCTCGGGGTCGCGGGCCTGGGTCAGGTCGGGACCCTGCACACGCTCCTTGGCGAATTCGAGGGCGTTGAGATAGCCGGTGGACAGGGTCGCCATCGACTTGGCGCCGATGAGCATCCGCGCCTCCTCGATCACCATGAACATCTGCCGAATCCCGTCATGGACGCCGCCGACGAGGTAGCCGACCGCCGGCGCATCCTGGCCGAAGGTCATCTCGCAGGTGGCCGAGGCCTTGATGCCCATCTTGTCCTCGAGGTTTGTGACGTAAACACCGTTGCGCTCGCCAAGCGAGCCGTCCTCGTTGACCATGAACTTGGGCACGATGAACATCGAGAGGCCCTTGGTGCCGGGACCGTCGCCCTCGGCTCTGGCGAGAACACAATGGATGGTGTTCTCGAAGTAGTCGGCATCACCTGAGGTGATGAAGCGTTTGACGCCCTCGAGGTGATAGACGTCGCCATCGACGTGGATGGCCTTGGTGGTGCCGGCCCCTACATCGGAGCCAGCGTCAGCCTCGGTCAGCACCATCGTGCCTCCCCAAGGGCCATCGACCATCGGTACGGCGAACCGTGCCTTTTGCTCGGGAGTGCCGACGGCGGCGATGACGGCCGCCATCAAGCCACCGCTGAGGTAGAGATAGGCGGAAGGGTTGGCACCGACGAGCAGCTCAGTGACGGCCCAGCGCAACGAGGCGGGGGCGCCGAACCCCTCGATCCACTGTGGGAGCATGAACTTGTGCCACTCGCCCTCGTGGTAGGCGGCCAGGCTGGCCTTGATGCCTTCCGGCAGAGCGACCTCGCCATGGGTCAGGGTCAACGGCACCCGATCGCCTTCGACGAAGCTGGCGGCGAACTCCTCGCGGGAGAGGCGGTCGACTTCGCGCAAGGCGTCTGCGGCGACCTCCTCGTCTATCGCCTCCCAGGGAGCGCTCCCGAGGTAGTCGTCGACCTTGAGAAACTCGAAGAGGTTGAAGAAAACATCTCGAAGGTTGGTCTTGTAGTGGCTCATGACATCTCCGTGCTTAGTCCTACTACATAGTACGCTGAAACTTGAGCAAAGATTCCAATTCTGAGACGTGGTCCCACAGATTCATTGTCGGGATAGCGACAGGGGCCCTTGAGGAGGCGAATGGCGCGGTACCGAGCCGGCCTGGAAACACGAGATCGGATTCTGGGAGCAGTGCGCACCCTGCTGTCGAGCAACGGGCTCGAGGGGACAACGATCAAGGCCATCTGCGCGGCCGCAGGGATTCAGGCGGGCAGCTTCTACAACCTCTTCGAGGGAAAGGAACAAGCCATCCTCGCCGTTGTGCGCCAGGCCATCGGTGCCGTTGACCCCGACCCCGACCACCACGGCACAGACACGGTCGAAGAGCTCACAGCCGCCTACGTGGACTTCATCACTTCGCAGCCCGACCTGGCCAGGGTCTACATCCGCATCGGTGTTGGCGCAGGGCTCGGCGGTGGCCACAGCGGTGAGACATTCCTCGCCCACCATCGACGGCGCGTAGAACGCTTCGCGGCGGCGATAGCCCGGGGCAACAAAGCCGCCGACGCCACCAGGCAGGCTGAGGTCATGCTGGCGGCCCTCAACGGCCTGGCGGTGCAGTGGCTGCTCGATAGCGACACCGACTTCGAGGGCCTGGCCAAGCTGGCCGCCGGCAGGGTCGCCTCGTGATAGTTCCCTGGACATGACCCCACTGGATTACCTGCGGCTGACGCTGGATCCTGTTCGCCTGGCCGTGCTGGGGAGAGCGACCGAGGGACCCGTCGACACCGCGGCCGTTGCGGAAGCGCTCGGGGTGCCGCTCAAGAAGGCCCAGGAGGCAGTCGGCGCCTTGCGAGGCGCGGGTCTCATCGACCATGAGCTGCGGCTGGACCGATCCGCGCTGCGTGCTATCGCCGAGTCTCTCCCCCAGTTCGAGCCGGCGGCGGTGCCCGAAGGCCCGTGGACTGCAGACGAGGTGCAGATCCTCGCCAGGTTCTTCGAGGGTTCCCGCCTGCGAGAGATCCCGACCCAAGCGGCCAAGCGCCGGGTGGTCCTGGAGCGACTGGTCCTGGAGTTCGAACCCGGTGTCCGCTACCCCGAACGCGACATCAACCTGACCCTGCAGCTCTTCCATGACGACTACGCGGCGCTGCGCCGCTACCTGGTAGACGAGCAGTTGATGACCCGAGTCGACGGCGTCTACTGGCGCAGCGGCGGAAGGGTCTAGCCACGGCTGGCAGGGGGGCTGGCAGGGGTTCTGAGGGTCCCGATCGTCGCCGGTGGCTGAGCGATCCCCGACGAAGCTGGGTCGGACTAGAGGCTCTCTACCCAGGCGCCGAAGAAGGCCTCGGCAACCAGGCGACTCGCATGACGCTGCTTCTCGACGGATCCGAGCAGCATTTCGCCGTCAAAGCCGTGATCGGCCAGCCAATCGGGATGCGAGTCCACCCACCCCTTTGCGATCTCGGGTGAGGCCTCAGGGTGCGGCTGGATGCCGAGCACCGTGCCGAGGCGGAAGGCCATTGGGTACCTAGGCGAGCGCGCCAGCTCGGTGGCGGCGGGGGGCGGCTCCCAGGTGTCCTGGTGCCAGACCAGGACCGGGCCGTCGAGATGACGCGCCACAGGATCTTCTCTCCCCGCATCGGTGAGGGTGACCTCGAGTACCTCGACCTCGGGCTGGGGTGCCAGGAACGCCTCGCCGCCGAGCGCGTCTGCGGCTAGCTGACCGCCGAGGCAAACGCCGAGAACGGGCATCTGGCGACGGGCTGCTTCTCGGACCAGTTCCTTCTCGTCACGTAGGTAGGGATAGATGGCCTCGTCGTAGGCGCCCATCTTTCCCCCAAGTACCACGACCGCGGATAGAGCGTCGAGCTCGGGGATAGTTGCCCCCGAGTAGAGAGGCACCTCGATGACCGCCATGGCTGCAGCGTCGAGGACATCGCCGAGACGGCCAAGTGGAATGTCGTGACCGTGCCGAAGGACCGCAATCGGCTTCATATGAGAAAGCTACTACCCACCTCTAGGGGGGAGACTCATTGACGAGAGGCTCGCAGCTGGCGGCGCATGACTTTGGCCGAGGCGGTTCGCGGAAGCGTGTCGATCAGCACCACCTCGGCGATCCGGAACAACGGGTTGAGCTGGGCCCCGATCCGAGCCTGCATCTCGGCTCGCAGCACAGCGGCATCGGGTGACTCGTCCGGCTCGGGAACGGCGAAAACCACTAGCCGGCTCGGACCGCCCGAAGATGGAGACTCGGCGATGGCAGCGACCTCGACCACGCCATCGACCCCGCCAAGCGCTCGCTCGATCTCAGCCGAGCTGACCTTGATGCCACCAAGGTTCATGGTGTCGTCGATGCGGCCATGGGCGTGGAAATAGCCGTCTGCTGTGCGCTCCATGTGGTCGCCGTGACGGCGCAGGCCAGGCCGAGGCACCCCGGCGTAATAGACCTCGTGGTGGTCCATGTTCAGCAGTTCTGTCGACAGCCCGATGGACGGACCAACGATGAACAACTCCCCCGAGTCTGTCGGCTGTCCGTGCTCATCGGCGATGGCGATGTCGAGCCCCAGAGTCGGCGTCGAGAAGGCTCCCGGGATCGCGGGTTGCATCACGCTGCCGGTGATGTAACCGCCGCCGATCTCGGTGCCGCCGCAGTACTCGATGACAGGCTTGTTGCCTGCCTGCGCCATCAGCCATGCCATGTCGTCGGCGTTCGACGCCTCACCCGTCGAGGAGAACACCCGAATGCCTGACCAGTCGCAACCCGCGGTGGCTCGCGTCGATCGCCACGAAGCGACCAGCGACGGCACAACGCCGAGCATCGTCACGCCGGCGTCTTCTACGAACCCCGCGAAGCCCGGCGTGTTCGGCGCATCGTCGTAGAGAGCCATCGCGGCATCGTTGATCAGCGAGGCGAAGATGAGCCAAGGTCCCATCATCCATCCGAGGTTGGTGGGCCATGCCACCACATCGCCGGGATGGATGTCGTGGTGGAAGTACCCATCCATGGCGCTCTTGATCGGAGTGAGGTGCGTCCAGGGGATGGCCTTGGGGTCGCCGGTCGTCCCCGATGAGAACAGGATGTTGAGGTGGGCGTCTGAGTGGAACGGGCTTGGACTCAGCGGGGCCGCCTTATCGCACAACTGTTCCCACGAGAGATCGGATGGCCGCAGGTCCGCTTCACCCACCACGACAACTCGGCGTCCGCTCGCGGCGACGACCTTCTCATACATCGGGAGCACCTTGCCCGCCCGGCGAATCTCGTTCGAGGTAACGACGAGCTCGGTGCCGGTGATGCGAAGTCGGGTGGAGATCTCGTCGGCGGCGAAACTGTCTGCGATCGACACCACAACGCCGCCGCAGGCGGCGACCCCTAGGTAGGCCACAACTGCCTCGAGCGTCATCGGCATGACGATGGCAACCCGATCACCGGGGACAACGCCAAGGGCCACGAAACCAGCAGCCGCCCGCCCCACGAGATCGGCGAGGTCGCCATACGTCACCTCGCGTAGCTGGCCGTCCCGCTGGTGGACCACCGCAGTGCTGTCGGCGGGGGCTGTGAAGCAGGAGTCGACGATGTTGAGCTTGGCCTCGGGAAACCAGCGACCGCTGTCGTCGATGGCCGGGCCCGGCCCTTTCGAGAAGGCGATCCCGAGCCGCTCGACAACGGCCTCCCAGAAGGCCGGCCGCTGGTCGACCGACCAGCCATGCAGCTCCGCGTAATCGGTCATCCCGCGTTCCGCGATGAAACGCTTCAGATTCGACGCTGCGATCACGTCCGGCGGTGGTATCCACGACTCCATGGACACCCATGATGCCAATGTCACGCCCATGCTGGGTCCTCCAGAGCGCGAATTCTGGGGAACCTGAATCCCCCCACTCTCCGTCATAGCCCGACACCACGGAGGAACCATGCGAAAACTGTCGATCAGCGTTATGAGCATCATCGCCGTCCTATTGATCGGAGCTGGTCCGGTTGCCGCGTGCGGCTTCCTGGTCGCCCCCAACGGAACGGTGCAGCTCAAGCGCACCACAACTGCCGTCTTCTATGCGGACGGCATCGAGCACTACATCACGTCATTCGAGTACGGGGGCGGCGATGTCGACTTCGGCTCGATCATCCCGCTGCCCGACGTGCCGACATCTGTGGAGCGGGGTGGCGAATGGACGCTGCAGCGCCTCGTCAAGGAGATCACGCCTCCGCCGGCACCGTGCGCCACGTGCTCTGTGCAATTAGCAGCTTCGGACGAGGCGGAGGTGCTGCTCCAGACCAAGATCGACGCTTTGGAGATCACAGTGCTGCGGGGCGGAGCACCTGAAGTGGTCGAGTGGGCGGAGAACAACGGATTCCAGCTTCCCGACGACGCCTCCGACCAGCTCGGCTTCTACGCCGAGCGCAGTCCCATCTTCATGGCTGCTCGCTTCGACACGACAACGGCACGAGAGCTCGGCCAGTTCGGCGGAGACGGAACACCCATCCACGTCACGGTTCCTACCGACGACCCGTGGGTGCCGTTGCGCATCCTCGGGATGGCGAAGGCCCCGGACAGCCGGGTCGAGGCCGACGTCTTCCTACTGACCGAGTCTGCGCCCAACATGCTCCCGCTTCCACATGACCGGATGGCACTGCGCCGTTCCGAGCCGGCGTCGGCCGAACTCCTCGATGACCTGCGGTCGGACGAAGGCATGGGGTTCGTGCCTGAGAAGATGTGGCTGACCTATCTCGCCATAGATGCGCCCGCATCGTCCATGACGTACGACCTTGCGATCGAAGCGGACGGTGTCGGGCTGCCATCGCTGGTTGACACCGGATTAACGCGATTCGATCTCCCAACGTCGGAAGACGCGCCGTGGGCAACAGCGTTGGTGATCATCGGCAGCTTCGGGATCGTGATGGTGGCCGCGACGCCGGGCCGACGGCACCTAGCCAACGTCAGATAGCGCGGTCTCCGCAGCCCAGTAGCCGCACATGCCATGGACACCGGCGCCGGGCGGAGTCGACGCCGAGCACAGGTACACGCCCGCCAGTGGAGTCCGATAGGGGGACGGCCGCAGCCGAGGGCGCGCCACGATCTGGCGAAGAGTCGATGCCCCACCGATGATCTCTCCACCTACATAGTTGGGGTTGTACGTCTCGAGTTGTCCCGGGGTCATTACGGCGCGTGCCAACACCAGATCACGGAAGCCGGGAGCGAAGCGTTCCATCTGTAGCTCCATCCGCTCGACCATGTCTTCTGTGGAACCATTGGGAACATGGCAATAGGCCCAGGCGGTGTGTTTGCCGTTCGGTGCCCGGCTGGGGTCGGCAACGCTCGGTTGAGAGACGATCATGAAGGGGCGTTCGACGTGACTGCCGTTCCAAGCCGCAGCCTCCGAGGCTGCGATCTCGGAGAAGGTCCCGCCGACGTGCACGGTGCCGGCGCCGGCGACACGCGGGTTCGTCCACGGGATGGGTCCATCGAGGGCCCAGTCGATCTTGAAAGCAGCCGGACCATGTTTCCACGAGCGCAGCGCGGAGGCGTAGCCATCGCTCAACCTGTCGCCGGCAAGCTGCAGCAGACCTCGAGGCGTCACATCGAGCATCACGACCTCTGCCTTCGGCAAGTCAGAGAGAGATGTCACCCAGCGCCCGGTCTCGATGCTGCCTCCGAGCTCGGCAACCAATCCGGCGAGAGCATCTGAGATGGCCTGCGACCCGCCCGCCGCCAGCGGCCAGCCGTAGGCGTGAACCGCTACGGCGAGAGCCAGGCCGGCGGCGGCTGAGCCAACTGAGTCGAGCGGAGTCGTGTTGTGAGCGCTGTGGCCGGCGAAATAGGCCTTGGCTTCCTCCGTCTTGAAACGGCCGACGAGGCCCTTGGCGGAGCGAAGGGCCCGCAATCCAAAGCGACCCGTCGCCAGCGGATGGCGGGGGACCCGCAACAGTGGGCGCATGACATCGCCGAAGACGTCGTCAGCATGCTCAACCGTTGGCCCGAGAAGGTTGGCTACGGCGCGGCCATCGGTTCCCAGTGCGGCGACCGTCGCCTCGAGCGAGCGCTGCCCGATGATGGCTCGACCGTCATCGAGCGGATGAGCTACCGGAACCTCAGGCTCTATCCACGAAAGGCCGTGCTTCTCCAGGGGCAAGGAGCGGAAGAATGGCGAGGCCACACCGAAGGGGTGAACGGCGGAGCAGGGGTCGTGTCGAAACCCGGGCAGGGTGAGTTCAGCGGTGCGGGCTCCTCCGCCAACGGTGTCTGCCCCCTCGATGACCAGCACCCGTCTCCCCGCCTGGCCAAGGCGCACTGCAGCCGCCAAACCATTGGGTCCGGCGCCGACGACGATGGCATCGAATTCGCTCACCTGGCAAGAGTACGGGTGGACGTTGCCTAGGGAGTGTGGTTAATGTCGCTCTCATGAGGGGTGGAATGCGATTCGTGCTTGCACTGGGGATCGTCGTCTTCACGACGGCAGGGCCAGCCCTCGCCCAAGAGATGCCAGTTGTTGTCGATCTCGAGGTGTTCATCGCCACCGAGATCGGAGGTCCCGGGATAGTTAGCAACCTTGGCGACCTCAACGACGACAGCATTTTCGACTTCCCGGACCTGCCGCCAGAGGGCATCGAAGGCATCTGGGATGACACTCTCGGCGTGGGGCTCGATGAAGAGGGCAATTTCGACGATGAGGAGTTCTTCCGCCGAGTGCTGCCAGATGGCTTCGATCTAGCTGCCTCAGACGCCGTCGCGATGGGGCCATGTGGTGGGGTCCTGATCTCATACGACGCCGGCGGGCTGTCCATCGACGCCGCCGTTGACCGCGGCGATGCCGATCCGCCTATGGACATCTACGGCAAGCCCGCGTTCACCAAGGACAATCCGTTTCAGGCGGATACGCGAGGGTTGCTGCTGTATTGGGGGTTCACCCGGGACGTTCCAACGTTCTCGACAAGCGGCAGCGGCGGTGGGAGTGCCACCGCCTTCCACGACCACCAGTGGAACGTCACCATCCTCGGTATCTCCGCAGATAACGGCGGCGACCCCAACCCTCGCGACAAGAATCGCAACGCCGGGGTCACCGACCTCGGTGACCTACTGCCGCTCGACTTCCGGGCGGTAGTCAAGGGCAAGGCCGCGATCATCGATACCTACGGTCCCGAACGGCTTCCAGACTTCTCTGCTCCTGACGACGACCCAACGGCCGACGACATCGACGTCCTGGCCGCCGGCAACGAATTCTGTTTCGGCGAGGGCTGGTTCGAGTTCGTTGGCGATGGCCTGCCGTTCTTCGAGACCCCGGCGCTCATCGCCGATGCCCTGGCCCTGCTCGGCTTCAGCGGCATCCTCTTCAATGCCAGAACCGCCCTCTCCTGGAGATCGGGATGACCACTCAGACCGTTCGCAAGCGTCACCCGATCAGAGCGTTGCTGTGGGGGCTGTTCATCGGTATCGGCGTCGCCATCTACCTCACTCTGGTCTTCCCCGTGATCGTTCTCGACTCGATCGCCTCGACGGCAGTCAAGATGGCGCTCGTCGCTGTGGGAGTCGCCGTAGCGATGATGGTGATCACGATGTACGTGATACCTCCCAAGAAGCCCAAGGGGTTACAACCGGGCGTGCCCCGAACCGACCCATCATCCGCTGCGGATCAAACCGCATCCGCCTCCAGCGGCAACGATGGAGCAGAGCAAGAGCAATCAGCAAGCTTCTCGTCCGAGGGCTTGAATGACCAGCCGACGACCGACGCTGAACCGGAATCTGGGTCCGACGCCGACCAGCCTGGCCACCCTGCGTAGCCGGTCGGTTGCGGCTGACGCTGGTCACGAATAGAACTCAGCGTGCAGCCAACACCCACCGATAGAGACAACGTGGCGGAACAGCCTCACAGCCGGTCCTTGCGCGATTACGCCTCATTCGAACTGGAGCGTAAGGGATACAACCGCGCCCAGGTCGATGCCTTCCTCACTGAGCTCGACCAGGCCTTCCTGGAGCTCGAAACCTCTGTCAAGGAGCGCGGCAACGAGGTCGCCGAGCTGCAGGTGGAGGTCGAGCGCCTCAAGCGCGAATCCCCAGTAGGTCGGGGTGAGGAGATCTTGAAGCGGGTCGAGACCAATGCCGAGCAGATGCTGGCCTCCTCGCTTGCTGAAGGGCAGGAGATCGTCGCTAAGGCCGAGGCGATGGCGATGCGCATCATCGCCAACGCACGGGCGCAGAGTCAGGACCTGGCGGCGCAACCGCCCGGCTTCGGCATGCTGGCTCGGGTCCGCACGGAAGCTGCAGACATCGATCGCATCAAAGCCGAACACGCTGCTGTGATGGAGGAGCGGCCCGAGCTGCTGGCGCCTGGCGAAAAGATCGTCACCTTCGGCGACGAGGAACCCACCGTTGTACCCGAGGCCGCGCCGGCTCCGCCGAAGAAGCCTGCTGGCGCCAAGAAGAAGTCCGCTGCCAAGGCCCCACAGCCAGCCAAAGAGACGGAAGAGGTCGAGGGAGTCGATGAAGAAGAGCCGACCGAGGCCAAGGTGCCGCGTATCAAGCTGGTCGAGCCGCCGACGGTAGAGAAGGTCGCCGCTGAGGAGGTCACGGTCGAGGCCGAGGCTGCCGACGAGGTCACGATCGAGGCCGCTGAGGAGGACACGGTCGAGGCTGTCGAGGAAGTCGCCGCCAAGACTCCCGAGGAGGTCACGGTCGAGGCCGCTGAGGAGGTCACGATCGAGGCTCCCGGCGAGGTAACAGTCGAGGCTGCCGAGGAGGTCACGGTCGAGGCCGATGACGACGAGATCATGCTCGATCCCAAGGCCTTCGATTGGGGTGCCGCCCGCCAAGAGGCGATTCAGGCACGCGGCGACGAGGTCACTACCGAGCCTCCTGAGTCCGAAGAAGAGCCCGAAGAGGACCCAGAAGAGGACCCAGAAACTGCGGCCATCGCAGCCGCCAGGGAGAAGCTGCCAACTGTCATGAGACGAGAAGGTTCGCGGTACGAACGCCATAGCGCCAGCCTTCCCAGGATCGGCAGCGAGGGCGAATCGACACTTTCGGACGTGTCCAAGGTCAGCAAACGCCGGAGGCGCCGCGCCGCCTACCGGGATGACGAGAGGTAGGCGTCCAAAGCGCTTCGTAAGCTGCGGCCGTGAAGTGGAAGCGTGGTTACCGCAGCAAAGACGTCAAGGACGCCCGTAGGGGCGGACGCGGCACGGCCGTTGCTGCAGGGGGTGGAGGCATCATCGCCATCCTCATCGCCCTCTTTGCGGCCTTCAGCGGTGGTGGAGGTGACGGGTTCTCCCTCGACCAACTGGCCCCGGCCCCGGCGCCACAGGAGCAACCCACCGGTCCTGATCCCAACGAGGACCTGCGTTCGATCGCCGAGTTCACGCTCGATCAGGCGCAGGGAACTTGGACCGAGCTCTTCGAGCAGGCGGGACAGGAGTACCCGCGGGCTTCGATGACCCTCTTTTCCTCACCCATAGCTTCGGGCTGCGGTACTGCCACCTCGTAGACCGCACTACTGCCCCCGCGACCAGACCGTCTACATAGATCTCAACTTCTTCCGCGAACTGGAGACCCGCTTCGGGGCGGCCGGAGACTTCGCCGAGGCCTACGTCATCGCCCACGAGGTTTCCCATCATGTTCAGAACATCACGGGGGTCATGGACGAGGTGCGCCGTCTCCAGTCACAGGCGTCCTCCCAGGCCGATGTCAACCAGTTCTCCGTGAGACTCGAGCTCCAGGCCGATTGCTTGGCTGGCATCTGGGCCCGGTCGGCCTATCAGGCTGACCTGCTCGACCCGGGCGACACCCAGGAGGCCATCGAGGCCGCCGAGGCGGTGGGCGATGACCGCATTCAGGAAGCAGCCACCGGCACGATCAACCCGGAGAGCTGGACCCACGGCTCCTCCGAGCAGCGCGTCGAGTGGTTCAACACCGGCTTCAACACCGGCGACCCCAACGCCTGTAACACGTTCTAAGCAGGCCTCAAGCCAAGCCTGGAGCTTGTAGCTAGCTTTCCCCCTATGGAGTTCATCGGCGACGTTCTTGGCGACGCCCTCTCGTTTCTTAGTGACTTCGGTCCGGAGCTGCGGCGGGTCACAGCATTGACCCTCGTCGTTGGCGGACTGGCGACGGCCATCGGAGTTGTCATCGGGGTGCCTCTTGGAGTGGCGCTTGGCCTGGGGCGATTCCGGGGTCGGGGCGCCCTGACCGTCGCCGTCAACACTGGAATGGGCATGCCTCCCGTACTCGCTGGGCTGCTGCTCCTTCTTCTGCTGTGGAACGACGGGCCACTCGGTTCTTGGGAGCTGCTCTTCACTCCGGCGGCCATGGTCGGCGCCCAGGCTCTGCTGGCTATACCCATCGCCGCCGGAGTGACGGCCGCCGGGATGCGTTCGCTATCCGGCGACACCCGAGAACAACTGGCGGCTCTCCGTCTCAACCGCCGACAGACTGGATGGCTGGCGATCGGCGAGGCGTGGCCGACTGTCGCCGCCGCCATCGCCGCCGCCTTTGGACGGGTGATCGCCGAAGTGGGTGCAGTGCTCATCATCGGCGGCAACATCGCCGGCGAGACCAGGGTCCTGACAACGGCCATCGTCCAGGAGGCGCGGCGCGCTGAGTTCGGCGCCGCCGTTGGCCTCGGGATCGTTCTGTTGCTCATCGCACTCGCCGTCAACGGAGCATTGACCTACTTCCAGCTCCGAGAGGCGAGGTGATCTTGGACATCCATCACCCGATAGGTCAAGGAAGGACGCTCGCGGTGAAGACGCACGAACTCCTCGACAAGGACCACCTTGTCGTCTTCGGCCCCAACGGCGCCGGCAAGACCACGCTGCTGCGTCTGCTCGCGGGCACTCTGCGAGGCGGCCCGGCGATCGCCGCCGGCTACCTCCCCCAGCGCCCGGCGGCGCTGCGAGGTTCGGTGCGGCGCAATCTGGAGCTCGGGCTCGCCGACGACGACGAGCGGCGAGCACATACCCTCGCCGCGGAGTTAGGAGTGGCTGAGCTGCTAGATGCCTCGGCACGGTCATTGAGCGGAGGCGAGCGACAGCGCATGGCCCTGGCGAGGACCCTTGCCCGATCCGAGTCGACGATGCTTCTCGACGAACCGCTGGCGGCCATAGGGCTGGCAGAACGAGGCGCCGTTGCCGCAACCATCGGGCGAGCGCTCGAAGGGAAGTCGGCGGTCATCGTCACCCACGACCGTCAAACGGCCGCAGCCCTTGGCGACCGGGTTGCCGTCCTCATCGACGGAACGATCCGTCAGGTGGGCCCGCCCTCGGAGGTGTTCGCCCTTCCCGACGACGAGGTGGTGGCCGGCGCTCTTGGCATCGCCAACGTGATGGCGGGTGAGGTAACGGACTCAGATGGCGGATTGGTGGCACTCAAGGTGGGACCGCTCGAGGTGTGGGGAGTCGGAGATCCCCAGGCATCCGGCCGCGCGCTGTTCGGCGCCGAAACGGTGACGCTGTATGCAGGAGACCATCCAGACAGCGGCTCTGCCCGCAACTCGTGGTCGGGAACCGTGACGCAGATCGTGCCCGTCGGGCAACTCGTCGAGGTGCTCGTGGACTGTGGTCCAACCGTCGTGGCTCTGGTGACGCCGGGGGCCTTGGATGGGCTTGGCATCGCCGTTGGCGACCTGGCGAGCGTCGCCGTCAAGGCAACGGCGATCCGGATCCTGTGAAGCGCCTGGCGGCACTGGCACCAATGCTGGCACTCGTGCTGGCGGCATGCGGAGGAGCCAGCGCTGAGCGGATCATCGTCGGGGCCGGAACCACGGTCGTCGACAGCGGTTTCATCGATGCAGTGGTCGCTGCCTACGAGGAGGCCACCGACGGTCAGGTCGCGGTGGTCGCCGAGTCGTCGCAGCGCCTCCTGGATCTTGCCGAGCGCGGCGAGATCGACTTTCTCATCACCCATGAACCCGAGGCACTGCTGGCCTTCATCGACAAGGGGTTCGCCGGTCGCTCGGATGCCGTGTTCGAGAGCCAGTTCCTGCTGGTTGGACCGCCCGGGATCACAGCCGGCCTTGCAGGGTCAGACGTAGCCGCGGCCTTCTCCGCCATCGCCCAAGGAGCCCTGCCGTTCGTCAGCCGCGCCGATGGCTCAGGGACCTACCGCCAGGAGTTGGACGCCTGGAGACTGGCCGGGGTCGACCCCACGGACGAACCGTGGTACCAGACGACCGGGCAAGGAATGGGCCTCACAATGCAGGTAGCCGATCAGCGCAGTGCCTTCGTCGTCGTCGAGCGTGGCGCCTGGCTGGAGGCGGCGGACACTCTGAGCCTGGTTGAGGTCGGCATCGGCGACTGGCCCAACGTCTACTCGGCAACCGTGGTCGCTGGCGGCCGCCAGGCTGCCGACGCGTTCTACGACTGGCTGTTCAGCGACGCCGGCTCCGAGGCGGTACGCCTCGCCAACGAGGAGCTGTTCGGCCAACCCGTCTACCGCCACCTGCTCGCGGAACGTAGCCTCCCCTGATGGTCAAAGAGGTCGCTCCCGGAGAACTCGACAGTGATGTCGCCCTGATCGATATCCGCACGCCCGGGGAGTACGAGGCCGCCTTCATCCCGGGTGCCATCTCCCTGCCGTTCGATGTCGTCGCTGGTCGAATCGAGGACGTCGTTGTCGACCGAGACAGGCCGATCGTTCTCTACTGCCACTCGGGCATCAACTCGGTGGTCGCAGGACGCTTCCTCGACATGATGGGCTACACCGATGTGGCTTCGATGACCGGGGGCATTGTTCGTTGGTCCGAGGAGGGCCGACCGGTCGACGGGACCAGTCAGCTGACCTCCGACCAACGCACTCGCTACAGCCGGCACCTCAGCCTGGCGGAGATCGGCGAGGAAGGACAGAAGCGACTGCGCAGTGCCAGTGTCGTGGTCGTCGGGGCCGGCGGTCTCGGCTCCCCGGTCGCCCTGTATCTGGCGGCCGCCGGCATCGGACGCCTCACCCTCGTCGACTTCGACGCGGTGGAGCTCTCCAACTTGCAGCGCCAGGTCGTTCACGACACAGCCTCGGTCGGGACGCCGAAGGCGTTGTCGGCGGCGGCCCGGGTTGCCGACCTCAACCCAGACGTCGTGGTCAACGGCATCGACTCCCGCCTGACGGCAGCAAATGCTCTGGAGATCCTCGACGCGCACCATCTGATCATCGACGCCACCGACGACTTCCCGACCCGCTACCTGATCAACGATGTCGCCCTCCATCTCGGCACGCCCGTTGTCCACGGTTCGATCCTTCGTTTCGAGGGTCACGCCACCGTGTTGTGGCCGGGGCGAGGTCCCTGCTACCGCTGCCTCTTCCCGACGCCTCCGACCGACGCCCCAACCTGCGAGGACGCCGGGGTACTGGGGGCGATGGCGGGGATGATCGGTTCGATTCAGACGCTCGAGACGATCAAGCTGATCACCGGGGCCGGCAAGCCGCTCATCGGCACGCTCCTCACCTACGACGGTCTCGACCACGCTGTGACCAAGTTCGAGTACGAGAGGCGCTCGGACTGCGCCGCCTGCTCCGGTGCGCTGCCAGAGCTCGTCGACTACGACGCCAGCTGCATCGCAACCTAGAGCAGCGATTTCGCGCTCTCCCAGGATGGCCCCCTCGAGGGAGGGCCTCCATGGCCAACGAGAACGGGGCTCTGATGGTCAGCGTCGTCGAAGAGGAAACGCCGCCCGCCTAGTAGCTCACCGTCGACAGGGCCCGAGAGTCACCCGTCACAATGTGGGTAGCCTCGGGCGCAATGGTTGACACACTCGGGCGCCAACTACGCGACCTGCGCATCTCGGTCACCGACCGCTGCAACATGCGGTGTAGCTACTGCATGCCGCGCGCCATCTTCGACAAGGACTACGAGTTTCTGCCAAAGGATGATCTGCTGACCTTCGAGGAGATCTCGCGGCTGACGGGCCTCTTCGTGGCCGCCGGTGTCGCCAAGATTCGTCTGACGGGCGGCGAGCCGCTGCTGCGACGCAAAGTTACGGATCTCGTTGGCATGCTCCGTGGGGTTGCCCCAGACGCCGACATCGCGCTGACGACCAATGGCGTTCTGCTGCCGCGACTTGCCCCCTCCCTGGCCGCGGCCGGCCTCAATCGAGTTTCGATCAGTCTGGACGCCGTTGACGACGAAGTGTTCCGGAAGATGACCGATGCCGGCTTTGGGGTTGAAGCCGTGTTCGCCGGTATCGACGCCGCCGCAGTCGCCGGCCTGGGGCCGATCAAGACCAACGCGGTCATATTGCGAAGTGCCAACGACGCCGAGGTGGAGAAGCTGGCGGAAAGGTTCCGGGGAACGGGAGTCACCGTCCGTTTCATCGAGTACATGGACGTCGGCACCACGAACGGTTGGAAGCTCGACGACGTCGTTCCGGCCACCGAGATCATCAGCCGGATCAACGACCGCTGGCCTATCGAGCCCGTCGCGCCGGGCTATCTGGGGGAGGTTGCCGGCCGCTACCGCTACACGGACGGGGCCGGCGAGGTCGGCGTTATCTCCTCGGTGACTCAGCCATTCTGCGGCGATTGCAGCCGGGCGCGATTGTCTGCAGACGGCAAAGTGTTCACCTGCTTGTTCGCCGCCTCTGGCACCGATCTAAGGGGGCCTCTTCGTAGCGGGGCCTCAGACGAGGAACTGGCAGCCCTCATCGACGATGTGTGGACCAAGAGAGACGACCAGTACAGCGAGCTGCGCTCCAAGGCGACTGCGAAAGTTCCACGAGTCGAGATGTCCTACATCGGCGGGTAGCCCTGCTTGAGATAGGTTTCGCGGTCGTGTCACAGCGGTAATCGCAGCAGTAGCCTTAGGAACTCGAAAGGCGCCGCGCTGGCGCCGGTCCCATCTAGGAGGAATACAAATGAGGCGGCTAGGACGTCGATGGTCATGGGGGGCTCTATTTGCGGTCCTCCTTCTGATCGCAGCGGCATGCGGGGACACCGGGTCCACCGAAACAACTACGGGCGCTACGCAGGCCCCGGGTACGGAAGCCCCGAGCACGGAAGCCCCGAGCACTGAGGCCCCAACGACGGATGCGCCGCCACCAGCCGAGCCGGTCACGATCGGGATGATCCTGGTTGGACCGGAGAACGACCGCGGTTGGTCGCAGGCCCACGCCGAAGCCGGCCAATACGTGGTCGACCTACTCGGCGGCGAGTTGATCATCATCGACAAGGTCAACCCGGCAGATCGGCCCGAGACGACGATCGAGGCCGTTGCAGCCGACATGATCGACCAGGGTGCGGACATCATCTTCGCCACCTCAGACGACATGAAGGACGGCATCGAGGCTGCCGCCGCCCAGTTCCCGGACACCCCGATGGTCTGGAGCTCCGGAGACAGCGCCTGGAGCGATGCCCCCGGCTACCGCCCCGACCTCGCCAACCTTGGAAACACGATGGGACGCATGGAGTTCGGTAAAGCCATCGCCGGCTGTGCCGCAGCGCTGACCAGCCAGACCGGCTCGATCGGTTATGTCGGTCCGCTGATCAACGACGAGACCCGTCGGCTGGTCAACTCGGCTTATCTCGGAGCCGACTACTGCTACGTCAACCACATGGGCGGCAGCCCGGGTGGTATCAACTTCGAGGTCAACTGGATCGGTTTCTGGTTCAACATCCCAGGCTTCACCCTCGATCCGACGCAAGTCAGCAATGACTTCTTCGACGGCGGTGCCGACGTGCTCATCTCGGGTATCGACACCACGGAGGCCATCGTGCGAACCGGCCAGCGGGCCGCAGCCGGTGAAGCAGTCTGGGCAATCCCCTACGACTTCCGGGGTGCCTGCGACGAGGCGCCTGACGCATGTCTTGGCGTCCCCTACTTCAACTGGGGACCCGAGTATCTGGACATCGTCAGATCGGTCAATGACGGGACTTTCGAGGCCACCTGGAACTGGTTCGGTCCCGACTGGGAGAACATCAACGATGTTCAGACCAGTGGCATCGGTTGGATCGATGGCCCAGGCCTCTCCACAGAGAACGCCCAGTGGCTCGCCCAGTTCATCGCTGGACTCGCCGACGGTTCGATCAACCTGTGGACAGGACCGCTCAACTACCAGGACGGATCGACGTGGCTCGCCGCCGGCGAAACCGCGACCGACGCACAACTCTGGTTCACTGAACAACTCCTCGATGGAGTCGACGGAGCCAGCAGCTAGCGCGACTGACTGATTGCAGAGAAAGGAGAGGCTGCGGCCTCTCCTTTCTCGCGTCTGGCGACCCAGGGCGCCCGCCCATGCTCTAGGGTCAGGTGACCATGAGCCTGCTGCTCTCGGACATCCACAAGCGCTACGGACCGGTACACGCCAACAACGGCATCACACTGGAGGTCGAGGCGGGGACGCTGCACGGCCTCCTCGGTGAGAACGGTGCCGGCAAATCGACGTTGATGAAGATCCTGTCCGGATTCCTTGAAGCTGACTCGGGCACCATCACGCTCGACGGCGAGCAACTCGCCATGCGATCACCCAAGGACGCCATCCGCGCCGGCATCGGAATGCTTCACCAGGATCCGCTCGTGTTCCTGCCCCTATCGGTGGTCGACAACTTCCTCATGTCGAGTCCAGGGCGACTCAACCTCAATCGAAGCGAAGGCATAGCCGCCCTCAAGGAGGTGAGCGAACGCTTCGGATTTAGCTTCAACCCGGACGCGCCGGCGCGGACACTGACCGTCGGCGAACGCCAGCAACTCGAGATCGTGCGCCTGCTGTGGCTTGGCGCCAAGGTCCTCATCCTCGACGAGCCGACCACCGGCATATCCGAGATTCAGCGGGTTGAGCTGTTCAAGACGCTGAAGCAACTGGCAACCGAGGGCATGATCGTCATCTTCGTTTCCCACAAGCTGGAGGAGGTGGCCGAGCTGTGCGAGAAGGTCACAGTCATGCGCCAGGGGGAGGTGATCGGGGAAGCACAGCTGCCGACCCCTGCCGAAGATCTCGTCGCCATGATGTTCGGCCAGATAGTGGTGCAGACAGATCGACCCGACGTCGCCATCGGAGAACCCAACCTGGTGCTCGATCGCGTAGCCGTGAAGGATCGGAAGCTGGCCATGGAGGAGTTGTCCGAATCGGTGGCGGCAGGCGAGGTGATCGGCCTGGCCGGCCTGGCCGGCAGCGGTCAGCGATTGTTCCTCGCCGCTTGTGCCGGCCTCAATGCTCCGACATCGGGATCGGTGGTGCTGGCCGGCAGCGATCTGACGGGCCGCGGCTACCGGGAGTTCCTCGAGGCCGGCGTCCACTACTTACCGGCCGGGCGGCTCGAGGAGGGCCTCGTCGCCGGTCTCACTATCAGCGAGCACCTCGTGCTGGCCGGCGCCAATGATTCGTTTTTCATCGACTGGGATAGCGCCAAGTCCAACGCTCAAGAGAAGATCGATCACTTCTCCATCAAAGGATTCCACGACAGCACCGCCGAGTCTCTTTCTGGTGGCAACCAACAGCGGCTGCTGCTGTCGATGATGGAGCCCGGCCTGCAACTGCTGCTCATGGAGCACCCGACACGAGGACTCGATATCGAGTCGGCCGACTGGGTGTGGACCCAGCTGCTGGCCCGTCGTGATACAGGCACCTCGATCATCTTCTCCTCAGCCGACCTCGACGAGCTCCTTCGTTACAGCGACCGCATCATGGTGTTCTTCAATGGCAGGGTTCTGCGAACCGTCGACGCGGCTACGACGACGGGTGAACAGCTCGGCTACCTGATTGGCGGCAAGGACGACCAATGACCACGTCAACGCAATCGAGGATGTTCCGATGGAGTGGCATCGCGGTCCCGCTCGTGTTGGCGATCATCGTCTCCGTCATCTTGCTGGCGCTGGCAGGAGCGCCCCCCATCGAGGCGTTCCAACTCATCTGGGAAGGAGCCTTCGGCAACTCAACCAAGATCGGTGACACCCTGATGGCCTGGGTGCCTGTGGTGCTCGCCTCCGCTGGCCTCATCGTGACGTTCAACGCCGGGCTGTGGAACATCGGCATCGACGGCCAGATAATTGCCGGCGGCATCGCGGCCTCGTGGGTGGCGCGTGAAATGGGGGGGCCAACGGCCCTCATCGTGACCGTCGCGATCATCGCCGGGATGATCGGGGGCATGCTGTGGGCGCTACTCGCCGGTGTGCTGAAGGTGAAGGGCAAGGTCAACGAGATATTCGGCGGCCTTGGCCTCTTCTTCGTGGCATCTTCGATCGCCATCTACCTGATCATCGGTCCGTGGAAGCGGGCCGGCATCGCCTCGACAAGCGGTACCGACCTGTTCCCAGAGAAGGCGTGGCTACCGACGCTCTCCAATAGCCGACTGTCCCTCGTGGCGATAGCACTCGCAATTGCTGGCGTTGGCCTGGTTTACATCCTGATGCGAGGGACTCGATTCGGCCTGCGCCTCAAGGCGGTTGGACGGAACCCCCAGAGCGCCTTCCTGCTCGGCATCCCCACCAATCGCTACATGCTCGGGGCTTTCGCCCTCTGCGGTGTCCTGGCCGGAGCCGGCGGGGCAGTCCAGGCGATCGGATTCCACCACAAGCTGATCCCCGCCATCTCCGGCGGCTATGGCTTCCTGGCGATCTTGGTGGTGCTGCTCGTTGCCAACCGGGCTGCGTGGATCGCGCCGGTCGCCCTGTTCTTCATCGCACTCTCCGTCGGATCAACAACCCTGACGCTGCGCCTCGATGTCGACTCTGCGATCGGTGGAGTTGTTCAAGGCATCCTCGTTCTCTTCGTTGTCCTTGGAGGCGGCTGGCAGGCGTGGCGGGTGCGACGCCGTGAGGCTGCGGAGGCCGAGGCCACATGATCATCGCCACCGGCGTCCTCGAGGCTTTGCGCGAGGTATTTACCGTTGCCGCCCTCGCCTCGGTGGTGGCCGCTGCCACTCCGCTGGTCTTCGCAACCATCGGAGAGACGATCAGCGAGCGATCTGGGGTCATCAACCTGTCGCTCGAGGGGTCGATCATGTTGTCGGCGATGGCCGGCTTCGCCGTCGCCTTCACTACCGACAGCGCCCTCGTCGGCTTCCTGGCAGCGGCCGCGGTTGGTGCGGCCATCGCCCTGCTCATTGCGTTTGCCAGCATCGAGTTGCGCCTCGATCAGATCGCCGTCGGATTCGTGATGACGCTGCTGGCCATCGACCTCTCCGACTTCCTTGGTAACTCGTATGTCGGCATCGCTGGGCCCCAGGTTCCGGCGTGGGACATCCCGGGCCTGAAGAGCATTCCGTTCTTCGGCGAGGTGTTCTTCCAGCACAACATCTCGGTCTACGCCTCTTACCTGGTCATCATCGCGGCCACCTGGTTCATCTTCCGCACCCGCAAGGGGCTGGAGCTCCAGGGCATCGGCGAGCGGCCCGAGGGCGCCTTCTCGCGCGGAGTCCCCGTGAACAGAATGCGCTACGTCTACGTCCTCATCGGTGGTGCTCTCGTGGGCATCGCAGGCGCAGCCTTCTCTCTCGACCAGATCGCAGGTTGGCGGGACAACCTCACACGCAACTTTGGCTGGATCGCCCTTGCCATCGTCATCTTCGGAGGCTGGCATCCGGTGCGAGTCGCCATGGGCGCCTACTTGTTCGGTCTCCTGCAAGTCGTGGCGTTGAAGCTGCAGCCGGTATTCCCCGACTTCAGCCAGGTGCTGCCTTCGGTCCCGTTCCCCCTCATGATCTTCGCCCTTGTGGTCGTGTATTCGGCCTGGTTCCGCCGCTTCGGGGACGAGCACCCTCGATGGCGCAACCTCCTCGCCGCCGATCCGCCATCAGGCATCGGCGTGGCGTTCCACCGGGAGTAGGCGGCAGCTAGCTGTCCGCCACGAAGCGGTTGAGCTCGTCAATGAGCTCGGCGCGCCGCTCATCAGAGACGAAGCTGGCCTCGATCGAGTTGCGGGCCATCTGGATGAGGTGCTCCTCACTCAGGTCGAGGGCCTCGGCGGTGGCTACGTAGTTGTCGCCGATGTAACCGCCGAAGTAGGCAGGGTCGTCGGAGTTGATCGTGACCCGCACCCCTGCCTCGAGAAGGCGCTTCAGGTTGTGATCCGCCAGCTTGTCGAATACCCGGAGCTTGACGTTCGACAGTGGGCACATGGTGAGCGGAACGCCATCGGCGGCCAACCGGGCGACCAGCGCTGGATCGTCTTCAGAGCGAACGCCGTGATCGATGCGCTCAGCTCCAAGCGTGTCGAGCGCACCAGTGATGAAGTCGGGCCCTGCTTCCTCTCCGGCGTGCGCAGTGATCCGCCATCCTTCGGCGCGAGCCCTGGCAAACACCTCCTCGAATTTCTCGGGCGGGTTGCCGATCTCGGACGAGTCGAGTCCGACGCCGATGAGGGCCTCCCGATAGGGCAGGGCTGCCTCGAGAGTCGCCATGGCGTCGGAGGCGTCGAGGTGGCGTAGGAAGCACATGATCAGCTCGGTCGACATCCCAAGCCGTTCCTCGGCATCGGCACGCGCCGTTGCGAAACCGGCCATGAAGGTGGGGAACTGGACGCCGCGGCCGGTGTGGGTCTGCGGATCGAAGAACATCTCTGTGTGGCGCACCCCGTCGGCGCTGGCGCGCTCCAGGTAGGCCGTCATCAGCTCGGCGAAGTCGCCCTCCGTCTGCAAGACCTCGGCGCCCTGGTAGAAGATGTCGAGGAAGTCTTGGAGGTTGTCGAACTGGTAGGCGGCGCGCGCCTCATCTACGGTGTCGAACGGGAGCGAGACTCCGTTGCGCTCGGCGAGCGCCACCATCATTTCGGGTTCCAGAGTCCCCTCGACGTGAAGGTGGATCTCTGCCTTGGGAAGCCCTCTTGCGAACGCATCTATCATCGTTCAAGGCATTCAAGCACGCCGCGCCCCGCTGCCCTACTTTGGCTCGAACCCCAGCTGTTGACATGCCAGGACGTAGTCGTCGCGCGTGTTGACATCTATGGGTTTCGGGTGATTGATGTCGACGAACAGCACCTCGTCGTCAGGAGCAGATTCAAGTAGCGGCCACAACACCTTGTCGCCCTTGCGGTCCGCCAAGCTCGCTGCCAGGAACGGCGACAGGATGAGCGGATGACCGAGACTGTCGTGATAACGGGCAACGGCCGCCCACCGCGGGTCGGCTCGCCACGGCACCAACAGGTTCTCGATCGTTGCCGTCGACACACCTGGCATGTCTCCCAGCAGCACCATCACCGCAACGGCTCCCGCGGCCTTGGCGCCGGCGACCAACGAGCTGACACTCCCCTTGCTCGGCTGTTCGTTGACCGTCAGCCGAGAACGGCCATGCGGCGGCGGGACATCATCGGGACTCGTGACGACGACAACCTCGTCCAGTGACGAGGCCTCCGCCTGCCGCACCGCCCACCCGAGCATGGTGGTATCTCCAAAGGGCAACTGCTGTTTGCGCCCGCCCATGCGAGTCGAATCCCCCGCTCCGAGAACGATGCCAGTCACATGATCGATCATCGGTCGCGCAGCGGCCCGCCGCTTCGGCCCTTGTCGACGGCCAGCATCTCCGCCATCACGCTCCAGGCGATCTCCAGCGGTCCGTCTGCACCGATGTCGAGACCGGCAGGCCCGTGGATCTTGGAGTGATCGGCTTCCGACGCCGTCGCACCTTGCTCAGCGGCGTACTTGAGCAGCTGGGCGGCACGCTCCGCCGGCCCCAGCAGTCCGAGGTAGGCAACGTCGGTCCCAAGGAGAGAGGCCAGAGCGTCTCCGTCCCGCAGGAAGTTGTGGTTCATCAGCATGGCAAACGTTCGCCCGTCGATCGCGAGCACGTCCGTCAGCTCGGCAGGTTCGGCTGTCACCAGCAGCTGCGCCTGGGGGAATCGATCGGTCGTCAGCAGGCGCGGTCTCGGATCGACGACGACGGTGCTCCACCCGAGGCTGGCTGCCACCTCGACCAGTGGCCGAGCGTCGTTGTTGGCTCCGACGACGACGAGCCGATTCGGCGGCGAGACCAACTCCACGAAGGCCCTAGTGCCGTCAAGGTCGGCAGGGCCAGTGCTGCCACTACTGATGGCGGCGTCGACTGCCGCGACCGCAGCAATGTCGAGATCGCCGAGCGAACCCGACTGTTCGCCGGAGCTGATCATCATCCTCGCCCCCAGGTCCCCCTCGAGGAGAGTGACGATGCCGATGTTGGTGTCGGCGGCGATGGCAGCAGCCATAGCTCTGGTCAGGGCGATGGCAGATTCGGCCGGCTCGAACAGCACCTCGGTGACACCGCTGCAACCAAGGCCCCAGCCCCACACCAGATCGTCGTCCTTGGTGAGGTCGTACGTCTCCAGGCGCGGAGTGCCACCGGCCATGACCTCGGCTGCGGTGGCTCGCACCTGTGAGTCGAGGCACCCCCCACTAACGGTTCCGACGCTCGAACTCTCGCTGACGAGCTGATGGGCCCCAGGAGATCGGTAGGTGCTGCCGCTGGTCGCCACGACCGTGGCCAGAGCGAAGGATTCGCGGGAACCCTCCAGGGCCCGGGCGGCGTCCAAGACATCGAGTAACTCCCGCATGATGCGATGGTAGAGGGGCAGTAGCTGGCTGCGGGTAAGGTCAAACGACCCTCCCCCGGCTCGGAGACAAGGGAGAAACTGGGGAGGCCCAATGAGTTTGAAAGAGGGAGATCCCATGATCCGAATGTTCGCCATCTCGTGTGCCCTTGTCCTCGTAGCTGCGGCCTGCGGGGACGCTGCAACTACCGACACCACGGGTACCACGGCCGCGCCCGGAACGACGGTGGCCACAACCACACCGCCGACGACCCAGCCGCCGCCGACCACATCGCCACCTCCCACGACGGCGCCTACCACCACTACTGAGCCGGCGACGACGACCACGACCGGGCCGATCGGAGAAGCCTTCGACTTCTGGGTGCCGACGCCGGCCGAAGGACCCATCGTCGGAGTTGTCGGCGTCCAGTACGACGACACGCTCAATGTGCGCTCCGGGCCCAACATCACCCACGGCGTGATCGCCACGCTCGACCCGACGCTGATGGGCATAAGCGGCACCGGCAATGGTTGGCAGCTGCCATCTGGAACCGTGTGGTGGGAGATCGAGGTCGGAGGAGCGGTCGGCTGGGCGAATCAGAGGTTCCTATCGCGCCTCGCCGGCGTGGATGACATCACCTCTCTGGTTGTCGCCAACCTCGGCGAGATTCCCTTGGCCGAGACCATGCTCGAACTTGGCACCACCGTTGCCAATTCAGTGGCGTCGACCGATGTCGAGTCCGGCATCGTCGTAGTCGTCGCCCCTACGGTTGGCGACCTCGGCGAGATCACCATCGACGTGCTCGGCCTGGCCGACGACAGCCAAGAGGGATGGCGCCTTCACATCTTCGGTCAGCCGACCGAGAGCGGCGAGGGCTTCTCGCTGATGGCCGTCGAAGCCACCATCCTCTGCCAGCGCGGCGTTAGCGGCGAGATCTGCGTCTGACGCCCAGCCACCAGCTGGAATCCGTTCTCCCCCAACGCTCGCTCGGCTCACTGGAATGAGATAACCCCTACAGCCCGACGATGTCCTCGGGACGCACCGGCACTCGAGTAAGCGGCTTGCCGGTGGCGTTGCGAATGGCGGCGACGACGGCTGGGGTGGAGCTGATGGTTGGCGATTCGGCAATCCCCTTGGCGCCGAATGGCCCAAAGCCGCCTTCCTCTTCGAGAAGCACCATGTCGACGGTGGGGGCATCGAGGAACGTCGGCAGCAGGTAGTCGGTGAAGTTGGCGTTGAGCATCTTGCCGTCACGCAGCACGATCTCTTCCATGATGGCCAGGCCGACGCCCTGCATGGTCCCGCCCTCCATCTGACCGACGACAGACGTCGGGTTCAACACCTTGCCGACATCCTGCACGGTGTCGACGCTGATCACTCGCACCAGACCGAGCTCTTCGTCGACGTCGACGACGGCGCGGTGGCCGGCGATGCCGAAATCGACGTGGACGTCGCCGTGGAAGTTCTCATCGGGCGGGCTGGTTGGGGGATGCCGGTAGGTGGCCAGGAACTCCACCGGCCCGTCGGCGCAGACCTGATCCAGGGTCGCCACCACCTCGCCGTCTTTGTGTACGCCGTCGTCGAAGAGGTCGTCGCCATCCCACTGCTCCAGGACCTTGTCGCGCAGGCCGACGCAGGCTGCGTACACCGCTCCCCCGGTCATCGGGGTCTGACGACTGGCCGAGGTTGAGCCGGCCGAGCCGATGAGTGACGTGTCGTCGAAGACCCAGGCGACATGGCTGAGCCCGAGCACGGTACGGCCGACCTGCTGCATCGCGTTGATCATGCCCTGGCCGCATTCCACCGAGGCGGCGTGGATCTCGGCACCGGCCGGGTTGAGGATCATGCGGACCTCGGTCGAATCGTCGAAACCCTCCGAGAACATGAGGTTCTTTAGCCCCAGTGCGTAGCCGACGCCCCGCTTCACTGAGGAGCGCTCCGTAGTCAGCCCGGTGCCGCCCGGGAGGTGGCGGGGGTCGTCGCTGTCCAGGGCGGGCGGAAGCGGCATCGCCAACAACTCCTCGATCACCTTGTCCGTCGGCAGTGGGCGATCGAACCGCTGGCCCGATGTCGGCATGTGATCGCCCTGGACCAGCATGTTCCTTCGTCGCAGGTCCATTGGGTCCATCTCGAGGGCAGCGGCCAGCTTGTCCATCTGAGCCTCAGACCCAAAACAGGACTGGACCGCCCCGAAGCCTCGCATGGCGCCACACGGCGGGTTGTTGGTCCTCGTCCCGAAGCCGTGGATGGCAACCGACGGCACCTTGTAGGGACCCACTGCGAAGTAGGTGGCGTTGGCGAGGACCGGCCCGGTGGTCGAGGCGTAGGCGCCGCCATCGAGGATGAGCTTGGCCTCGACGCGCACCAGGTTGCCCTCGGCATCGGCCTCGTGGCGATACCACATCCGTGATGGGTGCCTATGGACATGGCCCACGAAGCTCTCGCCACGGTCGTAGTGGAACTTGACGGGACGACCGGTCCGCAGTGCCAACAAGCAGGCGTGGATCTGCAGGCTGATGTCCTCCCGGGATCCGAATGCGCCGCCCAGCCCGCCGGGGTGGACACGCAGCTGGTCCGGCTCGAGGCCGAGACACGGCAACATCTGTTCGTGATCGGCATGGACCCACTGGGTGGGCGCATAGAGATCCACACCACCCTCGCCGTCGGGGATCGCCAGCCCGGCCTCCGTACCCAGCGGGGCCTGGTCCTGCATGGCGGTCTCGTAGTAACCCTCGACCACTACCTCCCCTCGCAGCTCCTGATCGCCGGAGCGCAGATCCATCTCGCGAAAGACCTCACCGGCTGCGACGGCCTCCTCGGAATCGATCAGCGGCTCCAACTCCTCGAACTCAACATCGATGGCAGCCACCGCCCGCCGTGCCGTCTCGGGGTCATCGGCGGCGACGATGGCAGCGGGTTCGCCCCAGTAGTTCGTGATCTCGTGGGCCAGCACCGGTTGATCGGCGTCAACGAGTCCGAAGGTCTTATCGCCGGGCACGTCGTCGTGTGTGAGTACTGCATGGACGCCCGGCATCGCTAATGCTGGGGCGATGTCGAGGCGAACGATCCGCGCCTTGGCGTAGGGACTGCGCAGGGTTGCCCCATGGAGCATCCCTTCTGCGTACAGGTCGTTGAGGAAGGCGAAGTCACCCTGAAGCTTGGCAACCCCGTCGGGACGGATGGTGCTCTCGCCGATGCCGCCCTTGACTCTTTGGTCGGTGGTCATGCGTTCTCCTCAGCCAGTGCTTCGAGGCCACGCAGAATGGCGCCGTATCCGGTGCAGCGGCAGATGTTGCCCGACAGCTCCTCGCGGATCTCATCCGATGACGGGCTCGGGTTCTCTTCGAAGAGATGGGCGGCCGCCACCACGAACCCCGGTGTGCAGAATCCGCACTGCACGCCACCGGCTTCAAGCATGGCCTCTTGCACCGGATGCAGCGAGCTCTCGTCGGACAACCCCTCGACCGTTGTCACCACAGAGCCCTCGGCATCGGCCGCCATCACCAGGCAGGAGCAGACGGCCTCGCCGTCGAGGATGACGGTGCACGACCCGCACTCCCCTTGCTCACAGGCCGGCTTGGAGCCCGGCAACGCCAGATACTCACGCAACACCGTAAGAAGGCTCTCCGACCCGGTGACGGAGGCGTGCCGGTCCTCGCCGTTGATCTTGAGCGACAGGTCCGTCACAGGCACCTCTCCAGGAGACGACGAGCCAGAACCCCCGAGGCGTGGCGGCGGTAGGCCTCGGTAGAGCGGTGGTCGGTTATCGGCATGACCTCTTCCGACACCAGCCGCGCGAACTCGGCGCGGGCGGCTTCTGAAGGATGCGCCTCGGCGGAGATCATGGCCTCGGCCCTGCGGGGTCGCAACGGCGTCGGCGCTACCGAACCGAGGGCGATGGTCGTCGTGCCGTCCTCGGCGCGGAAGAGGCACGCCGACACGGTGGAGATGACCATGGCATTGCGAACGCCGATCTTGGCGAAGGCCTGTCTGTCGGGGACGTCCTCGGGAAGGATGGCAGCGGTGATGATCTCGTTGGGTTGGCAGGCATTCTTCTTGACTCCTGTGATGAACTCGTCCCACCGCATGGTTCGGGTCCCTGCGACCGACGCCAGTTCGATCTCCGCGTCGAGGGCGGCCAGGAATGGCAAGGCATCGCCGGCCGGGCTGGCGGTCCCGAGGTTGCCGCCGATGGTTCCGGCGTTACGGATCTGCGGAGAACCGACGGTGCGGCTCAACTCGGCGAGGGCCTTGTGAGGGCCCTGTTCCAGCCGGCGGTACGTCGCCCCGGAGCCGATGCGCTTGGCATCGAAGTCACGAAGTTCGCCTACGCGGCGAAGGGCGATCACGCTATCCGGTCGATATCCGCCGAGGTTGACATCAACCATGAGGTCGGTGCCACCTGCGAGCAGCTTGGCCGCGGGGTCCGCCTCGAGGGCTTGCAGCGCCTCGCCGAGGTCCTGGGGAAGGGTGGCTTGCACGAGATGAGGCTAGCTCCTCCCCCTCTAGGGGGAGGAGCTGCAATATCGGGGGGGTCGCGTTTCCTCCGCCTAGGGGGAGGTGGCCCGAAGGGCCGGAGGGGGCTTCCTGTTTCCAGGCCTCGCGCAGAAGCCCCCCTCCCCGCCTGCGGCGGGACTCCCCCCTATGGGGGGAGAAACAGCAATGTCGGCGGGGTCGCGTTTCCTCCCCCCTAGGGGGAGGTGGCCCGAAGGGCTGGAGGGGGCTTCCTGTTTCCAGGCCTCGCGCAGAAGCCTCCCTTTCCGCCTGCGGCGTTTCTCCCCCCTTATGGGGGGAGAAACGCGGAGCAACTACCTTGACGCGATGATGATTCGCTCAGAGACCCCGGCCGACATCGATGCGATTCGGATCATGACCGATGCAGCCTTCGGTGGGACCACCGAGTCGATGCTCGTTGGCTTGATCCGGGACTCCGAGAGCTTCGTGCCCGGGCTATCTCTCGTAGCCGTCGAGAATGACGAGGTGCTGGGCCATGTGCTCTTCAGCCATGTGACGCTCGATGGGGAGAACCCTCGCCTGGTCCTGTCGCTGGCGCCCCTGTCAGTCCATCCCGACCACCAGAACAAGGGGGTCGGCTCAGCGCTGATGGCGGCCGGCATCGAGGCTGTCCGGGCTGCCGGCGAGGACATCATCGTTCTGGAGGGACACCCCGGCTACTACCCGCGCTTTGGCTTCGAACGCGGAATCGACGTTGGCATCGACAAGCCCGACCCGCGGGTTCCCGACGATGCCTTCATGGTCTTCTTTGCCGACGAGGCAGCTCGGGGTACGACTGGAAAGATCGTCTACCCCCCGGCGTTCCACGACGCCGGTGCCATCGGGCCCTAGACGGCCTCCATCAGCCGCCGAGTCGCCGCCCGATGCTGGGCAGCCACCTCCAACTCGTCGGCGCCGACGAGTTGACCATCCCTGACGACGGCCGCGCCGTGGACGAAGGTATTGGCGACGCGCCCAGGGTGGAACAGCACCGCTGCCGCCACCGGGTCCCACTCCGAGCCGGCGTACTCGAACTGGTTGAGATCGATGGTCACGAAGTCGGCGGCCATGCCGGGCTCGAGCGAACCAACGTCGTCGCGGCCCAGGACCGCAGCCCCGCCGATGGTCCCCAGCTCCAGCACCTGGCGTGCGGTGAGCTGAGCACCCTCGCCAATGCCGGGGGCGACGCCGAGACGATTGAGCATCAGGGCCTGACGGGCCTCGGCCAGCATGTGGCTGGAATCGTTGGAAGCCGACCCGTCGACACCCAGTCCGGTGGGCACGCCCGCCGCCAGGTATCCGGCGATGGGCGCGATGCCTGAGGCGATGCGCATGTTGGAGGTCGGGCAATGGGCGACGCCGGTGCCGGCTGCTCCCATGCGCTTGACCTCGTCCGGATTGATGTGAACGCCGTGGGCGAACCACACGTCGTCTCCCATCCACCCGACGTCCTCAGCTAGCTCGACAGGACGCATGCCGTAGTTGGCGAGGCAGAACTCGTCCTCGTCGAATGTCTCCGCAAGGTGGGTGTGCAGGTGAACGCCTTTGGCGCGCGCCAACTCGGCGGCGGACCGCATCTCTTGCTTCGTCACTGAGAACGGCGAACACGGCGCCACCACCACCCTCACCATGGCGCCTGGGGAAGCGTCGTGGTGAGAGTCGATGGTGCGGGTGGTGTCGGCGAGGATCTCGGCCTCCGTCTGCACGACGGAGTCCGGCGGCAACCCGCCGTCCTTCTCGGACAGGCTCATCGAGCCCCTCGAGGCGTGGAAGCGCAGGCCGATGTCGGTGGCGGCTCTCACCTGGTCATCGACTGACGATCCGTTGGGCCATAGGTACTGGTGGTCGAAGGCCGTTGTGCAGCCAGACAGGGCGAGCTCGGCCAGGGCGGTGCGGGTCGCAGTGAAGACGTCTTCAGGGGTGAGGTTGGCCCAAATTGGGTACAGCGTCCGCAGCCAATCGAAGAGACCAGCGTTCTGGGCGCCGGGCACTCCCCTGGTGAGCGTCTGGTACATGTGGTGATGCGTGTTGACGAGACCGGGCAACACGAGGTGCCCACCCACATCGACAACGGTGTCCGCTGTCTGTGGAAGGTCTGCGGAAGAACCGACCTGGGTAATCCAGCCGTTCTCGGCCAGCAACCCGCCGTCGGCGATCTCGCGACGGTCGCCGTCCATCGTCACCAGCACGGCAGCGCCCTTGACGAGCAGGGTGGTCATGTCATCTCTTCCATTATCTGCACTACGAGCCCGCTCGGTAGCTTCGGAGCGAACCAAGTGGACTTCGGCGGCATCGTCAGGCCGGCGTCGGCAACGGCCATCACATCGGTGACGGAGGCAGGGAATGGCAGGAACCAGGCCTCACACGGAACATGGTGTCCACCGGTGAGCGTGTCGGGTGCGAAGTGCAGGCGGGGATCCTCCCTGGGTTCGGTGACGCCGAACACCGGACCCAGGATGAGATCCTGGAGCAGGTTGACGTCGAGGGACCCGTAAAGGTCATCGGGGATCCGGCCGTGATCTACCCGGAGTCGAAAGGCCTTCCCTGCCACCTTCACCCCGAACTCGGCCCGGCCGGTTGGCCGGGCCTCGACATCGCTGACTTCCACCAGCTCGTGCTCGGCTCCGATGCGCTCCAGCGCCGCGCCCAGGTTGGCTTCAGGGTCGACGATGCAACGGGCGAACGCCCGCAGGCGCAACTCAGTCGACGAGAACAGGGCCCCAGGTATGTGAAGATCGGGGATGCCCTCGCGTCTTGCCACGAGAGCTGCTGCCGCGAAGCGATGATGTCCGTCTGTGATGTAGAGCGCATCGTTGAAGAGGGCACACAGCTTCCACGCCTCGTCGCCCTCGACCGGCCACAGCGAATGGGCCCAGCCGTCGGCAGCAACGAAGCTGACTGCCGGCTCCCTCCTGGTGTAGGCCTCGATGACGCCGTCCACCTTGGGGTCCGGCCGATGGGCGAGAGCCACCGGGTTGCCGATCATGCGCATGTTCTGCATGTACGACGCCATCTTCTCCTCGGTTCGGCTGATCGTCTTCTCATGGCGCTTGATAAGCCCCGATTCGTAGGCAGGGATAGACACGTCCACAACGATCCCGGTGGCCACGAAGTCCTCCTTGGCCAGGCGATACACGAAGACGGCGGGACCAACCGCGTGCAGCACACCGGTATCGACACAAGTGCGCAGCCACTCGTTCGCCTCTTCCTTGGACGTCCCGGCGCCGCGCCCGATGACGTGGCGAAAGCTCAGCGGGTCCAGTCGAGCCGCTTCTCGCTGATCGGGCGACAGCAGGGCGATCGGAGGGCCGACGACTCGATGGGCGTACGAGGACTCAGGAACGAAGCCGGTGAAGGGCTGCAGCAGCGGCGTCACTCGTGCTCCGAAGCGAAGGCTGCCATGAAGTCGACCAGCGTCCCGACGCCGTCCAACGGCATGGCGTTGTAGAGGCTGGCCCTGATCCCCCCGACCGACCGGTGACCCTTGAGCCCGGATAGGCCTGATTGGGTGGCCTGACGCACGAACTCGGCCTCGAGCTCTGACGACGACAGCCGGAACACGACGTTCATGTGCGACCTGTCATCGACAGCGACGGGTGACTTGAAGAAGCCATCGCTGGCGTCGATGGCGTCATAGACAAGTGCCGACCGAGCGGCGGCGCGCCGTTCGATCTCGTCGATACCGCCCTCGGCCTTCATCCATTCGAGCACCTTGCCCATCATGTACACAGCGAACACGGGCGGCGTGTTGTACATCGACGCCTTGGAGGCGTGCGAGGAGTAGCGCAGGTAGGCCCCGATGTCGGCATTGCTACTGTCGAGCAGGTCCCGCCGAATGAAGATCAGCGTGGCGCCTGCCGGTCCCAGGTTCTTCTGGGCACCGCCATAGACCAGGTCGAATAGATCCCACGGGATCCGGCGACTCAGATAGTCAGACGACATGTCGCCGACCAAGGGAATGCCGGCGTCGGGCCACCGGGTCATGCGGATGCCTCCGATGGTCTCGTTGGAGGTGACGTGGAGATACCGGGTGCCGTCTCTCAGGGCCAGGTCGCCGGCTTGGGGCATCGACCGATAGCCGTTTTCCTGGCCCGACCAGGCGGCGTAGGCGTCGCCGTAGTAGGCAGCGTCCGCCAGCGCCTTGGAAGCCCACTCGCCGCTGTCGACATATCCGGCGGGCCTGCCCTCGACCATGAGATTCATCGGTGCCATCGAGAACTGCAGCGTTGCTCCGCCCTGCAGTATCAGCGTCTCGAAGTCATCTGGCACGCCGAACAGCTCGGCGGCGAGCGCCAGACATCGGTCCTGAACGGCCTCGTACGGCGCTGAGCGGTGGCTCATCTCAATGATCGACATTCCGTTGCCCTGGTAGTCGACTAGCTCGGCACTGGCCTCCTCGAGGACCGACAGCGGCAGCGTGCACGGACCCGCACTGAAGTTGTGGATGCGAGCCATCAGGTCACCGCAACGACATTACGGGCCTCGCCCCTACCGAATGCCTCGACGATGGCAATGACTTCGTCGGCGACCGCGGTTTGGGCCTGGGCGGTGCTGGCACCGATGTGATGGGTGCCATAGACGTTGGGATGGGACGCCAGCTTGGAATGGAAGGGCCCCGAAGACTCGGCAGGCTCATCTCGGTAGAGGTCGAGGCCCGCCCTCATGTCTTTGGCCTCCATGGCCGCTATGAGGGCGTCCTCGTCAACAAGCTCTCCCCGAGACGTGTTGATGAAGATAGATCCGGGTTGCATGTGTCCGAGGAACTCGGCGTCAACGAGCACGTCACCCGAGTAAGGGGTGTGAACGGATACCACATCGCAAGTGGCGAGCAGGGTGTCGAGATCCGCAGCCAGGATGATGCCCGCATCAGCGATGCGGGAGGCGGCCGCCGCCGAGCGCTCCTTGGCCACTCCGTAGACCTGCATGCCGAATGCCGCCGCCCGATGGGCCAGGGCGAGACCGATGTTGCCCATGCCGACGATCCCCAACTTCCTTCCCCAGATGCCCCGCGCCGCGGAGAATCTGGCCTTGTCCCACCTACCTGCTCGCAACTCGGAGACGTTGTCGGGGATGTTGCGATCGATGGCGATGATCAGACCCATCGCCAATTCCGCAACGGCGATGGCATTGCGCCCCGGAACATTCGACACCTGTATGCCCCTATCGGTCGCGGCCTTGACGGCGATGGTGTTGGTCCCCGATCCGGCCCTGATGATCAGTTGTAGCGAATCTGCCGACTCCAGGGCCTGCTCGGTGATCCGGGTGCTGCGGACCACGAGTCCCTCGACGCCGGAGAGAGCGGGACCCAGGTCCGCCAGGGAGGGCTGGACGTCGCACTCGTGACCGGCCGCTTCGAGTAGCTCGATATGGGATGGCGGGTATTTGTCGGCGAACAGAAGTCTCACGGCCCGAGCCTACCGATGCCTCTCAGGTCGGCCGTTGGAGCGAGTAACGATCGCCCTCCGTCTTCTCGAAGCCCATGCGCCGCAGATATTGGGCATGCTCTTGCGTCGTCGCCCGCGCCCAAATCGGCACGCCGCTGTCGAAGACGCCCGAGGCATTTGAGAACACGAATCGGCCCAGCTTGAGGTCGCGGTATTGCGGGATGGCGTAATCGAGCCGGACCTCGACCTGGTCCGACTCGTCTCCGGCACACACCAGGAGGCCGGCCGGCACCATGTCTCTGAGGATGAACACCGCGAACTGACCCTCTTGCGGCGCGTAGTGGAACTCTGGCTGGAAGCGGGCGATGTCGTCGGCATGGAACTCGAGGAAGCGGTCCAGATAGCGCGACTCGGGGTAAACCCGCAGCGTGGAGAAGACGTCCTGGGGACGCTGGGTGAGCTTGACGAGGTAATAGAGGTGGAGACCGGCGGCGATGACGTTGACGACTGCGATCGGGTAGGCCTCGATGAGGATGCTGTAGACGAAGAAGACCGCAGATCCGCCCAGCCCGATTAGCCGCAGCCGCAAGATCGATTTCTGGGCGAGGGAGGCGATCACGAGGGCAGAGCCCAGGTATCCAATCAGCTGCACCGCGAAGTCGTAAGTCATCGCCAACGAGCGTACAACCGTCGAATCCGGGGCATTGCCTACGTCTTATCTATGACGAACAAAGGAGTCGAACATGGGACGACGTTCCCTTCTCATTGGCCTCGCTCTGTTGATGGTGGCGTTGGCGCCGCTCAATGCCTCAGGCAGCGACCGAACACGAGAGTCCGATCGGGTTCCAGCCACGGACACGCCAACGGTTGGTGAGGATGTCAGATCGGACGCGCCGCTGGATGTCAAGGTGGAGATCACCACCGACGTTCGACCCGACGGGCCGATCGTCACGGACAGGCGACCCGACTACCCGTGTGGCGATCTGGCGCTGTGTCGCTGTCTCGCCGACGGGGTCGATCTGGCGGCGTGCAGGTGCCGGGTGCTGTATGACGGAATCGACGTTGACCTTTGCAAGTGCCGGGTGCTGTACGACGGGCTCGATTTCGACAAGTGTCGCTGTCGCATCCTCGACAGCGAGGTCGACTTCAATGCTTGCTTGTGCCGCTCGCTGTCGGATCAGATCGACTACACCGACTGCCGCTGCCGGCTGTACGAGCACACTCACGGCCACGCCCACCGCCGCTGCCACCTAGATGACAACCCACACGATTACGTTCTCAGCTACAAGCCCACGATCCGCTAGATCCTGGAGGTGGATGGCCGAGGTACCCCACAGCGACCTCGACGCGCTCCTCATCGGAGTGCGTCGTGGCGCGCCCGAGGCCTTCGCTGACCTATACACGAATCTGGCTGACGACCTGAACTCGTTCGCCTATGGCATGCTGCGTGATCCTCGGGCGGCAGAGGATGCCGTACAGCAGGCGTTCTTAGAACTCGTGAAAGGAGCGCCCAAGATCCGCGGTGACGGGAGATCCTTGCGGTCCTGGCTGTACAAGTCAGTTCGATTCCGCTGCCTTGACGAGCTCCGGCGGCGACGCAGGAGACCCGAGACCCTCGTTGGTGACTTTCTCGATGCCGACCACCCCGCGATAGAGGATCGGATGCTTGAAATCGATCACGAGCTGGAGGCAGCTCTGGCACACCTGACACCCGACCAACGCGCGGTGCTTTATCTCCGACATGTCGCAGGGCTTTCCGGTCAAGAGACCGCGAAGGCGATGCGATCAACCAGGGCAGCCGTCTTCGCCACCGC
>CAXMQS010000050.1:0-2376 GCA_964195995.1 uncultured Acidimicrobiia bacterium
ACGTTCCAGCGGATTCCAGCCCAGACCAACGCGGGCGACCTCAATGAATCGGTCGTGCGCGGTAAGAAGCTTTGGGAAGAGAACAACTGCATGGGGTGTCACACCTTGCTTGGGGAGGGTGCCTATTACGCGCCCGAGCTCACTCGCGTGTACGACCGCCGCGGTCCCGCCTTCATCGGAGCCATGTTGAGGGACCCCGAAGCGATCTATCCGGGCCAGCGCAAGATGGTGAAGTACGATTTCAACGACGAGCAGATCGCCGACATGGTTGCATTCTTCGAGTGGATCGGCCGGATGGACCTCAACGGCTTTCCGCCTGAACCGACGATTGGGTTGGCCGCCGCGAACATCGCGATTCCCGGCGGTGAGCGCCCAGAGATATTCTCCCAGGTTTGCACCGCGTGTCACTCGTTGGGCGGAGTCGGCGGCGCCATCGGTCCCGCGCTCGACGGGGTCGGCGACCGCTTCGACCGTGGATACCTCATGAGATGGATCGCGGATCCCCAGGCCGTGAAGCCCGGCACCACCATGCCGAAGCTCGGGCTCACCGAAGAGCAGCGCAACGAGGTTGTCATCTTTCTCTCCAAGCAACGTCAGGCGGGGCTATGAAGTACGAATCGCAAAAGGTCGCGTACTGGTTTTTCGCGACGTGCATGCTCCTGCTGAGCTTGCAGCTGCTCTACGGGTTCATCATGGCGTTCGCACACGCCGGCTTCGACGTGTTGCATCCCTGGATTCCGTTCAACGTTGCGCGCGCGTCGCACAACAACCTGCTGATCATGTGGATGTTGTCGGGCTTCATGGGCGCTGCGTACTTCATCATTCCGGATGAGTGCGAACGGCCGATCTACTGGCCGAGGCTCGCCTATGTGCAGTTGATTGCTTTCGTCGTCGTCGGCGTCACCGCCATCATCGGCTTCCACTTCGGCTGGTGGGAGGGGCGTAAATTCCTGGAGATTCCGCGCCCGCTCGACTTCCTGGTCGTCATCGACGTCCTCCTCTTCGTCGCCAACATCGGCATGACGGTCTGGAAGGCGCCCAAGATGACCACGACCTCGATCGTGCTCTTCTTTGGCCTCCTGATGGCCGCGGTCTTGTACCTGCCTGGGATGATCCCGACCGACCACCAGACGCACGATGCGTTCTGGCGTTGGTGGGTTGTTCACCTGTGGGTGGAAGGCGTGTGGGAGCTCATCATGGGCGGGATTCTCGCCTACCTGTTGATCAAGCTCACCGGCGTGGACCGAGAGATCGTCGAGAAGTGGCTGTACGTCATCGTCGGCTTCACGTTTTTGTCGGGCATTCTCGGCACGGGCCACCACTACTACTTCATCGGCACCCCGAGCTACTGGCTCTGGATTGGCGGCATCTTCAGCGCACTCGAGCCTCTCGCGTTCTTGGGGATGGCGATCTATGGCCTGGCACTCGCGAAAAAGGGCGGACGTAATCATCCGAACCGGATCGCTCTGTTCTGGACCGTGGGTTGCTGCGTCATGTCGTTTGTCGGCGCGGGCTTCCTCGGCCCCGCGCACACGTTGCCGCAGGTGAACCTCTTCACGCACGGTACGCTCGTGACGGCAATGCACGGACACATGGCGTTCTGGGGCGCCTACGCCATGTTGATTCTCGCCATCATGACGTACGCATTGCCGCTGTTGACTGGCCGCAAGCTCTTCGACACGCCCAGCGCGACCTACGCGTTCTGGTCGAGCAACATCGGCATGGTCGCCATGACCGTGGCATTCGGTGTGGCCGGCGTGGCGCAGGTCTACCTCGAGCGACGCGCCGGCATGGAGTTCCTCGACGTGCAGCGTGAGCTTCAGGTGCACTTCGTCGGACTCATCCTGGCGGCGACGCTCTTCACGTCGGGGATCATCGCCTTTATCTACAACTTCATCCGGTACGGCGGGCCGGCGGGTGAGGTCGAGGAGTCCCCCTCCACTGGCGCGGCGGGCGCGGGGGGCGCGGCGGCCGCTGCGCCAGCAGAATGACCACTAACCAACCTTGGTATCGCCCCGTCGGCCGAGAGGTCGAGCTCTTCGAGCACGCGCATCGCCAGAGGCTGCCGCTGCTTCTCGCCGGACCAACCGGGTGCGGCAAGACGCGGTTCCTCGAGGCGATGGCCGCGCAACTCGAACTGCCGTTGATCACGGTGGCGTGCCACGACGAAACCTCGTCGATTGATCTCGTCGGCCGCTTCTTGATCCGAGGCGCAGAGACGATCTGGCAAGACGGCCCCGTGACGCGTGCCGTTCGGGCTGGGGCGATCCTCTATCTCGATGAGATCATCGAGGCGCGGGAAGACGTGATCGTCGTCTTGCACTCACTTACCGATCATCGCCGCGAGCTATATATCGACCGCCTCGACGAAACCTT
>CAXMQS010000051.1:0-1946 GCA_964195995.1 uncultured Acidimicrobiia bacterium
CGTCCCAGGCGTCCCGCTGATCGTTCAAGGGCAAAACTCGCACATGACATGGGGCTCCACCGTGAACCCGGCCGACGTTACAGACACGTACGAAGAACAGGTGGTGCCGTGCGCGACCTCCGCCGCCGGCCTGTGTACGATTTATCTCGGCGAACAAGAGCCGATTGTCCCGGTCCCGGTCGAGTTTCGCGTGAACCTGCTCGACGGCGTTCCCGATAACGTGGTCCCCGTGCCGCCCGGTGGCGGCATCCCTCCGGTAGTACTGATCGTTCCGCGTCGTAACAATGGCCCGATCGTCGACCTCGATTTGGCGACAGGCACCGCGATCAGCGTCCAGTACACGGGCTTCTCTGCGACGCGTGAGATCGACTGCTTCCGCATCTGGAACTTCGGGAAGAACCTCGACGACTTCCTCGAGGGGCTTCAGTTCTTTGACGTGGGCTCGCAGAACTGGGCGTACGGCGACATCGACGGCAACATCGCCTATTTCACGAGCGCCGAGATCCCGATTCGCGAGGACCTGCAGGCAGAGATGGTCAACCCAGACCGCATCCCGAGCTTCCTCCGGGACGGCACGGGCGGCAATGAGTGGCTTCCTGTCACGAACCCGCAGCCTGGGCAGGCGATCCCGTATGAAATCCTTCCGCAGGAGGAGATGCCTCACATCATCAACCCGCCCTACTTCGTCAACGCCAACAACGACCCGGCGGGAGTTACCCTCGACAACGACCCGTTCAACCAATTGCGACCCGGCGGCGGCATCTACTACCTGGAGTACACCTACGCCATCGGCACGCGCGCCGGACGCATCACGCAGGCGCTCGAAGGCAAGCTCGCCATGGGCGACGTCAGCTTTGAAGACATGCAGGAAATCCAAGCCGATGTCGTGCTTCTCGACGCGCAGGTCTTCACGCCGTACATCCTCGCTGCGTTCGACAACGCCAGCAACGGCGCTGCGCCCGAGCTGTCGGATCTGGCCGGAGACCCACGGGTCACAGAGGCGATCGGCCGATTGACCGAATGGGGCTTCAACACACCGACCGGTGTCGACACTGGCTTTGACTCCAGCGACGTCGACGGGGTTTTCTCGCAGCCGACGGATCAAGAGATCGCCGATAGCATTGCCGCCACCATCTACTCGGTCTGGCGCGGCCAGGCGCTGGCGAACATCATTGCAGGCACGCTCGCCGGAGTCGGTCTCGGTACCCCGTCGAGCGGGAGCTCGGTCAAGGCGCTCCGCAACCTGTTGGACAACTTCGACACCAACCAGGGCATCGGTGCCTCCGGGCTCGACTTCTTCAACGTGCCGGGCCTGGCGGACGCCGATGACCGGCGGGACTTCTTGCTCTTGCAAAGCCTCGTCGACGCGCTCGACCTGCTCGCTGGTCCGAAGTTCTCGGCAGCCTTCGGGGGCTCGACCGACCAGGAGGACTACCGATGGGGTCGCCTGCACCGCATCGTATTCGACAGCCCACTGGGCGGGCCGTTCAACATCCCGCCGGCCGCTGGCATTCCACCCTCATTTCCAGACTTGGACGGGGTGGCCACCGACGGCGGCTTTGGTGTCGTCGATGCATCGAGTCATTCGGCCTATGCGGACAATAGCCAGCGCTTTCGGTTCGGCTCGGGCCCGAATCGGCGCTACGTAGGCGAGCTCGGGACAAAGGCCGGCTCGATCCGTGGAGAGACGATCCTTCCCGGCGGCAACAGTGGAGTGCTAGGAAGCCCGTTCTACGGCAACCTTCTGCCGCGCTGGCTCACCAACGACACCTACGACATCCGCTTCAAGCGGGGCGATGTGAACAAGGCTGCGGACACCGAGACCGTCTTCGTTCCGGCGAAATAGCAGGTTCGGACCTTCGTAGGGCCGACACCCTAAGAGCGCGTTACTCGCGCGGCTTGCCTTCGTCGTGGATGCCAAGCTCCTGAAGAACGTCTGGCGTATC
>CAXMQS010000052.1:0-17324 GCA_964195995.1 uncultured Acidimicrobiia bacterium
TCTTCATCGTTGGCGTCCCACTACTAATGATGGTGTGGAGCGACGGTTTTGCCTGGGAACCGGCCCAATCCGAGTATGAGCAGATGATCATGGGCGTCTATGTCACGTTGGGCGTGTTCTTGATCCTGGCAGCAAGGGAGCCTCTCGCCAACCGGAGCCTCATTTGGTTCACCGTATGGTCGAGCCTCGTCCACGGGGGCATCATGCTGGTGCAGGCGGTTGTCGATGACTCAGAACGAATGAACCTGCTCGGGGACATTCCTGCCCTCTTCGTCGTTGCTGCCGTGCTCGGGTTCTTGATGCCGCGCGGACAAGAGGCACTAAGCCAGGTTCCTGCAACGCGCACATAGCGGCACGTCTGCGATCGGCTATGCGAGCGATCCTCTTGTAACATTCGTGAACCCTGGGACAGCCCAGGGTTGAGCCAATGTTCCTAGGTGTATTGCGGTGATTTCGGACGAAGAATCGTCACCCCCCGCCGACCTTTGGGCACTCGTCGCCGATGCTGAACCCATTGGGAGCGAAGGAACTAGGGCTAGATCTCCGCTGTCTGGGTTGCCGGGGATCTGACCTTCGCCTCTGTCGTAGCGACGGGTACGCACCCACAGTCGGGACCAAGTGGAGAGGGAGGACTGCTAGCTTCAACGGTGCGCCGAATCCGAGGAGAACCCATGAGGCGATTCTTGAGCTTGGCAATGATCGCGACGGCGTTGGTGGTGATACCGGCGGGAGGGGCCTCGGCTGCCACGTTCACCGAGACCCAGACCGATTCCATTCCGGCGACCGACACCAACTGGTCGACGCCACCGGCTCCGCCGGATCCGCTGACGTTCGACCAGTTCGACGCCACCAAGGGCACGCTCACTCAGGTGACGATCAGATTCGACTCGGCCCTCACCGGCTCCATGGCTGCCGAGAACTTCTCGACGTCGTCGACGTGCGACGTGACCCTGGACTGGGGTGCCGACGTCACCCTGGACACCACCGACGGGGTGTTGACCTCGGACCTGGGCCAGACAGAGACTCCGCCAACCCTGTCCATCTTTGACGGGACGCTGGACTTCGGGGGTACATCGGGCGTCACCATTGGCAACCTGAGCCAGACCGATAGCCAGCAGGCAAGCATCACCGGTGCCGCAATGGCTCCCTTCATCGGCGTCGGTACCGTCACCTTGGACGCCACTGCCACCGGCACCTCCACCGCGACCGGTTGTGGCACCGTGGTGTCCCAGTTAATCACCCAGGCTGGGGTCGAAGTCGAGGTCGTGTACACCTTCGAGGCCGCCGCGGACATCGACATGGAGAAGGCCACCAACGGCGACGATGCCGATACCCCGACTGGTCCGGCGATCCCCGTGGGTGACCCGGTGAACTGGGCCTACGTGGTCACCAACACCGGTGTCGTGCCGCTGTCCAACATTGTGGTCACCGACGACCTTTTGGGTGTCATCCCAGGTCCCGACTCCGGGGACGACAACAACAACAGCATCCTCGAGACCACCGAGACCTGGACCTATTCGGCCAACGGCGTTGCTCAGCTTGGCCAGTACGCCAACCTGGGTATCACCACCGGCGTTCCGCCGGTTGGTCCCCCGGTCGCCGACGAGGACCCGAGCCACTACATCGGGGTACCGGTGGGTTCGGTGGCTGCCGACGGCCACGACGTGGGACTAGTGGACATCGACCAGGGCAAGTGGTACCTGCGCGATGCGGCCACGGGAGCGATCACATCGTTCTTCTACGGCAACCCGATCGATTTGCCCATCTCGGGCGACTGGAACGGCGACGGCGTCTCCACGCCGGGGCTGTATCGACAGTCGGACGGCTTCTTCTACGCCCGCGACACCAACACCCAGGGACCTGCGGACAACAGTTGTTTCGCAGGCGACCCCTCAGACATCCCGGTGGTTGGTGACTGGGATGGAGATGGGGACGACAACCTTGGTATCTACCGGCCATCGGAGCAGAAGTTCTATCTGTTCACCATCACCTGTACTGGGTTACCTATGGGAGCGGCTCCCATCTCCTTTGGGTTCGGCAACCCAGGGGACAAGCCGGTAACCGGGGACTGGGATGGAGACGGCATCGATGAGATCGGACTACACCGCGAGAGCACGGGGTTCTTCTACTGGAGGAACACTCTGGATACCGGAATCGCCTCGGGACAGATCTTCTTCGGGGACCCCGGAGACCGCTTCGTGTCCGGGGACTGGGGGATCGTCGATGGCACCGACACTCCTTCCATCTTCCGACCTTCGGACCTCACCTTCTACTTCCGCCACACCCTGACCCAGGGCGCAGCCGATTCGCAATTCACCTGGACCGGAGCCGGTTCGGGATGGCTGCCGGTGGCAGGTGACTTCGGGCTGGGCTAAACAGGCTGCTCCGGCGGGGGTCCCTTCGCGCACCCCGCACAACTAGAACCGCAACACGGCCTCGCCCGTCTCGTCCCCCAAGAACACCTCGGTGCGTATGGGATCGTCGGCCTCTGGCCTGGCTATGGCTTGCTATTCGGACCACTCGCATGGTCATATGGCAATCGCGAGATCAGAGAGATCGAGGCCGGACTACGCAAGCCTTCGGGTCTGAAGAGGGCACGAATTGGGCGGCGTCTAGGGATCATTGGGTTCTCTGTGTCGGTTGGCGTCGTTCTGCTACTCGCAATCGCACTCTCCGGCAGCAGCTAGAGGAATCGAGCTGACACTGCCCGGGCCACCTGAGGCGTCCGATATCAGTCGTTCACGTGGATCGTCGGAATCGGGAACGACTCGTAATCCGCCCCAAGCGAGGCGGCAGCGAAGAAGACCTGGAACGTGCCAGACCGCGGAATCGTCATGTCGAAGGCGTAGGTCCCGTCGTCGCGCGGTACCGCGAAGAATCGATCGTTCCAGTTGCCATTGGTCTCGTTCACGAGGGCGAACAGGTCTTCGGCACCGCCGACGGTTCGTCCTTCGCTGTCCGTGAGGGCCACCTCGAACTGGAAGCCATCGCCGGCCTGCACGTTGTTCAGCTCGCTCAAAACCTCTAGCTCTAGCGCCGCCAGTACGGCCTCTCCCTCGGGGTCTGGCAGGGCCGTGAACGAGAAGCAGTGCACGATCTGGGGATCGCTCAGCAGGAAGGCCACCACGAAGTCCCCGCTCGTGGGGATGCGAATACTGCCCGTGTATACGCCGGGAGATCGCTCCTTGAGGCTGCGGTCCACTACCCCGACGGCTTGCGGCGCCAGCGTGTGGCCCTGGAAGCCTCCCGTCGATGCCTGCGAGCCCTGCGCGTAGAAGTAGATCGTGTCGTCTACCGGGTTGGCGATGAGCAGAGCCTCTCCATCCGGGGTGGGGGTAACGGCGTCCGCCAGCACATCGCTGCCGGGCGGCGCCTGCCCTATCGGCACGGTCAGCACAGAGATGTCCCCGGTCGGGTCGATCTCGGCCAGCGGGATGGCGAAGACGGCCGGCGTGGTGCCAGAGCGAACGTAGGCGGCCTCGTCGGTGAAGATGATCTGATCCGGGGATCCTTTCACCGGCACGGCATGGGTGATCCGAGCGTTGGCGGTCTCGATCACGTAGACCTTCTCAGCGATCGGGTTGACCGCCACCCCCCAGTGGCCGTCCGGAGAGATCTCGATGCCGGTCAGACCCGGGTCCGCTAACAGCCGCGTCGTCTCCACGTGGGTCGATCCATCGACGACAGAGATGGTTCCGGCGTCCCCGTCCGCCACATAGACAGCACCGGTCAGGGCAGAGACGGCGACCGCCACCGGGTTGGCGCCGACTCCGATGCGTGTCACTACCTCCAGCGAGGCGGTGTCGATGACCGTGACCGTGCCCGTCGCGGCGTCGGCCACATAGCCGGTGCCGCCGTCTGGCGCGAACGCGATCGACTGCGGGCCGGGTCCAGTGGCGATCTCTCCGATCAGCGCCCGACTTGCGGCGTCGATGATCGCTACGCCGCCGTTGCCCCCAAGAATGGGCTCGATCGCCACCCAGACCCGAGAACCGCCAGGCTGGGCGATGATCTGTCCAGGTCGTCCGCCCACATCGATGTTCTCCTCGACCACGAAGCCCTCGAGATTGGCGACAGCCACCTTGTTGAGATCTGGCATGGTGACGAACATCTTGAGTGGGTCTCCGGCGGGCGCCCAGTCCTGACCTCTCCCCTGCAGGATGATGAGGGCGAACAGGTTCGTCATCCCCCCGACGTCAACGAGGGGGTCGATCACCGAGATGGTGTTGTCGCGGTTCATCCCCAGGATGAAGTAGCTGTTGAGATCTATCAAGGGCCGACTGTCGAGAGTTCCCGCCAGATAGCCACTCACCCGGCCCGTGCAGTCGCGTTCGCTGCTCTCGGTCACGTCGAGCCACACGGCTGGGTTCAGGCCGGCGGCTTGGGCGCCGGTGGCCGATTCCGTGATGTTGAACTGAAGAACGGCGTGCTCACCCTCGACGAGACGAGGAGCTACCTCGCCGCCCCTTCCACCGACGCCAAGGAAGTTCTCAACGGAGAACTCGACCGACAGGCCTTCCGCCAGAAGCTGCTCGTAGACCCGTTCGCTGTCGTCGTAGATGGCGTTGCCGTGATGGTCGATCCCGGCCTCCTCATCGTCATGGGCGTGGCCGTCGTCGGCGGCCGCGGCGTCATCATGGGCGTGGCCGTCCTCGGCCGTTCCCTCCTCGTGGACGTGAGCCGGTTGGGCACAGGCGGATGCGACCAGCGTTAGGGCGGCAATGGCCACCATGAGCGGTCGGTGGAGGCTCCGACGCGGTCTGCATCTACGTTCTGATCTCAAGATCCCGACTCCCAATTCGCCTTCCTGTGGCGGCTATTCTGCCACGCCCAGTGGGGGTGTGGGTGGGCGCCGAATCAGCACCCGCCCACACTCACTCCACTCGTCCATCTGCGTTGGGACGCCATGTGATCCTGCTGGCAACTACCGCACCTCCACAGGAACGGGTACGGACTGCGCCCCGCTCGTGGAGACGGCAAAGATGTAATCCCCCGGAGATGCTCCGACTGCCCCGCTACCGCCGAAACTCCATCCGGAACCATCGATGCTGGTGGTGGCGACACCGATCTCGACCGCGTTGGGGCAGAGGAAGGTAGAGCACCGGAAGACGGTCACTGTCTCGTTGGCGATCGCCATCGATCCTTCCAGGTTCCAGCGACCGCCCCGATTGCGGAATCGAGTCTTGTCGACGGTCACGAGGTCGACCGCGATGGTGACCGTAGCCGCGTCGTCAGAGTTGACCGTGCCGTCGTTGGCCTTGTAAGTGAACGAGTCGTAGCCGACGAAGCCGGCGTCCGGCGTGTAGGTGAAGGAGCCGTCGTCGCACAGAGTCGGTGGCGTGTCTCCAGCGACGCAGCGCAGCTCCCCATCGCTCGGACCGCTAACCAGCACGGCGGCCAGCGCGTCACCATTGGGATCGGTGTCGTTAGCGAGGACGCCGTCAGCGGCCACGACGAGGGTGCTGCTCGGCTCCACCGCGTAGACGTCGTCCTCGGCCAGCGGCGGGTCGTTGACGCCGACGCTGATCGTCACGGTGGCTGGCAGGTCAGAATCCACCGTGCCATCGTTGGCGTTGTACGTGAACGTGACCGTGCCCTCGAAGGGGGAGGCAGGCGGCGTGTAGGTGAAGGAGCCATCGGCGCAGAGAGTCGGTGGCGTGTCTCCAGCGACGCAGCGCAGCTCCCCATCGCTCGGACCGCTAACCAGCACCGCGGCCAGCGCGTCACCATCGAGGTCGGTGTCGTTCCCAAGTACGCCCTCAGCGAGTCCGCTGACCACCAGCGGCGTTGCAACGGCAGTGCTGTAGGCGTCATCCACCGCCACCGGAGCGAAGTTGACGTCACCGACCGCGATGGTCGCGGTTGCCACATTGGAGTCGGCCTGCCCGTCGTTGGCCTTGTAGGTGAACGTAACCGTGCCATCGAAGGTGGCGGGTGCCGCGTAAGTGAACGAGCCTTCGGCAGAGAGCACCAGCGTCCCGACGTTCACATCGGACACCAGCACCGCCGTCAAGGGGTCGAAGTCAGCATCGATGTCGTTGGCCAGGACCCCTTCGGCGGCTGGAACAACCCGGACCGCACCCTGGTCAACGGAGTAGGCGTCGGGCGTCGCCACAGGGGCGTTGTTCTGGCCGGCGAACGACACCGGGAAGGCCCAATCGACACCTTCGCCACTGGATGCGATACTGACGAAGTTCTCCATCTGGACACTTGGAGTGGGGACACCAGGATTTGCCGAACGTCCGCTGAAGCTCCAGGTGTTGTCGGCGCCGCATTCGGCGGTGCCGATCACCGGCGGCAATTCCATTGTCGACGCCCCGAAGTAGATCGTCATCGTTTCTCCAGAAGCCGAGCAGGTGCCCGAGATGCTCCAGCGCTGGTTGGCCGGCTGGTACTGGGCGCGGGTAATCGTGACGTTGTCCGTCCGGATCGCCACCCGAACGAAGGCCTCGTTCGACTCCGCACCCGATTCATCGGTCACCGTGTAGCCGAAGGTCACGACCTTTAGCGGTGGATCGGTGGTGTCGGCAGCCTCTGTGTATGTGATGACGTCGGTCGCTACCGCGACGCCAGCGTCGCCGCCGCCGACTGCGGTCGGTGGAGTAGTAATCTCGATCTTCGGCGCCGGGTCCGGAACGAATATCCGGGCAGGGTCGAGGTCGCCCTCGGCGTCCTGGTCGTTAGCCAGCACCGGGATAACGATGGTTTGAGGAAGAACCGGCGGGCCCTCATCCGGGTTCGGGTCGGGCGGATCCGTCAAGATGTCGATCTCGGCCTGGTCATGATTGGCCACCGGGGCCGTATTGAGGACGTTGACGGTCACTGTCCCCTCGTTCGACACCAAGCCCTCGTCGTCGGTGACGGTGTAGGTGAAGGTATCGGGGCAGCTGAAGAAGTCGTCACACGGCCACAGCAACGAGTTGTAGGTGTAGGTGAACGTGCCGTCGTCGTTGTCGCCGAGCGTCCCGAAGTCGGTCGTGTCAGTCACCGCCACCGAGACAGCATCGCCGTCGAGGCCGTCGAGGTCGAAGGCCCCACCCAGCAGGTCGATCTCGACTGAACCTGGCTCCCATCCTTCAAGCTCGCCGGGCACGTACTTCGGCACCTCGACGGCGGTGTTGACCGCCACCGGAGCGGTGTTGTCGAAACGCAGCAAGCCCCACAGGCCCTGGTAACTGCCGAACGAGGCCTGGTCGCGGAACAGATAGTCGCCGGTCACGTTGTTGGTTCCGCCCAGGTCGACCACGAAGTCCCAGTGCCCGGTCGGGTTGATGCCCTCTTGAGTCCCATAGTACTGAGATTGCTTATTGTCGCCGATCTGGCTGGACCCGTTGCCGGGTGCGCCACCGGGCCCCGCGGTGGTGCAGACGGTGCCGGTCGGGCCGCACACGTAAGGCTGGCGCTGCCACTCATGGCCGTGCAGCGTCCACGTCGTGCCGCGGGCGTGGCCACCGGGCATCAGCACCCGGAACCGGGCGTTGTCCGGCCCGGTGGGACTAGCCCGGTACACCGGGGTCTGGGGGTCGCCGAGAGGCGGGATCGGGCCAGCTGCGCCATCAAGATCGTTGGCGAAGACGTTGGGGATCAAGTCCTTGAGCGCAGTGCTCTTGTGGATCAAGTCGAACTTCGAGTTCGGCGTGATGCCGAGACGGAACCACAGCGGGTCGGCCCCGTAGTTGATCGCCTTCTGTCCCGAGTCCTGTGGGTCCTCGGGTGTCCCCTGCGCCCCTTCGGCGGCAATGCTGGGGACCGCACACCCCATGGTGTCGATCAACGCGAGAATTGGGTCGCAGACCCCGCCGCCGTAACGCAGGTTGAGGTCGTTCTGCATGATGGTGATGAAGTCGCGGAAGCTGTCGTCGAAGTCTTCGGGCGCGGGCGCGGTCCCACATGCACCGCTGAGGTTGTCGTCTTTCCACACCGTGGCCTGGGCGCGGGTGTCCGGATCGACGATCCAGCATGAGTTCTCCGGCTCCACCACCATGGCGCCCACCAGGCCGCTCTCGGTGCCCTTGATCCGGTCGGCCGGCATGAGGCCGACCGCGCCGAACTCGACGGGGGCGGCATGGAGTTCGAACTGCGACCGGTTGCGTATAACAGGATCAGTGGTAACGGTGACGTCGCCGGCGTACCACTTGTAGGTGCCACTGGTTCCCGGAGCGACCAGCTTGCCGGTGGTCAAGCCGGTGCTGAAGCCCCCGTCGGTGCGGGGGTCGAACGCCAGCAGCTGCGGGGTCAGCCCGACGTAGCTAGACGGAATGATGTCGTTGGCGTTGAAGGTGGTGATGCCACCGGCGCCCTCGGTCTTGTGGACGATCGGCGGTAGGGCGTTGAAGCCCGGCATCTCGGTGTCGCTCAGGTCCGCCGGTAGCGCGTTGGTCAGGTTCATGCTGACACAGTCGCCGGCGTTGACCCGCAACATCAGCGGCTCCACCGCCACGCCAGGTTTGAGTCCGATGGGCGCGCCGGTATCGGGGTCGAACACGAGGTCGTCGTCCAGCACGTACATCAGCGCGGTCGGATCGATCAGGGGGCCCACCCCGGAGGTGCCGCCAAGCGCCGTTCCGTCGAGGCTGGTGAGCCGGTCGTTGTAGACGATGCCCTGCGGGCCGAGCACATCGATGGCCCGCACGGCGGTCACGTTGAAGGCGACCTGGGGCGCGACCCCAGGACAAATCCCATTGAAGTCGTCCTCGTTGGTGATCTGGTAGCCGTTGCGGCCAACGTCATTGTTGGGCAGCTCGACGAGATCGCTGCGTTCCTTGCCGTAGGAGCGGAGGATGCCCCAGACGCCGTTCCAGATGCCCTCCATCTCGGCGCCGACCGTGTAGATGTAGTCAACGCGCGCCGGCGTTCCGGAGGCCGTGTCGGGCACGATGGGCACGTCGAGGTTGAAATACTCATCGATACCGAAGAACTCGGAGTTGCGCCAGCCAGAATTGGGACTGTTCGCCTCCTGACGCCATTTGAGCCCTGGGATTGTGAAGTTGTGCTCTTCTTCGTGGGCACCCACCTGGATGCGGATCCGCGCCTTGTCCCCCATGTAGAGGCGCAGCATTGGCGTCCACGGGTCACCCGGCTGCAGGTCGGCCGTGAGCGGCGGATAAGGGGAGATGCCGTTGGTTTCCGGCTGCACGTTCAGCTCCGGGATGGCGCGGTCGGTGCGCGACTGATAGGCGAACGCCAGGTCACCGGCTGTGCCCGGGGTCTGGCCGGCACCCGCGCCCAATTCCCCGTTGAACAATCGCAAGCCGATCGGTTCGTTGCGGAAGTTGAGCGCGTAGGTACCAGGATCGTCTGCCGAGATCGCCTCCGGGCAGGGTCGATCCGGTTCAGCTCCGAGGGGTCCCGGGCAGAAGTCCGGATGGAGGAAGATGTCGGCCAGATCGACCGGCGGTTGCCGGAACGACGGGTTGATGGCGTCGTCGAAGTCGGCGTAGGAGGGAATGTCCACTGGGTTGACCACGTCCTCGTTCGATGCCGTGCCCAACGCCCCGCCGCCCAGCTCGTAGGCGTGCTGGAAGTCGGCGAATTCGAAGTAGAACTCTCGGTGGGCGTCGAAATCGGCAGAAGAGCTACTGCACACGACGCCTGCATCAGCCGGGATGATGTCTGGATCCGCGACACCGTCGGCGCAGTCCATGACGATCGCCTGCCAGCTGGTTGGCCCACCGTCCCCCCGGGTTCCCAACTGCGTGCCATCCTCGTTGTGCTTCCAGAGTGAGTCCTCAGGTTCGATGAGCAGCGTCGAGTACAGGCCCACCTGCTGGTGGGTGGAGGGCCCGTAGTGGTCGTGGGTGAACACGGTGCCGACGCCGCCGTCCCACGAGCGCTCCAGCAAGGGATCCGCGTACCAACGCTGGATGGTGGTACGGGCACCCAGCCAGTTCTGGCTGTTGAGCCCGCAAAGGGGAAGTGGGGAATTGAATCCCTCAGGGTCGCATTCCGCGCCGTCGCCGCCGTTGGCAGCGCGATCGAAGCCCGGCGCGAAGAACGGATGTTTTTCGGGTTCGAGGTCAGTCCGAACCGTCCCATTGGTCTCGAGGAAACCGCCGCCGGCGTTGAACGCCTCCATGCGCTCCCTCACCTCGTCGGGGCTGAGGGTGCCGTCCTCGTAGTTCCAGCCGTTGGCGGAGCCGTCAGCGCTCATCACGTCGAATTTCACGAGATGAATGTGCTGCCCGATGATGTCGGTGGGCGTGCGCACCTGGAAGTCATCGAGCTGGTACACGTTTGGCACGAGGTTGGTGTGGTGGTACTCGGCGCAATCGGTGCTGTTGAGCCGCATGATCATCGGCTGGGGTGCCCGTTCGTGAGTCAGGGTGGGGAGCACGTCCTCCCACAATGCCTCGAAGCGCTGCTGCTGGAAGTGCCATCCCACCTTGTTGAGGACGACCGGCATCTCGATGTTGGCGCCCTTGATGGTGCGATTCTGAGTTATTAGCTCCACAGCACCTGTCGTCCGATTCGGATCAGTGCGACATGGCTCGGCATACGGGGCTCCGGGGGCGGGTGGGAGTCCGTTGACCTCAAAGCCGGCGGAGGGGCCCAGAGTCGGTGTCCCGTTCGGGAAGTAGGTGTCGTAGAACGGATCACCATCACCGGCATGGAAGGCCATCGCCACCTGTTCAACCGCGGTGCCCTGTTCGGGAATCTGGACCGCCGACGCCTCATGAAGAACCTTGTTGAAGTCGAGGCGGGTCTGGTACTGCTCGATCGGCGCGCCGGCATGCCCCAGGTTGTCTTCGTCGGGGCCACTAGTGATGACATGACGGGGCAAGCCGCCGTCGTGCTCGATGTCGAGGGCGGGAGTCGGAGGCCGGTGGCCAAGTAGCCCGGGGTTGAACCAGGGGTAACCAGGGTTGACCATATCGACCCCGATATCGCCGATGCCGTCGCCGTTGGTATCGACTGGAACGCCGGTATGGAGGAGGTTGTCGGTGTCGAAGGTATGGAAGGGCTGGAAGATGTCGGCGAATCCGTCACCGTTGGCGTCGAACTGGCTGGAGTCGTCGATAAGGTCGCCGTTCAGATCAAAGGGAGCCACCGTCGCCCTCGGGTCCGGCATGGGGGCCATGGCATTGGTGGGGATCGGCACGAGGCCGGGGATGGGCGTCCCGGCGACGATCTCGCCGTCGGGCAGCGCCCGCGACCCAGCCACCGGCACTCCGTCGATGTCCAGCAAGGTCCCGTTCTCGAATGTGTCGTGAGTTCGCCACAGCTCCCACATGCCCTGGGCGAAGTGGGGGTAGAAGTGGCAATGGAAGATGGAGTCGCCCACGGTCTTGTTGCGGTTGCCCGAGCCCCCGTAGGCGATCTCATAGGTATAGGCCGATCCTGGACCGATCGCCTGGCCGTCCAGGTAGTTGGACTCCTGGTCATCGGGGTTGAACAGCCACTGATGGGCGTGCAGGTGGAAGATGTGGTGTTCCTTGGGCCCGGCATGCAGGTTGCGGAACTTGACCCGATCGTTCATATAGCTGTGGTGGACGTTGGAGGGGTCGTCCGGGTAAAGCGCCATGGTGGCCTTGGGCCCGGGGATGACATCTCCGGATCCGTCCGCAGAGTTGGCGGGGATGTCGACGATCATGGCAGGGTCGCCCACCGTGAACGCTGTCAGGAAGAACTCCTCGTACTTGCACTCGGCGCAATCCCACATCGGGCCGACGCCGAGGCGATTGGCGACGATCTCTGAGCCGATGCCGCCCGAGCCGTAGTTGATGGGGAAGCTGTCGCGCACGCTGTGCAGGGTGTGACCGAGGACGGGGTCGTTGTAGAAGCTGGGGAATGCCTGTACGCCGAAAGCCTCGTCGTGGAGGATGACGGTGAACTCGCGGAAGGGTTCGTTGCGGACGCTGTCCGCGGTGGCAGGCAGACCTTCGAGGTCGCCATACGCCGCGTTTGGCGCATAGGTTCCCTGTGGGAAGTTCCCACGGTTCGGCCCTGTGATGATGGCGTTGAGGTCTGAGTGGACGATCTCACGGTCGGCGAGCATGTTGATGATGGGGAGGCCTTCCTTGTTCCCTGCCGCGGCCGGGTAAACGGCGTCGTAGTCGAGGACCGGCTGGCCGCCACATGTGCGTCCAGGATCGGGATTAACACCGTTGCCGCATTCACCCTCTCCAACGTCGTACGAGAGGTCCATCGCCCAATCCATCTCCTGGCGCGTCAGCTGGCTGCGGTACCACTCGGCATCCGCCGCCTGGACGTTGACAGCGCCAAACAGCCCGTAGGAGCGGGTACCGCCGTTGCCCTCGCCGCCCAGGGTCGAGCCCAGGCTGTACATGAGGTGTGGTGCCTCGTGCTCGGCCCGGTAGGTGTACGTCCGCGACTCTCCCGGTGCCACCAGGCTGTCCGGCGTGTCGTTCTGACCGACATTGGAGCCGTCGCTGCCCATGTCACCCACCAGCTCCAGCCCGTCGATGTGGATCGAGGCCACCCGGGTCACAGGCTGATCGTCGATCTCCTCGTTGGCCAGCCCGCCCGGGAAATCTCCGGGAAGCGGAAAGATGAACCCGACCGGATCGAGCAGGTTGGTGAAGGTGATCTCGAGGCAGTCCCCCTCGTTCATTCGGAGTGTGAGCGGCCGCGGCCGCTTATCCGGACGGAGGGTGACCTGGCCCGAAAGTTCGGACTGAAGAGCACCTTCCTCCAGGGCCTGGGGAATGGTCAACTCGTCGAAGGCAGACACGTCGGGTGAATCAAGAGTGTTCTGCACCACCACATCCCGCGCCAGCGCGTACATCATGCCGTTGGGATTGATGGCGCCGAGGCGGTTGTAATAGAAGGGCTGATCGAGCGCGACGACGTCGGCCGTGATGCACCCGGCAGTCTGCGCCTGGGCACCGGTCCCTCCGAGTCCGGGTTCCGTCGGGATCAACGGCAGGACGGTCACAACCAGGGCGCCGGCCGACGCAGCTGCCAGCCCGCGCCGCCAGGTCATCCGGAGGCGGTCTCGTCCCCAGGCGGGGGCTCGGACCACGACGAAGGATCGTCCTCTCCAGGGGATGCCAAACAGGAACGTCGCCAAGAGAAGCACGACAAGGGCCGCCCCAAGAGTGGAGCCGGCGTCGCGCAGGGCGTGGCTTAGAAACGAACCGTGAGCATGTTCGGCCCCGAACAACTTGCCGTGAACGAAGTTTCCGGGAATCGAAGCGAGGGCGTACAGGATCGCGGTGACGCCCGTCCAGGTGATCCAGACGCGACCGCGAGAGGCGATCGCGGCGGTGGGAAGAAGTCGTCGGGACACGGGACCGGCGGCAACGACAACCAGCAAGGCGATCGGAAAAGCAAGCGCCGAGTCACGGAGCCAGTGAAATATCGAGCCGATCTCGTGCTGTTCGTGCTGACCCAAATGAACAATGTGAAGAAAGAGGCCCACGAGGAAAGCCAGAACCAGCGCGATAATGCCGGTCCGGGCGACCTGGGTGGCTGCACCGCCCAGTCGCAGCACGGAGGCCGACAGACGTGCGGGTTCACGTCTCGGGCGTTCTCCAATTCGCGCACGCTGCCGACTCTCGCCGCCCGACTCCCCACCAGGGCCTGCCGCGGCAACACCAACCGATCGGGATCGCCTCTCTGCCCACCGCAGCAACCACAGCACAAAGAACAGGGGAACGACGAACACGCCGATCTCGTCCCATCCGCTCTGATGAGCAATCATCATCCGGCCGCCGCCAGCCGGTCGGATCGCTCTCCGACGGCGCGTCCTCGACGCGACGCGAGCCAATCAGGGCACACACCAGGCGGTGCCGGTTTGTCCCAACGCATATACGGCCGCCCTTTCCCGGTCGCGCCTTCCCGGCCAATCGCGACACTGTCAGTGAACAACAGTGCCGGCCAGATGTGATGAGTAAGCGCTTACTCATTTCCGCGGAAGGCATTACTCATGCGGTTTTCACTGGACCGGCCAATCAAGGAACCACCAGACCCGTTTTGACACTCTTAGTAGGTACATCTACTCTCAGTAGGTACATCTACTCTGAGTAGGTACATCCGAGCGGGGCGATTACGAGGAGCACTCGAGCGATGGGCATCGTCTGGAAGCATGAGAGTCGCGTCCGCCACAGGACGCTGCGCCCCTCCACGTCTGTTCCCTGGACTCCTCGATTGTCAGCGGAGCAACGACCATGAGCATCTCCCTGATCGGTCGCGACTCTCAGCTGTCCCAGCTCGATCGGGCGTGGCGGGATGCTGCAGTTCGCGGAGCCGTGTTGTCGGGACCGGCCGGTGTTGGTCGTTCCGCGTTACTCGCCCAATTCGCCGCTGACGCCGCCGCGCAGGGCGCCACAGTGCAGAAGTTCGCAGGAACTCCGGCCCTGTCCGGCATCGAGTTCGGGGCGGTCGCTTCGCTGATTCCGGAGCCGATTAACGAGCTAGGGCAGCTGGCAATTCTCCAGCTCGCACATCGGGTCATCGGAGAGCGAGCACAGGCCACTGATGCGGTCATCGCCGTAGATGACGCCCACCTACTCGACGAGTCTTCGGCGGCGCTGGTTCACCAGTTGGTGACGAGTGGAACGGTGTTCGTTGTGCTCACGATCCGACGCGGATCGGCGTTGCCAGACCCGATCACTTCTCTCATACTCAGCGACAACGTGGCGACGACCGAACTGGTCGCCCTCAGCGAAATCGACACCGTTGCTGTGATACACGCGATGGTCGGTGGTCCCGTCGAGCATCTGGCCGGCGTCGAGTTGGTGACGCTCTCCGGTGGCAACCCCCAACACCTCCACTGGCTGATCAACGATGCCCTCAGCTTGGGGACGCTGCAGAGCGTTGATGGGATATGGCAGCAAACTGGCACTCTGGTCGGTGGCGAAGGAGTAAAGAGGCTCTTCTTCCAGACCCTCTCATCGCTGTCGACCGACGAGCTGAGAGCGCTCGAGCTGCTCGCAATCGCCGTATCCATGCCCTTTCCTCAGTTGGAGGGCCTGGTGCAGCTCCCAGTGCTCCATGGACTTGAGGAAGCCGGACTCATTTGGATCGACCCCGACCGCGCGCCCTCCACCGTCTTCCCCTCCTCGGCGCTGCTCGCCGAGGTGGTACGTCAGCGGATGTCGGCTGCGCGGGTGCGAGAATTGGGCCGGGAACTGAGTCTGATAGCCGTCTCGACGGGCGATCCCGCGACCAGCTCCGTGCCCGCTCGCTGGCAGCTCGAGACGGGCGAGATCGCTGACGGAGACACGTGGTTCCGCGGAGCCAAGAGGGCGCTGACAGCCGGCAACTACCAGCTAGCCGAGCGATACTCCCGAGCCGGCCTCGAGATCTCCAAAAGCGTCCACGGACGGTTGCTGCTCGGGGAGGCTTTGATGGGACAGGGCCGCGCGGAAGAGGCGAAGGAGTTACTCCTTGGAGCCCAATCGGCAGCTGCCGACGATGACGAGCTGGCTCGGACGACGCTGGCGCGGATGCGGAATCTGCGGTACCTGGCGGGCGGGGCTCAGGAAGCGGAGGATGTCGGGACGAAAGCTCTCGGCCAGCTCGAATCGGAGAATTGGAAGGACGAGATCGCCGCCGATATCGCTCTCCACGCCGGTCTGGATGGAGATTTCACCCACGCGGTCCGGATTGGGGCCCGGGTATTACAGCGAAACAGTGCGAGTGGCCGGGCGGTCGTGGGAACCCTTCTGGTGTCGACACAGGGTCAGGTCATGCTGGGGCAGCTCGATCAAGCGCTCACAGCCGTCGAGCACGGGGCGGCGCTTGCCGCCGGTCTCGCCGACGAGATTCCGACCGCGACGGACCTCCTCGAGATCACCCGCTTTCAAGCGCTGCTCTTTCAGGGAAGGCTGCTGGAAGCCGACCAGGCGAGCCGGAAAGGGTTCGCCGGCGCAGCTAGAAGGCGAGATTCCTCGGTCATCGGGATATGGCAGGCTTGCATGGCCACCGCTGACCTGTTTCGAGGTAACGCCGCGAGCGCAGCCAACACATACAGCGGAGCGACGGGTCGCCTTTCGGTGGTGGATCCACTGCGAGCACTTCCGGTCACACAATGCTGGAGAGCACTGGGCGAGGTCCAGGCCGGTCTGGTGCGTGGCGCACAGCTCACGATCGATCGGGTGAGTCCTGAGTACCTACCCGATGAGTTCCGCGTCGTGGCCCTGCGCCAGCGGGTGCAAGCCTGGGTGCAGGCCCAACACGGAGACAGCCAGGGTGGAGCCACCGTGGCACGCGAAACAGGACTGCGATTGGCCGATCACACGCACGTCGTATGGGGATGTCTGGCCCTTCACGATTCAGTCCGATTCGGTCAGGCGCTCCACGTCGTCGACGATCTGGAGGGCCTTGCCAAAGATGTGGACGGTTCGCTTGTTTTCGCGATGGCCCGACACGCCAGGACGCTGGCGGACTCCGATGCTGCCGGGCTGGTCGAGGTGAGCACCACCTTTGAAGACATGGGGGCCATGCTGCTAGCAGCCGAGGCCGCAGCGCAGGCCGCCACCGTCTACCGAGATGGCGGCATGCAGGTGGCAGCCGGACGCGCCTCAGCGCGTGCATCCACGCTTGCCGCCCTGTGCCACGGTGCCGACACTCCGGCCCTGCGACAGAGGGTCCGCTTCCTCACTATGCGCGAGGAGGAGATCGCCCGTCTTGCCGCCCGGGGTTTGAGTAGTCGAGAAATCAGTGATGACCTGATCATCTCTCGGCGAACGGTCGACAACCACCTGGCCTCGGTCTACGCCAAGCTTGGCCTGCACCATCGGGAGGAACTCGCCAAGCTCATGGTGCTGAGCTAGAACTGTTCTGGCGCTGGCCAGGCCCCATTTCCAACGAATATCCAACGGATGCTCGGGGCCGCAGAGCTGTCGAGCCGGGCACGGGGCGAGTACCTCCCTCCGAGAACCCCGTCACAACCGTCACAAGGTCACAACCAGGGCAATGAACGTGACGATGTGACCGATGTGACCGGGTTTCTGGACGAGGGTGGGGTCGGCGAAGACGAAGCGCTGCTGAACGTGAAGAAGATGCTGGGCGGTGAAATGGTTTGACCCCACGGTGCGCTCCACGCCACTCCCAGAGGAGTAGCCCCCACGCGAGCTCCACGCACACCACGTTTCTAGACGAATGCTGGCCACGAAGACCACACGCACCCTCACCCCACGCAACCACCCCACCCTTAGGGGGGTGGTGCGTGTGAGGCCATGTAAGCATTACCAGAGGAGTCGATACCACCCCTCTCCCCTGCTTAGGTAGGTGTCCTCTCGCCGGGGTGCAGATTCCGCTTCGCAGTCATACCTAAAGCGACCAAGGTGCAGTACGAAGCGCGGTAGTACGTACAACTACTCGGAAAACCGGTGCCAGCAGAGAAAATATGCGCAATT
>CAXMQS010000053.1:0-8271 GCA_964195995.1 uncultured Acidimicrobiia bacterium
CGGTGGCAGTGGTCGAACGGAGACAGGTCAGCAATGGACACTGAGCTCGTGGTATTGCATTTCGAGACGCCGGAGGCGGCCCAGAGCGCCCTCAGCACCATCCACACGCTCGAAGCCGAAGGGTTCGTCGAGCTCGAGGACGCCGCGATCATCACGAGAGCCGAAGACGGCTGGGTCACCGCCAGGGGTGGCGATCAGTCCGAGGTTGCACGCAAGGCTTCGTTCGGAGGTGTCCTCGGGTTAGTGGTGGGTGGGCTCATGGGTCTCCCCGTCCTCGGTTTGCTTGCCGGCGCCGGCGTGGCGGCCAAACACTCCGGGCACGCCGAGCTGCTCGAGGAGTTCATCTTCTCGATCGGCAACGACATGACTGCGGGCTCGGGCGTCCTGGCATTGTCGGTGGCCGAACTTGGAGACCCCGAGACGGTGACCGAGCGTTTGAAACTCCACCGCGACAGCTTGCTGCGGGCCGAGGTTCCTGCTGCTCTGAGGGCCGAGATCGAGCGCTATCAGTGACAGCGACTGCCCCTTCGACGAACCTCGGGAGGGACCGCGGACGTTAGGCGCACTGACGAACAGGGTCGCTCAGCTCGCCTTCGTCCGGACCCACAGGTCCAACTGGTTGTTCGGGATCTCAATGCCTGCAGCGGAGGTGACGTCGACGAGACGTTCCCTGAGCGCTCGCTCGAACGGTCGGCGTTCGGTGGCCTCGATGAACAACCGGAGCTCGACGATGGCAGCTGGATCAGCCAATGAGGCGACGAAGGGTTCACGAACATCCTCGATGCCGGCGTCCTGCCATCGCGGCTCTGCAGCCAGTTCGAGCACGGCCTGGTGGAATGTCGAGGCGACGGAGCGGAGATCGGCATCGTAGGCCACCCCGATCTGGACGCTGGCACGGGCCTTGTGCTGTGACTCGTTGGCAACTCGTTTGATCTCGCTATTCGGTATGTACCAACGGACGCCATTCCTGGCGAGGATCACCGTGGACCGCAGCGTGAGGCGCTCCACGTCGCCCTCTACCACGCCGACATCGACACGGTCGCCGACTCCTAGCTGGTCCTCGATGACCAACATCACACCCGAGATCAGATCTTCGATGAGTGTTTGTGCGCCGAATCCGATGGCGATACCGGCGATGCCGAGAGAGGCGATGATGGGGACGACGCTGATGCCGACATTGTCGAGGATGGCTACTCCGGCGATGCCGAAGATCAAGGCAGAAGCAGTGCTGCGAAGCATCGCGGCTACGGCATCGGCCCGTTGTATCGACCGTTCTGAAGCGCGCCCCGACACGAATGCTCCCGGCAAGTCGACCTCGCCCAGGCGACCGGCGACGCGCCGGATGCCTCGTCGAGCGAGCCGGTTCACCAAAACTGCGACCAGCATGATTGCGGCGATCTTCACCGGCGTGCCGAGTATCCACGCAACCGTCTCCGCGAGGACTTCGTTGCCGGTCCACTCGAGAAGCCGTTCACAGAACGATCCTTGGCTCGAGCACACACCGGGCTCTTCGGAGGTGATGACCTGGCTCGGCGCCCCTTCGTCATCTTGTTGTGCGAGTGCCGTTGCCGAGAAAGCAATCATGGTCAATGACATCGTGAGCGTCAGGGCGAGTGCCCCGGCCGTCTTCGTCACCCTCATCGTGTGTACCTCCATGGTTCGATGAGGTCAATGATGGTCGTATGGGCTCGCCGGGCTCCGGATCCTCGTGTTCCCGACCGTTGATCTGACAGTCACGCGTGTTCACGAGCAACGCCCGCGGCCGGCGAGTTACGCACTCCCGCGCTCCGAGATCAGCGCTCATCGGGCCGTTGGTTCGCTCCATAGCACCCGTTGCGGGAACGCGATCGTGATTTGGTTGTCGTCCAGGGCCCGCTTCACGGCCCGCATGGCCTCGTCGCGTGCGGCCCACTCGGCTTGGATCTCTGGCTTGTGCCAGAACCGGCAGGCGATGTTGATCGTGGAGGCGGCGAACTCCTGTACGAAGGCGTCGGGTGGCGGGTCGGCGAGCACGGTCTCGGCCGTACCCAGTGCCGCCACGATGACCTCGCGGGCCCGCTCGAGGTCGGTGTCGTATGCCGCGCCCACGACGAACGTCGTGAGTCGGCGCCCCTCGCTGGTGAGGTTGGTGAGGGCCCCCTCGAGAACGGTCCGGTTGGGGAAGTGCACGCGTCGACCGTCGACAGTTATGACCCGGACGGTGCGGGCACTGACCTCGTCGATGTTTCCCTCGATGTCGTGGATGGCGACCTGATCGCCGATGTGGAAGGGCCGACGGAGCTGAATGATGAGGCCGGCGCCGAGGTCTTGGAGGAGTGGCCTCGCAGCCAGGACGACCAGCACGATGACCAAGATGAGCACCGATCCGAAGAGGCCGAAGGAGAAGCCCAGCGCTTCGAGCGCGGCCACGAGACCGAGCGTCAGGATCGCGTAGCTCACGATCCGGGCTATGACATCGCCGGCCAGCAAAGGCATGCCTTCGATGTCGTTCAGGATTCGTCGCAGCGCTCGTTTGGCCACCCAGGAGAGCAACACGCTGCCAACGATGGCCACCGTGGCGAATATCGCGTCCCCAGTGGTGATGGTGCTGAGGTCGAACTCATCGGCGATAACGCCGATGTCGGTGGGAATCGGGGCAACTTGGCCCGGGATAACTTGGTTCTGGACAATGAGCGCCATGGGCACCTCCGGGAACGTGAGTTCACCAAGGCTAGTGACCGACAGAGGTCGGCCCCGCCGGAGCCCTGGGCGGGAGGACGGCTGACGCCGGGGCAAAGATGGGGCCCTCGCCGCCTGTGGTAGAACAGGTCGACCGATTGGGACCGTCAGGGTGCCGTGTCACGGGTGCAAGGGGATTCGCGTGAACAGGGCGAGACTGCGAGCGGCGACCACGCGTGTCTTGCTCGTTGCTCTTCTGCTTGCAGGCAGTCTGACCGTGCTGTCCAGCGCAGCAGGAGCCAAGGATCTGGCCCGCGAGAATCCCGACGCCGCACAGGAACTGGCCGAGCGCTACGCGCCGGTGATCGTGCTCAAGGCCCAGGACGGGGCCTGCGACCCCGACGGCGAGCCATATGCACCGACCTCGGTCGACATTGTGCTCGACAACCCGGAGGTGTTGCTTCGCCAGCTCGGCAACGAGAACCCCGTGCTCTTGCGCAGTCCTGGTGCATCCGATCTGTTCGGCTTGGGTGAGGGGTTCTTCCTGGACTTCCCGGGCAGTGCGCTTGATCCCGGCTGTATCTACGAGACCGACTTCAACCGTTATGGCGAAGGCCTGCCGGTCACGGTGTACGCGCACATCGTGCAGGAGGACGACCACTCCGACCAGCTGGCGCTGCAGTACTGGATCTACTGGTACTACAACGATTGGAACAACAAGCACGAGAGTGATTGGGAGGGAATCCAGCTGCTCTTCGAGGCCTCGTCGATCGAGGAGGCCCTCGCCAGCGAGCCCGTGAGCGTGGGGTACGCCCAGCACGAGGGCGGCGAGCGGGCGGGATGGGACTCGTCCAAACTCGAACGTGAGGGCAGCCACCCCGTGGTGTACCCCTCGGCCGGGTCCCATGCCAGTTATTACAGCTCGGCGTTGTATATGGGGCGTTCCGCGAGTGAGGGTTTCGGCTGCGACAACACCGACGGACCGTCCGACCGGTTCGACACGGCGGTGACCGTGCTCCCTGACGCGGCCGAGGACGCCGACGACCCACTGGCGTGGCTGGCATATGAGGGTCGCTGGGGTGAACGCCAGTCCGGGCCCTTCAACGGCCCGACCGGCCCATTGGCCAAGGGACGCTGGCTCGAACCCATCTCCTGGCACGCGGAGCTTCGGCCTTCGAGTGTCGTCATCCCGTCGGGCGACTCCTTCGCCGAGCAGGTGATCGGCGTCTTTTGTTCCGCGGTGGAGTTTGGATCCAGCCAACTCATCTTGGCGACGACGTCGCCGTTTCGTCTGCTGGTCAGCGCCCTGGTGCTGGGCCTGTTTGTGAGGTGGCTGGTCGGCCGAACCGACTGGGGGGCCGTCGCCGGTTCGCCGTTGGTGCGGCGCCGTCGCGCCGGTCAGATCATCCGGGCTGCGTACCGCAAGTATCACCGTTCGTGGCGGGCATTGGTGCCCTTCGGCGCCGTCTACGTGCCCGCCATGTTCGTCGCGGGCCTGCTGGGGGCCTTCCTGGCGCTGCTTCCGCTGCTTGGCGACATCCTCGACTTGGCGGGCGACAATAGTGGGACGAACGTGGTGGTCGCAGCGACTGCCGGGGGTCTTCCGCAGCTCGTGGCCGCGATCGCAGTGAACGCCATGGTGGCGGCGTACCTCGGCGCGCCCGAGGCCGAGCGTTCGGCGCGGGAGGCCGTGCAGCTCGCGTGGGAGAGTCGGCGCCGACTCCTCGCGATCATGCTCCGAGGGTTCTTCATCGTGACCGCGCTGATCGTCACCGTTGTCGGAATCCCCTGGGGGATCCGGCAGCTGGTCCGCTACCAGTTCGCGGCGCAGGCCGTGATACTCGAAGGGGCCGACGGCCGCGCTGCGCTGGCCCGCAGCTCGACGCTGGTGCGGGGTCGATGGTGGCACACCGCAGTCATGATCGCCGCGTTCAACGCATTGCCCTTCGTCACCGCTCTCGTGGTGGGGCTGCTGCTGTTGTTGGGTTTGTCCGGACTGCCAATCTGGCTCTTCTCAGCCCTGATGACGTTGATCTATGGGGTCCTGGTGCCTCTCGCAGCGACCGCACAGACCATGCTCTACGGCGACGCTGTCGCCGAGTACAACGACCGCGACGAGGCTGGTGCTCCGGTATCGGTGGGGGCCGCGGACTGAGGCGTGTCCATCGGGCAAGGGCCGAGTGCAGGCGCGTACCGAATTACCTGGCCGAGCCGCCGGCGCATCCCGGCCAGCCGGGCTCAGATGCCCAGTATCTGGCGCTTCTTTGCCTCGAACTCCTCATCGCTGAGCACGCCGGCGTCGCGTAGCGAGGCCAATTGCTCGAGTTCGGCCACGTAGGCGGGCTGGGGATCGGCTACGGGGGCCGCGGCGACCGGAGCAGGTTCCGGAGCAGGTGCCTGAGCCGGAGCGGTCGCCTCCATTCGGCGGTTCATTCGGCGGCTCGTGCGGCGTGATGTGCGTCGCGACGTGCGGCGCATGGATCGTCGTCTTGGGGGCATCTATGAGTTTCCTTCGTTGTTGGACACGCGTTCGAGCATCTCGTCACCGAGGACCGACGCCGCAGCCTCTTCGGCATCGACCCCTTCGATGAACCCCGCCTCGATGAGTGCGAGCACCGTGCGGGCCACTACCGCCGCCTCGACCTCCGCAGCAAGTTCGATGGTCGCGAGGGCCTCGATCGATCGAACGGTGGCTTCGGCTGCGAGGGCATCCGCGAGCTCGATCGCCACTATCGCCTCGGCGGTAGCGGTCAACTCGGCTCCGACCATGGCCAGACCCTCCAGCGTCAAGAAGCCTTGAACAAGGAGTGATCCGCCGGCCTCGGAAATCGCGTCGCGCAGGCCCGCAGCCCAGCTGTGCTCGACCAGTAACAGGGCGGCCGCGGTGCCAGGCGCCAGGTCCCGGGCGATGCGGCGGATGTCGGCCACGCTCACGCCGATGGCCGAGGCCTCGGTGATCTCGGCGGGCGGCGCCCCTGGTTCTTCGCCTTCGAAGGAGAAGCCCAGCAGGGCGCCGATGATGACGCCGAGGACATCGTCCCCTACTTCCTCGCCGAGGTCGCCCAGTTCGAGCGCGACCAGATCGCCGTTGTCCTCTTTCGCAACGAACAGGGCGTCGAGGATGCGGACGGCATTGACGGGCGCCAACTCCTCGAGTTTGTCGAGGATGTCACCGTGGAACTGATCGAGCGTGTCGAACTGGAAGGCGAGCAGTTGTACTGGTCCAAGCATCTGTCCGTTATAGCACCGGTTCGACAACAAGCAGTGTTCGGACTGTTGTCAGCGTGGTTGCGCCCATGTTGAGGCAACATCGGTTCCGCCCTCGACCGTGAGTCGTTGCCCGCTCTTGAACAACAAGGGGTCCGGGGCGATCTTGCCGGCGGCGAGCCCTTCCCCCAGTCCGAATGCCGATGCTTGGGCCACGAGCCCTGCGGGCGCATAGGAGAACGTCTCGGTCAGCGTTTGTATGTCGCTGGTGGAGTTCATCTTCATCATCAGCAGGTTGTCGCACTGCGACAGCACGTTCTGGTGAACTTTGGCCGGACGCTGCGTCGAGAGCAGGAGGTAGAGCCCATATTTCCGGCCCTCGCCGGCAATGCGCACGACGTGTTCGGTGGCCAGCGCCTGGTTGGAATCGACCGGGTTCTGCGGGCAGATGTTGTGGGCCTCATCGATCACGATGAGGAGCGGCTCGCGATGGTGCCTCTGATCCCACAGGTATCCGAGCAGGGCCGCGGCCGCAATCGACCCTTCCTGCGCTGAGGGGAGACCCCCGATGTCGGCGACCATCATCCGCCAGTCTCCGGCAAGCACTCCCATTGTCGGTTCGTTGCGGCCGGCCCAGATCGACTGTTTAGCGATTCCGAGGTTGTCGATCCTCAGTCCCAGACGACGAACGTCGTCATCGAACGACGCCCGTATCGCCGCCATGACGTCATCGAGGCTGTACGCCGTCCCTTCCAACGTGCGCACCGTGCGGATGAGCGCGTTGTATTCCTCGGCATCGGTGAGTGGATCGAGGCCCAGCACCATGGTCTGCTGTTCGAAGGAGAGCCGGCTATAAAGCGCCCGCAACCTCTTGGGAGCACCCTCGCCTCCAAACACATGGATGCCCGAACTCACCTCTGCGTATCGAGAGGCCACGTCTTCGTACTCAACGGGATTGAGACCGGTCTCGGGCTGCGGTCGCAGAACTCCGAGATTCACGTAATCGGAGTTGGGATCGATGACCGCGATGTTGATCGTGGTGTCGAGGAGCAGCCGCTCGAGGACCACGCCGAGCGTGTATGTCTTCCCGGACCCTGACTGCCCGCACAAGAATGTGTGGCGCCCGAAACCCTTTGCGTGGAGCAGAGCCGGCACGTTCGACATCCGCTGGAGCCGACCGAGCTCGACACCCGCCGATGAAGACGGTGTCAGGTGCGCAGCGACGGTGCCGCTGTCCGCTTGAGCAAGCGCTGCGTCGCCGAAGACATCGGAACCGTCGACCGGAAGCGAACCGGAGCCATCCAGTCGAGCCATCAGGTTGCCGTGCCCTGTGATCAGACGGCCGGGGCCCTCGTTTGACCTCCCCACCGACTCCTGGAGCACCTGGCCCAGGTAGACACGATCATCGTCAACCGAGAGCGTGACGTATGAGCCGATGGCCAATGCAGCATCGACCGATGTCTCGAACGTGAACGTTCGACCGTCGATGGAATATGCGGCGCCAGTCATGGTCGATGCACGGAACTTGCCTCAACGAGCCGGGCGTGAATAGTCGAGCGGATACGTAACAAGAGAAGGCCGCCCACGCCTACATTCGCGGGACGGGTGGAACGTAGCGCTCACTCGTGTCGCTGCCGCGCACGGTGAGGTACACGAAGAAGCCGAGGTACGGCAGGAAGATGAGGAACGCTACCCACATGGCCTTTGCGGCGCCGGACAGGTCTTTTCTCCGGATGATGTCGACCCACATGTAGATGACGAGCGATATCCACAGGACGAATAGGAAGAACCAGAAGATCGACCACAACACTTGACCCGATCCGAACTCAGCTAACACCATTGTCTTTGCCTCTCTTCGTTTTGAAGACTGGCGGTAATGATCGTTGCCATTTTGCGGGAACGTCAAGTTCCCGGCGTCTCAGAGCGCTGCGGCGACAGCATGACTTCCATAGTGCCGCCCGACGGCTCGAGGGCCAAAGCGGCCAGTGCAATGGAAACATGGGCGATTTGCAGGAAGGAACAGACTCAATTAATTTCTCCTTTGCACGGGGTTACTCGGACCCAGCGAGCCTTGACGACAAGGCGGAGGAATGACATGAACAAACTGATGGTTCTCGGAGTCGCGGCAGTGGCCGGGCTGTTGTTTTCGAGGAGAAAGACGCTCAAGGATGACGGCAAGCGCCTGGCTTCTGGCGCCCAGGAACGTGCGGCAGGCCTGACCGGACGCATCCGTGGTCGTTCGGAAGACGATGCAGTCGCCGATGACGACATCATCGATCTCGTCGAAGATGCTTCGGAGCAGGATGACGCAGCCCTGGAAGAGACTCCCGCCTCCGCCACTTGAGGGCTGTGGTCTGAGCCCGGCGCGCGCAATCAGGTGCCTAGCGACCAGAGCTGGGCCGCTCG
>CAXMQS010000054.1:0-7118 GCA_964195995.1 uncultured Acidimicrobiia bacterium
TCGCCAGTCGGATGGTTTCGTCTATCTGCGCAACTCGAATTCGGCGGGCAACGCCGACGTGCAGTTCTTCCTGGGGAATCCCGGGGACGTTCCCATCGTCGGCGACTGGACGGGTGATGGCTGCGACACCATCTCGGTGTACCGGCCCTCCGAGCAACGCTTCTACATCGACGAGGTCTACGAGGGGGAAGCCGGTGTCGTTGGCAACTATGGCTTCGTCTTCGGAAACCCCGGTGACAAGCCGTTTGCCGGCGACCTCGATGGAGACGGCATCGATGAGGTCGGGTTGCATCGAGAGAGCACAGGGCTCGTCTATTACCGCAACACGCTCACGACGGGCAACGCCGAATCTCAGTTCATCTTCGGCGATCCCAACGACATCATCGAGGCAGGCGACTGGAACGGCAATGGCACCGACTCAGTTGCTGTCTACCGCCCATTGACTGGTGTCGTGTATCTGAAGCTCACCAACCAACAGGGGAACGCCGATGTCAGCTTCTTCGTTGGCGTCGGGATGGTCGGGCTGGCAACGGCTCCGCGCTCACCCCTGCCACCGGCGTGACCCGGCGCCTCGGCGTCCTCGGCGGCCTGCTTCTGTTCGTCTGGATGGCGGCTCCCGTCGGTGCTGCCGAGCCGGACTCCATCGGCGCTGTCGACTCCTCCACCGGCATCTGGTATTTGCGAGACGCTGCCGGCGTCAGCACGGTGTTCACCTTTGGCGACCCCGGTGATGAGCCGTTCCTCGGCGACTGGGACTGCGATGGGATCGACACCCCAGGGCTGCACCGTCGCTCGGACGGTCGCGTCTATCTGAGGAACAGCAACGACACCGGAGTCGCCGACGCCGACTACTTCTTCGGCAACCCGGGGGACATCGCACTGGCCGGGGACTTCAACGGCGACGGTTGCGACACGGTCTCCATCTACCGGCCAACGGAGCGGCGCTTCTACATCATCAACGAGATCGGCTCTGCCACCAGTGGGTTGGGCGAAGCCGAAGTCGACTTCGAATTCGGTGACGGTGGCGATGTGCCGTTCGTTGGCGACTTCGACGGCGCCGGTGGCGACGAGGTGGCGTTGCACCGGCCGGCAACCGGTCGGGTCTACTACCGGGACTCCTTGTCGACGGGCGTCGCCGACCACGATCTGGTGTGGGGCGATCCCAACGACGTGGTGTTCGCCGGCAACTGGGTTGGCGGCGGGGGCGACGGACTCGGCGCCTTTCGACCGGGTCGCGGTCGCTACTTCCTCAAGGAGGTTCCAACACCCGGATTCGCCGAAACCACCATTCCCTACGCGGCCCCTGGCTGGCTTCCGGTTGCCGGGAAGACGGGGCTCGGGACCAGTACCCCCGGTAGGGGCAGCCTGGTCATCAGTGCTACCGGCGATGTGCACATGGACACCCGTGTCATCCCTGACTTGGCCACCCTGGGATTCGATCATGCGTGGTCGGGAGTTCGCACCGAGTTCCTGGCCGATGACCTAACTCTCATCAACCTCGAGTGCACTCCGTCGGACATCGGATCACCCGTCCCCAAGGCCTTCACATTCCGCTGCTCGTCCGCCTCGCTTGCCAGCCTGGCGCCCAACGGCATTGAGGTGGCCAACATGGCCAACAACCATGCGTGGGATCACGGCCAGGCGGCACTCCTCGATGGCATTGCAACGGTGGAGGCGGCGGGGGTGGCGCCCGTAGGAGCGGGTGCCGATCGTGCCTCGGCGACCGAAGCCGCCTACTTCGACATCAACGGCTGGACCGTTGCGGTCCTCGGATTTAACACAGTCGCGGACGGGTGGAGTCACTCCGCCACCGCCACCAGTCCCGGACTCGCCTGGGGCAACGATCTGGCGCTCGTCCGATCTGCCATCGCCGCGGCGAAGGAACGCGCGGACCTAGTGCTGGTGACCGTTCATTGGGGGATCGAGAGGTCGTTCGTGCCCGATCCGCCGGACGTCACCGTTGGCCACGCCATGATCGAAGCCGGCGCCGACGCCGTCTTCGGCCATCACGCCCATCGCATCCAGCCGCTCGAGTACTACCAGGGCAAGCCCATCTTCTGGGGTCTCGGCAACTTCGTGTGGCCGCGCCACGACGCAGCCTCCTACACCACCGCCGTTGCCGAACTGGTGATCCAGCCGGATGGGCTGATGGCGGCCCGCCTCATCCCGGCGCAGATCGCCAGCCCCGGGCATTCCGTGTTCACGGGCTGACGCTGCCGGTCAGCTGAACTTCGTCTTGGTCTTGGGTTGGAGTTCGCCGTCCAGGTAGATGCCCACCTTCTCGTTGTAGAAGGAGACGAGGCCGGCGATGCGGGAGCTCTCGGGTAGTGGGCTGTCGTAGCCCCAGACGTGGTCCTCGAACTTCTCGCCGTTGGCCTCCACTGTCCAATAGCGAGCCGCGCCCTTGTAGGGGCAGTGAGTGACGGTGTCGGTTGGCTTGAGGAGATCGAGTTGAACGTCGGTCTTCGGCATGTAGTACCTGGTCGGCAGCCCGGTCTCGAAGAGCATCATGGCGTTGGTGGTGTCGGCCACCTGAACACCATTGATCTCGACCGTGACACGCCGCGAGCTGGGGAGGATGTCGATGCGGGTGTAGGGATCTCTGGCGTGGATGAAGACCTCTTCGTCCTCCTCGAACCAGTGATCCAGCGCATCCCAGCGAAAGGCGATCATGCCCTGGAGTTCGGGGATCGGCGAGTCGGGATAGGCATATGCGCCCTCGTCGGTCGCTCGGTCGTTCCCCTTGACGGTGTACAGATCAGCCAGGCCCCGGCTCGGGGACTTCTTGGTGTCTCCGGCTGCAACCAGAACGTTCTGGTCGACGTCGGCAAGCGGAAAGTAATAGGTGGGGTAGTAGGGCTTCTCCCACACGCTCACGGCATTGATGGTGTCTACCACGAGCTTGCCGCCGAGGTAGGCGCGGACGCGCTTGGGGGTGTTCTCGATCTTGATGCGAGCGCGTTCTGGGGTCTCAGTGGTCAATGGGGCTCCTTGTGGTCTAAGGACTACCAACAGCCCGGCCGTCGGGGAGATTCCCCAAAGTGGCGGCTATCGGAACTCGCCGGAGGGTCGACGCTCGTTGCCGCGCTTGTAGTTACCCGTTAGCCGAGCCATCAGCTCCTGGTCGTTGCCCTTCTCGAGTGACGAGATGAACCGATCGGCTTTGGCGCCGCGGAGGACGGTCGCCTGACGCCCGTTGTGGGCGATGACGACCTCACCGTTCTTGCGGCGGGTGTAGCGAAATCCGTTTGGCTTGACCATCGCCGGTAGAGGTTACGAGAAGCGCGCTTCCTCTGTCTTTCGGTCGCCTGCGTCGCGCCACGCGAATCGCTCGAGCCACCGGTTCGGCTCCTCCTCGACCGCGTCTGCTATCAGGCCCCCCAGCACCGGGGCGAACTTGAAGGCGTGGCCGGACCCTCCGCCGGCAACGACGAGTCCTGATCGGTCGGGGTGATGATCGATCCAGAAGTCACCATCGAAGGTGTCTGCGTAGAAGCACAGCCTGGTGTCGACGATGTCGGCGTTTGCGAGGTCGGGGAGGCGATCGTCGAGGAAGTCGCGGAACATGTCCTCGGACTCTTCCGGTAGGTCGCGGTGCCCGTCGGGATCCGCGAGGCTGCCCGGGCCGTGGTTGGCGATCTTGAGCACACCCTCGTCGAGGGCGACGAACCCATACCAACCTGTGTTGGCGACGTCCATGGCCCAGGGCAAGAACTCTGGCGGCTGCCACTCGTAGGCGTCCTCGACTTCGAAGTGGTACACCGGCTGGCCGACGGACCACATGACATCATCGAGCTCGGGCAAGATCTGCGGCGCCCAGGTACCTACTGCCAGAACGACGATGTCGGCGTTGAGGACCCCGCCGTCGGCCGTGGCGATGCCCTCAACCTCGTCTCCTCCACCGAGGAAACCCGAGAGGGGAGCCTCGACGAGCTCGGTTCCGACCCCGACCGAATCACGAAGAATCCGGGTCACCACATTGGCGCTCTCGGCCCATCCACCCACCGGATTGAAATAGCCCTCGGTGTCGTCTGGCACCGACCAGGCCGGGGTGCGATCAGCCAGCCAGTCGACGTCGATCACTTCGACATCGTGACCGCGCTTGGCAAGCGTCGCCAGGCAGTCCGCCTCGTAGCCGCCGTCCGCCAACGGTCCGGCGGCGATGACGAGGTAGCCGGCCTCGCGATACAGCTCCTGGCCCCAGCTCTCGTTCCACTGCCGCCAGAGAGGAAAGCTCGCCTCCATCATCTCGTAGTACAACTCGTCGGTTCCGTAGTCCATGCGAACCATCTTCGAGATGTCCGTCGAGGCAGCGTTGGGATGGGGGAGCGGTCCCGGGTCGACGAGGGTCACCGAGTGTCCGCGCCGCGACAGTTCCAACGAGGCGGTGGCCCCGAAGACGCCCGCGCCGACAACCACAATGTCCACGTCGCGACGATAGCTCTCCACCAATGGCGTGTGCCATCGACGAGTTGCTCCTACAACTGGGCGCTTGAGGGCTCTGAATAGGATGGCTCCACTCGGGAAGGGGTATGTATGACAGACGTTCAGCGTGGCGCAGCCGACGAGAGCAGCTTGCGATTCTTCTGGGTCTTGATCGCTCTGGGGTCCGTTTCGATGGTCGTGGCTGCCGTGGCAGGAGTGGTCCTGGCCGTCGCCGATCCACGAGAGGGCACCTCGCCCGATGACGTGTTCAATCTGGTGGCAGCCATCAGCGGACTTGGAGCGGGCGCTCTGTTTGGGGCAGCCGCCATCTATGCCCAGATCAAGAACCTGTGGCGCTTCGCACCGATGTGGTTCCGTTACCTGGCCTGGGCGATCTTGGCTGTGATGTTCATCGCCGCCATCTTGAGCTCAGCGCTCCAGGGCGACTAACTCTTCTTCGGGTTCTGTCGGAACCAGTCGATCGTCGTTGGTATCGCCTCACCGAGCGGCGTCGCCGACTGACCGAACGTCGACTCGAACGCACTCGAATCGACCACGAACGGTTCCTCGAACTCGTAGAGCATCTCTTTGAGCTCCCGGACGTTGCCGTTGAAGAGACCAACAAGGTTCACCATGAACCGCGGCATCGCTGACACTCCGGGGCTTGTTCCCAGGGCCTCGAAGATCTTGGCGATGAACTGGCGCGTCGTCAACGCCGGCGCGTTCGGGAGGTGCCAGGCCCTGCCGTCGGCGCGGTCATCTGTCCCCAGCTTCACCAGGCCTGCCGCGATGTCAGGTATATAGCTGTAGGTGTGCGGCTGGTCGGGGTCGCCCATCACCGAGGCCTTCTTGCCAGCCAGGGCCGGGTAGAAGACCCGTTCGCCCATGGCGCTGACCAGCCCACGGGGTCCGAAGTAATCGGATGCCCGCCCCATTGCCACTCTCACGATCCCCGACTGGTGCGCGTCGAGCAGATCCTGTGCCATCCGAGCTCTGGTCTTGCCCTTAGAGCCGGTGGCGGTGTAGGGGAGGTCTTCCGTGAGCGGCGCTCCGTCGGTTGGGCCGTACATGTAGAGGTTCTCCAGTGCGACCAGCTTGGCGCCGGATGCCGCGGCGGCGTCGAAGACCCCCGCCTGCAGCGCCGGGAACAACTCGGGCCATTTCGTGTATGGGGGGTTGAGGCACTGGTAGATGACCTCGGCGCCCTCGGCCACCGATTTCGTAAAGGCTCGATCGCTGGCATCCCCGGCGATCACCTCGACACCGCTTCCGGTGGCAGCCTTACCTGATCGGTTGACAGCGACGACCTTGTGTCCTTGGGCCGCCAGCGTGTTCGCCAGCGCGGTCCCAATAGATCCGGTTCCGAACACGACCTGTTTCATCCAGCTTCTCCTGCAAGTGCCTCCACCCTCGCGACGTACTTCGACATATCGTGGGGCCCGACTCCTGCCGCCTTAATGGTGCCGAAGTGTCTGAGCCGGGCCTTGATGTCGTCCCACGCCACCTTCCAAACGCCGGCACCGTCGTGGAATGCGCCGTCGCCATCGAAGTACATCCGCTGGCCGACGTGGCGGTATCCCTGCACCAAGAATGGAACGCGAGTCACCACATCGATGTGGTTGACGAAGCGGAATGTCTTTGAACCGAGTGCTGCTTGATAGGCGCCAGCGAAGTCGGCCTTTCCGGTGCGTGGCTGGCCGTAGGTGTAGACACCCGCGACTGTCGCGCCGTCATCAGCCAGCCGAGCCGCGGCCAATGTGGCGATGCCCGCCCCCAGGCTGTGACCAGTGAGGAACACCTCGCCCCCAGTCGCTAGTGGCCTCATATCGGTCCACACCTCGTCGAGGGCCTTGTGAAACCCCGAGTGGACCATCGTCTCCATTTCGCCCTTGGCTGGTGCGAACTGGGAGTCGCGGACCCAGTCTCTTGGGTTGTCGCTTTCGGTGCCTCGGAACGCCAAGAACACGCGGCTGGCGTCTGAGGCCACGAAAGCCTGAGTGCTGCTGCTGTCAAAGAATCGAAACCCACCCAATCCCAGGTCGGCCACAGCCGTTGCGGCGTCTGGCTGGTCGAGGTAGGCGGCTCGGCTCAACCTGACGGTGAGCTGTGCGAGATTGGCATCCACGTCTTCCCCCTCTGGTCCGCAGCAGCTACGAGCGTAGTCGGCGAGGACTCGCAGGTAGCCCGCCGGATGGCGACTACTTACACTCTCGATTCAGGGCCGGTAGCTCAGCCTGGTTAGAGCAGCGGATCGCCCCCTTTCGAGTGAGCTCTGCAGGTGGAACGCGTCCCTGGAGCGATAGTCGAACGGGGGCGACAATAATCCGTCGGGCGTAGCCCGCCGGATGGCGACTACTTACACTCTCGATTCAGGGCCGGTAGCTCAGCCTGGTTAGAGCAGCGGACTCATAATCCGTCGGTCGTAGGTTCGAATCCTGCCCGGCCCACCGAGGAAAGCATTGTGCCTATTGCGCTTTCGATGTTCTAGGGCGTTGCGCATTGGTCGCAATCAGCTCGGGTGTCCACATTCTGTCCACATCAGACCCTCGAAGAGCCTCAATCTGGTGGAGTTCTGGCTGGAGATCTACGACAGGCCGTCTTCCATCGAACACCGGCTTGCCAAGGAGACCATCATCAAGCACAACCCCTGCGTGGCGATGCTGTCCGACGGCACCGAGTCCTACCTGACCGAG
>CAXMQS010000055.1:0-39353 GCA_964195995.1 uncultured Acidimicrobiia bacterium
GTAGTCGGCGTGACCCGGCATGTCGACATGGGCGTAGTGACGCTCCGCTGTCTCGTACTCGACGTGAGCAATGGCGATGGTGATGCCACGCTCTTTCTCTTCTGGGGCCTTGTCGATCTCGTCGAAGGCGGTAACCGTCACATTGGGGTTGTCCTCGGCGAGAACCCTGGTGATGGCAGCGGTGAGCGTTGTTTTGCCATGGTCGATGTGGCCCATCGTTCCCACGTTGATGTGGGGCTTATTCCGCTCGAACTTCTCTTTGGCCATTTGGGATCCTTTGGTTCTGTGGGTCGTAGCGGCGGGTGGACTCGAACCACCGACAACCCGATTATGAGCCGGGTGCTCTACCTCTGAGCTACGCCGCCATGTTTGAAAAGATACCGCCCCGAAAGCCGGGACGGCGAGCCCCCTTCCGGATTCGAACCGGAGACCTCATCCTTACCATGGATACGCTCTACCAACTGAGCTAAGGGGGCGCGGGCGCAAGGTTATCGTGCCGTGCCGGGAGAAGGATTCGAACCTCCGAAGGCTTAGCCGGCAGATTTACAGTCTGCTCCTTTTGACCGCTCAGGCATCCCGGCGCGAGGCGGCAGGTTAGTAACGGCGCCTTGGTCGGCTCGCTTAGGGATTCCCCGGTAGACCCCCTCCGGTCGCCATTCCCCTAATCCGGGGGGTGCTCCTCCTACCGTTCCCCGCACGGAGGTAACGCATGGAAGAGCTACGCGCCCGTTTGGCGGAATGGCGAGCTCAGGGTCACCTGAGCATCGACCAGGAGGAGGCCATCGCTCGCAGCGAGGGAGCTGCCGACCCCGAATCAACCGAACGGCGGATGCTGGAGGCTCTCACCTACGTCGGAGCAGTGCTGTTTCTCATCGGCGCCCTCATCGTCGCCTTCGATGTCGGTCTTCCCGATGACATCTTCTTCGACAGCGATAGCAATACGTGGGGCCTCTTCCTGCTGTCTCTCGCTGCCGCGATAGCGCTCGGGTTCGCGGCGTGGATGATCTCGGAACGCTCCTCTCACCCCGCCACCGACCGAGGCGTCGGCTTGACAGCCTTGGCGGCGTGGGTGGCCTTCCTCGTAGCGGAGGTCGTGCTCGTCGTCGACCTGGTCGACTTCGGGAGGGCGTCAACCCTCATGGTCGGCCTCACCTTGCTCGCCGTTGCGCTACCGCTTTACCTGCGGCGACCCGGTGCCCCCATGCATCTGGCGCTGGCGATAGCCAGCATCGTCAGCATCGCTGGAGTACTCGTCGTTCTCTTCGACTCCGAAGACGTCTTCGGAGTCGCCTTCGGCTTCTCTTCCGACACATCGTTCTTCCTGGTGGGTGGGTTGTTGTTCACGGCCTTCGGCCTTGGGTGGCTACATCTCGCCGACCGTGGTTACCTCGTGCCGCGCAATCTCGGGTACCTCCTTGGCGGCTCGGTTGCCCTGGTAGGAGCTGCGTTCTTTCCCAACATCGCCCAGGGATGGGTCGTCATCATGCTGGGGATCGGCATCTTCCTCACCCTCTCCGGGGTCTGGAAATCGCGCACCCTGCTCATGGCCATCGGCACAGTCTTCATCGTCTACGGGCTCGTAGGCCTCCTCGAACTTCTCTTCGAGGACAGCGGACTCTCTGCAGGGATAGTGATGTTGCTGGCCGGGGCGGCTGCCTTGGCTGCAGTCATCGTCCGCTCCGACACAGTTACGGCGTCGTCGATGCGAATGCCGGAGACCGAGGTCACGACGCCCCCTTCGCTACCCAACCTGGAGCCCGATCTCCCAGCGGCCCCTCCGACCGAGCCGCAGCCGCCCGAGCCGCCGCCGCCGGAGTCGCCGTCCGCCGGCTAGCCGAGCGACGGCCACACCTCGTCGATGAACTTGAGGTGGTCGGCGAAGGTCGGTGATAGCTGGTGAATCTCGGAGGGAGTCACCCATCGCACTTCAGCGACCTCGTGATCCGCTGCCCGCGGCTCCCCCGACTCGATCTGAGCCAGCCACCAGTCGAGCATGATCTTGCCATCCTCGGTTGGGCACTGCCACACCTGGCGAACAGGGCGAACAACGATGTCCAGTTCCTCGGCCATCTCGCGCACGACCGTCTCGGCGGGCGATTCCCCATCCTCGATTCCGCCGCTGGGGAACGCCCAGTAACCAGGCATGACAGTTTCCGAGCCGCGCTTGATCCACAAGAATCGGCCATCGGATTGGATGACGACGACGACGCCTCGGCTGCGATCTGTCAGCGGATCCCCATGGCCATCTTCTCGAGGCGCTCGACGCGCTCGGAGATCGGCGGGTGAGTTGAGAACATGCGCATCATTCCGCCACCGCCGCGACGCCCGAAGGCCTTGAGCGGGTCGGCGATGAACAGCTGGCTGGTAGCAGGGTTGACCTGCATCGGAATCCGAGCCGTACCGGCCTCCAGCTTCTGCAAGGCGGAGGCCAACGCCATGGGCGAGCCGGTGATCTCCGAACCGGATTTGTCTGCCTGATACTCCCTAGCCCGGCTGATGGCCATCTGGATCACTGCAGCTCCGATGGGGGCGAGGATGAGGGAGGCCAAGCCGATGATCGTCGACAAGCCGTCGTTGCCTCGTCGCCTGCCCCCCATGCCTCCCCACAGCGCCATCCGCGCGAAGAACGAAAGGGCGGCCCCAATGGTGGCGGCGATGGTTGCGATGAGGATGTCTCGATTGCGCACATGTGCCAGCTCATGGGCCAGCACGCCCTCGAGTTCCTGGTGAGTCATGAGTTCCATTATCCCGGTAGTGACCGCCACGGCGGCGTGGTTGGGGTTGCGACCAGTGGCAAAGGCGTTGGGCTGGGGAGAGTTGATCAGATAGATCTTCGGCATCGGCATGTTCTCCCGCTGCGCCAGCGAGCGGACGGTGGCGTAGACGTTCGGAAGCTGATGCTCTTCCACTGCAACCGCCTTGGCCGAGCGAAGAGCCAGCTTGTCCGAGAAGAAATACATGGCGCCGTTCATCAGAGCGGCGATCACCAGGGCGATGATGGCCCCCGAAGTGCCGCCGAGCAGCTGGCCAACGAGAACGAACAGCGCCCCCAACCCGGCGAGCAGGACGAGCGTCTTGAGGTTATTGCGGTGCATGTAGCAAGTTTATCTGTGTGGCGTAGTAACCCGCCGGGCCACTCTTGCGGCCCTCGGCTAGGTATCTCTCGTAGTTCCGTTGTCCGCAGGGGACGCGCAGAGGAAAGGGGCCTGGCCGCGGCCGCTGTGATAGGCGTACTGGACACCCTCGACCTCGAGGATCGCCCGAAAGCCGTCGACCAGGGCCTGGGTGTAGCTCATGCCGGGCTCGGGACAGCCGAGGCTTCCGTTTCGCCAGGTGACATCCTCGGCCAACACGACGATTACCTCATCGGCCCCTTCCATGCCCAACCGCTCCGCCAGGTCGGCGATAGCTAGCTGCGTGAGAGGACCCGAACGATCGCCACCGTCGGGCATGGTTTCGACGGGAGCACTCGTCGTGACGGGCGATGGAGCCGAGGTACCGACGTCTAGCCCGTCTTCGGACTCCGGTGAGGCCGCTGAATCTGCCTGAGTCGTGATCGCTGAGTCGCGAGCGTCGGTGTCGCCGCATGACGCTGCCAAGAGAACAGCAGGAAGAAGGATCATGAAGGCGGGTCGTAGAAGTCGCACGAGGCTGAGACGCTAGCCGGGTGGACGGAAGTTCCTCGCCGTGGAACGACCGCCACTCTCCGGCCCTAGAGTGACCAACAGAAAGTAGGCGGCGTCGCAGCCGTCATATGAAAGGGAGAGGTATGCGCAGACTGATCGCACTGGCATTTGCAATCGGACTCATGTTGACATTGGTTGCACCCGCTGGCGCCATCACCAACGGCACCCCAGACGGACTCGAGCACCCCATGGTGGGGCAACTCTTGTTCTACGTTCCGGACGCTATCGATGAGCGCTTCAACGATCCGGGCGGATGGTTCACCTGCACCGGGACCTTGATCGACGCCTCGATCGTCTTAACGGCCGGGCATTGCACCTTCGGAGTCGGCCTTGAAGGAGAAGAGACAACGACGGGTTCGGGAGGCAATGACGTCTGGGTCAACTTCGAGGAGTTCCCCGACTTCAGCATCCTGCCTCCGAGCTCAGATTTCGTTCCAAACGACAACGACCTTCGATATCTCGCCTGGGAAGGCGCGCTAGACAGTTCTGCAGGGTGGATCCGAGGCACCTCCACGCCTCACAACGAATACGTTGACGCTGCCTTCGTTCTCGCTGACGCCGGGCTCGTCGACCTCGATGAGGATCCGGGGATCGCACCCGCTTCGGTAGCTGCGCTCCATTACCTCGAGCAGTTCGCAACCAGACGAGGCTCGCAGCAGAGGTTCACCGCCGTCGGCTACGGCCTCGAGCACGGCTTCCCGCGCTTCGGCGGTGGCGACACTCGGATGCAGGCGACGATGAAGCTTGTCAGTCTGCGCGGGGCCTACGGCCTCGGAGGCATCTCAGCCACCTTCTCCAGCAATCCTGGCCAAGGCAAGGGTGGCACCTGCTTCGGCGACTCGGGCGGTCCGGTGTTCGAGACCGGAACCAACACAATCGTGGCCGTGACATCGTTCGGAGTGACGTTCAACTGCGTCGAGCCGGGCGGCTTCTACCGCGTGGACACTGAAGGAGCCCAAGGCTTCATCTTCGACTAGCTACTTCAGGCGACCGTGAGAAGGGCTCGCTTCGGCGGGCCTTTCTCTACGTCCTCGCCACCAACACGCGGAAGTCGCCGAGCCCCCGGGGATGTAGCAGCGTTTCGGCGTCGGTGCGCTCGGAGCGGACCTTCAGTCGCTCCATCTCGTCGCCGGCCCGGGCCAGCTCGAGCTCGCGTTGACGGAGCTCACTGATGTGGTCACGCAGTCCGAGACCGGCCAGGAAATCATCCTGGCGGAGGATTTCGACCTTGGCACCCGCCGCCTCGGCTGTGCCCTGGAGAGCCGAGAAGTTGACGTCGGCCGTGACGTCGGTCGCTCCGGGCTCCAACAAAGGGTCGGGACCAAGGTGATGGGCCCGATAGGTGCGGAGCGTCCCCTGGGTGCGACGCGGTTCCAACTCTTCGGCGGTGCCGCCGTAATCGATGACGAGTAGCGAACCGCCAGCGAGAACAGAAAGGGCCGTCTCCATCCATTGCGATGCAGCCAGCTGCACCTCAACCAGCCCACCCTCGGGCGTCCCCTCGGCGAAGGCTTCACACCACGAAGCAACCGCTGCCCGGGCGGGGCGGGCTACCAGCGTCAGCTCGCCGTCGGCCTCCCCCACCCAGCGCTCCTCCCAACCGTCGCCCGAACGGACTGCGATGGCCATCGGCAGGTTGTCCAGCAGCTCGTTGGCGATGATCACGCCCGGCAGCGGTCCAGGGACCTCTCCCAGGGTCGACAGCACTCGCTGGTCGCCCACGACCGAGGCCAGCTTGGCACGAGCAGCCGGCGAGGCTTCAACCGCGAAAGCTTGCACGCCATCTCCGGTCGCCTCGAGGAGAGGCCGCAGCAGCGACCCCGACCCGGCGCCAACATCGACTACTGCGAACCCGTCTGGAGAACCAAGGCGATCCCTCTCTGCAGAGACGAAGCGGGCCAGCGCCGTGCCGAACAGGGGGCTGACCTCGGGGCTGGTGAGGAAGTCCCCGGACTTCACGGATCGCAGCGGTCCGGTGGCGAAGAAGCCACCCTCGGGGTCGTATAGGGCGGCCTCCATGAACTCCTCGAATGGGATGGGGCCGCCTTCGGCTACGCGTTCGAGGAGGCGGTGTTTGAGTGTCACGGCGGGAGGCTACGCCGGCAAGCGTTCTCCCCCGCTTGCCCGGCCATTCTCCCCCTTCAGGGGGAGATGCCCGCAGGGCAGAGGGGGTTGAGGCGCCGCGGACACTCCGGCGATTCTCCCCCTTCAGGGGGAGATGCCCGCAGGGCAGAGTGGGTCGAGGCGCCACACAGACACTCTGGCGTAGATCGTTACCCCCCGCAGGTCGGCCCCCTCCGACCTCGGTCCGCTCGCTAGGGGGCCACCTAGAACGCCCCGGCCACCGGTACCCAGCCCTCTTGGCCGAAGAGGAAGTCGAGGTCGGCTGGGCCTTCGTCGTTGACGAACCGCAGGTAGAAACGCGCCTCGGTGGGCCGGAAGACTCCGGGTGTCGCTGCCCTGTTGCCGTCCCAGTCGCCGAAGAGGTTGATGTCGCCGGGGTCGGCGAAATAGAACTGGACATCGGCTGAGCCCGAAGTGTGGGAGTTGCGGAGATAGGTAAAGCCGGTCGACTGGCGGCGCAACCCAACGGTGGAGATGCCGTCGCCGTCGAAGTCGGCAGCGAAAGCGCTGTCCCCCGGGTCGCCGAAGTAGTAGTCGAAGTCGGCGAAGCCGACACCCTGATCGGCGCTGCCGAGCCGGTTGAGTATGAAGACTCGAGCCTCGTCCTGACGATAGACGGAGACGGTGTCACAGCCATCGCCGTTGAAGTCGCCGACGAGGGGGGCGTCGCCGGGATCGCCGAGGAAGTAGCGAACGTCGGCGTTGCCCTGAGTGTTGGAGTTGCGCAGATAGACGAACCCGTCCGAGAGACGGAACAGACCCGGCGTGTCGACGCCATCGCAGTCCCAGTCGCCGAGGAAGGGCACATCGCCGGGATCGCCGTAATAGAAGGTGTTGACAGCTCCCGACTCCCTGAGGTACCAAACGCCGCTCGCCGGGTCGACGAGACCGACGCCTTCGACATCCGGGCCAAGGCGGAACGGAACGGTGTCGGCGTACTTGAAGAAGAACACGCCACCCGGCGGCAGCAACACATCGACCTCGTAGATCTCAGGCGGCGGCGGGGGCGGAGGTGGTGGAGGAAGTGCCGGGTCCGGCGGTGGGTCGGGTGGTGGGTCCGGTGGCGGCGGGGGCTCTTCAGGAGGCCGCATCGTCAGACCGAGGACCCGCACTTTGCCGGTGTCGGGATCGAGGTACTCGAGCCGGGTGCGGTCGACCGAGAATGGAGCACCGGTGAAGTCGAAGGCCAGATGGACCGCACCGGGAAGGTCGGCAAACGGCAATGGTGGCTCACCGAGGTCGGTCGAATGGGTGTGGCGACCGTTCTGCACCATGACATAACGCTCGCCGTCGTCATCCTTGAAGAAGCCGGCAACGACATCCATCGGTCCTTCGCCGGCGGCGGGCCCCAACTCGATCAGATAGGGGTCGCTGCCGGCACCAGGTCCCCAGTCCTCCGTACCAAACGGCCGCACGGCGCCCGGAGTCAGGATCAGCCGAACGTCGATCGATGTGAGCTGGGTCACCGCGGCCAGATTGGCGAGCTCTCTATTGATCCGCCCGACCGCGCTCCACAGCGCGCTGCGTCCGGCGTCCCAATCCCCAACCCCAGTATGCAACGCCGACCCCCCTGCAGCCGTCGCCGACTCGTGCCCCTCGGCCGCGGCTTGGTAGAGGAACCAGATGTGGCCCGTGTAGCCATAGACGAGGCCCGCCATCGCTTGCCAGCGCAGGTCGGACTCCGTGTGAGTCCTGGCGAACTGGCTCTCGGCACCGACATAGGCGTTGAGGTATTGCCAGTAAGGGACCCCCTTGTCAAGACCCGATTGACGAAATCGCTCCAGAACCTCGTAGTGGATGGGGCCAAGGAAGTAGTCGCTCGAGAGCTGGATGTCACCGTCGACACTGGACACCCAGTGATCGAGGATCGCCTCGCGCTCGGGCGCGTAGAAGGTGAAGTTGGTCATAGCCAAGGCTCCAGGATCTGCGAGACGCACCGCGGCGATGCCGGCTTCGATCTCGGAGAGCTCGCCAACGGTCAGCGGTTCGTCGCCAACCTGGAACCCGATGCGGCCCGGTGTCTCGGGCTCGAGGCTGCCCAAGACGTTGCCGGTCGACTCGAAGACCTTCACGAAGGGATCCCATGCCACCGAGGTGCCGTCAGGCGCCAACCACGAGATGAAGGCTGAGCCCTGGTCAAGCCAGCGCTCGAGCTCGGCTGGACCGTCCTGCCACAGAGTCACCGCACTCGCCCCGAAGCCGGAGAAGTAGTCGGCCACCTGGATGGGCGGAGGATCCCCCATCGACGCCACCAACGCCGATACCACCATCGGGTTGTTGCGCACCCACGCGATGCCGTCAGCGAGCTCCTCGATAGCAGCCCGAGGCGTCGGCCAGTTGCCAACCGACGGCTCGGCTGAAGATGCCGGTGCTCCAGGGACGAGCAGCATCGCTGCCAAAGCTGTGCCGAGGAGCCGTCGAGGCGTCATCGCCACACGCTAGGGCAACGGCGAATCTGTGGATGCCGCGACCAAGTGGTACCCCAGGCGAGAGGCCCTTGGTCTAGGGTTGACTCTCATACAGGGGACGTAAGTGAACACAGTGATCGAGGAGCCCGTAAGAGGCACTATCGGGGACATGTCGTTCCTGGCGCGCCCTGGCATCGAGACGATGCGACGCGTTGTCGACGGTGAAGGTCCGCTCCCGCCGATTCACCATCTGACAGGCATCCGGCCGACCGAGGCCGGGCTGGGGACGATGACCTTCACGATGCCGGTCACTCCCTGGCTACAGGACTCCTTTGGAATCATCTGGGGAGGGGTCTACGCATTCTTCGCCGACTCCCCCATAAGCCTGGCGTTATATACGGGACTACCTGCCGGAAAGATCCTCACAACGTCGGAGTTGTCTATCCACTACCTGCGGCCGGCGAGCCTCAGCTCCGGCCACCTGATCGGGCGTGCCAACTCGGTCTATCTCGGACATGATGTTGGCGTGAGCCAGGCCACCATCGAGGACCAAAACGGCCGCACCATGGCATACGCATCGACCCGCTGTGTGATGCTCGACATGCCGTTCGACCCCGATACTGATCTCAGCGTTCGCCAACCGGCGATCGAGGATCCGCCCGACCCATACTTGCGAGATGTTCCGGAGAGCGCGTGGCAGGACCTTCAGGTCTTAGAGGGGGAGAAGATTCCGTATATGCGTAAGTTCGTGGACGGGGTGTACGCGCCCGGACCAGTGCAGTTGCTGACCGGATATCGTCCCATGTCGGTAGAGCACGGGCGGGTGTCACTCTCGTGGCCAGCTAGTCCGTGGTTCAGCGCCGGCGGTCCCGCCATGTACGGAGGGGCAATCGCCTGGGCGTGCGACACTGCCATTACAACGGCCATCTACTCAACACTCGACCCTGGAGCCGTTGCGGCAACTCTTGACCTACAGGTTCGGTTCCTACGGCCGGTGATGCTCGATGGTTCGTCCCTCACCGTGATCGGAGAGGTCCGTCATTCCGGCAGAACAGTTCGCGTCGGGCAAGTCGAGGTCCTCGACGCGGCCGGCAAGCGAGTTGCCTTGGCCACCGGCTCCTCCATGATCATCCCCGGCGGCATCGAACGACTCAGGAAGGGCCACAAGGCCGAGGAGATCGTCGGCCTCAAGGGATAAGAGCCTCCGACGACCCGCGTCCTGACTTATTGCTCAAAGCCCAAAGCTGGCGGCGTTAGCCGCCTAACGCGATCGCTCTGGCGGCGTCGCCGAAGAAGGCGAGAAGTTGCGGAAGGATTCCGACGGCGACGACGGCAATGGCGGTTATCCCCATCGCCAGCCCCAGCGTCGGTGCCAGCTCGGTGCGCTTGGCGTCCTGCGTGGCCACGCTTTCGGGAACGGGGTCCATCCATGACGCCTTGATGACCTTGGCGTAATAGAACAAGGCCACAACGGCGTTGATGGCGGCGATCACAGCAAGGACGACGCCCCAGGTGTTCCCCGAGTCTCCGAGGACCGCCCGGAACATCACGAACTTGGCGAACCAACCGGCGAAGGGCGGGATGCCGGCGAGCGAGAAGAAGAAGACGGCCTGTAGCGTCGCCAGGCCCGGGGCATAGGTGAACAGGCCCGACCACTGGTCCATCTCGACAGACCCGACCTTGCGGGCGATAGCCATGGCAACGGCGAACGCCCCCATGTTCATGAACGCGTAGATCAACAGGTAGGTGACGGTGGCGCTGAAGGCATCGCCGAGCTCGATCGTGTCAAACGACGCGGCCATGGCGAACGGCACCAGGATGAACCCGCCGTGAGCGATCGAGCTATAGCCGAGAAGCCGGATGACGTTGGTCTGGCGCAGCGCGATGAGGTTGCCGATGGTCATCGACAGAGCGGCGAGGATCCAGATGGCGGGCCCCCAGATGTCGCGCAGCCCGGAGAAGGCCAGGTAACACATCGTCAGCAGACCGACGAAACCTGCGGCCTTGGAGCCGACAGACAAGTAGGCGGCGACAGGGGTCGGCGCACCCTCGTAGGTGTCCGGAGCCCAGAAGTGAAAGGGAACAGCTGCCACCTTGAAGCCGAAGCCGCCGAGAACGAACAGAACCGCGAGGATCATCACCGGCTCGTCGGATAGCCCGACCGAGGCAGCAGCGATGCCGGAGAAGGTGATCTCTCCGGTCACCCCGTACACGAGCGACATCCCGAAGGCCAGGATGGCAGCCGACAGCACGCCGATGACGAAGTACTTGAGAGCGGCCTCGTTGGAGCGAGCATCACCCTTGCGCCAACCCGCCAATAGGAACCCGGGTGCAGACACCAGTTCGAGTCCGATGAAGATGGTGATGAGATCCCGCGCCGATGCCATGACCACGGCGCCTAGGACGGAGCTCAGCAACAGGAAATAGAACTCGCCCTGGTAGTAGCGGTCCGACTCGACATAGGACACAGACAGCAGCAGCGCTATGAAGCCGGTGATGATGAAGAGGCCCTTGAGAACGAGGGCGAAGTCATCGACCACATACGAGTCGCCGAACATGAAGCGATCGTCGCTCTCCAGGAGAGCAAGGCTCAGCAAGGGCACGGCAGCTGCCACCAGGCCGGTCAGCCCGGCGACCGCGGTGTACCACTTGGGCACCGGCAGCACGTCGAGCAGCAGCACGACGACGAGCGTCCCTCCCAGGATCAGCTCGGGCGCCAGTGCGTGGTAGTCGATCATCCGCCGAAGGCCGTCCTAACTAGAGCCTCGACGGTGCTGTCGGTAGCTCCGAACACGATCTTGGGGAAGATGCCGATGGCCACGATGCCGATGAGCAGCGGTGCCCAGGCGAGCCACTCATAGCGATCGACATCGTGAAACTCCTTGCCCGACCATTCGGCATTGGGCTCCCCGAGGTTCACCTTCTGCAGCATCCACAGCATGTAGCCAGCCGTGAGGACGGTGCCGATGGCGCCGATCACCATCGCAGTGCGGAAGACCCCGAGGCTGAGACCGTCGAGGGGGTTGAACGATCCGAACAGAGCCATGAACTCACCCCAGAAGCCGGCAAGCCCTGGGAGCCCCAGTGACGCCATCGCCGTGAAGCCGAGCATCCCGCCGAGGATGGGCATCAGCTTGAGGTTGCCCCCGAGCCTCGCCATCTCTCTGGTGTGGTAACGATGCTGCATCGAGCCTGCGAGGAAGAACAACATTCCTGTGATGACGCCGTGGGCGACCATGCCGATGACGGCGGCGTTGATGCCGACCTCGGTGAGGGTGGCAATGCCGAGCATCACGAAGCCCATGTGGCCAACAGACGAGAAGGCGATCAACCGCTTCATGTCGGTTTGGGCCAGGCACGCCAGCGAGCCGTAGATGATGGCGATCACCGCCAGGATGGCGATGGCCGGTGCCCAATTCCGCGCCTCTTCGGGGAGAATCGGCAGGCTGATACGGATGAACCCGTATGACCCGAGCTTCAGCAAGATGGCCGCCAGCAACACCGAACCCACCGTCGGAGCGGCGGTGTGAGCGTCCGGGAGCCAGGTATGGAAGGGCCACATCGGAACCTTGACGGCGAAGCCGATGAACAGGGCGGCAAAAACCCAGAACCCAAAGCTTCCCGCGAAGACCCCGGCTCTGCCCATCTCGGACAACTCCACGATGTCGAACGATCCACCTCTGGCGTTGAGGGCGATGAAGCCGAGGAGCATGAAGGCCGAGCCGAACAGCGTGAACAGGAAGAATTTGATGGCGGCGTAGAGCCTGGTCTCGACCTCTCGGTTGAAGACCGCCAGCTTGATCCGGGTCCGGTCGCCCCAGATGCCGATCATGAAGTACATCGGGAGCAGCACCAGCTCAAAGAAGATGAAGAACAACACCAGGTCGAGGGCAACGAACGTTCCTGCCATGCCCGTCGCCAGGATGAGGATGAGCACCAGGAAGGCCTTGGGATTATGGGGCTCGGGCCAGTGGTTCCACGAGTAGATGATCGCCAACACAGTGATCAGCGTCGACAGAATCAGCATGGGCAGGGAGATGCCATCGACACCAACATGGAAGTTGGAGTTGATAGCCGAGATCCAGGACAGGTTGGTGTCGAGCTGGAAGCCGGAAACTCCGTAATCGAATCGGAAGCCCACGAGCACCGAAGCGGCGAACGAAGCGAGGGCGAACGCCAGCCCCGCCTGCTTCACGAGCTGTTCTTGGGCGCGAGGAATCAACATGACGACGGCGGCGCCGACAAGCGGCAAAAACACCGTGAGGCTGAGGCCCCAACCGCTATCGAACCATCCCATATCGCTTCCTCCTAGTTGAAGATTATGAATCCGGCGACGAGCAGCGCCATGCCCACGAAGAGGGCGGCGGCGTATTGCTGCACCTTGCCTGTTTGTGAATGACGCAGCGTCTCGCCGGCCTCCCCGGCCGAGAAGCCCGCTGCGTTGATACCGAAATCGAGTCCCCGCTGATCAAAGCCGTAGACGACAGTGCCGAGACCCTTGACCATGATGCCGGCGGCGTTGACGATGCCGTCGAGGATCGCTTGGTTCGTCCAATTGACGAAGCGGGCGATCGGACCCTTGATCGGGTTGACCAACCCGACCGCGTACAGGTCGTCGATGTAGTACTTGTTGCGCAGCAGCCGATAGAGAACCGGCACTTCGAAGCTGTCACGCTCACGTTGGGTTGCCTTGTCCTTGGAGAAGAGAACCCAGCCGGCGTAGATACCCGCGAGTCCAACCGCCAACCCGATGGCGGCGATGCCGAAGTCGATGCCATCGGGGTGATACTCGAGAATGGCCTGTCCTCGAGTCGTGATCCACTCGGTGAAGCCGTCGTAGACACCGGGGACGTTGGCGAAGCCGGCAACCGCGGATAACACCGCGAGCCCGATGAGGGGTCTCGTCATGATGTTCGGCGACTCGTGGGGGTGGGCGCTTCCCTTGTATTCGCCCCAGAACGTGAGCAGCGTCGCCCTCGTCATATAGAAGGCGGTGATGAAGGCGCCGCCGACGGCAACGATCAGGGCGAGGGTCTCGCCCCCATGACTGAACTGAGCCAGGATCTCGTCCTTGGAGAAGAACCCGGACAGCGGGAAGATCCCCATCAGAGCGAGCGTGCCGACGATCCACGTCCAGTAGGTCTTGGGCATGAGCTTGCGCAGCCCGCCCATGTCGCTCATGTTGTTGGAGCGGACACCGTGGATCACCGAGCCGGCAACAAGGAACAGCAGCCCCTTGAAGAAGGCGTGAGTAAAGAGGTGGAACATCCCTGCCGTGTAGGCGCCGGCGCCCATGGCTGCCGTCATGTAGCCGAGCTGGGACAGCGTCGAATACGCCAACACCTTCTTGATGTCGTCCTGGACCATGGCGATGAGCCCCATGGCGAAGAGGGTGATGACGCCGACAGCGATGATCAGCGGCCGCACGTCTTTCGCCATGCCCTCGTAGAACGGGAACATCCGTCCCACCAGGTACACGCCGGCCGTGACCATGGTCGCGGCGTGCATCAGCGACGACACCGGGGTCGGGCCCGCCATGGCGTCCGGCAGCCATACGTGGAAGGGGAACTGGGCACTCTTGCCCATGGCCCCGATGAACAACAGGATTCCGCCGGCGACCGCTACATCGGCGAGGGCCGAGTCACCGGATGCTGCAGCCTCGAGCACGTCGGTGAAGCGGAGGGAGCCGACGGTCGCCGCGATAACGATGACACCGATGATGAGGCCGACGTCGGCGACCTTGTTGACGAGGAACGCCTTCATGGCAGCGTTGGAGTTCTCCTTGTCCTCCCAGTAGTGGCCGATCAGGAGATAGGAGGCGACGCCGACGAGCTCCCACCCGACGATGAGCTGCAGCATGTTGGGGGCAGAGACCAGCACCAGCATCGCTCCGGCGAAGAAGGTGAACGCGCCGAAGAAGAAGGTGTAGCGAATCTCCCCCTCCATGTACCCCTTGGCGTACGTGAAGACGGCGAAACCGACGACCCCAACGAGGGTGTAGAGCGTGATCGAGAGGCCGTCGACGACCCAACCCCACTCGATGGCGAAGGATCCCATGCGAGCGATCTCGAAGGACTGCTCGTAGACGATTCCGCTGGAGGCGTTGGCAATGAACAAGGCGACCCCATACACCCCGACGTAGCCCATCGCCGCCCACGCCAGCTCCCAGCCTTTGCGGGGCATGCGCTTCCCCAAGAAGATGATGATCGCTGCCGCCACCAGAGGAACGACGACGAGCGTCCAGGCGCCGGCCGCCAGCCATCCGCCGTCACCGTGCTCGGCAACGTGAGCCTCTTCCGCAGCAACAAGAGCGTTGAGGGCGTGAATCACGGCCGCCCGCTCTCAAGAAGACGGGCACTTCCCTCCCCCGTAGGGGGAGGTGCCGAAGAGGCCCCAGGGCTCGGAGGCGGAGGGGGCTTCCTGTTTTCGGCCCGGGTCCGATTCACAACCGAGAGCTGCTGCGAGGAAGCCCCCCTCCCGGCTTCGCCGGACTCCCCCCTATGGGGGGAGAAACCCAACGCTGCTCGAACAGGTGCCACCCCCGAGGAAGCCCCCCTCCCGGCTTCGCCGGACTCCCCCCTATGGGGGGAGAAACCGCGCGGCAAGCCAAGACCCGAGTTGGGGGCCACCGCCCAAAGCCCAAAGGTCAAAGCTCCGTTCACCATTTCATCAGGTCCAGTTCGTCGACGTTGGCCGTGCTGCGGTTACGGAAGACGAGAAGCACGATGGCAAGGCCGATGCCGACCTCAGCTGCTCCGACTGCGATTACGAAGAGGGCGAAGATCTGGCCGGAGGCCAGGCGGTCCTGCCAGAAGGCGCCGAAGGCAACGAGGTTGACGGCGACGGCAGACAGCATCAGCTCAACGGCCAACAACACCATGATGGCGTTGCGTCTTACGAGAACGCCGTAGATGCCGATCGAGAACAGGGCAGAGGCCAGGAGCGAGAACTGAACGACGGTCATGGCGCCTCCACCTCCTCCGGTTCGGGATCTCGCCTCGCCAGCACGATGCCGCCGATAAGGGCGGCCAGCAGCAAGAACGACACCACCTCGAACGGGATGACGAATCGCTCGAAAATCGAGGTGCCGAGGTCGCTGCTTCGAACGATCCCCTCATTGACCTCAATGTCCTCGAAGAGCGCAAGCAGCGAGCCTGCCATGAGACCGAATATGGCGAGGGCGATGAGGGCGGCCGGCCAGCGACGCTCATGGTCGAGGGCGGTGTCATAGCCAAGAGGTGCCCGCGTGATCATGATGCCGAAGAGGAACAGCACCACGACGGCACCGATCGAGACGAGAACGACAGTCCAGGCGACGAACTCGGCGCCGAGCAGGAGGAAGATGCCGGCAGAGCCGGCAAGGGTGGCAACAAGGAACAGCACGGCGTGGACGACATTGCGTGAGGTAACGACACGCAACGCACCAGCGATCATGACCACGGCGAGAACTGCGAACACCCAGTTGCCCGGTTCACCAGCCCAGTCGCCGAAGGTCATGAGGCCTCCAACGAAGGAGCATCAGGAACGGTGTCGAGCCACTCCGTAAGGCGCTCTATCGGGTGGAGCATGTCGGCGATCTTCGACTCCGAGTACTCGTAGTCGGGGCTCCAGAACAGCGCATCGAACGGGCACACCTCGACGCAGATGCCGCAGTACATGCATAGGGCGTAGTCGATGTCGAAGCGATCCAGGGTCGCCCTCGTTCGCACTCGGCCGCCTTCCTTGGAAGGTGGCTGCTCCTCCTTGTGTCCTTCGATATAGATGCACCAGTCGGGGCACTCCCTGGCACACAACATGCACACCGTGCAAGCCTCGGTGTCCAGAGCGATGACGCCGCGAGCCCGCGGCACCGGAATCTCCTTCTCCTTGGGGTAGTTGATGGTGACCGGCTTCTTGAACAGCGTCTTGAGGGTGATCCACATCCCCTTGCCAAGACCCTTGAAGGGAAGGCTCATCAGAACACCACCTTGAAGACGGCCGTGACCGCGATGTTGAGGAGTGCCGCCGGGATGAGCCACCGCCAGGCCAGCGACTGCAGCTGGTCCTCGCGCAGGCGGGGGAAGGTCCATCGCATCCAGATGAACAAGAAGATCAGCGCGCCCATCTTCGCCGCCAGCACCAGCGGGCCGAGGTACTGCAGCGTGTCGGCAGAGACACCGGGGATCCAGAAGCCACCGAGGAACAACGTCGAGGCGATGGCGGCGAGCGCGATCATTCCGGCGTACTCGCCGAGGAAGAACGCCGCGAAGCGAAATCCCGAGTACTCGGTCATGTAGCCGGACACCAGCTCAGACTCGGCGATCGGCATGTCGAACGGCGTTCGCGATAACTCGGCGAGTGACGCCGTGATGAAGATGACGAAGCCGATCAGCTGACCGCCAAGAATGTAAGGAAGGGCGATGTCGACGCTGCCGATCGTCCACACAGTGTGCGTCTGAGCCTCGACGATCCCGCCGAGAGACATCGTGCCCGCCTGGATGGCAACGCCTACCGCCGCCAAGACGAGAGGTAGCTCGTACGCGATCAACTGGCCGGCCGCCCGCAAGCCACCCATCAACGAGTACTTGTTGGCCGAGGACCACCCGGCCATCAGCACCCCGATCGTCGAGATTGAGGAAACGGCCAGCAGGTAGAACAGGCCGAGGTCGAGGTCGCGCACGCTGAGATCCGGACCCCACGGAATGATGACGAATGTGGCGACGGTGCCGCCGAGTACGACGTAGGGGGCCGCCTTGTAGACGAAGGGGTCGGCGTCGTCCGGCATGAGGTCTTCCTTCTGGAAGAACTTCACACCGTCGGCGATGGGCTGTGCCCAGCCGAAACGACCGCCGGCGAAGTAGGGCCCTATCCGGCTCTGCATGTGCGCGGAGATCTTGAGCTCGCCGAAGATGGCTACCAGGGCGGCTCCCGAAATGACTGCCGCGATGAGGCCCATCTTGATGACGAGAAGCAGCCAGAAGTTGATTTCCAGCGCCAGGATCATCGAACGTTCCAGTGCCGCGGCATAGCCCCCCTCCCCGGCCTACGGCCGGGACTCCCCCCAAGAGGGGGAGAAACAATGGAGGCAGGCTCGACGAACATCATCGGTCGACGTCTCCGAGCACGAAGTCCAGGGAGCCGAGGATGGCGATGATGTCGGGGATGAGGATGCCCTTGAGGATCCACTGCAGGATGGACAGGTTGGAGAACGAGGCAGTGCGGATCTTGACCCGATAGGGAATGCGTCCACCCTCCGACACCACGAAGTAACCCATCTCCCCCTTGGGATTCTCGGCTCGAACGTAGACCTGGCCCTTCGGCACCTTGATGATGCGCGGCACCTTGGCCTGGAGTTCGCCCGATGGAATTCCCTCGATGGCTTGGGAAATGATGCGGGCGGCCTGACGGATCTCCTCAAGCCGCACCTGATAGCGGTCCCAGCAGTCGCCGTTCTCGCCGACCGCGACATCGAAGTCGAAGAGGTCGTATGGCAGATAGTCGTCGACCTTGCGGACGTCGAACGGGACTCCCGATGCCCGCAGGTTGGGGCCGCTGACGCCGTACGACTTGGCGATCTCGACCGGGATCACGCCTACGCCCTTGGTGCGGGCCTGGAAGATCTCGTTTCCGGACACCAGCCCTTCGAGGTCGTCGCACACCGACACGACGCGTTCCATCGCCACCCTGGTCTCGTCCAGGAATCCGGCGGGAAGGTCCTGGCTTACCTTCTTGGTCGTGGCCCCGGCGCCGGCTGCGGGCTTGACGCCGCCGATGCGGTTGAAGTTGGGATGGAAGCGGCCGCCGGTGACGCTCTCCAGCAGGTCCAGGATCCGTTCCCGCTCGCGCAGCGCGTGCATCAAAGGCGTCGCCGCTCCGATCTCGAGCGGGTAAGAGGAGGCGAAGATGAGATGGCTCGAGATACGGGCCATCTCGGTAAGGATGAGCCTGATGTACTGGGCCCTCGGCGGTGCTTCGACGCCCATGAGCCGTTCGGCGGCGACCATGAACGGGATCTCGTTGGCGAACCCCGACACCCAGTCGATGCGGTTGACGAGCGCGGTGATCTGCGGATAGGTCCGCACCTCTGTCAGCTTCTCGTAGCCGCGGTGCATGTAGCCGATGACCGGCTCGACCTCGCTCACCCTCTCTCCGTCGACCTTGGCGACGAGCCGCAATACGCCGTGGGTTGATGGATGCTGCGGCCCGATGTTCAGCGTCATCTCGGCCGTCTCCAACTCGATCGAAACGGCAGCCTCGGAGAGATGCATCATGATTTCGGGAGGAGTCGTCACTCTGTGTCCCCCTCGTCGGACTCTGTCGCTTCAGCCGGAGGCGCCTCAGGGTTCTCGGTCGAGGGCATGTCCTCGACGTCGACCTTCCCCGGCCACGGCTTCACCTCGCGGCTCAACAGCGGAAACGACTTCAACAGCGGATGGCCTTCGAACTCACTGGGCAGATACAACTTGACGAGGTTGGGGTGGCCCGCGAAGTCGATACCGAACATCTCGGCAGTCTCTCGCTCGTGCCACTCGGCTCCGGCGAACAGCGGAGTCAGCGTCGGCAATGAGGCGTCGTCCTTCGAGAGGTCGACCGAGAAGATGACCTTGCGTGAATCTGTGAGTGTCGACAGCATGCACAGCACCTCGAACCGCTCCTCGACGGCGTCGGGTTCGGCCACTCCTTCACCAAGCGTTGTCTCCTTGGTCCAATCGATGGCGCTCAGCCAGTTGAAGAAGTCGAGCCCCGCCTCGTCTCTAGCTGCCGTGATGGCGGCAGACCAGTTGCCTTTTTCAACAGCGACCTTGGCCGTTCCGAATTCGGCCTGGCCGACGGTGCCTCCGACGGCGGCGGCTACTGCAGTAGCCAGTTCAGCCGTCTCGTCGGCAGCGGTTTCCGATGGATCCGGGGGGGAGGTGGTCTCAGACGGGCTGTCGGTCACGTTCGTTCCACTTCTCGCGCACGTCTTCTTTGGCGATCTGTTGCTGCAGCATGACGATCCCCTCCATCAGCGCCTCCGGGCGGGGAGGACATCCGGGAACGTAGACATCGACGGGCAGGATCTGATCGACGCCCTTGGTGACCGAATACGAATCCCAATAGGGACCGCCGCAGTTCGAGCACGAGCCCATCGAAATGACGTACTTGGGCTCGGGCATCTGGTCGTAGAGCCGCTTGATGGCGGGGGCCATCTTGTCGGTGACGGTGCCGGCGATAATCATGAGATCTGCCTGGCGCGGCGAGGCCGGCAACGGGATGATGCCGAACCGCATGAAGTCGTAGCGAGGGCCAGACGCAGCCATCATCTCGATGGCGCAACACGCCAGACCAAATTGGAACATCCACAGTGAGTACTTGCGCGACCAGTTGAGCAGCCACGACAACGGCTTCGGCGCCCCGAACTTCTCGATCACTCCCATCGCAGCACCTTCTTGCGGATGGCATAGACCAGGCCGAGCACGAGGACGACGATGAAGATCAGCATCTCAACGAGCACAAAACCGCCCATGCCGGCGTCCGCGAAGTCTTCGAGCTGGATGGCCCAGGGGAAGATGAATACGGCCTCAACGTCGAAGATCAGGAACAGCAAGGCAAAGATGTAGTAACGGACGTGGGATTGGCTCCAGCCGCTCCCAACTGGGTCGATCCCGCACTCGTAGATCTTGGACTTCTCGGCGTTCGGCTTGTTCGGCCGGATAAGCGCCGCGGCGCCTAAAGCGACTCCAATGAGAGCTACGCCAAGCCCGATGAACGCGGCGACGGTTATGTAGTCCTCGAAGTACTGATCCACCCGTGTCCCTCAGAGAAAATCTCGCTGAATTATAAGAGTGGGGGGTGGTAGCGCCCGCCGACCGTTGCTCCCCCTCCCAGCCACGGGACGGGGGCGAGGAAGAGCCCGCTCCCTACCCTCCCGCCCATGACCCCTCCCGATTACGACGGCGGCTCGATCGTCAACTTGATGGCCAGCATCGAGCGTCGCCTCACTGGGAGTTCCCAGTCGGCGGTTCTCACCGATGACCTGCTACCGGAGGCATCGAGCTACCTAGTTGTGCTGTTCGATGGTCTCGGTGACGGCCAGCTCGCCCATCAAGGCGCCGCTCCGCTCGCCGAGTCTCGGGTGGGGACGCTCGACACGACCTTTCCCGCAACGACGACAACCGCGCTGGCGTCGTTCGCGACGGCAACCTCGCCCGTCGAGCACGGCCTCCTCGGCTACGAGATGTGGCTCCCCGAGGCTGGAAAGGCCATCAATACGATCCACTGGACGCCTGTTGGCGGAGGCGCCGTCGTCGACATTGATTTCGATGCCTTTCTTCCTGCACCCAACTTGTGGGAGCGGCTGGTAGCCGCCGGCCTCGAGCCGGTGACCGTTCAGCCGGCAGCATTCGCCGGAACTCCGATGTCGCGTGTGCTCTACCGGGGCTGTCGCTACGAACCGGCCGACACCTACGAAGTGTGGCTCGAGGCTGCGGTCTCGCTGGCCGCCGAGCCTGGTCGCCTGGTATTCGCCTACTTCGGCGCCGTCGACGTTGCCGCCCATCTCAAAGGCCAGGACAGCGACGAATACGCCGGCGCCCTGCGTCTGGCCGCCGCTATCTGGGAACAACTCGCGGCGCGCCTGCCCGACGGGGCCGCCCTCATCGGGACCGCTGACCACGGTCACGTAGACGCCACCGAAAGGGTGAAGCTCGGCGACGACCTGCAGCGCAAGGGGGAGGTCTATGGAGGTGGCCGTGTCATCTTCGCCAGGAACGACGTGTCCGAGATGGTCGAGGGGCTACCGGCAATCTGGGTGGACGGAGCAGAACTCGCCACCTGGTTCGGTTCACGCCAGCCGCATCCACTCTTCGCCGAGCGAGCGCCTGCCGGCGCGATCGTCGCCGACGATGGCGTCCGCCTCCTCCATCGAAACAGCGACGAGCGGCTCATCGGCGTGCACGGCAGCCTCTCCGAAGCCGAGCGGCTGGTGCCGCTACTGATCGACGTTCGCTGAGCTGCAGCCTCCGTCGGGTCACGGAAGGTCCCGTGACATCCTCCCCTATCGGGCCACTCCCGGACGTGAGAGGTTTGTGTAGTGTCAGAAGGGGAAAGGGAGTACCACCATGTTGCACATGATCGTCAACACTCACGACGCGGAAAGCTGCGCGTTCAGGAACGATGAACTCAAGGAGACGATGACTGGAGGCTTCGGAGCAATGGCGGAGGCCGCAGCGGCGAAGGGGGCGACGCTCCAGAACGCCTGGGCCAACATGGCGTCGCACACTGTGTTCGCGCTGATGGAAGCGCCCAACGGCCACGTGGTCGACGAAGTGCTGCGCGACACCGGCCTGGTCGGCCTCACGGTAAGTCGCGTCTACACCGTGAACACCATGGAAGTCGCCCTGGAGGCAGCCAGCGCCAGCTAGCAAGTCTGCATAGTCCGCTGGGAGTTCAGCCAGGCGGCCCAGCTTGAAAGGCCGGGCCGGGGTCGGCGCACTACCACTCCCGTAACGAGGAGCAACGGCCGGCAGTCTCTCCGGAGCTGAGCGGCGGTTTCCGCCACTGATTGGCGATTGCTGAACAGAAGTCCGTCTGGGACTTCAGGCGATCCAGACCACCAGGCCGACGAGGGCCAGGACCGCAATCCCGCCGGCTAATGCTGGAAGAGCCCACCTCGAAGCGGATCCCTCGTGCCGCGTTGCCAGCGGCATCCAGATGCCGGCGGCAAGGATGCCACCCATCCACAGCAGGCTCGGTTCAAAGATCCAGAAGAGGGCAACCAAGAGGACGGTCGCGGCCGCCGCCGCAACCAATCTGCTTGGACTTACCCGGGGCTGGCTCAGTCGCGTGTCACTCATGTCGTTCTCCGTGAGTTCAAGAACGGCCATCCTGCCCTTGATCGCTCGCCGCCCAGTAGGGCCGAAAGGCCCAACACCGGGGAGGTTGCCTTAGAAGCCGCCTAGGCGCGGAACGCTGGAGCGGGGTCGGCGTGCCACCACTCCCGTAACGAGGAGCAGCGGCCCTCCTCGTCGAACGACAACAGAAAGACGCCCTCGAGGCGGGTGGGCTCATCGTTGGCGGTGTTCCGGTATGAGGCGCCGAAAAGCGCAACCGGCGGGTCCACCGACACGATCTCGAAGTGGAACGAAACCCCCCCCTGGTGCTGCTCCATCATCCCCGCATAGGCGGCGATGGCATCGGTGCCCACCATGGGCTCGGCGAAGGGGCTTTCCGAATAGAGGGCGTCATCGGCGAAGAGTGCGGCGAATCCTGGTCCATCGTTGGTCTCCCAGGCTCGCCCGTAGGCCTCCAACCACGAAGCCAGCATCCGAGCGGACGGATCGGGCGAACTAGGGGCCATCGACGTCTTCGGTATCGGAAGGGTCGGCCTCGGTCGCCTCCGGTGGCGGTGGCTCGGCTTCGGTCTCCTCTGTCATCGGTGCCAGAGGAGCTTCCCAGTTATCGGGCACCTCGGGATGACGCGGCGCCGCCGACAACGATGGCAGGTCGCCGCGATCCTCCTCCCTGCGTGCATTCCAGCCTCCGACGAGCCAACCACCGACCCCGCTGAACACCGCGAGAATGTAGAGGAAAGCACCGACGAAGGGGATCAGCCACATGGCACCACGCCACACCACCGCCCCCGCGAAGAACGCGCCGAGAAGACCCAGCCGACCCTTTGCCAAACGATCGACCGCCGCCGTCACAGAAGGAATCGGACCGACGAAGAGCGCGCCGAGCCACAGCCCGATCAGTGCTACGGCCAGCGGCAGCCCAACGAGAGTGATAGCGAGCGCGGCGGCAACGAACGGCGTAATCACCATCGCCGCCAGTCCGATGGCGAACGACCGCCACGGATTCTTCTCAATCGCCACCGTGGCTCGAGGAAGTGTGCGGCGCATGAGCCAGAACAAGACAACACCGGTCACCAGGAAGGCGAGCAAGCTGAGAATCCCAACCAGGGATTGGATGGCCCGTATCTGAATGGGATAGCGAACTCGCTGGCGAACGACCTGACCCCCGAAGTCGGCGCCGCCCGAGATGCTGCCGGTGCTGTTGGATTTGTAGACAAGGTCGCCGCCAACGGTCGCCGCGGCGCCGACCCGCACCCCGTTCACGGTTACGTCGAGGTTGCGCGTCACGTCGCCAGTGAGGTCGAACGAGTAGATCTGGCCGCGGACATCGCGACCGACGCTCGCCGAGAGATCGACCGAGTACGAAGAAGTCAAGACATCGCGACCGACCTCGCCACCGAGGTTCCCCGAGAACGTTGCCACGGCCAGGTCATCGCCGATAACCCCGTCCGTTGTTATGGATTGGGCGGCAAGGCGCACCGAACCGCCGACCTCTCCGCCGATTCGAGCCTCCCCCCACACCACGCCGAGCACATCACCTGTCACCTCGCCGGTGATTATCAGCTCTTCGGTGACGGCGATCAGGTCTCCCTCGATGGTGCCTTCGACGATCACCTTCCCGGCTACGGCGTAGTAATCCTCTGTTTCGATCTGGGTGCCGGTGACGATGGCAGTGCCGCCGCCGGCGAGGGTCGGCAGCCCCGGCAGCGGCAACAGAACAACCCCGAAGAGGGCTAGACCACCCCAGAAGTAGCGACGCTTCACTACAGCGGAAGGGCTTCGCGAACGAAGTTGAGCAACGGCCACGGAACGATGCCGGCAATCAGTGTCACCGCGGCGCACCACGCCAAAGACAACCGCTGCGGGCCGTCCGATCGCGCGATGGTCGGCGTGATCTCGTCTTGCATGTACATCAGGACGGTCACGCGGAGATAGAAGAAGAGGCCGGCGCTGGCTGCGATCAGCGAGACGATGACGACCCACAGATAACCGCCATCGATCGCGGACTGGAAGACGGCGGCCTTGCCGACGAAGCCGGCCGTAAGCGGGATCCCTCCCATCGCCAGCATGAAGAGGCCCATGAGCGCAGCCAGGCGCGGGCTGCCCTTGCCCAACCCGGCAAGGCTGGTCAGCGGTGTGGGACCGCTCCCCGGGCCCGAGATAATCGAAACCACGGTGAAGGCGCCGAGCACCTGGAAGACGTAGGTAGCTAGGTAGAACCACATCGAGCTCAGGTCGGCGCCAAGCAGGCCGGTGAGAATGAAGCCGGCGTGAGCCACGGACGAGTACGCCAGCATCCGCTTGACGTCCGTTTGGGCGATGGCGAGTGCAGTGCCGATCACAACGGAGGCAACCGCCACCACCGCGATCACTGGTCCCCAGTCGTCGATTCGACTCTCGAAGGCGACGACCAGCACACGGCCAAGCGCCGCGAAACCGCCGAGCTTGGCCATGGCCGCCATGAAGCCGACGAGGCCCCCGGGCGCGCCCTGGTAGACGTCCGGCGCCCACATGTGGAACGGAACCGCACTCACCTTGAAGGCAAGTCCCACGATCATGAGTCCAAGACCGGCAACGAGGACAGCGGGCCGCAGCACAAGCGAGCGCACGAAGAACTGGGCAATGCCGTAGACGCCAAGACTGCCCGTTCCCGCGAAGACCAGAGCAACGCCGTAGAGGAAGATTGCGGACGCGAACGCACCCAACAGGAAGTACTTCAACGCCGCCTCGTCGGCACCGGCGCGGTTCCTCGTGTATCCGGCCATCACGTAGAGGCTGATGGAGAGGATCTCGAGGCCGAGGAAGAGCACCATGAAGTTGGCTGAGGCGGCCATCAGGTGGACCCCCGATGTCGCCAACAGCATGAGAACGATCAGCTCGGCGGACCGCCCCTCCATCTCCGTGATGAGGCTCCACGCGGCGGCTATAGCGGCAGCGGCGACAACTATGGCCACCAGACCGGCCAGAGCCCCGTACCCGTCGAGGGCGATCATGTTCGAGTACTGAAGGGTTGGGTTGGCGTCCCCGACGGTCTGGTCCCATTGCAGCCAGCCGAAGCCGGCCGCGACGGCCAGGGTTGCACCTGTCAGGATCCCGAGTACCCGACGCGGTGGCTCCCAGACCAGGTCGACCGTCAGCACCGCTAATGCGCCGATCACCAGAACGACCTCAACCGCGACCCCGAGGAACGACATCATCCTTCGCTCCCGAATTCAGGCACCACGTAGTCGGTTGTCTGCTCGATGCGCTCGAGCAGTGCGTCCACAGACGGCTCGATCCTGTCGAGGGCAGGCTTGGGATAGACGCCGAGATAGATGATCAACGCCACCATCGGCAACAGCGCCGCCCACTCCCGCGGCGACAGGTCGGCGAGCAGGCTGTTCTCTTCGTGCGTTATCGGCCCGGTGAACACCCGCTCGTACGCCCACAGCAGATAGATGGCCGCCAGCACCACGCCGAAGGCGGCGACGATCGCGGCAGCGGGAACCGACAGGTAGCTCCCCGTCAGCACCAGGAACTCGCCGACGAAGCCGTTGAGTCCCGGCAGACCTATGGAGGCGAACGCGATGAACAGGAAGGCGCCCGCGAATAGGGGCATGACGCTGGCGATGCCTCCGTAGTCGGCGATCAACCTCGTGTGCCGCCTCTCGTAGATCATCCCCACCAAGAGGAACAGTGCTCCCGTGGTGAGGCCATGATTGACCATCTGGATGACCCCGCCCTGGAGACCGGAGCGAGTCAGCGCGAAGATCCCGAGCACGACGAAGCCGAGATGGCTCACCGAGGAGTAGGCGACGAGGCGTTTCAGATCGGGCTGGACGATGGCGACTATCGCTCCGTAGATGATTCCGATGACGGCCAAGGTGACCATCACGGGAACCATGTCGACGGTGGCCTCAGGGAACAGAGCCAAGTTGAACCGGATGAAGCCGTACGTCCCCAGCTTCAGCAGGACGCCTGCAAGCAGGATCGAACCAGCCGTTGGCGCCTCGACGTGGGCGTCCGGCAGCCAGGTGTGGAAGGGGAACAGTGGCACCTTGATTGCGAACGCCGCCCCGAACGCCAAGAACAGCGCCATCTGCGTCCCGTACGGGAGGTCGAGCTGCAGCAGGGCCGTGTAATCGAACGTCGCCGACCCGGTCTGGTCGCCGGCGATCAGTCCCAGCGACAGGATGCCGGCGAACATGAGCCCGGATCCCAGTGCCGTGTACAGGAAGAACTTCACCGCGGCGTACACCCGGTGTTCGCCACCCCAAAGCCCGATGATCACATACATCGGCACCAGCGCCACTTCGAAGAAGACGAAAAACAGCAGAAGGTCGAGAGCCAGGAAGGTTCCGAGCAGCCCTGTTTCCAGCACCAGCATCGCAATGAAGTACTCCTTGCGGCGATCGCTGATGGAGGCCGAGGCCAACAGCGAGATCGGTACGAGGAACGCGGTCAGCGCAACCAACAGCAAGGAGATCCCGTCAACCCCAACGAAGTAGGAGACGCCCCACGGCTCGAACCACAGCACCTTCTCGGTGAACTGGAACCCGGCTTCGCCGGTAGCGAACTCCCACACGACATAGCCGGCGACGGCAAGTGGCAACAGGCTCACCGCTACCGCCGTTGGGAACAGCAGCTCGGAGCGACGACGCGGGATGGCGGCCACCGCCACGGCGCCGGCAAGTGGCAGCAGGATGAGCAGCGTGAGAGTTGGGAAGTCGCTCACAGGCCCGCCCTCGATACCAGCCACACCAAGACGACAACGGTGCCGATCATCATGGCGGCGCCATACGACCGAACGAAGCCCGTCTGCAGCGGCCGCAGCACGGCTCCGAGACGACGCACCAGCCATCCGACGCCGTTGACCACGCCGTCGAGGCCCCGCTGGTCAGCAACGAAGGCGGTCCAGGCCGCGCCCAACTTGCCGGGTCGAACCAGCGTGTCCCCGTAGAGGTTGTCGACGTAGTAGCCGTTGCGCACCCAACGCCAGGTGTCCGACTCCTCGGGCGGCGCCGGCCGGTAGAAGTAGCGCCGCGTCGCATATGCCAACCCAGCCAGTCCGGCCAGGACGGAGACGATCGCCAGCACCCATTGCGTTCCAGCGGCGGGGGCGTGCGCCAGCTCGACCCCCTCGAACGAGGGCTCGAGGAAGTGTTCGAAGCCGAGGCGCCACGGGGTGTTGATGATCCCGGCGACAAGCGAGGCCGCGGCCAGAGCGACGAGCGGCACGACCATGAGCAGCGGAGACTCGTGGGGGTGAACCTCGTCCGCCCACTTCGGCTTCGTCCAGAAAGTCAGATACATGAGCCGCGCCATGTAGAGGGCGGTCAACAGCGCTGTGATGATCCCGATGAACCACAGGACGAGCCATGCGCCGCCGTGCTCAAAGGTTGCGGCGAGTATCTCGTCCTTCGACCAGAAGCCAGACAGAGGGGGGATGCCGGAGATGGCGAGCCAGGCGACGACCATCGTTCCGAACGTCAGCGGCATGTGCTTGCGAAGGCCGCCCATCCGTCTCATGTCTTGCTCGCCCGCCATGGCGTGGATCACCGAGCCGGCACCGAGGAAGAGCAAGGCCTTGAAGAAGGCATGGGTGAAGAGATGGAAGATCCCTGCGGTGTAAGCACCGGCCCCGACCCCGAGGAACATGTATCCGAGCTGGCTGATGGTGGAGTAGGCCAACACCCGCTTGATGTCGCGCTGGCCGAGAGCAACGGTGGCAGCGCCAAGTGCCGTGATCATGCCAACCGTCGCCACCACACCCGATGCCGTTGGCGACAGCTCGAAAAGAGTTGCAGTCCTGGCAACCATGTAGACGCCGGCGGTGACCATCGTCGCCGCGTGGATCAGGGCGGATACCGGCGTCGGGCCCTCCATGGCGTCCGGGAGCCAGATGTGGAGCGGCAGCTGGGCCGACTTGCCCGCGGCGCCGACGAAGAGCAGGAGGGCCACTGCCGTCGCCGCCCCCGACGTGAGCGTCCCCGCCGCCTCCTCGAACACCTCTCCATAGGCGAAGGTGCCGAAGTTGGCGAAGATGATCATCAAGGCGATCAAGAACCCGAAGTCGCCGATCCTGTTGACGACGAAGGCCTTCTTACCGGCGGCAGCTGCGCTGGGCTTGGTGAACCAAAAACTGATCAGCAAGAAGGAGCTGAGACCGACGAGCTCCCAGCCGACGAACAAGATCCCGAAGTTGGCGCCGAGAACCAGAGTGAGCATCGAGGCAATGAACAGGTTGAGATACATGAAGAAACGGCCGTAACGCTCGTCTCCGGCCATGTAGCCAATCGAGTAGAGGTGGATGAGCGTGCCGACCCCGGTCACCACCAACGTCATGACCGCGGCCAGCGGGTCCCACAGCAGCTCGGCATCCAGTCCGAGTGCGGGTATCCAATCGAAGAGCCGCACGACGTGGGCCTCGCCGGTGCCGGTGAAGAAGTCGACGGAGGCCGCCGCCGCCACAACGAAGGAGCCGGCAACCGTAAGGGTTCCGAGGATGCCAGCGCCCGGTTCGCCGAGGCGGCGCCCGAACAGGAGCAGCGCGACCACTCCGGCCAGAGGAAACGCGATGGCGAGCCAGATGAGGTCGATCATCAGCCCCGAAGCTCCGAGAGATCATCGACGGACGCCGTCGAGCGCCGTCGGAAGACTGTCACGATGATGGCGAGGCCGACAACGACTTCTGCCGCAGCAACCACCATCACGAAGAACACAGCGACCTGGCCGTCGATATTCCCCAGATCGCGACCAGCGGCCACGAACGTGAGGTTCACCGCATTGAGCATCAGCTCGACCGACATGAACATGATGAGCGCGTTGCGCCGCAACAGGACCCCGGAGGCGCCGATGGCGAACAGCACCGCCGCCAACCCCATGAAGTACCCGGCGCTAACCATGAGGTGTCACTCGCTTCTCGCTTCTCGCTCCTGGCTTGTAGGAGCTTTCAGGTTTCGCCCCCCTGGGGGGGGAGGAAGCCACCCAGTCAGCCGGCGTCGTGGTCACGGCGAGTCCTCCCCGACCGGGGCTTCGGTTTCAGCGGGGGTCTCAGTTGAGGTTTCCGTTGGAGCCTCACGCATAGCCGGCTTGTAGAAGCCAAGGGCGATGGTGCCGACGGCGGCGATGATCAGCAGGATCGCCGTCAACTCGAAGGGGAGTACCCACTCGTTGAAGAGCCGGTCGGCGATCGCTTCCGCCGTACCGATGGGCTCGGCCCCGGAAGGGTCTCCGGTGATCCACGCCGAGGAGCCGACTGCCAGCAGCACGGCGGCGAAGCCGGCGCTGACCAGCAGTCCAACGGAGCGCTGTCCGCGCAGCGCGTCTGTCGTGTCCTCGGTCTTGTCAACGCCGATCAACATGATCACGAAGAGGAAGAGGGTCATCACAGCCCCTGCGTACACCAACACCTGAGCGGCGGCGAGGAAGTGTCCCTCGTTGACGACGTAGAGCACGGCCACCGAGAACAGCGTCGCCATCAGCCCGAGAGCCGCGTGAACTGTGTTGCGCGACCACACCATGAGGAGCGCCCCGGCAACCGAGATAGTCGCAAATACCCAGAAGACGACTGCTTCCATCAGGCGTCGTCCTCGGCGAGCGTCGACTGGCCGATCTCTGCGGGACGCAGGCCGGCCCCCGCACTTGGCGTCCACGCGACAACGCCCTCGTAGGCGGACCTGCCGGCGGAGGCGGTCGCCCTCATCCAACCGTCGGCGGCCTGCAGCTCTTCGATGGCGATGAATGGCGAGTCACCAAGAGGGTGGTTGGGGGTTCCGTCCTCGCCGACCAGCAGCGCGTTCTTGTCGTAGATGGCGTCGCCGCGGTTGGTCACCGAGATCTCGAACAGCTGCGTCATCGTTATGGCCTCCGTTGGGCAGGCCTCGACACAGAGACCGCAGAAGATGCAGCGCAGCATGTTGATGTCGTAGACGAACCCGAACCGCTCGCCGGGGCTGACCGGTTCCTCAGGATCGTTGTCCTCGCCGCGCACGTAGATGCAGCGGGCAGGACACACACCGGCGCACAACTCACATCCGATGCACTTCTCCATGCCGTCCGGATAACGGTTCAGCACGTGCCGCCCATGGAACCGCTGTGGCTTGACTCTCTTCTGCTCGGGGTACTGAGTGGTGACGCGCTTGCGGAACATCTGCGAGAACGTCACTTTGAAACCGGCCAACGGCTTCAGGAAGTCATCGAACATGAACTCTCCTCAACTCCATGGCGCACCGAACGACTTGAAGCCCGTCACCACGACGAAGAGCACCAGCCAAACCAAGGCCGCGGGTATGAGTCGCTTCCAACCGAACTGCATGAGCTGGTCGTAGCGCAACCGCGGCAGCGTGGCTCGAATCCAGATGAAGCCGAACAACAGCACCCAGGTCTTGATCATGAACCAGGCAACGGGAAGCAGGCCGCTCACGAACGCAGGAAGCACGCTATCGAAAGTGGGGCCGTTCCAGCCACCAAAGAACAGGATGACGGCGATGGCGGAGATGTTGAACATGTTGATGTACTCGGCGAGGAAGAACAGAGCGAAGCGGATCGACGAGTACTCGGTGTGGAATCCACCAACCAGCTCCTGCTCCGCCTCAACGAGGTCAAACGGCGCGCGGTTGGTCTCGGCTATGCCGGCGATGGCGAAGATGGCGAAGCTGGGGATCAGGGCGATACCGAACCATGCCGGCAGGAAGCCACCGAAGGAGCCTGACTGCAGCTCGACGATGCGCGACAGCGACATCAGGCCGGTCCCAGCCTCACCGCCAGCTTGGGTGGAAGCGAACACGATGACGGGAACGATCGCCAACGCCATGGCCGTCTCGTAGGAGATAGCTTGGGCAGTGGCTCTCACCCCGGCGAGCAGTGGGTACTTGGAACCAGACGACCATCCGGCGAGGACGATCGCATAGACGGCTATCGACGAGATCGCCAGAACGAACAACACGGCGACATTGAGATCGGTTGCCTGCATGGAGATCAGACGGTCACCGATGTGGAAGGGGCGTCCGATCGGGATGACGAGAAAGATCAACAGCGCCGGCAGCAAGGCCATGGCGGGCGCTGCGAGGTAGGTGCCCAGCTCCGCCCGACGTGGTGTGATGTGCTCCTTGAGGAACAGCTTCAGCCCGTCCGCCAGCGTGATCAGTATTCCGAATGGGCCCGCCCGATTGGGCCCGATGCGATTCTGCATGTCGGCGACGATCTTGCGCTCGGCCCAAACCAGGAGAAGCGTATTCAGGACTAGCAGTGCGAAGACGGCGACGACTTTGATGGCGGCTTCGATGAACGTATCCATCACACGGCCTCGATGGTGATCGTTGGAGTGGCCGTCAACCCAACCGTGTCGGCGAGCTGATATGGGATGTAGACGGTTCCCTGCGCCAGCGAGGAGTCCAGCCGAACCGGGAGATCCGCGCTCGTGCCGTTGGTCGAGGCCCGCACCCGCATCGATTCGTCGAGTTTCATCTTGGCGGCGTCCTCGGGGTTGAGGTAGGCCGCGGCGGTCGGTGCCAGCTGCGCCAGGGAAGGCGAGAGGCCGACGCGCAGTCCCCCGTCGTAGAGGACTCGGGCCAGATGGAGCGCGAGACCGTCTGGGGCCTTCGTCGCCGACCCTGCAACCGGGATGTGGACGAGGGGTTGTGAGCCTTCCTCCGCTGGAACGACCACCCCAACCCGGTCCTTGCCGACGCTGAGCCGCTCCCAGCTGATCCCGCCATAGGCAGGGGCGATGGCAGCGATCTCGGCGCTGATCCCTGCCGCCGAGGTGAACCCGAGCGAGCTTCCCATGCGCTGCGCCAGGTCCTCGATGACCTCCCAGGCGGCCCGGCTGGATCCCGGTCCCGGGATGAGCTGGTTGACCTTTTGCACCCTGCCTTCGAGGTTGGTAACCGTCCCCTCGACCTCGGCGAACCCCATGACGGGAAAGACAACATCGGCCATCTCGACCGATGGGCTGGCGAAGGTGTCGAAAGCAATGACCACCTCGGCCGCGTCGAGAGCTCTCGCAGCCAGACCAGGATCCCCGAAGTCCGAAACGGGGTCGCTGCCAAGCAGCACCAAGCCCTTGATGGTTCCTGCTGCGAGGCCTTCGAGGATGCCAAGCGCCCCGCTGCCTGCTCCCTCCGGGATCGGTCCCCAGTGCTCTTCCAGTACGGCCCGTGCTTCGGGGCTGCGCACCGAGGTTCGACCCGGAAGCAGCGTTGGGGCCACGCCCATGTCGAGAGCGCCGTACGTGTTCGACCGGCGGACGAGAGGCATGAGCTTGCCCTCGGGCAGGTCGCGGACGAATGCGCCAACGGACTCTGCCAGCTGTTGGTCTTCGCTGAGACCCGTCCGTCCGATGAGCGCGACGACGCTTCCCTTGGCCAAGAGCTCGCCGATGGCTCCGTTGCCTCCAGCGATGGAAGCCAGGACGTCGAGACCTTCGCCTGGGCGATACGCCAGCTTGTGGGCTGCGACATCGTCGAGACCGGTGCGACGCGGGTGGACCACAACGAGAGGAATCCCGAGCTCGGTAGCAGCACGACGCACCCGCAGGTACAGCACCGGCAGCTCCTCCTTGAGGTCCGGACCCCACAGCAGGATGGCTCCTGCTGTATCGAGATCGTCGATGGTCGCCCGCGGCGTGACCCCAACGACGAACTGCGGATCGAGCCCCTCGCCGAGCTGGCAGTCGAGGTGGGGTGTGTCGGCAACCGCTCGCAGGAACTTGCCGAAAGCGAAGGCCTCTTCGTTCGTCGAGCGAGCTCCCCCAAGTCCGGCGATCTCGCCTGCGCCAAGAGCCCCGAGCCTCTCGGCCGCCACGTCAAGGGCCGCCGTCCAGTCCGCGATCATCAGATCACCGCTGTGATCTCTCACCAGTGGCGCGTCCAGCCGGGCCTCCGAAGTCGTCGCCTCGAAAGCGAAGCGTCCCTTGTCACACAACCAGCCGTGGTTGACGGGATCGCTATCGACGCCGTTGATCCGCAGGATCTCGTTCTGGCTGGCCTGAACGGACACGCGGCACCCGACGCTGCAGTCGGAGCACGAGCTCTCAACAGCCTCGAGGTCCCACGGCCGGGCCTTGAATCTGTAGGGCACAGCGGTGAGTGCCCCGACGGGGCAGATTTCGACGGTGTTGCCGCTGAAGTAGCTGGCGAAAGGCTCGTCGGTGAACGTGAGGACCTGGGTGCCATTGCCTCTATCGATGAACTCGATGAGGGGGTCACCCGAGATCTCGTCGGAGAAGCGCGTGCAACGGGCGCACAGGATGCAACGCTCGCGATCGAGCATCACCAGGTCACTGATGGGGATCGGCTTGGTGTAGTGACGCTTCTCCTCGACGAAGCGGCTCTCCCCCGGTCCGTATGCCATCGTCTGATCCTGGAGCGGACACTCGCCTGCTCGGTCACATACGGGGCAGTCAAGAGGATGGTTGATGAGGAGGAACTCGAGGACGCCCTCCTGCGCCTTCTTCACCGTGTCTGACGCCGTGTGGACCACCATGTCCGGTGCGATCCGGGTCGTGCACGACGGGACGAGAGCGACGCCGCGCGGACCCTCGACCTCGACGAGGCACATGCGACACATGCCGACAGGCTTCATCCGCTTGTGCCAGCAGAACCGTGGGATGTAGACGCCGTTCTCCTCACACGCCTCGATGAGCAGCTCTCCGGGGTCGGCCTCCATCTGGCGGCCGTCGACGGTGAACGCCACCTGGTCAGCCAAGTGGGCACCTCCCCTCGTGCACATGGGAACCAACCTCATCCTTGAAGTGGGTCATGATCGAGACGATCGGCGCCGTCGCCGAAGGGCCAAGGGGGCAGATCGTCGTCATCGCCGGCGGCCACCGCAGCCCCGGCGAGATGTTGTCCGAGACATCCAAAAGGAGGTCGAGGTCCATCGGGCGCCCTTGTCCGTGTTCGATCCGGTCGAGCACCATCTCGAGCCAGGTCGTGCCCTCACGACATGGCGTGCACTGGCCGCAGGACTCGTGGGAGAAGAACTTGACGATGCGATGGGCCGCCTGCACAACGCAGGTTGTGTCGTCCATGATGATGATGGCCCCTGAGCCCAACATCGAGTTGCTCTTCCCGGCGTCATCGATCGTGACAGGCATATCGAGAAGGTCCGGGGTGAACCAGGGCGCAGACGCTCCCCCGGGGATCCAGGCCTTCAGCTGGCGCCCGTCGCGGATCCCACCACCGATGTCGAAGATGAACTCGCGCCACGACATGCCCATCACGACCTCGTAGTTGCCGGGCCTGGCGACGTGGCCGCTGAGGCTGAACATCCTGGTGCCGGACGATCCATCGGGTCCGATCATGCCGTAGGCGACGCCACCGTTGTTGACGATCCACGGGACGTTGGACAACGTCTCGATGTTGTTGACGATGGTCGGCTTGGCGTAGAGACCCTCGACGGCCGGAAAGGGAGGCTTGATCCGGGGCTCGCCGCGCCTGCCTTCGAGGCTGTTGAGCAGCGCCGTCTCCTCGCCGCAGATGTAGGCACCGGCGCCGAGGTGCAAGGTGACGTCGAGCCCGAAGCCGGAGCCCAGAATGTCGGCACCGAGGAGTCCGGCCGCGTATGCCTCGTCGATCGCGGCCTGGACTCGGCGCGCCGACTTCGGGTACTCGCCCCTGATATAGATGAACGCCTGGCTAACCCCGAGGGCGAAGCTGGAGATGATGATGCCCTCGAGCAGCTGGTGTGGATCGCGCTCCATGAGCTGTCTGTCCTTGAAGGTCCCCGGCTCGGACTCATCGCCGTTCACCACCAGATATCGGGGAAAACGGTCGGGAGGGAGGAACCCCCACTTGACGCCAGTGGGGAATCCGGCGCCGCCGCGGCCTCGGATCGAGGAAACCTTGACCGCCTCGATGATGTCTTCGGGGGCCATGCCAAACGCCTTGGAGAGGGCCGAGTAGCCGTCGGTCGCCCGATAGCGCTCCAGCGTGTGGCTGTCGGCGGGATGGGCCTCCATGCGCTCTGTGAGGATCTTCACTTTCCCTCCTCAGCGGTGCCGTATGGCCCGAAGGCCGGATAGGGCCCTGAGGATCCAGACGCCTCGGGTGGTCCCCACTCGAAAGAGCGGGTTCCGCCGAACAGCTGCTGCATCTCGTCGGAGAGAACTAACTCGGGTCGACCGTCGCGAAGCCAGCGACACAAACCGCGGGCCTTGTCGTCGGTCACGCCTTCCACTAGCTCGTAATTGACCTGGACTGCCGGAGCCCCGCCGCAGGCACCGATGCACTCGGCGTGCTCGACCGAGAACATGCCGTCATGCCCCGTCTCGCCATCGGGAACCCCGGTCTCGTCCTCGACAGCGGCCAGCACTCCGTCGGCACCGAGGAGAAAGCAAGAGATGGACGTGCAGACGGAAATGAGGTACTTGCCGGTGTCCTCTCGCTTGAACATCGTGTAGAAGCTGGCAACCGATTGCACCTGGACAGCAGTCAGACCGGTGAGCTCGGCCACTTGCCTCATCCCGGCATCGGTGACGTGCCCCTCGACTCGCGACACCATGTACAGCAACGGCATGACTCCCGAGCGCTTGTCGGGATAGCGCTGCAGAATGGCAAGCGCGCTCTTGAGGTCGTTTCCGGTAAGAACGCTCACCTGTCGACGTCCCCCATGATCGGATCGAGCGATGCGATGGTGGCAACGAGGTCACCAATGATGGAGTCGCTGCCCATGACCGGCAGCGCCTGCAGATTGGCGAACGACGGCCCCCTCACATGCACCCGCCACGGCTTGGCGCTTCCGTCGGAGACCATGTAAACGCCGAGTTCCCCACGCGGGCTCTCAACGGCGACATAGGTTTCGCCTGCCGGCACTTTGAACCCCTCGGTGAAGATCTTGAAATGATGGATCAGTGCCTCCATCGACTGGTCGATGCGGGCTCGAGGTGGAGGTGTCACCTTGCGGTCCTCGGTGCGATAGTCGCCGGGGGGCATGGCGTTGGCCACCTGCTCGACGATCTTGAGCGACTCGTAGATCTCGGCGATCCTCACCACATACCGGTCATAGACATCGCCGTGACGCCCGGTTGGCACATCGAAGTCGAACTCCTCGATGCCCGAATAGGGGAACGCCTTGCGGAGATCCCACTTGATGCCAGCGGAACGCGCCGTCGGACCGGTGATACCGAGGGCTAGGCACTCCTCAGGGGTGATGACTCCGACGCCCTGGGTCCGCTCCATGAATATGGGGTTTTCGGTGAGCAGGTCCTCGTAGTCGGGAACGCGCGCAGGGATCACTTCGAGGATCTCAGCGATGTCGCCTTGCCAGCCGTCTGGCAGATCTGCGGCAACCCCACCCGGGCGGATGTAGTTGTGGTTCATCCGCAGCCCAGTGGTCTTCTCGAAGAAGGCGAGCAGGAGCTCGCGCTCGCGCCAGCCGTACAGCATCATGGAGACGGCCCCGAGGTCCATTCCCTGCGTCGCCACCTGCAGGAGGTGGCTGGCGATGCGGTTCAGCTCCGTCATCAGAACCCTGATGGCCTGAGCACGCGGCGGAATCTCGATACCGAGCATGTCCTCGGTGGCGAGCGAGAAGGCCAGCTCGTTGAAGAAAGGGGCGAGATAGTCCATGCGGGTGACGTTGGTGGGACCCTGCATGTAGGTGAGCACCTCGCCGGTCTTCTCCATGCCGGTATGCAGATAGCCGATGATGGGCTTCACCCGCAGCACCTTCTCGCCCTCCAGTTCGAGCTGGAGGCGCAGAACGCCGTGGGTTGCCGGATGCTGCGGTCCCATGTTCAGGATCTGGACCTCGTCGGGGTCGACCCCTGCGTCGAGCACGTAGTCGTCGTCGACCAAGGTGCCGCGCTGTTCTGCAAGCTCGGCTGAGGACTCGTCCTCCAGCATCTCCTGGGCACCCTCAGCGGTGGACCGCGTGACCCAGTCGGGCTCCTCGGTGCCACTCACCCAGATGTCGAGGGTCTGGCGTCGCTCTCGTTCAACGTCGGTAGAAGCGTCCGCCGGCTCGATCAGCTCGTCGCCCTCGGGGGCAGTGGTGTCGCCTGTCGCAAGGTCCGGTGGGTTCGCCATTATGAAGTCGGAGACGACTTGAACTGGACGGGAACGCCACCGACTGCGAAGTCCTTGCGAAGCGGGTGACCCTCCCAATCGTCCGGCATGAGGATGCGGGTCATGTCTGGATGCCCCGTGAACGAGATGCCCATGAGGTCGTAGACCTCCCGCTCGTAGAAATTGGCGCTGGGGTAGACGTCGGTGAGCGAGGGAACGACCGGGTTATCCGCAGGAACGCCGCAGCGAATCCGCAGGCGACGCTTGTGCTTCTGTGACAACAGGTTCACAACGACCTCGAACCGGGGCTCACGATGCAGATAGTCGACAGCGGTGAGGTCGACACACATCTCGAAGCCGGCTTCCTTGGCCGCCCGAGCGACTGCGAGCAAGCCTTCTGGGTCAACGGTGATGACGTCGCCATCGGCGGTGGCGCCGGGAGCGGCCTTGACGATCCCCTCTATCACAGTGACACCCCGCCAGCCGCAGTGCCATTGAGCACCTGCTCATGGAGAGTGAGAATGCCGTGCATCAGCGACTGCGGGCCGGGAGGACAGCCGGGGACATAGACATCGACAGGCACTATCTGATCGACACCCTGCACGAGCGCATAGTTGTTGAACATGCCCCCGCTCGAGGCGCAGGCGCCCATCGAAATGACCCACTTGGGCTCAGCCATCTGGTCGTACACCTGGCGTAGCACCGGTGCCATCTTCTGGGAGACACGGCCGGCAACGATCATGAGATCGGCCTGGCGCGGCGACGCCCGGAAGACTTCCATGCCGAATCGGCCCATGTCGTTGTGCGAGGCACCGGTTGCCATCATCTCGATGGCACAACAGGCGAGGCCAAAGGCAGCTGGCCACATCGATTTGGTCTGCACCCACCGCGCGACCTTGTCGAGGTTGGTCACTATGAAGCCAGGGGGCTCTGCCATCAGGCTGCCTCCTCTGTTCGTGCCACGACCTGGCGATTGCGCTGGCGTCGCGGAAGGTTCCAGTCGAGCGCTCCCCGCTTCCAAACGTAGGCCAGCGTCTCGACGAGCAGCAGCGTGAAGATCCCAACCGCGGCGATGCCGTACCAACCGAGCTCCTGGAACCGGGTCGCCCACGCCAGGAGAAAGACGACCTCGATGTCGAAGAGGACGAACAGCATCGCCACGAGATAAAAGTGGACGGGGAACCGCGACACCGGCTCTCGCAGTGGCACGATGCCTGATTCGTATGGCGCCGTCTTCTCAGGTGTCGGATTCTTCGGTGAGATGAGCCCGGACACGACAAACGAGAACATGGCGAACCCGATGCCGAGAATGGCCATCAGGGCGATGGGGAGATAGTCGGCCAAAGTCACCCGTACGTCCCTTGCAGCGTGCGGCAAGGATAGAAGGGCGACTTTGTGAACTGAATCCCAAAGTCACAGCGGGCTAGTTCGAGGTATCGACCAGCTCAGAGGATACCGACGACCTCGGTCCAGTAGTTGGTCGTTGGGTCAGGATCTCCGATGCTGGACGACACGATCCAAGGGGTGAGCGAGAACGAACCCGAGCCCGTGTCCAGCCTGAGAACTACGGTCACGGTTTCCGGCACAAGAACCGGCATGGCGCCGAGCGAGCACTCGACTCTTGCACCCAGGTCGGAGCACAGCCCGGCCGACGAAACGGCGGACACGAAGGAGGTTCCTGCGGGATAGAAGGCCTGGAACTTGACGCCACCCGCCCCGACGCCAAGCTGGTTGACGGCCGCGTACTGGAAAGTGACATTTCCACCGATTGGAGCTGGGTTGGGGGCGGTCGGGCCAGCGAGGCTAAGCAAGAGCTCTGCCGAGTTGGGAGTGACGCTGATCCTGACCGTTGCGAGCGCCGATACGTCCGTGCCGTCGTCTATCTGGTAAGTGAACGTGTCGGGGCCCGTTAATGGTGCTGGCAGATAGGTGCAGCCGAGAGCGACGCAGTTGAAAGTGCCTCCGCTTGTCGTCGCGCCGGCTGCGAGAACGATGCTGAATGGGTCGCCCTCGGCATCGGAGTCGTTATCAGTCAGGGCGGCAGCTGGAATAGTCACGGCCGGGCCGAAGACGGGCAAGCTGAAGAACGGCTCCCAGAGGGTGCCGATGCCGTCGTCGTCGACCGCCAGCGGAGCATCGTTAACGGGGGTGATAGTCAAGGTCACCGTCGCCACGTTGGAGTCCTCGCCGGAGGAGTCCTTCACGGTGTAGGTGAAGCTGTCGGTGGTGGTCTCCGAGCCGTCGTGGGTGTAGGTGAAGGTGCCGTTGCTATTGAGTACGAAGGCACCAGAGTGGTTTGATGGCCCGGCTACCAAAGTCACGTTGCCAGTCGGC
>CAXMQS010000056.1:0-40432 GCA_964195995.1 uncultured Acidimicrobiia bacterium
ACGGCTACGCCTCGCTCGGCGAGGACCGTGCCGCCGTCTCCCGCCGGAACGATCACCTCCGTCGGCAGATCGACGCTCACCGGAGAGCCAACCGCGAGGGTGAACTCCTCAGCAGTGAGGCCAACGGTCGCATCGACCCGAACTCCGAGCAGATTGGTCAAGGTGACGGCGGTTAGGGCCGCATCCTCGAACCGCGCCGTCTCCGCCAGCGGAAAGTCGCCGTAACCGGGGATAGTGGTTGACAGGCTCGAGGGGAAGACGATGAGGGTGGCTGCTCCGTTGGGATCTGCGACCGCGAGCAAGACCGACGCCGCGACCCCATCGCCATCCTCGACGACTATCGCAGTGGAGAACGAACCAGCCGGCGCGGCGGCTCCTACGGGCTCCGGCTCCAGCAACGCCACATCCTGCAGGGCGGACCTGGTGCCATCCCACACCGACGAAGCCTCGTCCTGGATCTTCTCGAAGCCGGCGCCAACCGCTCCAAAGACGCCGGCGGCCCTGCCCTCGGAACCGAGGCCGATGAGTGCAACCGCCGTCGCCGCGACGAGGAAAGAGAGAGCAATACGACCCCAGCGGACGGTCACCGGCGTCAGCTCGATGTCATCGGGACTGAGTGCCTCGCCCTGCTTGTCGGGAACGGATGGTTCCGAGTTACCGTCGTCAGACATATAGCTGGCGCTCCACGATGTACTCCCACACAGCCTCGGGAACCAGGAATCGGATGCTGAGGCCGGATGCCACCATCGAGCGCAAGCGGACACCCGAGATGTCGAGCTCGGGCATGGCTATCCAGGTCAGGCGGTCCGGTGCCACCGCCGTCACGGCATCAACGGAGGTTCCCGGCCGAGGCACAACAGCAATGTCGACCCGTTCGAGCACCTCTTCCGACCTATGCCACGACCCCAGTCCGGCAGCGCCGTCTGCTCCGAGTATCAACGTGACGTCGTCGTCTGGCATGTCCTCGAGCGTGTCGATGGTGTAGGTCGGGCCCTGGCGATGGACCTCTCGCTCGTCGATCTCGAAATAGTCGACGCCTTCGATCGCCAACGTCGTCATTGCGAGTCGATCCTCGGAAGAGGAGATGTTGCGGTCACTCTTCTGCCACGGGTCGCCGGCGGGGATGAAGGTGACGACGTCAAGCTGCAAAGCGTGAAACGCCACCTCGGCTGCCGAGAGGTGGGCGATATGAATCGGGTCGAATGTGCCGCCGAAAATGCCGCGTCGCACGGGTGGCAGGATATCCGACCGCAGCGGACGGACTCCTCGCCGACCGCAGCTCCAACGCCGCACTCGGCGGCTCGCAGCGAAGCCACGGCTCTGGGTCCAGGTATGTGTGGAACGAGCGAAGAGACCAGTGCAGCGAGGACCGCCCGTCGTGGGCACCGGATAGGCCGATCTCGTCCTCGATGGCCACGCGGGTCCCCAGGGTGACATCGATCCGTTCCAGGAAGCTATAGGAGGTCCGCAACCCATCGCCGTGGTGCACCGTTACCGACAGCATCCCGGCAACCGAGCCGGCGAAGGTCACCGAACCGCTAGCTCCCGGGTGCACCGGTGTGCCCTCGGCAACGTCAAAGTCGACGCCGTAGTGGCCTGGTCGCAGCTGGGGGGTGAACCCTCGAGCAACAGGAGCGTCGACGGGTCCAACAAGGGGGGCGCTGCACAGCGACGCCACGAGAAGAACGGTTGAGAGGATGCCGCCGAAAGTAGTTCCGGCAAAGGCCTGAGGGAACCCCTACGCGATGTCGGCGACGCTATCCGTCATGGGATCGTCGACGGCGTCACCAGCTACCAGCTGCGTCACGACGCGCCGTAGATCGTTCGGCCTGAAGGGCTTCGTGAGAAAGGCGTCCGCTCCGCCCCGATCTGCACGTTCGCGGGTCTCTTCCTGGGCGTGGGCCGTCAGGACGAGAACCTTGAGATTGCGGGTATTGAGCTCCGAACGCAGCCGGGAAAGCACTTCCCAGCCATCCATCTTGGGGAGCCCGACGTCGAGGATCAGCAGGTCGGGTGGGTCCGACAGGGCTGCTTCGAGACCCGCTGGGCCGTCCTCGCGGGTCTCCACCTGGAATCCGGCAGGCTTGAGGCACACCTCGATGAGCCGCTGGATCACCTGTGAATCTTCGACAACAAGGACCCTTTGTCCCATAATCACCTCTTGGGGTGCTTATCGGCCGCCGATGGGAGCTGCTTGAGCGGGTTGCACCGCGGGGAGGGTGACTTCTTCGACGAACCTCTCCAGCTGTCGCAAGTTGCGCACCTCGAACACTCGCCGACAGTGGGGCGCATACTCCCCCATCACGGAATCTCCCGTGTCCCAATAGCGCCGAGGCTCGGGGTTGAGCCAGTAGACGGCCTTGGCTGCGTCGGCGATGCGAGCGAGCGCCGGGGCGTTCGAGTCGTGATAGTTGCTTCGAGCGTCACCGGTAACGATGACGACGCTGCGCGAGGTGATATCGGACAGAAAGCTCTCGATGAACTGATCCAATGCATTGCCGTAGTCCGAGTGCCCGTCAAGCCAGACGACCTTGGCTTCGGAGCTGATCCGGGCGGCGGCAACCGAGACATCCGTCCCTGGGCCGAAGAAGCGGGTCACCTCATCGAGAGCGTCGATGAAGGCGAAGGCACGAACCCTGGAGAACTGATGGCTCATCGCATAGATGAGCTGCAGCGTGAACCTGGCGAAGGTCGCCATCGAACCGCTGATGTCACACAACAAGATCAGGTCAGGCCGCGACGGGTTGGGCGTCCGCCACTGCGGTTCCAGCGGAATCCCACCGTACGACAGGGAGCGCCGAATCGTTGAACGAACGTCGAGTCGGCCCCTACGGCGCTGTCGCCGGCGGCGCCCGAGACGCGTTGCCAGCCGCCGAGTCAGCGGATGCAGGACCCGCTCGACTTCCCTTAGCTCCGACCTCGTTGCTCGAGTGAGGTCGATGTCCTCGGCCAGCGGTCGTCGCAGGGTTCGGGCGACGGCCGCCACACCTCGGTCGGCAACGAGACGACGCCGGATCTCGGCCCGGATCAGCTGTCGCAGCTGCTCGCCTCGGCCCTGCAGGTCCTCGGACGCCAGGCGGCGCTGCAGCGGGTCCATCTCTGGGGCCAGATCGTTCAACAGCGCCTCGATGACGCCTTCGGTGTCTAGCTGGCGCAGCACCCGGTACAGGTAATAGGTGCCGCCTACCGGCCTCCCAGGCTCCATTCCCGAGAAGTTGTCCACCGCCCTCCTGGCGATGGCGGCCAGCAGTGCCTCATCGTGATCCCGAAGAGCGCGGTACAGGGCGGCGCCGAGATCGCCATCCTCTCCCCCAGATGCTCCCGTCGCCATCGTGACCGCCAGCGATGCATCCGACAACGACGCCGGGGACTCCATCCCGAAGAACACCTCGAAAGCGGTTTCGAATGCTTCGTGGTGACGGACGTTCTTGACGAGGGTCGCTCCGAGGGTCGCTCGCAGCAGCCGACGATCCGCCAACCCCGTGATGGCGACGGCGTTGGCAGCGTCGATGGCCTCGACCATCGATACCGGCAGCCCGGCGGCCCTCAGCTCATCGACGAAGGCAAGAAGGACGTCACGCATCCGACGCTTGCAACGCCTTCGAGGCCGTCTCGATGTCCGACTGATACTTGAGCAACACTCCGAGGGTGTCCGTCACAGCATCGTCCGAGATGTGTTCGACTCCGAGCGCTACCAGTGTGCGCGCCCAGTCGATCGACTCCGAGATCGAAGGCGCTTTGCGAAGGTCGAGGCCACGCAAGCTGCGAACGACTCGGGCGGCCTCAAGGGCCAGAGCGGTGGCGAGCTCCGGGACCCGACGCTGCAGTATCTCTTGCTCTCGCTCGAGGGTTGGGTAGTCGAGATGAAGGAAGAGGCAGCGCCTCTTGAGTGCCTCCGACAGATCGCGAGTGTTGTTCGACGTGAGCACGGTGAGCGGGACAGTCGCCGCCGAGATCGTGCCCAGCTCCGGAATCGTTACCTGGAACTCGGCAAGCAGCTCGAGCAACAGTGCCTCTGTCTCGATCTCTAGACGGTCGACCTCGTCGACCAGCAACACCACGGGTTCGGGTGACGTGATCGCCTCCAACAGCGGACGCGGCATGAGGAATGCCTCACCGAAGATGTCCCCCTCGACGTCCTCCCACGACTTGCCCTGATCCGACTGCAGGCGAAGCAACTGCTTTCGATAGTTCCACTCGTAGAGGGCCTTTGCTTCGTCGAGCCCTTCATAACACTGCAGACGAATCAGCCGACGGTCACTCATGGCAGCGATGGCCAACGCCAATTCGGTCTTGCCGACCCCGGCCGGACCCTCGACCAGAAGTGGCTTCTCTAACTCGTGGGCTAGGAACACGACCTGGCTGATCTCTTCCGAGGCCAGGTAGCCACTGGCATCGAGAGCCTTGCCGACTGCAGCCGGCCCGTCGAAGGAGGGCTGGCTAGCCACTCAAATCCCGGCACTCCACAGGTGCGCCAGCACGATGATGATGCCGACGCCGCCGGACAAGGCCACCGTTCGCTGCCATTCCGGCAGGGCCCGCTGGAGGAGGATCACAGCCAACAGCACGGCGGCACCAGCGATCACGGCTACCAGGACCGCTTGCGGCCACCCGTCGAAGATGTTGGCGAACAGCTCGGACGCCTCGATCTCGATGGGGGCGTCGTCTCGCTGGCTCTCGTAGACAGCCATGCCTCCAGCGGCTACACCGACGCCGCCGAGTAGGTCGAAGCCCCAGAATCGACCGCGCGCCGTTGGTCGTGCGATGAGCACCAATGCGGCGGCTACGGCGAGGATCGCACCGGGCCAAAGGAGGAGTTCACGCTCAAACATCGTCACATCCTATGTTCGGAACTCGAAGACCATCGAACCAATCCGCACGTCATCGCCGGGCTGGGCGCCTGCGTCTGCAAGGGCAGAGTCCACACCGAGGCCCTCCAGTCGTTCCGCCACAACGTCGGCGGCCTCGGCAACGGTGAGGTCGTCGAGAGCGATGGCTCTCTCGACGTCGCGTCCCGTAACCACCCAGGTCGCACCTTCTCGATCGATGCGGAATCGGGTAGCGATCGGCCTGTGGAGCTGGAATCCAGGGCGAGGAGGCGCCTCCTTGTGGGCAACGTCCACAGCGTCGGCGATGGCGTGCAGCAACGCTGGTAGTCCGACGCCACTGACGGCGGACACGACGTGCCCGTCGGGAACGTCTGTCGGGTCGGCCACGAGATCGGCCTTGGAGACGACCACCAGCGACGGGCGCTGCGAGAGATCCTCCGAGTAAGCCGCAAGCTCACGGCGCAGGGTCGTCAGCTGGTCGGGTACGGTAACGGTTTGCAGTGGCGACGGGTCGAGCAGGTAGATGATGACCCTGGACCGCTCGATGTGCCGAAGGAACTCGTGTCCCAGGCCCTTGCCCTCGGCAGCCCCTTCGATCAGGCCAGGAATGTCGGCGAGCACGAAGATGCGATCGTCGATGGAGACAACGCCGAGGTTGGGGGTTAGCGTCGTGAACGGATAGTCGGCGATCTTGGGACGCGCCGCCGAAACGGCCGCGATGAGCGTGCTCTTGCCGGCGTTGGGAAAGCCAACGAGGGCAGCATCCGCAACCAGCTTGAGCTCGAGATTGAGGACATACTCCTCACCGAACTCGCCCTGCTCGGAATACGACGGTGCACGGCGCGCCCTGCTCACAAAGGCAGCATTACCCTTTCCGCCGCGACCGCCCTTGCCGACACTGATGCGTTGCCCGGCAGAGACCAGGTCGGCGAGGAGGGTGCCGTCCTCTTCTCTGACCACGGTCCCGAGCGGGACGCCAAGCACCAGGTCATCGCCAGTTCGACCGTGACGAAGCTCGCCTTCTCCGTGCCCGCCGGAACCAGCCTGATGATGAGGTTGGCGTTCATAGCGCAGCAGCGTTGAGACATCTGGATCTGCCTCGAGGTAGACGTTGCCTCCGCCTCCGCCCGATCCACCATTCGGCTTACCGCGCGGCTTGCCCTTTCGACGCTGGAACGATGAGACGCCGGCGCCGCCGGCGCCGCCACGCACCACGATGCGAGTCCGGTCGACGAACATGGAGGGAGAGGTCGTTAGGCGGGGAGGACGTCGACTAGTCGACGTCCACGACGGCTGCCGTACTTGACGACGCCGTCTGCCTTCGCGTAAAGCGTGTCGTCCTTGCCCCGTCCGACGTTGCCGCCGGGGTGAATGCGGGTGCCGCGCTGACGAACGAGGATGGCACCGGCCGTGACGGTCTGACCCTCGAACACTTTGGGTCCGAGGCGCTTCGACTTCGAGTCGCGGCCGTTGCGCGTCGAGCCTCCGGCTTTCGTCTTTGACATTACGCCTCCTTCTTCGTCTCGGGCGCCGCTGGCTTCTTGGCTGCTGGCTTCTTGGCGGCAGCCTTGGCCGCCGGCTTCTTGGCTGCGGCCGGCTTCTTGGCTGCGGCCGGCTTCTTGGCTGCCTTGTCCGCTGTCTCTTCGCCTGTCTTTTCGGCGGTGGCCTTGGGTTTGGCGGCAGCCTTGGGCTTGGTGCCACCGTCGATCTTGGTGACCTCGATGCGCGTGTACTTCTGGCGGTGCCCTTGACTCTTGCGGTACCCGGTCTTGGCCTTGTGCTTGCGGACATCGATCTTGGGCCCCGTCGACGGGCCGAGCACCTTGGCCGTCACCGTCGCCGCGGCGAGGGACTCTCGGTCCGTCGTCACCTTGCCCTTGGGATCGACGATGAGCAAGGGAGTAAATGTGATCTCATCGCCCTTGACGCGCTCGACGTCGAGCACATCGCCTTCTTGGACTTTGGCTTGCTTACCGCCCGTGCGGATGATGGCGTACATGATCCTCTGCAGAGTTGGGGAACGAGGGGATTCTAGCTGGCTGCAGCGCCAGCCTCTACAGCGGCTCCGTTACGGGGCACGGCCTCGCCGGATGTGGCTTCTTCCTCGAAAAGTACGACACCGCGGCCGCCGCAGTGCTCGCACACTTCGGAGAATGACTCGACCAGCCCAGCCGAGACGTTCTTGCGGGTCATCTCGACCAGTCCGAGCTCGGAAACGTCGAAGACCTGGGTACGAGTCCTGTCCTTGGCTAGATGCGATCGCAGCCGTTCCAGCACTTCGCGGCGGTTGGCAAGGATCTCCATATCGATGAAATCGATCACGATGATGCCACCGATGTCCCGCAGCCGTAGCTGGTGGGCGATCTCCTCCGCTGCCTCCAGGTTGTTCTGCAGGACAGTGTCTTCGAGATTGGAGTGTCCCACGAACTTGCCGGTGTTGACATCGATGACGGTGAGGGCTTCGGTCCTTTCGATGACGATGTGTCCTCCGGACGCCAGCCACACCTTGCGGTCAAGGGCCTTGCGAATCTGGTCGTCGACGTGGAATCGTTCGAAGAGCGATGTGTTTTCGGTGTACAGCGTGACCTTGGAGGCGAGGTCGGGTTCTGTTCCGTTGAGATACTCCATGATGGTGTCATGGGTCTTGGGGGCATCGACAAGCAGGCGACGGAAGCTCCGGTTGAAGTGCTCGCGGATGACACGGATCACCAGCGTCGGCTCCTCATAGAGCGGTCGTGGCGCGCTCCCACCGTCCTTGGCTTTGCGGTCGATCTTCTCCCACGCCACCTTCAGCCGACCCATGTCAGCCCGCAGGTCGTCTTCCGACGCCTCTTCCGCAGCCGTGCGAACGATGACCCCAAAGTCGGCGGGCCGAATCTTGGCAATGATGCTGCGAAGACGGTCACGCTCGCCGTCGGCTAGGCGCCGACTGATCCCTCGGATGTCGCCGCCGGGACTGAGCACGAGATAGCGACCCGCGAGACTGACGACCCCACTGAGCCGGGCTCCCTTGTGCCCCATCGGGTCCTTGGTGACCTGGACCATGACGTCGTCGCCAACCGAGAGTGCCTGCTCGATGCGGCGGGGTCGCCCGCCCTTGGCGGTACGGACGTCGCTCACATAGAGCACGCCGTTCTTGCCAACACCGAAGTCCACGAAGGCCGCTTCCATCCCCGGAAGGACATTGCGCACCTTGCCGATGTAGACATTCCCGACGAGGGACTCTTGATCGGACTTCGCTACGTAGTGCTCGACGAGCACCGGCCCTTCCATGATGACGATCTGCACCTGATGAGGGAGGGTTCGCACAAGCATCTGCTTGCGGGCAGATGGAGGTGGCTCGACGAAATCCGGTTGCGGCCTCTGCGGCCTGCCGTCGGGGGAACCACGACGCCGCTTGCGGCGCGGCTCCTTGGGCTTAGTTGCAGCCGGTTGTCGTTGTGGCTGCTGGCGAACGCGTCGGATGGAGACTGACTCCCCATCGATGGTTCGCGTCTTGTGTTCCTCGGTGGCGGTGTCTCCGACCCCGCGCTTGGTTACTTGCGCCTTGTTGCGACGAAACATTGAAGAAATCTCCTTGTGATGCCCGGACGGGCGTGAGGTGGGCGGTGAGGTGGTCCCATCCCGCGAGTGGGCTGCCAGTGAACGTTCTGGACTCAACCACGAAAACTCCTGTGGCCTTGGACGACCTCAAATGGGCGTCCGGGCGGTAGCGGCGGGATGGGAACCGGTAAGAACCGGCCCATTGCTGCGATTGTAGCAGCCGTCATTCAGCTATCGGACTATGCCTCGAGTATCTCGAGCTTTTCCTGAGGCAACTCCGCTGGGTCGTAGCAGCGACGACACCGGGATTCGTAAGCATCCTGGGCACCGATGACGACCAGGTCGTCTGACGAGATGACCCTCTGGGTGAACATTCCGGGCCCGCCACAGCGGTGGCAAACGGCCAGAACCTTGTGCACGTACTCCGCCCGCGTCATGAGCGTGGGAACCGGACCGAAGGGGCGACCCAGGTAGTCGAGATCGAGGCCCGCGGCGATAACGCGCTTGCCGCGAGCCGCGAGCTGCGCCGCCACCTCAACGAGGCCGTCGTCGAAGAACTGAGCCTCGTCTATCCCGACGACGCTCGTCGATTCCCTGACGGCATTGAGAAGCATCTGTGAATCGGCGACCGGCTGGGCGGCTACGGACAGGTGGCTGTGCGAAACGACCTCGGCCTCGGCGTACCTGTCATCTACCGCCGGCTTGAAGGTCTGCGTGGGGATCCGGGCGATCTGGAAGCGAGTCATCTGCCGGATCAGCTCTTCACTCTTGCCGGAGAACATCGGGCCACAGATGACCTCGATCCAGCCCTCTTCACCTCTTCGTTGCATGCGATGCAACGGTACCAGCCTCGACTGCTACAAGAGCCGTCGCTCGCCTGGGACTGGAGATCGGTGGATCCTGAAGGAGTGGGCCAGCCCGATAACCGCCATCATCGCGATGAAGGAAGACCCTCCTTGGCTCATGAACGGCAACGGCAGTCCCGTCACCGGCAGCATGCCGACGGTCATTCCGATATTCACGAAGACATGGAATGCGACGAGCCCGGCTGCCCCTGCGGCGTACAGCCGGCCGAACCTGCTGTTGGCGGTCGCGGCGATCATGAGAAGGCGCCACACGATGACAGCGAACAGGCCGATGACAATGGCTGCCCCCAGGAACCCGAGCTGCTCGCCGACGGCAGTGAAGATGAAGTCCGTCGTCTGATGAGGCACGAAGCTCAGGTTGGTCTGATCCCCCTCGAAAAGCCCCTTCCCGAGCAGGCCACCGGACCCGATGGTGAGCTTGCTTTGCAGCTGGTTGTAGTTGAGGGTCAGCTGATCTGCGGCCGGGTCGAGGAAGGCGGTCAGGCGAGCGATCTGGTAGTCCTTGAAGGCGAAGAGCCCTGCCTGCATCGCAACCAGAAGACCGGCTGCCCCCGCTAACAAGATGCCCCCGAGCTGGCGAAGGCTGGCTCCGGCCATGAAGAGCAAGATCGGGGCGATGAAGATGAATACGATCGTCGTCCCCAGGTCGGGCTGGATGGCAACGAGAGCGGCCAGCGGGAGCATCACAGCGATCGTCTGGACGATGCGCCGCCACGGCAGCTGCTCGTCCGGGTCAGAGCCAAGCAGCGCAGCCAGCGACAGTATGAGCGCCGGCTTGGCCAGCTCCGACGGCTGCAGCTGGAAGCTCCCGAGCTGGAGCCATCTCTGCGCTCCCCGAACCTCGGTACCGATCGGCGTCAGGACCAACAGCAGAAGAGCCATCACCGCCAGATAGGTGATGGGCGCCACCAGGCGCATCGGGCGCTCCTCGAGGAGCGATGTGGCCGTGAATACGCCTGCGCCAATGAGAATGAACACCAGCTGCCGCTGGGCATCTGGCGAGCTGCCGATTCCGAGTTGAGTAACGCTGTCGATCGACGCCGAGAAGATCATGAGCAAGCCGAGCGCGGCCAGTGCCGTTACTGAGCCGACGAGTACGAAGTCGGGACGAATGGTCCCATGCCTGGCCCGCGACACAGGAGCACCGACAACGATGTCCATCAGTCAGCGTCCTCTCCGGCAACGAGAGGACCGGGCTCGAGCCCCAACGCCTTCTCTAGAACCTTACGAGCTGTAGGAGCTGCTATTCGGCCCCCGGAGCCACCCCTCTCGACGACGATCGCGACCACGAATTCGGGGTCGTCGATCGGGGCAACGCCAACGAACCAGGCTGTGTCGACGTCCTCGGTATTGCTGTCACCCTTGATGACCTCGGCGGTCCCCGTCTTGCCGCCGATGAGCGAGCGAACCCGTGAGTCCGCGAAGGCGCTGCGGGCAGTGCCGGATCTGCTGTTGACCGCCAGGGAGAGGTCGCGTCGCAGCAAGGTGACCGTGGCGGCGTTGAGGTCGAGCTTGCGAAGAGGCTTTGCCGGATTCTCGAAGATGGTCTCGCCGTCAGCGTTGATGACCCGCGACACCACCCGCGGCTGCCATAGCGTCCCGCCATTGACAAGAGCTGCGTAGGCGTTGGCCAACTGAAGGGGCGTCGAGGTCAACGCGCCCTGGCCGATGATGAGGTTCATAACATCGCCGCCGGACCACGTTCCTTCGGCTCGCACCCGGCCTGGCGTTTCACGCTGCGTCGTCTCGAACCAGTCGCGGTCTGGCACAAGGCCAACTTGTTCGAATGGAAGGTCGATGCCGGTGGCCGAGCCGAAACCGAGCTGCTCTGCCCAATGCTGGAGGGCAGCCTCATCGAATTCGTCGCCGCGCCCGCGCCACACGCGTAGGGCTAGCTCCCAGAAGTACAGGTCGCACGACGCTGCCAACGCCTCGTGAAGATCGACATTGCCGTGGCCGGCAGAGGTCCAGTCATGGAACACCTGTTGGCTGTCATCCTGGAACTGGAACTCCAGGCGACCGCTACAGAAGTAGTCATCCGTGTGGTTCTGCAGCGGGACTGCGTCCTCCTCGGCCTGCGGGTAGATGCTCTCCTCCAACGCCAGCGAGTAGGCAACCACCTTGAAAGTTGAGGCAGGGGCGTAGTTGCCCTGAATAGCGAAGTTATTGAGTGCGCCTTGGCTCTGCAGCACCGACCACTCGTCCTGAGTAAGGCCGCCAACGAAGATCGAAGGGTCGAACGAGGGGACCGAGGCCATGGCGATGATGGAGCCGTCCCGGGGATCGATGACAACTCCGCTGGCCCTGATGGCACATTGCTCTGGTGGACTCTCGGAGGTGCAGGCGCCCGGCCACGGCTCCTGGGAGCTTCTGGCGAGGGCCAGCCCCTCGGCAAGAGCCTGCTCGAGCGCCCGTTGCAGCTCACTGTCCGTTGTCGTCTGGACAGTGCCGCCGGCACGAGGCGGCTCCTCCCCGACAATGCTGAGGATCTCCGACTGCGCATTCACCCGATACTTGGTGGTGCCCGGCGTTCCTCGCAGCCAAACGTCATAGGACCGCTCGACGCCGAACTTCCCGACCAGGTCAGCCCCTTCGACTCCCGGCGTCTCGAGGTCCTGGTCGCTCGGTCGACCGATGTATCCGATCACATGGGCGCCCAACTCCCCCTCGGGATAAGTGCGAACAGCTACCGCCTCTACCCGAATGCCGGGGAAGTCCTCGGAGTGATCCACGAGGTAGAGGGCGTCGCCTGCGTCCACGTCGTTGCTGATCGAACCCAGCGAACCGGCCCTCGCCTCGTTGAACCGTGCCCGCACCTCGATGGCAGACATGTCTAGGAGGCCGGCCAGACGCTGTATGACATCGTCTTCGGCGTCTTCGTTGATGAGCTCTCGGTCTACGACGACGGAGAGGGAAACCCGAGATCCCGCCAGCCTCACCCCGTCTCGATCGACGATCTCGCCTCGCGGCGCCGGTGAAGTGACCAACCGGACCCGCTGATTCTCCGCCTGCTGATCGAGGCTCGCGGCCTCGGTTACCTGGAGGTACCACAGCCGCAGAGTGAGCACGCTGAACAGCGCTACGAACAGGGCGCCCAGAGCCAGGATCCGATAGCCAGGCCTCACAACGCGGCCTTCCTGCGAGAACGACGCGGGGTCATAACCCAGCTAATCAGGGGCACGATGACGAGGGCCGCGGCCGCGCTGTAGACGGCCGTGAATGTGATGATTCGGAACACACCGGGATCCTTGAACGGTTGCTCACCGAACAGTGTGGCATTGCCCACGAATAACACGCCGGCCCCAGCCGCCAGCAGCAGTACGCCGGGAATCACCAACAGCCAGCGTTCGACGACCATCCCTCGCAGACGGACCGCCACGTAGGCCACCACGGTCATCACCAGCGCCCACAGGCCCAGAGGAGATCCGCCCAAGAGGTCACTCAGGAGGCCCCCGGTGAAGCCGAGGAAGATCGCCGGCTCGGCGTCGAGCACCAGGGCCGACGCCACTACGGCAACGAGGACGAGGTTGGGGGTGGCATCGAACAAACGGAGCGAGTCGTTGACGAACAATGTGGTCTGCAGCACGACGGCAACGATGACCGATAGCAGCCCGACGAGGAGGGCACGCGACGTCATGGCGCTTCCTCCGTCACGGGCAGATCATCGACTGGAACGGTCTCCAGCTCGCCCTGCTCTCCCTGGCGGGTCTCCAGAAACACCTTCACGTAGTCGAGGCCGCTGACATCGATGTACGGGTCGACCGTGCTCCGCAACGCGAAGCCGGCCTCGGCGCGGGCACCTTCGGTCACGACGCCGATGAGCAGGCCTGGTGGGAACCGACCGCCGGAAGTGACGAGTTGGTCTCCTTCCGCAACGACTTCGCCGGCGTCGAACATCTCCAGCAACAGGGGACCCGATCCCCTGCCAGACACCCACCCCAACTCACCCGTCCGCACCACCCTGGCGCCGATCCGGATGCTCGGGTCACTGATCAAGCGAACGCGGGATTGATGCTCGAACACCAGATCGATCCGCCCCACAAGCCCGAGATGATCAACCACCGGCATTCCTACGCCGAGACCGTCTGCGCTGCCCTTGTCGATGCTGCGAACGTTGTCGAAGCCGGAAGCACCGATCGCGAAGATCCGGGCATCGACGGCGTCGATGCCCTGGGGAACCGTGATGTTGGCGGCCTCCCGCAGGGCCTCGACCTCGGCGCGCAGCACCTCCACCTCGGCCAGCTCTTGTTCGAGTCGTGTGACTTCGAGGGCTAGGGCATCGTTCTCGGACCTGAGTCCGGCGAGGTTGGCCACGCCGTCCACGAACCCGACGATCGGCCTGGTGACAGCGCGGGAGATCTTCTGGATCGGTGTGAACACGGCTTCAGCGCCATTGCGGAGGCCTGTTACCAAGCTGCCGGCCCCCGCCGTCTGGACGTCGTAGGTGGTGAGCAGGAACGACACGACGATGAGCCCGATGAATACGATGTTCGTTCGGTCCGGTCGGCGAGTTGATCTCAACATGGGTCGTCAGGCCGTCTCCCGGCCGGCGGCCGGCTAGTTGCGGCCGCTGGAGACGAGCACTCCCTGGAGGACGTCGAATTCTTCAAGGCACTGACCCGATCCCATCACTACAGACTGCAAAGGCCTATCGGCTACCACGATCGGCATTCCTGTTTCCGAGGCAAGGCGCAGGCCAAGACCTCGCAGGAGGGCCCCTCCTCCCGTTACAACGATGCCACGCTCGATGATGTCTGCGGCCAGCTCGGGCGGGGTCTTGTCAAGAGTGAACTTGACGGCGTCGACGACGGCCTGCACGGGCTCGTCGATCGCTTCGCGGAGCTCGGAGCTCGAGAGAAGGATGGTCTTGGGAAGGCCGGTGATGAGGTCGCGGCCGCGAACTTCGGCCGCCGGCTCTTCGGTATATGGCCAGGCAGACCCGATGGCCATCTTGACTTGCTCGGCGGTTCGCTCGCCGAGCATGACGTTGTACTCCTTCTTCACCCACTGGATGACGGCCTCATCGAGCTCGTCACCGCCGATGCGGATGCTGCGGGAGGTGACAATGCCTCCGAGCGAGATGACCGCTACCTCAGTCGTACCTCCACCGACATCCACGACCATCGAGCCGGACGGCTCGTGAACGGGAAGGCCGGCTCCGATGGCAGCCGCCATGGGCTCCTCGATGGTGTAGGCCTTGCGGGCACCGGCGTGATAGGCCGCTTCCTCCACTGCTCGACGCTCGACTCCTGTGATGCCAGAGGGCACGCAAACAACGATGCGGGGCCGGGCCCAACGGCGGCGATGGACCTTCTGAATGAAATAGCGGAGCATCTTCTCGGTGATGTCGAAATCGGCGATAACGCCGTCGCGCAGCGGCCGAATGGCCTGGATGTACGACGGGGTTCGGCCGATCATCCGCTTGGCTTCCATGCCGACCGCGAGGGGACGGTTGTCGCGGGTGTTTATGGCGACGACGGAAGGCTCGTTGAGCACGATGCCACCGCCTCGGACGTAGACCAGCGTGTTCGCGGTCCCGAGATCGATCGCCATATCACGGCCAGCAACTGACAGTAGTGAATCAACCATTATCGGAAGGCCCCTGGACAGGTGGCCCCGCATACTAGTGCTTCCGGCTAAGCGGCGCCCGGGCGAGTTATCTCAGCCGAAGAAGATCCCCAGCTCGCGAACGGCGCTATCGGGTGAATCCGAGGCGTGGACGATGTTGTGAGCGATCTCGAGACCGAAGTCGCCACGGATGGTCCCTGGGGCGGCTTCGGCGGGGTTGGTGACGCCGACGAGAGTGCGGACGACGGCAACGGCACCCTCCCCTGCCCACTGCATTGCCATCACCGGACCGGAGGAGATGAAATCGACCAGCTCCCCGTAGAAGGGCTTTCCCTCGTGTTCGGCGTAGTGACGCTTGGCAAGGGCATCGTCGATGGTGAGCATGCGAGCGTTCTCCAGCGTTAGGCCCTTGCGCTCGAGGCGGCCTATGACCTCACCGACGAGGCGGCGGGACACACCGTCGGGCTTGACCATGACGAATGTTCGTTCCATCTGGCGAGGCTACCGCCTAGCGATCCGGGGCGAGCGACACCCGAGCCTCGCCGGCGACGTAGAGCGAACCTGCGACGAGCACCGCGCCGTTTGGTCCCGCTGCGGCGACGGCCGCTCGCAGACCAGCGGCGACGGAGGGGTGTCCGGAGGCTCGAAGGTTGAGCCTCTCCGCCATTTCAACGAGCTCCGCGACCGGCATCGCCCGCGGAGCCTCGGCGGCGACGGCGAAGAGCGAGTCGACCTGCGGAGCCAGCACAGCCAGCATCTCGTCAGCCTCCTTGTCGACCATCGCCCCGAACACGAGCGACCACTCTGTCGACGGGAACTCCCGCTGCAGCGAAGCGGCAAGGGCTTCAGCTGCAGGCAGGTTGTGAGCGCCGTCGATCATCAACAACGGAGAGGTATCAACGATCTCCATCCGCCCCGGCGTGGCAATCGTCGCAGCCTCGGCGACCGCCAGCTCGTCGAGAGCGCGGCCGCTGAAGGCCTCGACGGCAGCCACCGCGATGGCGAAGTTGTCAACCTGGTGGCGTCCGTGGGTGCGTAGCTGAAGTTCGTTGTGGGATGAGTAGATGCCATCGACATCTATGACCCATCCGCCTACGGCGGGACTGTTCCCCGTTATCGAGAAGTCCGTCCCGAGTCGAAAGCGCTGCGCTCCCACCTCGGCGGCTCTGGCTGCGATCACCGCCTCGGCCTCGTCGTGCAACGCCCCCGTGACGACGACGCAGCCTTCCTTGATGATCGCCGCCTTCTCGGCCGCGATCCCAGCGATCTCGCTGCCGAGGTACTCCATGTGATCGCGCCCCAGCGTGGTGATGACCACCACCTGCGGCTCGACCACATTGGTGGCGTCGAGGCGGCCGCCGAGCCCGACCTCGACAACCCCTACCGACGCCGGGTAACCGGCGAAGAGGCTGAAGGCGAGCGCGGCCGTGGCTTCGAAGTAGGTAACGCCCGACCCGCTCTGCTCCTCGAAGAGCTCAATGACCGGACCCACCTCGGCAACGAGGTCGGCAAATTCATTACGTGTCAGATGCTCGGCGCCGATGCCGAACCGCTGCTCGATCGATTCGAGGTGGGGCGATATGAAGGTTCCTGGAGCCAGCCCCTGCCTCGTCAGGACGGCCGCGATATACCGGACGGTGGATGTCTTCCCGTTGGTCCCGCCAACGTGGATGATCGGGGCGGCCAGGTGCGGGTCGGCCATGGCGTCCATGAGCCCAACCATCCGCTCGAGACCGGGCTTCACGCCGAGGCCTATTCGAGCGTCGAGAAAGGCCGTGGCGGCCTCGTAATCGTTCAACCGAGTTCTTCGAGCTGGGCACGAAGGCTGTCGATGAGCTGCTCGGCCGCAGACAGCTTCCCCTGCTCTTTCTCCACTACCTCTGCTGGGGCGCGATCTCGGAACGACTCATTGCCGAGCTTGGCCGCAGCATGGTCCCTGGCATCAACGGCCGTGGCGACGGCGGCGGCGAGTCGCTGCCGCTCTGAGTCAACGTCTATCGCTCCCCCGAGTGCAACGAACCCCTCGACCTTCCCCGACACCAGTCTGGTATGGCCCTCCCCCGGAGCCTCCCCGAACGTCATGGACAATCGAGCGAGCTCCATGGCCTGCTCTGGCCACCAATCCTCGACCGTGTCTCCAGCATCGACGACCACCATGGTCAGCTCGGCATTCGGCCCGAGGCCATGCTCGGCGCGGAAACGGCGCGCCGCCACGATGAGCTCCTGGAAGGTCTCCATCGACCGGGGCAAGTCGTAAGCGGGTGGATCCGGCCAAGGCGCCGTCGCCAACAGGCCGTCGCCGACCAGTTGCGACCACAGCTCCTCGGTGACGAAGGGGATAGCGGGGTGGAACAGCTTGAGAACATCGCGGATCACGACGCCGACAACAGCAGCTGCCTCTGCCGACCGATCGGGATCTCGCAACGGCGCCTTGGAGAGCTCGATGAACCAGTCGAACACCTCAGACCAGGCGAACGCGTAGAGAGTCGAGAAGGCGTCGCTGAACCGATACTCGTCGAGCAGCTCGTCCACCTGTTGGGTCACCTCATGCAGCCGCTGCAATATCCACGCCGCCTCGGGGGCAGGGTCGGTCGGGTAGCCCCCGGCGCGGGGTACGTCATCGACGTGGGTCGCTGCGAAGCGGACGGCGTTCCACAGCTTGTTGCCGAAACGCCTCGCCGCGTCCAGCCACTCGTCTTGGGGTGCAGGTACCTCATGACCGGGGGCCGCCGCCTGCAGCAGAGTCAACCGCAGGGCATCGGCGCCGTAGGTGTGCGCCAGATCCAGAGGATCGACGGCGTTGTTGAGCGACTTGGACATCTTGCGGCCGTCCGCGGTGCGAACCAGACCATGGATGACCACATCGGGATAGGGGCTCTCGCCCATAAAGTGCAAGCCCATCTTCAGCATCCGGGCCACCCAGAAGTAGATGATGTCGTAACCGGTAACCAGCACCGAGTTGGGGTAGAACCGCTTGAGGTCTTCTGTCTCGTCTGGCCAGCCCAGGGTTGAGAATGGCCACAGCGCCGACGAGAACCAGGTGTCGAGGACGTCCTCGTCCGCCCGCAAGTTTGCGGCGCCGCACGCCGTGCAGGCCGTTGGCTCGTCTTTGGCAACTATCACCTCTTGGCAAGCGTCGCAGTACCACGCTGGGATCCGGTGGCCCCACCACAGCTGACGACTGATGCACCAGTCCCGCAGGTTCTCCATCCAGTGGAAGTAGCTGTTCTCCCAACTCTTGGGAACGAATCGAGTTTCGCCATTGCGAAAGGTATCGATGGCGGGCCCGACGAGCGGCTCGACCTTGACGAACCACTGAAGCGACAGCATGGGTTCGACAACGTCGTTGGACCGCGAGCAATGGCCGACGCTGTGGGTGTGCTCGGCGACGGACACGAGGGCACCGGACGCGGCGAGCGCCTCCTTGACGGCAGTCCTCGCACCGAACCGATCCATGCCGGCGAACTGGCCGCCTGCGGGAGTGATCAGACCGTCTTCGCCGATGACCTTGATGGCCTCGAGTCCCGACCTCTGGCCGATGTCGAAGTCAAGTGGATCGTGGGCAGGAGTGACCTTGACAGCCCCGGTGCCGAACTCGGGATCAACTTCGGCATCGGCCACAACAGGAATCCGACGCTCCATCAGCGGCAGAATCACCTCGCGGCCTATAGCGTCGGCGTAGCGCTCGTCACCGGGGTGAACGGCCACTGCAGTGTCGCCGAGCATGGTTTCGGCGCGGGTGGTAGCGACTTCGATCGCCCCTTCGCCATCCGCGAACGGGTACCTGATAGTGACCAACTCCCCCAGCGTCTCTTCGTGCTCCACCTCGATGTCGGAGAGAGCGGTCCGACAGTGTGGGCACCAGTTGATGATCCGGTTGGAGCGATAGATGAGCCCCTCGTCGTACAGCGTGACGAAGACCTGGCGCACGGCGCGAGACAAACCCTCGTCGAGCGTGAAGCGCTCGCGTGTCCAATCGACTGAGAACCCAAGGGTCCTCATCTGCTCGGAGATGCGGCCGCCGGAGCGCTCCTTCCACATCCACACCTGCTCAACGAAGGCTTCCCTCCCGATGTCGTGGCGGCTGAGGCCCTCTGCCGCTAGCTCACGCTCGACCACGTTCTGGGTGGCGATGCCGGCGTGATCGGTTCCTGGGACCCACAGCGCCGCCAAGCCCTGCATGCGCTTGCGACGGATGATGACGTCCTGGATCGAGAGATCGAGGGCGTGCCCCATGTGCAGCGAACCGGTGACATTTGGGGGCGGTATGACGATGCAGAAGGGCGCACCGTCGGGGTTTACCTCAGGACGGAAGGCGCCGGCTGACTCCCAGCGGTCGTACCACCGGGATTCGACGGCCGCGGGGTCGTACGTTGACTCCATTTCGCCCTTCGCTCATAGCGGAAGATGGTACCCCCGACGCGTCAGGGTCCGAGGCTGCTGCCTCGGACCCGGAGCCCGTACCGATGTTTTCTCCGCCCGCTCCCGTACCCACCAACCTACGTTGCCGGAAACGGCCCGTCGAGGCCCAAACGGCCTCTACCTGGGGTAGCTAGTTACCGCAGATTGATGTATCGCTTGCGAGAGCCGCGATCGGTAGCCGCCAACACAAGGGCGACACCAATCAGCAGCGCGGCAAAGCCAGCGAGACCGATGTTTCTCGTTTGGTCGTGCGGACCGGTCTTGACAAGGGTGTCGGCCGAGGTCGTCGCTGGCGCCAAGGTCGTTGTGGTCGCGGCCTGCAGCACGGTTCCAACCTCGGCGGAGTCCTGGTCGTCCTCAGTGGCGACGTTGTTGCCTGGCGTCGAGTCGATGTCCGTCTGATCGGCGGTAGCTACCTGCGCGCCGTTGACGTGGGTGCCAACAGCATCAATCGTGGTGGTGATCTCGAGGCTCGCCGAAGCGGCGATGGCGAGGCTGCCGATGGTCCATATGCCCGTCGCCGAGCTGTAGGCGCCACCGCTGTTGTCCGAGACATAGCTGACTGTGGCTGGCAAGCTGTCGGAGACCGTGACACCCATGGCATCCGCCGGACCCTGGTTGGTAACCGTGATCGTCCACACCACAGCAGTACCAACGGCCACGACGGCCTGGTCGACGCTCTTGGTGAGATCCAGGTCGATGTCTCTTGGAGCCGGCACACAGACCTGGGCGCTGGCCTGGTTATTCGCCGGGTTGGTGTCGGGCCAGGTGATCTCGTCTTGTCCAACCATCACAACGCCGGTGACATCAGCAACATTGGCAACATTGGTCGAGCACAATGAGTCGGCCGGCGCAGCCGCCATCGTCACGTTGACGGTGATGGTCGTTGGGTTGGCCGGCAACATCGAGCCCAGATCGCAAGTGAGGGTGCCACCGGTCGCCTCACCGGAGTGGGAACAGCTGCCAACTCCGGCTGTCGCTGAGACGAAGGACTGGTTGGCGGGAAGCGTGTCGGTGACCTGGACGGATGGCGCGGTCGAGGGGCCGTTATTTACAACGCCGAGTGTGTAGCTAAGGGAACCACCCACACCGACTTCCCCTGTCGAAGACGTCTTAGTGATCGCCAGATCGATCTCGCTGGTGACGGTCGCCGCCAAGGCGGGCCCAACCACCGCCAAGATGAGTCCAATCGCCAATCCAACGGTGGCAGCCGCGGAGGACCTTGTCCGTTGCATTCCAGCCTTCCCTTCCTTCGATCCCGTGCTCTGCCGAGGGGCTCACTCGCTACACGCAGAAGCCGTCAGGAATCCTAGAGGCATAACCCGAGTCCTGTCCACGGCCCCCCACCGGGCATAGCCAGGGCTCCTACTCTGCGTGGCTCCGCTCTTGCCGTCTACCAATCAAACTGTTGGCGGCGGCGGGCGGTCAGGATCATCAAGCCTCCCAGGGCGATAATCGCCATACCCAGGCCTGTCAGCGAACCCGTCTCCAAACCTGTCTTCGGCAAGGTGGTAGCCGGCGGCGTCGTCGTCGTTGCCGCCTGCAGCACCGTGCCGACCTCCGCCGGATCTTGGTCGTCCTCGGTAGCTATGTTGTTGCCCGGAGTCGAATCGATGTCCGTCTGATCGGCAGTCGCCACCTGAGCTTCGTTGATATGGGTACCAGAGACGTCGACCGTTGTCGTTATCTGGAGAGTCGCCGAAGCGCCGACCGCCAGGCCGCCGATAGTCCAGATTCCCGTCGCCGAGTTGAAGGCGCCGCCGCCGTTGTCAGAAACGTAGCTGACACCGGCTGGCAGGTTGTCGGAAACGGTGACGCCGGTGGCAGCCGCCGGCCCCTGGTTGGTGACCGTGATCGTCCACACCACTGCCGTGCCGAGGGGCACGACGGCCTGGTCGACGCTCTTGGTGAGCTCGAGATCGATGTCCGTCGGTGCCGGCACGCAGACTTCGGCGCTGGCCTGGTTGTTGCCGAGGTCGCTCTCGGGCCAGGTGATCTCGTCTGTCCCGACCATGATCACGCCCGTGACGTCCGCGACGGCTGCAACGTTGGTCGAGCACTGCGCTCCCGCGGGAGCGGACGCCATCGTGACGTTGACCGTGATCGAGGTCGGATTGTCCGGCAGCATCGATCCCAGATCACAGGTCAGGACACCACCGGTCGGTGAACCGTCGTGGGTGCACGTTCCAAGCGGAGTGACCGCTGACACGAAAGTTTGGTTGGTCGGCAGCGTGTCGGTCACCCGCACCGCTGGAGCCGTCGACGGACCGTTGTTCGTCACGCCCAGCGTGTAACTGAAGGCACCGCCAACGCCTACCTCGGCGGCCGAAGCTGTCTTGGTGATCGCCAGATCGATCTCGTTGAGCACCGTGGCGTTCTTCTTGACGTAGTTACAGCCTGTGCCCATCAGGGTCGGACCGCTCGGTGCCGCTGGGTCGAACGGTGGCGACGTCGCCGAAGTCTCGGTGCAGAGCCCATCATCCGCCTTGGTCTGATTGGGCTCATAGCCGGCAAGCGTCTCGTCGCCGTACACCCAGGCTCGGTTCCACACACGGAGGAACGCTGATGGGTCCATGGTCAGACTCAAATCGATGTCGATGCTTTCACCGACGGCGAGGTCGCCGACCTCACACCTGACGGCGTGAGAATCGGAGTCGATGGCGCAGGTGATCCCGGCGCGTGACGCTGTCGCGCTGTTGTAGGTGACGCCATTGGTAGCTAGACGCTCGTCGGAGTCGAATGTCAAGAACACTCCTGGAAGTTCGACCACTTCGACGACTGCCGGCGGGTTGTTGATCCGGAAGAAGGGGTCGCCGACGCCGTCGCTGGTCTCGTCGAAGAACGGGAACTCCTCGAACCCGGCGGCCGGGTTGAACAGGTCGACATCAACGGCGTCGATCCGGGCTGGCAGCGCGTCGAGCACGACTACACCAGTAGCCAAGTCCGGCCCCAAGTTGGTCACGGTCAACCTGTATTCGAAATCGGTACCGGCGACGACCGCATCGGGGTTCTCGGGGTCGTCGGGGTTAGCGATCTTCTTCTCGATCTGCAGATCGATCACCGGCGGTTCTCCGAAGTAGTGCGACGGATCGTTATCGGTGACATTGTCATCCGCTCCGGTGGGCGGAGTGCCGACGACAGTGCCCAGGTTGGCGTACTGGCCATCGATAGCGGTGCCCGTTGCCGTGCACGTCATCAAAGCCTGCGGGGCCAGCTCGGTGGCTGGGCAGCTGACTGCGACACCCTGGTCATCGGTGACGGCGATGCCGCTGAGCGCCACGTTGCCGGTGTTGGTGACAACGTAGGTCCAGGTGACAGCAGCACCCATGGCAATGTTCTCGCCGGGAGCGAAGTCCGAGTCGGAACCGTTGGTGGCCTTCTCGATGTCGATGGCAGGGTTCGATCCGAAGTAGTGCGACGGATCTTCGTCGGTGACATCGGGGAGTCCGCTCGGCGGGGTGCCGACGACGGAACCCAGGTTGGCGTACTGGCCAGCAGTGGCGGTGCCCGTAGCGCTGTAGAGCCATGTCTCGGTGGTCTCGAGGATGCCGTTGTTGTTGGTATCACCAGAGTCCGGTCCGGCGATGACGCCCAGATCGGAGTCGGTGACAACGATATTGGACAGGGCCATGTCGCCGGTGTTGGTGACAACGTAGGTCCAGGTGACACCTGCACCCGTGGCGATGAACTCGCCAGGAGCGGTGTCAGATTGGAAACCGTTGGTGGCCTTCTCGATGTCGATGCTGTTGGCAGGCAAGAACAGGCCGGCGTCCCAGGTGGGATCGTCGGTGCCCGCAGGCAGCGTGATGGCCTCGGTCTTGCCCAAGGCGCGGGCCGGGTCAGCGGTGCCGTCGTTGGCATCTGAGTCGAGCGCATCGTCTCCGCCCTGATCGAGCGGGGAGAAGATATAGCCCTCTGGGAGGACGAACTGCACGAAGTAGGTGCCTGCCGCCAGGCCGTCAAAGAGATAGGAACCGTCGGCAGCCGTTGTGGTGAAGGTGATGAACTCCATGTTCTCGTCCAACAGCTCAACGCGAACGCCGCCGAGGCCTTGCTCGCTCTCCTGCTGGATGCCGTCGAGGGCGATGCCCTCAACCTGGTCGGTGCTGGTGCCGTCGTCGAGCCACACGAAGTTGCCAAGCGATGACAGCTCGGGCTCGACCGGATCGAGGAGAACGCAAATCGGGTCGATCGAGTTAGCGGTCGGCTGGTTCCCAATGAGGTCGGCGATGTGCCAACCCTTGATCTGGTCAACATCCTCACCGACGACGAGCAGATTGTCGTCCCCATTGACCAGCTCCAGCAACCAGTTCGGCACACTGTCGCTGTCGGCGAGATCGCTGATGGCGGACGAGTCGTAGGTCGCGCCGCTGGTTGCCGAGTACAGGCGCACGAAATACTGCTCGAATGGCTGGTTCTGCGCGGTGTGGTTCGGTCCGAAGTCAGCAGACGCCAGCGTGACTCGATAGCTCCCAGCGGGGACATCGACGTCGAAGAACGGCGTCATCAATGGTCCGCTGTCGAGAAGCCTCGTCCCGGTCATGTCGAGCAAGATCTGGCCGTCTGTTGGCCGGATGGGGCACATGAAGAGGCCGGCGTCCAGCGTGTCGTTGAACTCACCTGGGGCCATGCTCACCTGCTGCGTCACATGCTGACCAAGGATGCTGGCGTCGGAGTCTGTCGAGTTGCTGCCCTGATTGGCATGGGTGAAGATGTATCCGTCGCGATCATCGAAACGGACCGAGTAGCTGACGTCCGGCGTCAGATCATTGAACTTGTAGAGCCCCTGAGCATCGGTGAACGTGGAGTCGACGACCTGTCCGGCCATCACCAGATCAACGCGCAGGGCCGAAACAGGGAGCTCACCGGGATCCTGGATGCCGTTTCCAGCGTTGGCCAGGTTGCCGTTGCCGTCATCGAGCCACACGAAGTCACCGAGCATGGCGGGGTCGGTCGAAGGGGGCATGGTTGTCGTGGTGGTGGTCGAGGAGGGCGGAGGCTGGGTGGTCGAGGTGGTTCCCCCAATGCCGATGTAGCCGGCGGGGTCGCTGTCCCACACGAAAAGGCCGTTGAGGTTGCCCTGCTCGTCGAGAGCCGCGGCGTCGACCTGCACCGTGTTGAGGTGGGGTCCGGCTTCGAGCGCCGCGATGGGGCCGAAGACGCATGACCACTGTGGAACGCCACCATTATTGATCGAGGTTGTGCCGGGTTGCCCCAGGTCGGGAATCGAAGGGCACTGCGAAAGCAGTTCCTGATGAACATCGTCGGCAAGGACGAAGTCGGTCAGGTCGGCGTTGCCGGTGTTCTTGATCTCGATGCGCATCCACACGTCGGCTCCGGTCGCCGTCTCGGGGCGATCGGCGTTGTGCCACGGGCCGTCCGGCCCGTTGACAGATGCATACTTCTCGAGGTCGATAGCGGGATCGAAGTGACGGGCTACCGGGGCATTGGCGGTCACAGCATCGCCTTCGGCGCCGGTCTCGACGGCTCCGTCGGCGGACACGAGCGCGGCTTCCACAGGGACGGCATCGTCACCGAACACCAAGCCATTGGCCAAGGTGGGTCCGCTGACGACTGACGCTACAAGCGCAATCGCCCACAGAATTGACAGTTTGCGACGCGTGCGTCGCTGAGGAGTTCCGAGACTCATTACTTCCTCCGCCTTATCTTCCTGGTGCCCGTTGGTGCGCGCCCACGCACTCCGCGTACTCCCAAGAGTACACCACGCTCAGCGGTCGTGCAACCTACTCTGCGTCGTCATCTGTGACAGCCCCGGCTCGCCTTAGGACACGGGTCCCAGGCGCGAGATCTTGAATACTTGCCTAGATGAGCGAGAATCTGTCTAGCAAACGCCCTGCCTGCATGACATGTTGTACCGCTTCCATCAGCAGTCGACCATGGGTCGAACGACCTCTTTGAGCGGTCGGGGGCGACCCATTACTTCAACGCCCCAACGATGGCCGGCCGAGCGTCTAGGCGGAGCGCTCTCTCTGCTCGTTGCCGAGGTCCTGGATGGGGACGAGCGTCGGGTTGACACGCTCGCGCACGGTCTCGCCATCGATGAGCACCTGGGCCACGTCGCTTCGAGATGGCAGTTCGTACATCGTGTTGAGGAGGACCTCCTCGAGGATGGCTCGCAAGCCGCGGGCACCGGTGCCCCGGAGCAACGCTTGATCGGCGATGGCCTGCAGGGCATCGTCGCCGAACACGAGCTCGACGCCGTCCATCTCGAAGAATTTGATGTACTGGCGTGTCAGCGAGTTCTTCGGCTCGACGAGGACGCGCACCAACGATTCTTGATCGAGATCATCGACGGTCGCCACCAGCGGGAGTCTGCCGACGAACTCGGGGATGAGCCCGAAGGAGATCAAGTCCTCGGGGAGCACCTCGCTGAGGATCTCCCCTGAGCGCTTCTCACTGCGGAGACGAATCTCGGCGTCGAAGCCGACCGACTGCTTGCCGATGCGATGTTCGATGACGGGCTCCAGCCCGGAGAACGCTCCGCCGACGATGAAGAGCATGTTGGTCGTGTCGACCTGGATGAACTCTTGATGAGGATGCTTGCGACCACCTTGAGGTGGCACCGAGGCCACCGTCCCCTCGATGATCTTGAGGAGGGCTTGCTGCACACCCTCCCCCGAGACGTCGCGGGTTATGGATGGATTCTCGGCCTTGCGCGCGATCTTGTCGATCTCGTCGATGTAGATGATCCCCGTTTCCGCGCGCTTGACGTCGTAGTCGGCGGCCTGGATGAGCTTGAGGAGGATGTTCTCGACGTCCTCGCCAACGTACCCGGCCTCGGTCAACGCGGTGGCATCGGCGATGGCGAAGGGGACGTTGAGAACACGCGCCAGCGTCTGGGCGAGAAGCGTCTTGCCGGAGCCAGTCGGTCCTACCAGAAGGATGTTCGACTTGGCAAGCTCGACCTCATCTTTGGCCCGGGTGCCGGCGCGGACACGTTTGTAGTGGTTGTAGACGGCGACCGCCAGAACCTTCTTGGCGCGCTCTTGGCCAACAACGAAGTCGGCGAGGAAGTCGTAGATCTCGGCCGGCTTAGGAAGTTCGGCGAAGGGAACTTCTTCGGTCTCGACTAGCTCCTCCTCGATGATCTCATTGCACAGGTCGATGCACTCATCGCAGATGTAGACGCCGGGACCGGCGATGAGCTTCTTGACCTGCTTCTGCGACTTGCCACAGAAGCTGCACTTGAGAAGATCGCTGCCCTCGAGCTTTGCCATCTCTAGCCCCCGACCGCCACAGCGGTGAGCTCACGGGCCGACAACACGGTGTCGATGACTCCGTATCCCTTCGCCTCCTCGGCTGTCATCCAGAAGTCGCGATCGGTGTCGATCTGGATCTTCTCGAGTGGCTGGCCGGTGTGCTTAACGAGAATCTCGTTCATCTCCTCCTTGACCCTGATGATCTCCTTGGCATGGATCTCGATGTCGGTCGCCTGGCCTTCGAGTCCACCGATGTGAGGCTGGTGCAACATGATCCGTGAGTGCGGGAGGGCAAAGCGCTTCTCGGGAGCGCCTGCGGCCACGAGGACCGCGGCGGCTGATGCCGCTTGGCCCATGCAGAAGGTCGCGACGTCGGGACGAATGAAGTGCATCGTGTCGTAGATCGCCATTAGAGATGTCATCACGCCGCCGGGTGAGTTGATGTAGAGGTATATGTCCTTATCGGGATCATCGCCCTCGAGGTGTAGCAGCTGTGCCATGATCAGATTGGCGACAGTGTCATCGATGGGCGTACCAAGAAAGATGATCCGTTCCTTGAGGAGCCGGCTGTAAATGTCGAATGAGCGCTCTCCGCGGCTCGTCTGCTCTACGACTGTCGGAACGAGGTAGTCCATCATCTCGGTCATTCAATTGCCTCCGCTTCTTCGGCCAGAGCCTCTGCATCTGCGGGGAAGAGGTCGAGCGGCTGGCCCGTTCCGTCGACCGGTTCGGCGTTCTGGACCATGTGATCGAGCGCCTTCTGCCGAATCATATCACCCACCAAAGCTTGCACGCGACCACTTGAAACCAGTGCTTGCCGGAATTCATCGGCCTCCTGGCCCGATGCTTGAGCGAGGCTGGAGATGACTTCGTCGACCTCCTCGGCATCAACTTCGAGGCCCTCTGCGTCGGCGACGGCGTCAAGGAGTATGCGGGTACCGAGGTTGGAAACCGCCCGCTCGCGCAGTTCGCCTATCAAATCCTCCTGCGTTTGGCCCACCGCACCTAGGTACATGTCGAGGCCGACGCCCTGACCCTCGAGTCGATGGAGGAGGCTGTGCAGCTGGTCATCCATCTCGGCTCCGATGAGGCCCTCAGGGAAATCGACGTCGGTCTCGCGCAGAACGGCCTCGATCAGCTTGGCCCTGAGCTCCGCACGAGTCGCTGCAACGTTGACCCGTGCCAGTTCTTCCGAGAGACCTACGCGCAGTTCTTCGGTTGTGTCGAACTCGCTGACCTCGCTCACCCACCCGTCCGTAACCTCGGGCAGCTTCCGGGCACGCACCCCCTTGACCAGCACCTGCATCTCAACACCCTCGCCGGCACGCTCGCCGAAGCCCTCCGGCAAGGTGGTGGCGAACGTGTCGATCTTGCCAGCCGTCGCTCCTTCGAGCGGTCCGTCGAGGCCATCAAGGAATGATCCTGAACCGACCTCGTAGAGCAAGTCTGTAGCCGAGGCCTCGTCGATAGTGGCGCCACCGCGGCGAGCGGTGAGGTCGATGAGCACGAAGTCGCCTGCGGTTGCCGGTCGGGTCACCTCCTCGAGCTCTGCGAACTGATGCCGGAGGCGCTCGAGCTGGTTGTCGATGTCCTCGTCCGCTACCTCGCCGGACTCGATCTCGATGCGTCTTCCCTCGTAGGCCGGGATGGTGTCGAGCTTCGGCCACAGCGCCACCGTCACATCTACCTCGACCCCACCGTCTACCTGACGGGTGTCGGCGACGGTCGGGGTCGTGGCGGGCGACACCTCAGCCTCTTTCAACGCCTCGCCGACGATCTCGGGGAGTGCCTCCTCGAGGGCCTCGCTCTGCAAGCGATCCTCGCCGACAGCGCGCTCGACCATCGGTCGCGGCGCCTTGCCCGGCCGAAAGCCGGGGATCTTGACGTCGTTGGCGAGTCGCTTGGCTGCCTTGTCCTTGGCCTTGTCGAGTTCGGCGTCGTCAAGGTGGACGGTCAGCATGCGCTCGAAGCGTCCGGTCTCAGTCAGGGTCGTTTGCACATTGCTCCTAGGTCGATGGTGCCGAGCGCAGCGCGCGCTCGGCATTGGGGGTGACCGAGGGGACTCGAACCCCCGACCTCCGGGACCACAACCCGGCGCTCTAACCAACTGAGCTACGGCCACCGCGCTGTTTTGGGCTGCCGGCGGTTCGGCACTCGCGCCCCCGGGAGGATTCGAACCCCCGACCAAGAGCTTAGAAGGCTCCTGCTCTGTCCTCTGAGCTACGGGGGCCGGCTACCCGAGCGGGTGAAGGGAATCGAACCCTCGTCACCAGCTTGGAAGGCTGGAGCTCTACCACTGAGCTACACCCGCGAGTTGGCAATTGTATTCCCGAGGTGCGACCGGAACGAGGGAGCATCCCTCCAGAGTGAGTCGGGCTGGCCGGATTCGAACCGGCGACCCCTGCGTCCCAAACGCAGTGCGCTACCAAGCTGCGCCACAGCCCGAACCGCCATTGTGCCAGCTATTCACGTCACACCGAAGACGTACTTTCGCACCATGAAGCCTCCGATCAGCGACACGCTGTTGCGTCAGGCACGGGATTGGGAGCACCTCCATCGTTGGGAGCGCTCGGAACTCGGCCGAGCCTTGCGTCTCAGGGGCCTCAGTTACAGCGAGATCCGGTTGCTCATCCCGGTCCCGAAGGGAACACTCTCCAACTGGTGTCGCGACATTCGGCTCTCCGATGCCCAGGTCGAGCACCTCAAGAACCGGACGCAGGGTGCGGCGGGTCTTCCAAGGGACACGCAGTGGCGACGACGCTTGGAGGTAGCTCGACTGCAGCTTCTAGCGCGCCGTGAAGTGCCAAGGTTGCTGCAAGAGCCCTTGTGGATCGTAGGAGTTTCCCTGTATTGGGCCGAGGGATCCAAGACGCCTCGATGTCTCGAAATGACGAACGCCGATCCGTCACTCCTTCGTCTCTTCATCAGATGGGTAGACCGCTATCTGACTCCGAGTCCGGAGTTCGTCCTGGTGCTTCACCTCCATGAAGGGAACGACGAGATGGCAGCGCGACGGTATTGGACCGAGGCGGTCGGCCTGCAGGGCCCGGACTTCCACAAGACCTTCATCAAGCCACGGGGTACCGGCCATCGCAAGAACACCCTTCCCCACGGCGTATGCCGAGTGCGATTGCGCAGAAGCGCCGACGCCTTCGTCATAACGATGGCGTGGATCGATTGGCTCTCTCAGAACGCGAGCAGTCCGACGCTAATCTTTCCGGTGGGTCGCTAGCTCAACCTGGCAGAGCAACTGACTCTTAATCAGTAGGTTGTGGGTTCGAATCCCACGCGACCCACGGCGCGGGCGTAGCCGAATTGGCACAGGCGCCAGACTTAGGATCTGGTGGGCTTCGGCCCATTGGGGGTTCGAGTCCCTCCGCCCGCACTCAACACTCGCGGCACCTCGGTGCTGCGTGTGCGCCCGGCTACGCCCCCAGCATCTCCACCAAGGACCGCAGCGCCTTCCCGCGATGGGAGATGGCGTGCTTGTGGTCCGAATCGATCTCGGCCAGCGTCCGATGGTCCACCACGAAGATCGGGTCGTAACCGAATCCCCCATCCCCTCGCGGCGCCAACCCGATGGCACCCTCAAGTACCCCCTCGGCGGTGATCTCCTCGCCGTCTGGCGTCACCAGCGCCACCACGGTTCGAAACCGAGCAGAGCGCTCCGCGACGCCATCGAGTTCTGAAAGAACCTTGGCGATGTTGTCGTCGTAGGTCGATACCTCACCGGCATAGCGGGCGGTCTTGACGCCGGGGGCTCCGTCAAGGGCGTCGACCTCGAGCCCGGTGTCATCGCTCAGCGCCGCGAGCCCCGTGGCCAGCACAACGGCGCGCGCCTTGAGCAGCGCATTGCCGACCAGCGTGTCCTCGGTCTCCTCCACCTCATCCCAGGTGAGGCCGCGCACGATCTCCGGCGGTGAGGCCAATGAGGCCAACACCTCCTCAACCTCGCGCACCTTGTCGGGGTTCTGCGAGGCGACAACGAGGCGCCGCACCCTCACCCGGCGATGGCTTGCTTCTGGACCGCCACCAGAGTGGAGATACCGGCGGCCGCATAGTCGAGGAGGGTGTCGAGTTGGGCCCGCGAGAACGGATCACCCTCGGCGGTTCCCTGCACCTCGATGAGGTCGCCGGAACCGGTCATGACGACGTTGCAGTCGACCTCGGCCCCTCCGTCTTCTGGATAGTCGAGATCGAGCAGCACCTCACCGTCACTGATGCCGACAGAGACCGCGGCACAGTGGTCGGTTATGGCATTGGTCGGTGCCAAGCCCTCGGCAACGGCGTGCTGGAACGCATCGTGCAATGCCACCCAGGCGCCGGTGATCGAAGCAGTCCTGGTGCCGCCATCGGCCTGAAGCACATCGCAGTCAACGAGCAACGACAACTCCCCCATCGCTTTCATGTCGACAACCGCTCGCAACGATCTGCCGATGAGGCGCTGGATCTCCTTCGTCCTGCCACCACTGATCGACTTGCGCGAGATGCGGTCGGAAGACGATCCAGGAAGCATGGAGTATTCGGCGGTGACCCAGCCCGACCCGGTTTCCTTGAGCCACGGCGGCACCCTTTCTTCCACAGACACGGTGCACAGCACCCGGGTGCGTCCCATCTCGACCAGCACCGACCCCGGTGTCATCTCGGTGTATCCGCGGATCAGCTTCACGGGCCGCAGCTCGTCAACAGCTCTGCCTTGTCTCATGAGCGCCTCATATCTGTATCACCATTCCCGGCGCCGCAACGAGGGTCTCTCCCTCGAACTCGCTTGCCGCTTCTTCGATCGAAATCTCGGAGTCGAGGGTAGGGGGCAGGTGCGTCAGGATCAGGCGTCCAACGCCACTGGTTCGGGCGAGCACGCCCGCCTGGCGGGCAGTCAGATGGAACGGATAGTCAGCCTCCGTTGCATCCTGATAGGTCGCCTCGCAGAGCAACGTCCCGGTTCCCATTGCCAGCTCAGAGAGGTCGCCGCCGGGGCCGGTATCTCCGGAGTAGGTGAGGCTGGTCTTGCCATCGCTGACCCGAACGCAGGAGACCGGAACGGAATGGCTGGAAGCACCGAACTCCAACTCGAGCTCACCGATCCGTGACCTGGCGACCGCCTCTCGCCAATCGAAGACGTCACGCCAGGCATCTGAAGAACCGACAAAGGCCGTCATCGCCGCCCACACATCGGCCGGGGAAATCACCGGCAGCGGACCGCGACCGGCCCCCGGCCCGTACGCCAGGTGGTGGAAGATAGCGAACAGATCCGAACAGTGATCTGGGTGGCGATGGCTCAGAAAGACGGCGTCGAGGTCTTGTGGCGGCATCACTCCCAGCAGCGCCATGGCGACGCCGGGTCCGGCATCGAGCAACACCGCCGACGACCCCGCAGCAATGAGGTATCCCGACGCCGGATTGCCGGCCGACGGCGAGGTTCCCGAACTTCCCAGTACATGTAGCTGCATGGCGTCGATGATTGGCCGATATCAGCTCTCGGCCAAATCCCCCATGTCGGGTCCGAGATCCCCGCTCGGGATGGCGGAGATGTCTGGGGGAAACACCAGGTCGAGCGTCCAGTCGAGGGCGACACGGATCTTGCGCAGCACTGTGGGCAAACGGAACAGGTAGTAGGACCGCCACATGAACCAGGCCGGCCACCGCGAGACACCGATGCCGAAGACGGTGCCAACGGCATTGCGATGGCCGAGGGATACCAGCTGGCCCTTGCCCTTGTAGCGGAACGGCTTGACCTCCGCGCCGTCAAGGAGTGGCAGCAGGTGGTTGCCAAGCCAGCGGCCCTGGGCGATAGCGGCCTGTGCCGTTGGCGCGCAGACTCCGCCGCGACCGTCAGGGACCGCTGCCGCGTCACCGAGCGCGTATACGCCGGGACCCATCGCCATCGAACCGTCGGTGGAGAGACGCTTGCCACCCTCGAGGGCGACTGTTGCCCTGCCCGGCCTTATCCCGGCCGCCCACACCGTCGTCGCCGCCTCGACCTTGGTTCCATCTTCGAGGATGACGCTGCCGGCGTTGACCTCGGCAACACGCTGACCCAAGAGAAGCCCGACGCCGCGGCGACGGAGTGCCTTGGTGGCTGCCCTGCCGAGTCGCTTCGACATCATGGGGACCGGTCGATCGACGGCGTCGATCAGCGCAACCCGACCAGGCGGCGCTGTTGGGTAGTAGCGCGGTATTACCTCGCCGAGGAAGTCTGCCATTCCCGAAGCCAGCTCGGCGCCGCTGTATCCGGCTCCGACCACGATCACGGTTGACTCGGCCGCCTTCCCCGAGTGTGCTGCCGACTCGAGCAGCGACAGAACACGGCGCCTGATACGCAAGGCATCGGCAATGGTCTTGAAGGGGATGGCGTGCTCGAACACGCCTGATATGCCGAAGTCTGCCGACTCGGATCCCGATGCCAGGACCAGCACGTCTCCGGTGAGCATCTCGGTTCTCCCGCTGATCGCCAGCCGAACCTCGACGGAGCGTTGCGCGGTGTCAACGGACACGACGTCGCCAACGATGACGGTGGCGTCGCGGCACAGTTGTCGCAGGGGCGCGGTTATGTGACGTGGCTCGATGTCCCCAAAGGCCACCTCTGCCAACATCGGCGTGAAGGTCAGGAAGTTCTCGTTGGAGATGATCGTGACGTCGGCGTCTCCGCCCAGGCGCTTCGCCACCTCGACCCCGGCGTAGCCGCCCCCGACGATGATCACGCTGCGTCGCATCGTGGCAGCAAGGTAGCAGCCGGGCCACATACCGATGGGGCGCACTAACCCAGGTAACTAGTCACTCGAGTAGTGCGAATATGGACAACCGCCTGCCTCAAGGCGTGACCCGCAGCAGTCGATGACCTCTATATGGAGTTTCGCGTGCGCGCTCAGCGCGACGATGGTTTCACCCTCATTGAGGTGGCGATATCGCTCATGCTCGCCGTCATCCTTTTCTCGGTTATCGGAACCTTGCTCATGGCAAGCGTCCGGCAGTCGCGCGAGGCAAGAGGCCAGGCGGCTGCTACTGAACTCAGCGTCGAAGGAATCGAGGTGACTCGGGCTCTTCCCTGGGACGAACTGGCCATGGTCGACACCCAGACGGGTGATACCCGCATCGCTGGCGGCATGCTGCTGGCCTCTGCGGTGGACCTGCCCTCGGACGAGACACTCGTCATCGACGGCACCGACGGATCCGTCCAGTCCAAATACACCGTCACCATCGACCTTCTCGACTACGACGTGTACCAGTACGTGACAGAGGTGCAGCCGGGTCTACGCCGGGCGATGGTCGTTGTCACCTGGGACGCCGGACCCAGCCTGCGTAGCCATCACACCTCAGCCCTCATCTCGGAAGCGAGGGCTGGCTGATGTTTCGCAAACTCAAACGCGACGACGGGATCACGATCACCGAACTGGCCACCGCTCTGTTCGTCTCTTCGCTGATCGTGGCGGGTGCCATGACCTGGGCAACCGCCACGCTGCGTACCCAGGCCCGCAACCAAGATGCCGTCGCCACCGTCGACGAGCTCCGGTTCGCCAAGAGCCAGCTGACCCGCGAATTGCGATTCGCCGCTGAGGTCATTCCGCCGTCCAGCGGCGACGACTCGATCTCGATGTGGCTCGACGACGGCGACGAGATCAAGGCCGTCGGCGAGATCGTCACCTACGAAGTCATGGCGGACCGCACCCTGGCCCGCTACACGGATGACACCTTGCAGCCAACGAAGATCATCGCTCAAGGCCTCGTTGCCGCCGAGACCTCATTCACAGTCGCCAGCAGCACGATCGACATCACGCTGTCAATCGACCTCGACCCCACCGACGAATACCAATCGCGACAAGTCACCACGTCCATCTCGGCAAGAAACACGTAGGAGAACCACCATGAACTCACGAATCAGGAACCGCCCAGCGCTGCGGCGGGTTCTGCACTCACTCGATCGTGACGAACGCGGAATCGCCATCGTGACCGTCGCCCTCCTCGGGGCCTTCCTCGTGATGCTCACCATGCTTGTCGCCAGCCAGACCATTCGCCAGTCGCGCAGCGTTGACGGCGACCGCTCCTACGAGCAGGCCATCCACGTCGCCGAGAGCGGCACCGACCTGGCGCTATTCGCGCTCGACCCACTGCTCGACGGCCTGCCAGACACGTGGGACGATCCGTCAGAGGTGGTTGGCACCATCGACATATCCACCATCTTTGACATCGTCGCCCTGCCGACGTCGCCAACCAAGGCCGACGTCATCGCGGCTGCGGAGAAGGTTGCAGCCGACATGCCTAGCTCGTTGATAACCACCCCGGACGGCGACGTTGTGCTCATCGCTCCCGACGACGACACGCCTGTCGTCTACTCGGTTGGGTTCTCGCCTTCGATCGATGAGGGCATTCGCAAGGAGCGAGTGATGGTGCTCGAGTACTCCCCCGAGGTCAGCGAACAAGTGTGGAATCCCGACCTGGCCATCCTGTCTGAGGACGACTTGAGCCTCACCGGATCATCTGAGATCACCGGCGGGGCCCACAGCAACGGAACCATGTCTGCGGGTCACCAGAACGTCGTCGATGAGTGTGCAACCGGTCTCGATCCAGTCGTTGGGTTTGGACCCGATTGCGGCACAACTACCCCCGTCTATCAGGCGATGCCGGCGATCGACCCGCTGGCCGCTCACCACCGATCTCAATACGACGTGTGCAGCATCTCGTTCTCGTTCGGCAGCGGCAAACTTTCTGGCGTCTACGCCGGACCTGCCTATCCGAACGGCGATGCCACCCCAGCCACAGCCGGAGAGCCCTGCAGCGGTGATCTGGTCCATGCCAACATGGGGCTCGATGGTGTTGGGACGAACAGGGTGACGTTCCATAAGGACTTCAACCAAGCCGGCGTCTTCTACGTCGATGGCGCCGACGTCGTCATGTCTTCCAAGAAGGACCAGGTACGCTACATCTCGATCCTTGCCGGGACCGTCGATGGAGTCACCGACTGCTCGACTAGCGGCGGAACGATCAACTCCAACGGGCAGGCGACCTACCACCCTCACGCCGATGGGAACAACTACCTGTGGGTCGCCGGAGGCGACATGGAGTTCGGCGCGGGGATGACGGCCTATGGGCTCCTCGCCGCTCACGAGCAGATCAAATATAACGGCGCCATCGAGATTTTCGGTGTGCTCCTGATCGAGGGCGAATGCAGCACTCCGGGTAGCTTGGCGACAACGTCGACCAGCGGTGGCGCCGAGGTCACCTTCGACGGCTCGTGGGCCACCGACTTCGTGCTCAAACAGTTCCAAGGCGTCGAGGTGACGCGCAGCTCCGAGCTCTAGGTTCCGCAGGAGGCCCGCCTTTGAGAGGCGGGCCTCGGCGCGTCTCGGGGCGATCTCCATCATCACGGGATGGCCCAGTCTGCGTCGACGGCTTACGATCGTCCGAACGATGAGAATGACGTGGCACAAGATCGATCCAGGGGACATGGAGCCCGGCACAGTGACGATGGTGGTTGCCGACCAGCGAGCCCTGGCCATCACGCGAACCGCCGACGGCTGGGGGGCTCTCGACAATCGGTGTCCCCACCAAGGAGGCCCGCTTGGCGAAGGCCAGCTCGAGGGCTCGTGCGTCATCTGCCCGTGGCACGGTTTCGAGTACGACCCGGTCACCGGTCAGCCGCCTGCTGACTACGAAGACGCCGCCACCCCTTATGCCATCGAGGAGCGAGCCGATGGCCTCTACGTCGAACTGCCGAACATAGAGCCGACACGCACGATCATGGACGAGATGGTCGATGTCATGACAGAGTGGGGCATCGACGTCGTGTTCGGGATGGTGGGGCATTCCAACCTTGGCCTGGCCGAAGCGTTGCGAAAAGCCGAAGCCGATGGGCGCCTTGCCTACTACGGGATTCGCCACGAGGGCGCTGCGGCATTCGCCGCCTCGGCGCATGCCAAACTGACGGGACGGCCGGCGGCGTGCTTTTCGATCGCCGGACCCGGCGCCACCAACCTGCTCACTGGTCTGTGGGACGCCAAGGTTGACCGGGTTCCCATCCTGGCCCTGACCGGACAGGTCAAGACACAGGTCCTGGGCCCCGGCGCATTTCAGGAGCTTCCGCTAGCCGAAGCGTTCTCGGCCGTGGCCGAGTGGAGCCAGACCGTGCTGTCCGCAGAGAACGCTTCCGACCTCATGGCGCTGGCCATCAAGCACGCCGTGGTGAACCGCGATGTCGCCCACCTCATCTTCCCCGACGACAGCCAGGTCCTTCCCGCTGCCGAACACCCCGAACCCCAGCCGATGGCTGGCCGGGTGGCCGTCGCCGACATCGCTCCTCCGGCCGCCGAACTCGCTCAGGCGATCGAACTTCTCTCGGCTGCCGAGCGACCGGTCATCATCGCCGGCAACGGGGCACGGCCCTTCCGCGATCAGGTTGTCCGGCTCGCCGAGCAGATCGACGCCCCGGTGATCACCACCTTCAAGGCCAAGGGCCTCATACCCGACAGCCACCCACTGGGTTGTGGCGTCCTGGGACGGTCCGGCACTCCGGTGGGTGCTGCGGTGATGGGACGGGCTGACGCTCTTTTGGTACTGGGGGCGTCGTTCTCGGACCACACCGGGATCTCTCAAAAGAAGCCAACCATCCAGGTCGATTTCGACCGGATGATGCTGGGCAAGTTTCACCCCGTGGACATCCCCCTGTGGGGTGAGCTGGGTCGCACGCTCGACATGTTGTGTGATGCCCTCGGCGAGACGGACCGCGCCGAACAGCGCGACGACATCGCCCAACGATGGACCACGTGGCGCCAGGAAAAGGCACGGCGCGCCGAGCTCACGGACCCCATGGGCCGCATGCACCCCGCGGCGCTATTCGCGGTGCTCTCCGACCTGGTGCCTGCTGATGCCGTGATGCCGGTCGACGTCGGCAACAACACTTACTCATACGGCCACTACTTCGAGTCCAAGGGCCAGGACATCGTGATGTCGGGCTACCTGGGCTCAATCGGTTTCGCACTGCCGGCAGCCCTTGGGTGCTGGGCGGCCACCAAGGGCGCCCGCAAGGTGGTCTCCATCTCAGGTGACGGCGGGCTCGGCCAGTACCTCGCCGACTACACGACGGCCGTCAAGTACGGGATGGACATCACCCACATCGTCATGAACAACGACGAGCTGGGGAAGATCAGCCGCGAACAGGTCGGCGTACTCAACCCCGTCTGGCAAACGAGCCTGGTCAACCCCGACTTCGCTCAGTTCGCCGACATGTGTGGAGGCCGCGGCTTCAAGGTCGACTCTGTAGACGAACTTCGGCCCGTCATCGCCGAGGCACTCACCGTCACCGGCGGACCGTCCCTGGTCGAGGTGAAGGTGTCGGCGCGGGACACGTGAGGTGGCTGGCAGCTGCGCTGGTGCTGCTGGTTGGATGTGGCGCTCAGACGCAGAATCAAACGTCAACCCCGACTCCCGCATCGGGTGCTGCGATGGATGAGGAGTGCTCCGATGTGGTCAGCGCGACCGCACAGCAGGCGGCCGACGGCAGCTGGACCTTCGAGGTCACGGTGTCCTCGGCCGATACCGGTTGGGATAAGTACGCCGATGCCTGGGAAGTCAGGTCCTCAGACGGCTCCGTTCTTGGCACTCGAGTGTTGACCCACCCCCATGAGACCGAGCAGCCCTTCACCAGGTCGCTGTCAGGCGTAACGGTGTCGGACGACGAAGTCGTTATCGCGGCCCGGGACTCGGTGGCCGGCTTCTGCGGCGACACAGTCAGGCTCAGCCTCTAGGAAATGCCTGATCCCGCGCTGGGGTTGCACTTCCCATGAACAACGACATAGCTAACGCCCTCGCCACGGAACGCACTATCGATATCACCACGATCGGGGCCAAGAGTGGCAAACCCCGCCGCATTGAGATCTGGTTTCACAACATCGACGACCGCATCTACATAACCGGAACGCCCGGGAGGCGTGGTTGGTATGCCAACCTGCTCGCCGAACCCAAGATGACCTTTCACCTCAAGCAGTCGGTGACTGCGGATCTCGATGCCACGGCCCGGCTTATCAAAGGCGACGAGAAGCGTCGCGTCCTGTCTCCAATTCTGGAACGGCTGGGGCACGGCGACAAGATCGAGGACTGGATCGACCGCAGTCCCCTCATCGAGGTCGAGATTGTCTAGACGGCTGCCACAACGAACCGCCGCGGAAACGGCAGCAACGTGGAACCATCAGGGCGCCGCGGGTAGGTCCGGCGCATCCTGGCGGTGTACTCATCCAGGAAACTGTCGAGCTCGGTGCCGACGAGGCCTTTGAGAACTGGTCGCAGCGCCGCGCCCTTGGCCCACTCCACAACTGGATCGTTACCTTCGAGAACCTGGAGATACCGGGTCTCCCAGATGTCCAGCGAAGCGGTCAATGGCGCCAGGAGGTCGTAGTACCACTCCTGCGGAGCCAGTTCCTTTGGCAGCCGTTCCAGGATGTCGTCGCGACCCTGTAGCAGCTCACGAGCCACGGCGTTGATCGGCTCTGGCCAGGTAAGTGGCATCTGGAATGCCAACACCCCGCCCTGGGCTAAGGCTGCGACAAGACGAGAAAGCAGCTCGGCGTGGCCGGGAACCCAATGGAAGACCGCGTTGGCGTAGAGGATGTCGTAGACGGCATCGGGCTCCCAGGTGGCGATGTCGATCTGGCGCCACTCGACCCGGCTCTCCTCGGCCTGCGCCCTGTCAAGCATCTCAGATGATGTGTCGCTACCGATGACCGTTGCGGTGGGCCAGCGGTCCGCCATCAGCCGCGCCATCTCTCCCCTGCCACAGCCGATGTCATGGATGCGACTCGGCGACTCGTGCTGCACGCGGGCCATTAGGTCGAGTGCCGCCCGCACTCGGTGATCCGAGAAACGGGCGTACTGTTGGGGGGCCCAGCCGAAAGTCACAGCGACAGAGGCTTGGGCCTCGCCACGACGGCCTCTGGGTTGTCTCGCCAGACCGCCGGCTGGACGTCGATATAGAGCTCTATCTCATTGCCGTCTGGGTCGGCGATGTAGAGGCTGTGCGACACCGTGTGATCGGTAGCTCCCATGATGGCGACATCGGCTTGACGGAGATCGTCGACGGCTTGGCGCAGATCGTCGTCGGAGTCCCCGATCTTGAGCCCGAAGTGGTACATCCCGACTCGACGACCGGGAGGCAGCGCCGCGGCGTCCTCTCCAACTTCGATGAGCAGCAGCTCGTGATGGGTGCGCGGGGTAGAGAACGCGGCGATGGGTGGGGTTGCCACGATCTCAGGGAAGCCCAGCACGTCCCGATAGAACACCCGCGAGCGCTCCAGGTTTCTCACATACAGAACGATATGGCCGAGCTCTTTGACTTGCATCGGACGAGGTTACGCCTCTGCCGACGCTTTCAGCTCGGCAATCCGGCGGTTGTTGATGATGGGTGCGACCGACAGCAGCAAGACGGCCCACACAGCGGCCGCCATGAAGAAAGGGGCACGCAACCCGTAGACGCCGGCCACCACTCCCCCGAGCAGGGCTCCCAGTGGCTGCGTTCCCCACGCCAGCATGCGGGATGTGGCGGCGACCCGGCCACGGAGCTCGTCTGGCGTCAGGCTCTGCCGCAGCGAGATGGCAACGACATTCCACACGCCAAGGCCAAGGCCGATGAGGACGCCGGAGGCGTAGACGAGGGCGGCTGTCGAAGTCACCGCCATTACGAGCACGGTCCCCACGAAGAGGGCGTCGGCGAGGAGCAAGGTGCTTCCCTGCCCTATTCGCCTGGACACCATTCCAGATGACAGAGCGCCCAGCAGGCCGCCGACGCCCATCGCAGCCAACAGCAGCCCGAACCCAACATCACCGAGGCCGATCTCGTCCTGGACGTAGAGCACCCAGATAGCGATGACGCCGAAGGCCATGAGGTTGATAACGCCCGCCATTATCGAGAGGGTGCGCAGCACCGTGTGTCCCCACAGCCAGCTCAAGCCCTCTCCGACCTCTCGGCGGATGGCTCCTTTGGAGCGGTCCACCTCCTTAT
>CAXMQS010000057.1:0-1724 GCA_964195995.1 uncultured Acidimicrobiia bacterium
CGCGTTAGCGGAGGGCACGCTTCTACTTCTCACTCCGGACCGGTCAGCAACGTTTCTCGGCCGCGCCATTGGCATCGTTCTCCTAGCGGTGGCCCTGCGAGATTTGATCTTGCGGCCCCGTATGCACGACGACCGGGTGGCGCTGGCTCCGACCATTGCCTTGGTCGCGGCCGGCGGGCTGCTGCTGGCCTATCCCGACGAAGTCTTGGCCGCGGCGACCACTGTCACCGCAGTGGCGTGGATCGCTATGTCGCTGATGGTCGTGGTCATTTCCCTCGATGCTCGAACGACCGGCACGACGAGCTACAGCGGAGCGGGCGAACTAGTCATTGCCTGGCTCAACGATCGCCCCAAGTCCACCGACGACCGCCAGGACCTCTACGCCAAGATCTTGTTCGAGGGACCGAACACCAAACACCGGGTCGCTCGCTTCTTCGCCCTCATGGGGTTCGCGGCAGTCATCGCATCGACGGGCGTCCTGTCGGACTCGACCGCGGTGGTCATCGGTGCCATGCTCATCGCCCCACTCATGACCCCACTGATGGGGATGGCGATCTCGTTGGTCATGGGGTGGCCCAACCGACTCGCCCGATCGGCGACGATCGCCTTCGGCGGGATTGTGCTCGCGATCGGCGTCGGTGCCCTCCTGGGCCTCATTGCCCCAACAGTTATCGACACCACGACCAACAGCCAGATCGCCGGTCGTTCCAGCCCGACCATTCTCGATCTCATCACCGCAGTCGCTGCCGGTGGTGCCGGCGCCTACGGACTCTCGCGTCCCGATGTCTCTGACTCCCTGCCGGGCGTGGCCATCGCCATCTCGCTTGTCCCGCCCCTCTCCGTTGTCGGAATCGCATACTCACAGGCCGACTGGTCGGCGGGCAACGGCGCGCTCTTACTGTTCACGACCAACATGCTCGCCATCTTGATCGTCGGCGGACTCACCTTCATCGTCACCGGCGTCACCCCTATAGCACGCGTCACCGAGAATCAGCACCGGGTCCGAACGTCACTCGCCGCGGTTGCCACTGCGGCCATCATTGTTGTGGCCGGGCTGCTACTGAACGGCGCTCAAACTGCCTCCAATCTTCTCGAACAATCCCGCATGGAATCGACCGTCGACAACTGGCTCACTGACGCACCCCTTCACAACCTCGTCAGCGCTGACATCGACGACGACACCGTCACCGCCGTCGTCGTCGGGCCCTCAGACGGCCTACCCGCCGTGCCCAAACTGGCCGACAGCCTCGCCGATGCCTTGCACCGCGGAATTGACGTTGATGTCCGCCTCATCGTCGAGGAACGACTCACCGCGACCGGCAGCTAACGACGTCCAGACCACCATCCGCCTCGGCCACGACCTTCAAGACGAGTCCTGCCCCGTCGAGGTCCGCCAGCTGGGCCGCACCATCGTGCGATGGCGCGACCAGATCGCAGCCTGGCATCATGCCCACGTCTCGAACGGACCGACCGAGGCAGCCAACAACTTGATCAAGCGGATCAAACGCGTCGCGTTCGGGTTCCGCCGGTTCACCAACTACCGGATCCGCGCCCTGCTCCACGCCGGACGACCCAACTGGGAGCTACTCGCCACCATCACACCCCGCTGATTTCCGAAGAGCCTCCAAACCACCGGAAGCCGCCAACTTCAACGCGTGCGGAGCCACCGGCCCCTGCCCGACACAACCGCCAATGAACCCACTCAACGACTGAGATCGCTTCTC
>CAXMQS010000058.1:0-2278 GCA_964195995.1 uncultured Acidimicrobiia bacterium
GCGCCACCCTACGACGGGAGCGTCGGCGAAAGGTGGAGACGGCTGGGTGCGTCTCGGGTTGGGCGACCCAAAGACCGCAAGCTGTACTCTGACGTAGTCAGCGTCTCGAGGGGGCCATGTGAGCAAGACGAGAGTGCCGGCAGTCGATGGCATGTTCACGATGGACGACACGCCACACCTGATCGGCGGCAAGGTTCCGGGTCGGGACACCTACTTCTTCCCGAAGCACGTTGCGGGAGGTGATCCGGCGGTCGCGGGCGCCTACGAGCTCGAGGAAGTGCTCCTCTCGCGCACCGGCCGGGTCTGGTCCTACACATCGAGTGACTACCCACCGCCGCTGCCCTTCGTGCAGAACACCGACCCCTACGTACCCATCACGGTTGCCGCAGTCGAACTCGAGAAGGAACAGATGGTGATTCTCGGCCAGTGTGTCGCAGGGGTCACGCCCGACGACCTCAGCATCGGCACGAAGATGGAGCTGGTCATCGACACGCTCTACGAGGACGACGACCACGAGTACATGGTCTGGAAGTGGAAGCCCACGGCCGCAGGCGCGGCGGGAGAGACTGCCTGATGGAAGAGATCGCGATTCTCGGTGTCGGAATGCACCCATGGGGAAAATGGGGGCGCAACTTCGTCGAGTACGGTTCGGCGGCCGCCCATGAGGCACTGGCCGACGCCCGTGTCGACTGGAACGATGTCGGATTCGTCTCGGGCGCGATCACGGTTCGTTGCGGCTATCCCGGCTACGTGGCGGGATCGACCTTCGCCCAGGCGCTCGGTTTCAACGGCGCTCAGGTGTCGTCCTCGTACGCCGCGTGCGCCTCCGGGGTGACGGCGCTGCAGGTCGCCCGCGGTCAGATCCTCTCCGGCGCCACCGACGTCGCACTGATCGTCGGAGCCGACACGACTCCGAAGGGCTTCCTGGCGCCCAACGAGGGGGACCGGCCCAACGACATGGACTGGCTCCGCTTCAAGCTCGTCGGCGCAACCAATCCGGTGTACTTCGGTCTCCAGGCGCGGCGACGAATGGACCTCTACGGCGCAACCTCCGATGACTTCGCCCGGGTCAAGGTCAAGAACTCCCGTCACTCGGTCCACAATCGGCGGGCCCGTTTCACGAAGGAGTACGACGTCGACGACGTGCGCAACTCGCCGGTCGTCTCCGACCCTTTGCGGCTGCTCGACATCTGCGCGACGTCCGATGGCGGAGCGGCGATCGTCGTGTCGTCGATGGAGTACGCCAAGGCTCATGGCCACACCGACCCCGTTCGGGTCGCGGGGATTTCGACCGTCACTCCGACGTTCCCCGACACGGTGATCGACCTGCCCTACATCGCAACGGACTCTGCGGGGCAGACGCCCCGACCGGACCGAGGATTCAAGCAGTCGATCGGCGACCGCGTGTATGCCGAGGCCGGACTCGGACCCGACGATGTCGACGTCGCAGAGGTTTATGACCTCTCGTCCGCCCTCGAACTCGACTGGTATGAGCAGCTCGGATTCTGTGCCGAAGGTGAGGCGGAGAAGCTGCTCAACGACGGCGTAACAACGATCGGCGGTTCGCTTCCGGTGAACCCGAGTGGTGGTCTCGGCGCATTTGGTGAAGCGGTGCCGGCCCAGGCGATCGCACAGGTCTGCGAACTGACCTGGCAGCTCCGCGGGGAGGCGGAGGGCCGCCAGGTCGAGGGTGCGCAGGTCGGCATCAGCGCGAATCAGGGCCTCTTCGGCCACGGCTCCTCGGTGCTGGTCCGCCGATGACGATCCACGAGTCGGTCAGCGACGACGGTGTCCTCGAATTGGTGATGGACAACCCGAAGGTCAACGCTCTTCCCATCGCCGACACCCGTCGGATCGCGGAAGTGCTCGACGGTGTCCGTCATCGCCCGGAGATAACTGCCGTCATCGTGACGGCGACCGGCCGCGGTTTCTGTGCCGGTGTCGACATCAAGGAGATGCAGGCCCTGCCCGGCAACGAGGGGATCCTCGGGGTGAACCAGGCGTGCTTCGACGCGTTTCGTTCGGTCTACGAATGTGCCGTGCCGGTCATCTGTGCGGTCAACGACTTCTGCCTGGGCACCGGGATCGGATTGGCGGGCAGCGCCGACATCGTGATCGCCGCGGAGCGTGTGCGCTTCGGATTGCCGGAGATCGACAATGGAGCGCTCGGGGCGGCGACCCATCTGGGTCGGCTCGTCCCCGAAAAACACCTGCGGTGGATGCTCTACAGCTGCGAGCCGGTGGCGGCGGAAAAGCTCGAGGAGTGGGGGACCGTGCT
>CAXMQS010000059.1:0-43670 GCA_964195995.1 uncultured Acidimicrobiia bacterium
GGGGGCTTCTCGCACGCCCGGAGGGATTCGAACCCCCGGCCTCCTGATCCGTAGTCAGGCGCTCTATCCGGACTGAGCTACGGGCGCTTGAAGGCCGAAAGGTAGTGCTCAACGGTTGGCGGCGGAACCCGTCAGCTAGCCTCTGGCCGCGATGACAACACCCGAAGCAGACAAAGACCTGGTCATCGACGAGTTCGGCGAGAAGCTCGCTGCCTTCCAGGCGCTGCGCAAGAGCGACACCAAAGCCGCCGACGGCCTACTGAACAGCCTCGGTGCCCAGGACGACGTCGACAGAGACATCGTCCTCGAGCTGGGGGCAAGGCGACCCCTCGCCTATCCCAAGAAGTTCGACGAGGCCCACCGACTGGCGGTGCGGGCGCTCGAGGTGCTCGACCGCAACGGCTCGCGAGGCGTCAAGATCAAGGGGGCGGGACCACTCAACCCGGTCGCCGCCTTCCTGGTGCAGCAGGTCGCCACCTTCATCGTGCGATCTCACCAGGGCAAGGTTGCTACTGACATGCGCAACCTATACGCCAGGCGCGAGGCCAACGCGGAGAGAGATTCCGAAGAGCGGCGCATGTTGACCCGGGCCCGCTACCACATGGACAAGCTGCTTCCCGGCTTCAAGCGCAACGCACTCGGGGTGCCGCTCTTCGTCGTCGGCGGGGCCGTCTTCTCGACCGTCCTCAGCCTCCTGCAGCGCGCTGCCGCCAGCGCACTCGACGGTCTTTGGGGCAAGATCGCCGCCTCGGTGCTCGTTGGGCTCATCGTCGTTGCGGTGGCCTGGGTGATCCTGCGCGGTGCCGCTGTCGCAAGAAGGCGCATTCATCTCACGCTCGATGGTCCCATCCTTGGGCTATGGGAGACCATCGGCCGCTGCGGCAGGCCGCCCCGCGACCCATCGCGGGCCTTCGCCCTCATCGCTGTCATCCTGGCTCTGCTCCCGTGGTTGCTCATCCCGATCCTGCTCGCGGCGAGCTGGGTGACCGAACAGCTCTAGTCCTTGGTAGTCGGTGGGCGTCTCACCACCATCGCGTCATGCGACGCCGACTCCTCGCCCTCAGTGCTGGTTTGATCCTGCTTGCCTCGGCCGGCGGAGCCCTCGGCCAGATACAGGCCGAGGCTGACGATGCCGCAGTTCAATTGGACGACGCGGCTGCACTCCTCGACTCTGCGGAGACGCAACGCGCGGTGGTCCTCAACGATCTGGTGGCCGCGGTCGGCGAATGGAATGAGGTTGTCGAGCAGCGAACCGCGGTTGCCTTCGACGTCGCGGAGCTGCGGGGCGACGTCTCTGCCCGAGAGAGGCAGACCATTGAGCTGCGCGAAGCAATTCGAGGACGGGTTGTCGATGCCTACATGGCCGGGGGCGCGGGCCTCCTCGACACGATGGTGGTTGCCGACTCGGTGGCAGACGTCGCCACCGCCCAGGTGGTGCTCGACGCCATCGGCCGCAATTCAGACGAAGACCTAGAAGCGCTCGACGTCGGTCGCAGCGAACTCGACGAGCTGCGTGCCGAGTTGGCAGTCGAGGAAGAGCGACTGAGTACCCGTAGCGAAGCCGTTGCCACACTGGTAGACGACCTGGACATCCTCTTCGCCGATGCCGCCGGCTCGGTGACAGCTTCGCATACCGCGTTGCTGGAGGCCGACACCGAGTACCGCCAGACCTACGAGTTACTGCAGGAGATGACTGCCCTGCAGCGGGCCACCGGCCGCGGAGTGGAGCGTTGGCGTCCCATCGTCGAGCACTACTTCCCGGCTGACCGTGTCGAACAAGCCCTCGAGGTGATGTGGTGCGAGAGCCGCGGCAACCCGAAGGCGACCCATCCCCTGAGCGATGCCTCCGGACTGTTCCAGTTCATGGAGCAGACATGGGGCTTCGTGGCGCCTCGTGTCGGCTACGAGGAAGTCGGTCGCTACGACCCCGAGGCCAACATCGCCGCCGCGGCGTGGCTGCTCAACTTCACGATTGAGCGGGGGCACGATCTCGGCGACTGGGGCCGCTGGAGCTGTCAACCGACCACCCCGGATCCCGCCTAAACGCGGCGAAGGGGCCCGGAGGCCCCAGCGCAGCGTGATCATTGCCTACTTGACGGCGAACGCCAGCTTGCAGGTAGCGGCGTAGCGGACGACCTTGCCGTCCTCGACACGGGCTGTATGGCTGACGACCTCGACTCCCGTGATGCCCTTGACGCTCTCGGACGCCTTGGCGACCGCATTGCCGACTGCATCTTCGAAGTTCTTCTCTGAAACGCCGATGATCTCGATAACCTTGACGGCGCCACTATCGATGTAGCCCAATCTGACCTCCTGGATGTGGTGTCCCTCGATGGTAACGACACCTGATTCGGCGCTGTTCGTCCCGTAACCTCAGCGGATGGAACTACTCGAAGCCCTCTACACGACCCGTGCCATGCGGCGCACTCACCCGGATCCTTTGCCCGAAGACGCGGCGGCCCGCATGGTCGATGCCGCCATCCGGGCACCGTCCGGCTCGAATATGCAGGCCTGGCGGATAGTTGTCGTTACCGACCCGAAGCAGCGGTCCGCCCTCGGCGTGCTCTACAAGGATGCCTACCGCATCCTTCAGGAGGATGTCTACGCCGGAGCCCGGGAGAAGGCGGAGGCGTCCGGAGATTCCGCCGCTAAGCGCGTGTTTTCTTCTTCGGACTGGCTGGCCGAGCACTTCGGTGAGGTGCCGCTGACGGCCCTGTTCTATGACCGCAACGACGCAACAGGGGCTTCGATCTATCCGGCAGTGTGGAACTTCATGCTGGCGGCAAGGGGCCTCGGCATCGGCACAACGCTGACGACGGTCCTCGGCTTCTTCAAACAAGACGAGGTCAATGAACTGCTAGGGGTTCCGGCCGACAAGGGGTGGAAGCTGCGGGCGGCCGTGCCGTGCGGGATGCCTAAGGGGCTCTGGGGCTTGGCGCAACGCAAGCCCGCTCACGAGATCGCATACGCCGACCGCTGGGGCCAGGCGCCCTCGTGGACGGTCGATGAGCCCTACTGGAGCGGATAGGCGACCAGCCGGCCGAAGGCCGGGGGAGGCGGTTTGCCCTAAACGATGTTCTCTCTGACCCTCGAGCTCATGTAGTCCATGCTGGCGACGACGATGGCGATGGCGAGCATGTTGACAGACGCCGCTCGATAGTTGAGCAGGCGGATGTTCTGCTGCAGCAGGAAGCCGATGCCACCGCCACCACCGAACCCGATGATGGTCGACATGCGAACGTTGATGTCCCAGCGGTACAACGTGAAGGAGATGTAGGACGGAACGATCTGAGGGATCACCGCGTACACGATCGTCTGCACTCGCGTGGCGCCGGTCGCCTTCACCGCCTCGATCGGACCCTCCATGATGCTCTCCACTTGTTCTGAGTAGAGCTTGGCCAGAGCAGCGACGGTGTGGAGAGCGAGGGCGAGCGAACCGGCGAATGGGCCGAGGCCAACCCATACAACGAAGACAATGACCATGATCAACGGCTCGATTGAGCGAATGCTGTTGAAGATGGTTCGGGCGATGTAATAGATGCTCAGGCCGATGGCGATCGACTCACGCTGGAACGAGCGCGCGGCCAGGAACAATCCGAAGGCGGCACCAACCGCCGCCGGGACCCAGGTGATCTTGAGTGGATCGGTGATCTCGTAGAGCCAACCGATGCCGCGGGCGATTATCACAGCGATAACGGCTCCCGCCAGACCCAGCAACGGCAGAGTTGCCAGGCGAACTGCACCAGGGCCTACTCGGTCGCGATACCACGAACCTAGGCGACCCGCGATGGACATGAGGGCGCCGGCTGTCACCAACGCGGTTACGAGCCCGATGATGGCCTCGAGGATGTCACCGTTGGAAGCGAGGAACGACCCTAGGAAGTCGGTGATCCCGGCTTGGTCCGCCAGCCAGTCGCCGAAGGTGGTGAGGAGATCGGCGACGAGGTAGAGCAGCAGTATCCCGGCAACAGCCACTCCGGCTGTCACAGTCCTCCGGGCAGAGACCTCGGATGAGGTAGGAGGTTCTTCCTCCAGCGGCGGGTACGCCCACCGCAACGCGATGAACATGGCGACCGGCAGCGCGATTACCGCCAGCACCGTCAGGGGCGTGCTGTCCGTGATGTCGGCAGAGATGTTGCGGGCTAATCGTGCAGCTAGCAGACCGAGGTAGATGCCGACCGGCATTGCCAGCAGTTGCAGCGCCAGCTTGATGACGGGAGTAGAGATGTCGCGCATCAGGTTGCGGGCCGCCATGAAGCTGAGGGGCACCGCGATAAAGACGCCAAGGGTGGTGGCCAGCAGTGCCAGAAATACGGTCTCAATAATTCGCTCCCAGGTGTTCTTGGCAGCCTCACTGATGCGTGGGGACTCGACGGTGATCTCGGCGCCGGTCACAGGATCGAACTCCCCGGTTGGGACGTCGGTGCGATTGAAGATGGACCCGATGTTCTCGTTGGTGACAGCACGGATCGTCTGTGGTGCTGCGTCCGGACGTTCCCTGGTGTCGACAACCACGGTGAAGGCGCCCTTCTCGTCCGTTTGGAAGGTGTCAAGTCGAAGCTGTAGCTCGCTGGAGGGCGGTACCTGATAGAGGGTGCCCCGAGCGTTGCCGGAGAAATTGCTGCCAGTGACGGTGATCTGTTCGCCCGGCTCGGCACATGGCGGATCCGCAACGAGCTGTCGACCATCCAAGGTGCTCTGACCGACCCCGATCTCGCCAGCAGGACACGGCAAGTGGATCTCGACGTCGGTGTTGGTGGGTACTCGTTCGTACGTCAGCAGATCAGGCCGGGCCAAGTCGCGGATGACACGCACGAGTTGGGTACGACGGGTCTCTGAGCGGATCTCGTCGAGGTTGACGTCGGTCACCTCGTATCCGAAGGCATAGATGATCACGCCGGCGAAGATGATCAGAACAAGGCTCAAGGAGCGGCGGAAGCCCCTGCGACGCGGTCTACCTGCTTCGGTTGTCTCGTCTGGCGCCGCGTCGATCTCAGCCAACGCGCTCGGCCTCTTGCCCGTAGATCGCCTTGAAGCGTTCGTCGTCGATCTCGGCGGGAGACCCTTCGAAGACGACCCTTCCCTCGTTCAGCGCGATGGCGCGGTCCGCATATCGATGCACGAGATCGAGAAAATGTAAGCTGCACAGCACGGTGACATCATCCTCGTCGTTGATGCGTTCGAGGTACTGCATGATGCTGTGCGCCAACACGGGATCGAGGCTGGCAACAGGCTCATCGGCGAGCACCATTTCCGGGTTCTGCATCAGGGCCCGCGCCACGCCGACCCTCTGTTGCTGACCACCGCTCAACGCGTCTGCCCGCTGACGGGCCTTGTCGGCTAGCCCCACTCGGTCCAACGCTGCACGAGCACGCTCGACTTCGTCTTTGGGAAAGCGACCGAGGAGTGCCAGAGCGGGATTGACGTAGCCGAGTCGGCCTGCCAGAACATTGGTGAGCACCTTGGAGCGGTGGACGAGATTGAAGTGCTGAAAGACCATCCCGATGCGTCGACGAATGCGACGCATGTCTTCTTGGGAAGCAGTCGTGATGTCGACGCCATGCCAGGTGATACGGCCATCGGTTGGTTCAATGAGCCGGTTGATACACCGCAGCAGGGTGGATTTGCCTGAGCCGCTGAGGCCGATGATGGCCAGGAACTGGCCGTCGGGCACTTCAAAGCTGACGTCGTCGAGAGCCTGGGTGCCGCCCTCGTAGATCTTCGTCAGGTGTTCGACCTTCAACATTGGACGGGCATCCTCACCTTTCGGTGCCGGCGAACCTGGTCTGCGAACCGGGCCGGGGGTTCACCCGGCCCGGTTCGACTTATCTTCTCTAGCTCGAAGGCGTGAATCCAAGGAGGTCGACGATTGCCCTCAGGCTGTCGTACTCCGAGTCTGTAGCCGGATCGATTGAAGTCCATCCGTAGAAGTCCTGGCTACCAATCGAGCTGTTCCAGGCACATTCATCGTTGTCGTCGCACTCAGCGGCGAAGGCTATAAGGGCCTCCTCTATCTGAGCGCGGACGTCAGCAGGGAAGTCCGGTCCGAACGACAAGGTGTCGTTGGGGATCTCCGGAGAGATATCAAGGATCTTCAGCTTCTGGACGATGTCGGGTGCGTCGGAGCGGGCGCTGGCCCGAGCGTCGAGCACTCGCCATAGAGCCTCTTCCGGTCCGCAGAAGAGACGGTTGCCCTCTTCGTTGGGGGCACACGACTCGATGAGGTCGTCGGGAATGTCCGGCGCGTCCCCGATGGCCCAGTCGAAGTCTGGCGTCAGCGGTGGGCTGAAGAACGTCGTGGCAAAGTCGGCTTCGCCTCGATAGACAGCCAACGCCGCTTGTGGGTGTCCGCCTGCCTCAACCTGCTCGCCTGGCGTGATTCCTGCCTCGGAGAACATGAGCGAGGGAACCATGAACCCTGACGTCGAAGCCGAGTCCGGGAATGCCCAGGACTTGCCTTCGAGGTCGGCGAGGGTCTCAATGTCGCTGTCTCGTGCGACGAGGATCTGGGCCCAGTAGACGGACCAACCGAAGCGCACGGACTTGAAAGCAACGTCAACGCCGCAGCGCTCGCTGGCGAGCACGTAGCCGAGACCTGGGATGAACCCCATCGTGTTCTCGGGCGAGGCACACATCTCTTCGATGGTTGCCGCGTACGAGGTCGGGACGCTCACCTCGAAGCTGAGTCCCGTCGCGGTCTCGAGTGCTTCCTTCATTACATCACCGCCGGTGACGATGACATCAGCCTCCACAGATGGAACGAAGAGGACGCTTATTGGGTTCTCCGGGCTGCCGACGGCCGGCGGCGGTGGGTCGGTAGCCGGTGGGTCGGTAGCCGGCGCCGCCGTGGTCGGGGCGTCGGTAGCCGCTGTTGTTGTGTCAGCCGAATCGCCACACGCCGCGGCCACCATGGCCAGGGCGAAGAAGAGAATCAGCAGTTTGCTTAGTCGCATGGTTTGCTCCTTGAAGGTCAGCCAGCCCGCGGAGCCTACCCCCTAGCCAGGGTGCTCAGAAGCCGACAGCCCCTCCACCAGGGCGATGAAATCGTCCCAATCGGCGACGTCGTGGACGCCCGCGACGGGCTCATTCCAGGGGCGGACGAAGCGGCACATGATGGCTTCCGGCCGCTTGCGGTGGATTTCGGAGATCTGGTGCGGTGCGTCGTCGAGGTAGACGTCGCACTCGACCTTCCACTTGGCCTCGGTCATGTGGACCTCACGAGTTGGCACCCTGTGGTCGGCCAGCCACGCCAGCGTGTCGTGTATCGCCCAGTCGGGTTTGGTGGTGATGATGATGATGTCGTGATCGATGTAGAGCTGGCGCATCGCATCGAGGGCTCCCGGATAGGTGTCGAGATGGCGGAAGACACTGCTACCGCCATGCCCGCTCGCCCAGCTCCAGAAGGCGTTCATGTCGGAGAAATGGGTGAGGTTGTGGAGGCCATCCCACATCTGGGCATCGGCGGCGCTGACGTCTGCGCCGAAGTCGGTGTTGTATCGATCGACCCATCCAGCGGTGAAGTCGGCAACCACTCCGTCGAGGTCGATTCCGAGTCTCATGGCCCCGACCGTAGCGACTCGGAATGGGGTCGTGGCCGCCGGGTACCATCGCTTTCCCGTGGCATACCAAGCGCTCTATCGCAAACACCGACCGCAGACCTTCGAGGAGGTCGTTGGCCAGGACCACGTCACGACCACCCTGACCCGCGAGGTCGTCGACGGCAAGGTCGCCCACGCCTATCTCTTCTCGGGTCCCCGCGGCACAGGCAAGACCACGACCGCCCGCATCCTGGCCAAGGCTCTCAACTGTCAGAACCGCTCAGAAGAAGGCCAGCCCTGCAACGAGTGCGTTAGCTGCGTCGGCATCACGAACGCCTCGTCTCTGGATGTCATCGAGCTCGACGCGGCATCCCACAACAAGGTCGAGGACGTGCGCGAGATCAGGGTCAACGCGGGCACCGTTGCCTCGATGGGCGGCGCCAAGCGCGTCTACATCCTCGACGAGGCACACATGTTGTCCCGCGCTGCCTCCAACGCTCTTCTCAAGATCCTTGAGGAGCCGCCGGATCATGTCCACTTCGTGATGGCGACGACGGAGCCCTACAAGCTCCCAGACACCATCAGATCGCGAGCTCAGCACTTCGACTTCCATCCCATCTCGCGCGATGTGCTGCGCAACCATGTGGAGTCGATCGGAGCCAAGGAGGGCTATTCGATAACGGACGATGCTGCGGCCCTCATCGTGGAACACGCAGCTGGTTCTGCGCGTGACGCCCTCAGCCTGCTGGAACAGGTGGCAGCGCTTGGCGAGGGCAAGGTCGAAGTCGGAATGGTCACGAAGGCGCTGGGCCTCGCCGATCGCCAGGCATTCGATCGGCTGGCCGCGGCTATCGATGAGAACGACGCTCCGGCGGCACTCGAGTTGGTGGCGACGCTGGCATCCCAGGGCGCCGACTTGCGCCACTTCGTTGCCGAGGCCCTTGGGTTCTTCCGCGGTGTCTTCCTGGCGCAGTACGCCCCCAACGTCGATGAGATCGTCGACGAGTCTGCTGAGACCGTTGACACGTGGAGGCAGACGGCGCGGATGCTCGACTCGGGAGACGTGCTGCGAGCGATCGATCAGCTATCGGATGTGCTTGCCCAGCTGCGGGACGGTCGGGAGGAACGGCTGGTTGTGGAGTTGGCGTTGCTGCGCCTGACCCGTCCCGAGACCGCCTTTGACTCGGCATCGTTGGCATCTCGGCTTGACCGGGTCGAGGAGAAGATGCGCCGATCCCCGGCGGCGACTACGCCGACGGCCACACCCACGCCGCAGGTGGAGGCTTCGGCTCCGCTGGAGATGTCCGAGGAGGCAAAGCCCCCGGTCGCTGCCGTAGCAGACGTCGGAGACGCCAAGGCGCCCGAAGCGCCGATGGAACTGCCGACGGCGCCTCCAGCCGAAGGCCTGACCCTGGAGGGGGTCGAGACCATCTGGCCTGCTCTGGTGGCAAGGGTTCGCGATGACACCGGTCCGCGCCGCCATGCCCTTTTCCGAGAGACCACTCCGACCGCGGTGAAGGAGCCCGCCACCATCGTGCTCGGGGTGCCTGCGCATCTTCCCTTTCACCTCGAACAGCTGAAGGCCGACCTCGAACTACAACGAGTCGCTACCGAATCTGCAGTGGAGCTTCTCGGTGGTTCGGTGACCTTCGAGTTCGAAGCGACCGCCGACCGCCAGCAGGCCCCCGACATCGCCGACGAGCTGCCCGAGAAGGTGCCGGACAAAGCGCACCTGGCCGTCGCTCCAGAGGGGGGCGACGACCCGACTGGGCTCATTCTCGAGGAGCTTGGCGGCTCCGTAGTCGCCGACGACTGATCCATCGTCGCCAGGGCTACCGCTACCCTCATCCCATGGCCAAACCACCCCGCGGCGGCATGCCCGACATGCGAAAACTACTCGAGCAAGCGCAGCAGATGCAGGCCGACATGGCCAAGGCTCAGGAGGAATTGGAGGGTAAGACCTTCGAGGCGACCGCAGGCGGTGGCGTTGTGACGGCCATCGTCACAGGGGCAGGCAACCTTGCCGAGGTCTCGCTCGACCCGTCGATACTGGATCCGGAGGACCCCGAGATGGTTGGCGACCTCGTCGTAGCTGCCGTCAACCAGGCCTTGCAGCAGGCCCAGGAGGCAACGGCCTCGGCGATGGACGGCGCGGCCGGGCTCGATGTTGGCAGCCTCGGCCTTGGCGACCTTCTCGGCTGATGTTCGAGCCTCCCGTCCAAAAGCTCATTGACGAGCTGTCCCGGCTCCCTGGCATCGGGCAGAAGTCCGCGCAACGCTTGGCCTTCCACCTGCTCCACATCGAGCTGACCGATGCCATGAGGCTGGCTGAAGCCATCGAGGAGCTGCGTAAGACGGTGAGACTGTGTGTCCGCTGTTTCAACGTGACGGGCGAGGAGCAGTGCTCGATCTGCCAGGACACCCGCCGCGAGGTGACGCTGGTGTGCGTCGTCGAGAGGGCGCAGGACATTTCAGTTCTCGAGCGCACCGGGGAGTTCCGTGGTCGATACCACGTTCTTGGCGGGGCGATCTCGCCGATCGAGGGCATCGGGCCAGAGCAGCTCAACGTCAAGGCTCTCGTCGACCGAGTCGAGACTGAGGGGATCAAGGAAGTCATCGTCGCCACCAACCCGACTGTCGAAGGGGACGCCACGGCTCTCTACCTGGCCCGTCTCCTCAAGCCGGCAGAGATCATGGTGACGAGGCTCGCCTCCGGTCTGCCGGTTGGTGGTGACCTCGACTACGCCGACGAGCTGACCCTCGGCAGGGCTCTTGTCGGCCGCCGCCAACTAGACGGCTAGCAGCATGAGGGTCCTCCTCGTCGAGCCGTACTTCGGCGGCTCGCATCGGCAGTGGGCCGAAGGCTTCGCCGCCGCCAGCACCAACGAAGTGCACCTCGTTACTCACGATGCGAGGTTCTGGAAGTGGCGTATGGAGGGTGGCCACGTGACGCTGAGCCAGTCGGCGTCCGAGGTGGTCGCAAGGCATGGGCGGCCAGATGTGCTCCTGGCCTCAGACATGCTCAACTTGCCGGCCTTCCTCGGTGCCAGCCGGAGCTTTCTCGGGGATCCGGCGACGGCTCTCTTCATGCACGAGAACCAACTCACTTATCCGGCGTCCCATCAGGTGCAGGAGCTTCTCACCCACGCCGTCATCAACTGGACGAGCGCCGCCGCCGCCGACAGTGTGTTCTTCAACTCCGGCTACCACCTCGAGAGTTTCTTCGGCGCTCTGCCGGAGCTGCTCGGTCGCTTCCCTGACTACCGCCATTCCGCGCTTATCGATGGCACAAGGGCTCGCTCTTCCGTGCTGCCGGTTGGAGTTGACCTGGGGCGACTCGACTCAGTCGTTGCCACGAGGACATCACCGCCGCTCATCCTGTGGAATCAGCGATGGGAACACGACAAGAACCCGGCGGAGTTCTTCGGGGCGCTCGACGCATTGGCCGATGACGGCATCGACTTCCGGGTCGCCCTCGCCGGGGAAGCCTTCAGCACCATCCCCGGAGAGTTCGAGGCGGCCCGGGATCGGCTGGGACGGCGAGTCGTTCACTTCGGGTTCGCGGAACCTGCGGCCTACGCAGACCTGCTGCGGGCCGCCGACATCGTTGTCAGCACCGCCAATCACGAGTTCTTCGGCGTCGCCATAGTCGAGGCGATCTATGCCGGCGCCTGGCCTGTGCTCCCCAACCGTCTCGCCTATCCGGGGCACGTTCCCGAGGCGCGGCACGCCGAGGTCCTGTACGACGACTTCGATGGGCTAGTGGATCACCTGCGGCGACTCGTCAAAGCTCCTCCGACCGAATCGCTCGGCAAGCATGTGCGGCACTACGACTGGTCGGTGGTCGGACCGCAGTACGACGCGGCACTTCAGGCCTTGGTGAGCTGAGGGGGAGTCCTAGGACTGAGTGATGTGGTCGCTCGTCACGTAGTCGGCGAGGTTCTCGAGGCGGTCGAACCGATGCGTTGCCTCCATGAATCGCACGGTGCCTGTCTTAGATCGCATAACGACGCTGTGGGTTTCGGCCCGGCCGCTGCTGTAGCGAACGCCGTTGAGGAGCTCACCGTTGGTAACACCGGTGGCGGCGAAGAACGTGTTGTCGGAGTTGACGAGATCGGTGTTGGTGAGCACCCTGGTGAGGTCGTGTCCTTCGGCCTTGGCGTACTCCCGCTCCGAGTCGTCACGGGGCCACAGTCGGCACTGCATTTCGCCGCCAAGAGCAGCCAGGGCGCATACGGCGGTAACCGCCTCGGGTGAGCCGCCGACGCCAAGCAGGATGTCGATACCGGAGTCGGGGATACAGGTGGCGATGGCAGCCGAGATGTCACCATCACGGATGAGTCGGATGCGCGCCCCGGCCTCCCTGACCTCTGTGATGAGGTCGACGTTGCGCGGCCTATCGAGGATGATCGCGGTCACATTCGAAGGAGACTTCTCGAGGGCGGCAGCAACTCGGTTCAGGTTCTCGGCGACGGGTGCATCGAGGTCAATGGAGCCGGCGGCCTCCTCGCCGACGGCGATCTTGTCCATGTAGACCAGGCTCCCGGGGGCGTACATCGACCCTCGTTGGGCCGCGCCGATGACAGCCAGCGCCCCTGGCCCACCTTCGGCCGTCAGCCGGGTGCCATCAACGGGGTCGACGGCGACATCCATGAGCAATGGAGCACCGTTGCCGACGCGCTCACCGTTGTAGAGCATCGGCGCTTCGTCCTTCTCGCCCTCGCCGATAACGACGATGCCGTCCATGTCGACGGATGACAGCACGGAGCGCATGGCGTCGACGGCGGCTTGGTCGACAGCCTCCTTGTTCGCTTTGCCCTGATGCTGCGCGGCCGCCATGGCGGCGGCTTCGGTCACCCGGACAAGTTCGAGGGCGAGATTTCGATCTGGAGGGCTGTTGCTCATGTGACCTCCACAATGATGGCGTCGCCCTGGCCGCCGCCGCCGCATAGGGCCGCGGCACCAACGCCTCCGCCCCTGGCTTGAAGGGCATTGACCAGCGTCACCACGATGCGAGCGCCCGTCGCTCCGAGCGGGTGTCCGAGTGCCACCGCACCGCCGTGGGGGTTGACGATGTCGTGTCCAAGGTCGAGCATCCCGGCAGACCATAGGGCCACGGCGGCGAACGCCTCGTTGATCTCGACGACGTCGAGGTCAGATGAGGACATCGATGCTCGCTTGAGAGCGACTCGCAGGGCTTCGGCTGGCCGCTCGTGGAGAGTGGCGTCTTCGCCACCGATCTGTCCGTAGCTCACGATCTTGGCAAGCACGGGGAGTCCGGCGGCGTCTGCCGCGTCCGCGTCGGCGAGCACCAGCGCAGCGCCGCCGTCAGAGATCTGCGAGGAATTGCCTGCCGTGATGGTCCCGTTCCCGCTGAACGCCGGCCGCAGGCCTGCCAGGGTCTCGGTTGTGGTGTCCGGCCGGATGCCCTCATCTGCACTCACCTCGAGAGGGTCCGACTTGCGTTGCGGCACCTTCACCGAGACGATCTCCTTGGCGAAGTGCCCGCCGTCTGTGGCTGCTGCAGCCCGGGAATGGCTTGCTGCGGACCAATCGTCCTGTTCCTGTCGCCCGATGCCGAGCTTGGTGTTCTTGTGGTCGGAAGACTCACCCATCGTGCACTGATCGAAGCTGCACCACAGGCCATCATGCGTCATGGAGTCGACAACGGTGCCGTCACCGAACCGTTGCCCCCACCTGGTGTTCGGCAAGAGGTAGGGAGCGTTACTCATCGATTCCATGCCACCGGCGACGACGAATTTGGATTCGCCGAGCCGAATGTGACGGTCGGCCTCGGCGATCGCCGTCATACCCGAGAGGCACACCTTGTTGATCGTTGTCGATGGGACCGTCATGGGTAGGCCGGCCAGCGAAGCCGCCTGCCTGCTCGGTATCTGGCCCACACCGGCGCCGATGACGTGACCGAAGAGCACTTCGTCGACCTCACCGACCGCAATGCCTGATCGCTCGATGGCGCCCCTGATGGCAGCCGCACCCAGCTCAACGGCGTTGAGTGGCTGCAATACGCCGCCGAACCTTCCGATGGCCGTCCTGGCGATGGATGTGATGACAGTGCTCATAGACCTCGCCTCCCCCCTGACTTTATCCGAGCCTTTAGAGTGGCCGCCCGTGTTCGCCTACAACGTCCACCACGTCGGCATCGCCGTCAACGATCTTGACGAGGCCATTGCCAGGCATGTCGGTCTCTACGGCGGCGAGCCGCTGTATCGCGAACTTGTCGAGTCACAGGGAGTAGAGGAAGCCATGATTCCCCTGGGTGGCACCTCGATCCAGCTGCTCCAGCCGACCAGCGAGGACTCCCCGGTCGGCCGCTTTCTCGCCAAGCGTGGTGAGGGGCTTCATCACATCGCCTACGCGGTCGCGGACATCGAGGCGGCTATGGCCCACCTGGAATCCGAGGGGGTCGAGTTGATAGATGTGAAACCTCGGCGGGGCGGCGGAGGTCACAAGATCGCGTTCGTCCATCCGCGTGCGTTCGCGGGAACGCTGATCGAACTGATCGAGGTCGCCGAATGAAGTATCAGATCGTCGGTGGAGCCGGGCCCTACGAGGCCGCCGCCATCGTCGCCGCCATCGCTCGGATCATCGCCGAGCAGACGGCTGTCGCGGCGGCGCCGCCGCCCCCCCCGCAACAGTCGGCATGGGTGACCGCTCTGTGGGCGGAGCGGGAGGCACTCGAGGACGACGCCGTCCAGTCGCTATTTGTTGAGTAGAGGCTCGCTCGGTGCCGCGGTCCTCGCCGCCATCTTCATAGAGAAGAAGAAGTTGGCACCGGTGGGAAAGCGTGGCTCGAACCACAGGTCTCCGTCCATGGCGCGCATCAGCTTTCGCGCGATGGGAAGTCCTAGACCGACTCCACTAGCCACTCTGGCGTCCCCGGAGGAGCCTTGTTCGAAGCGCTCGAAAATGCGGCCCCTGTCTTCCTCTGGGATACCCGCCCCGTTGTCGGAAACGACGGCCTGAAGCATGTCTTCCTCGTTGATTCCCTGGATGAGGATCTGATCCCCGCCGTGCTTGATGGCGTTGACTACCAGGTTGCGAATGACCTGCTGAAGCCGCATGAAGTCGGCCTCAACCATGATGCCCGCCGGCATAGATACCTCGAGATCCTTGTTCGTCTCGACCGCCAGGACATCGACGATGGCATGGCACATCGTCCGTAGCTCGAAGACCGTTGTGTCGAGCTTGAGTCGCCCTGCTTCGATGCGGGGGATAACGAGGATGTCCTCCACGAGGTGGCTGAGATTGCGCACTTCGTTACCGATGATCCCGAGGAACTCGTCGACGGTGTCGTGATCGAGCTCCTGCCAATCCTGAGCGAGGGTCTCGGTGAAGCCGGCGATCGAGGTGAGGGGAGTGCGGAGCTCGTGACTGACCATCGACACGAACTCGTTCTTCAGCTTTGCCGCGTCTCTCTCCCGGTCGAGCGCCGTCTCGTGGCGAGCGCGGGAACCGAGCAACGTCAGCGCGACCGCTGCCAGTAACAGCAGGACGCTGGCCAGAACCAGGATGGTCGTTGTTGTCGAGAACGTGAGCGAGGCGCCAACTGCGACGGCGGGGTTGGCGAGCGGAGCAAAGGGAACGATGAGGGCGGCCCAGGCAGCGGCGTAGGCGAGGATGATGACGGATCGTTGCGGCGGCAACAGGAGGGCAGCGGCTGTCAGCGCGTAGGCGAAACCGGCACCGGAGGGAACGTCCGGCTGCCCCGCGAACAGGACCATGCTGGCGATGAGTGAGGTATCCATGAATACGGTGCCGAAAGGTGAGCTCGTCGAGTCCCGCAGCCTGGCGACGGCGTGGGTGGCCACGACACCGCCGGCGAGGACCAACGTCGTGGACGACACGTTGACCTCGCCGAATGTGCTGATGATCCCGAAGACCGCTATCAGCGCCCCGCCTATGGCACGCGCCAGATGGACACCTCTGGCCACCTCGGAGTAGGGAACGGGCGCGAGACCTGAATGGAGCGAAAATGGCATCCTCAGAGGCATATCGGCCGCTAGAGGCGATTGCTTGACCTACAAGGAGGCTTGAGCTTTGCGAAGATCCTCCGCTGCGTGTTCGGGCACAACGAGGTCGCCCTTGCCATTTCCGATGGCGATGCCCGGCCGGAACCGACCGTGGTAATCGGAACCGCCTGTTGCCACCATGCCGAGCTGTGAGGCGAGCGTCGCCAGGTGCAGACGGGTCTCGGGTAGGTACTCGGGGTAGTGGGCCTCGATGCCCATAACCCCGGCCGCGGCCATCTCGCTGAACCCAGATCCATAGTCGGTAGCACTGACTCCAGTCGTGTGCGGATGGGCGACGACGGGAACCGCCTTCGATGCTCGCGCCAACTCGCAGGTCTCGCCAAGATCGAGGCGGAGTCGCTCCTGGTACGCAGGCCGTCCGTTCGCCAGATATTGGTCGAACGCCTCCTGAATCGTGGAGACGTGACCCTTGCGAACCATCACAGCGGCGATATGCGGGCGTCCGATACCGCGACCCTGCGCTTCCATCGAGACCTCGTCGTACGAGATCTCGATGCCCAGCCTATTGAGGACCTCGACCACCCGAACGTTGCGATCCTTCCGGCCCTGCTGCAGCTCCCCCAGACGGTCTTGCAGCGGCCCGTCGCCTGGCTCCAGGAAGTAGACCAGCAGGTGCATCGCGCCGTGGGGCCACTCAACCGATAGCTCAGACCCGGCGATGAGATCGACGCCGAGTTCCGACGCCGTTTCTCGGGCCTCGGGGATTCCGTCGAGGTTGTCGTGATCCGTGAGGGCGATGGTGGTCAGGCCCGCAATTGCTGCCTTCCTGACAACGTCGGCAGGGGAGTCTCCGCCATCGGAGGCCGTTGAATGGAGATGTAGGTCGACGGCCACTAATGGCTCATCCGAGCAACCGCATCAGCCTCAGCCCGCGATGCGGATGGTGCTGATGTAGAGGCTCTCCGTTGGACGGTCGCCGGCCACGGGAACCGCCTCGATCTTGTCCAACACATCGAGACCACTCTCGACTTGGCCGAAGACGGTGTAGTTCGGCGGCAGGGTGGTGTCCTTGAACATGATGAAGAACTGGCTGCCGTTGGTGTTGGGCCCGGCGTTGGCCATGGCGAGTGTGCCACGGGTGTAGGTGAAGTCGGCCGGCGGGAGCTCGTCTTGGTACTGATAGCCGGGTCCGCCGCTGCCGCTGGCCGTCGGGTCACCGGCCTGGTACATGAAGCCGGGGATGATGCGATGCGAGACCGTGCCGTCGTAGAAGCCCTGGCGGGCCAGGAACGCGAATGAGTTAACGGTGTTGGGGGCGGCGGCGGGGTCGAGCCGAACCACGATCTCGCCGCACGAGGTCATGATGTGCGCTCTTATCTCACCATCGGGGTCGATCCCTTGGTCCTCGGGACCCGAGAAGGTCATGGAAGTCGCCGGTGCCGGCGCCTCACCGCCACAGACCACTGGGAGGTTTCTGAAGGATTCGTAGGCGGGGCTGGCTATCGGGTCTCCCATGGGCACATCCTCTGTAGTAGCGACTTCCGTCGTTGGGGTCGTTGTTGCTTCGGTGACCGGCGTCGTCGTTGCCGCAACCTCGGCAATTGTTGTCGTGGGGGTGGCGTCGGTTCCGCCTCGGGACAGCAGGAAGCCGACCGCGATCACGGCTAACGCCACTCCGCCGAAGCGAATGGCGTTACTCCGCAACTTGGCGCGCTTCGCCCCCTTCTGGCGAAGCTGACGCGCCTGTTGGGCGTTCTCTCGCTGTCGTTGGCGTTTATCAGTAGGCACCGTCGGAGATACTAGGAAGGGGTCGCCGTCTACCCAGTAGCTGAGGGTGTCACCGATAGACTTATTCCATGTCCCTCGTCGTGCAGAAGTACGGCGGCACCTCCCTGGCTGATGCCGACCGAGTTCGCGCTGTCGCTACGCGTGTCGCAACCGCCCGCGAACGAGGCGATCAGGTCGTGGTCGTCGTCTCGGCCATGGGCCACACCACAGACGATCTCGTAGCGTTGGCGGGCGGCGTGTCCGATGGATTGCACCCCCGCGAGATGGACATGCTCCTCACGGCGGGCGAGCGCATCGCGATGGCGCTGACCGCTATGGCCATCAGAGACAGGGGCATAGAGGCCATGAGCCTTACCGGGTCGCAAGCGGGGATTCTCACAGACGCCGCTCATGGCAACGCCAAGATCACCGAGATCCGGGGTGATCGAGTGCGACAAGGCCTTGAGGAGGGGAAGGTGGTCATCGTTGCCGGCTTCCAGGGTGTCGACCCCCAAAGCAGAGAGATAACAACCCTGGGCCGGGGCGGCTCCGATGCCACCGCGGTGGCTCTGGCCGCCTCCCTCGGCGCCGAGAGTTGTGAGATCTACACAGACGTGGACGGGGTGCTCACCGCTGATCCCCGTGTCGTCCCCGATGCCCGCAAACTCGAGGAAGTCTCATACGACGAGATGCTCGAGCTGGCAGCCTCCGGCGCTACGGTTCTCATGGCGAGGTCGGTCGAGGTTGGTAGGCGTTTCGGGATACCGATTCATGTCAGGTCCTCGTTCCACGACGAGCCGGGAACCTGGGTCAAGGAGGAGACTTTGGAAGAAGCGATCGTCCGAGGCGTTTCCCACAACGACGGTGAGGCCAAGATCACGGTCCATGGTGTCCCCGATAGCCCGGGCGTCGCCGCCTCACTGTTCAGCCGGTTGGCCAAGGATGGCATCGGGGCCGACATGATCGTTCAGAACGTTTCGACCGACGGCATCACCGACATCAGCTTCACGATCCCCAAAGCCAGCGCCGATGCAGCCCTCGAGGCTTCCCGCGGCGCCGCCGCCGAGATGGACGCCAAAGGCGTCGACCTGGAGACCGATATCGCTCGCGTTTCTATCGTTGGCGCAGGCATGCAGTCGGACCCCAGTGTGGCGGCGAGAATGTTCTCGACTCTGTCCGACAACGGCGTCAACATCGAGATGATCAGCACCTCGGATATTCGCATCTCGTGCGTCGTAAAGGGCGGACGCATCCTCGAAGCGGTTGCCGCTCTCCACACCGAGTTCGATCCTCCGACACCAACATGAGCGCCATCGCCATCGTCGGGGCTACAGGAGCCGTTGGCCGCACCATGGTCTCGATCCTCGAGCAGAGAGACTTCCCCGTCACCTCGTTGCGCCTGATGGCTTCGAGCCGCTCCGCCGGGGCCGAGGTCGACACCAAGTGGGGGACGGTCACGATTGAGGATCTCGACCAGGCGGATCCGTCAGGCCTCGACATCGCCCTGTACTCGGCGGGAGGTGACAGGTCACGAGCCCATGCCCCGCGCTTCGCCGAGGCCGGCGTCGTCGTGGTCGACAACTCATCTGCATTCCGGATGCGTGACGACGTGCCGTTGGTCGTCGTCGATGTCAACGATCACGCCATCGCTGGTCACAGCAACATCATCGCCAATCCCAACTGCACGACGATGAACGTGATGATGGCGGCGGGACCGCTTCACAGCGCTTTCGGGCTCACCTCCATGGTGGTTTCGTCGTACCAGGCGGTTTCGGGCTCGGGACACCAAGGCACTGCCGAGCTCGTGCGCCAGAACGAAGCTCTCGGCAAGGATCCTGATGCTCTAGTTAGTGGCGAGTGGATCGACCCCGGGAGCGAGGTCTACACGCGACCTATCGCCTGGAACGTGCTGCCTTTCGCCGGCAGCCTTGGCGAACAGGGGTACACCGACGAGGAGTGGAAGCTGGTATACGAGAGCCGCAAGATCTTGGACATCGACGGCCTCTCTGTCGAGCCGACCTGTGTCCGGGTCCCCGTGATCGCCGGCCACGGCATCGCCGCCACCATGCGCTTTGCGCAGGCGGTCGACCTAGAGGAAGCGGCGGCAGTCCTGGAGGCCGCACCCGGGTTGGAACTGTGGGCCGACGAAACCCCGACAGCTCTCGACAGTGCCGGTCGCGACGAGGTCCTCGCCGGTCGGCTTCGCCCCACCATTGGCGAGCCGGGCGGCCTCAACGTGTGGGTTGTTGGGGACAACCTGCGTAAGGGCGCCGCTTTGAACGCCGTTCAGATCGCACAAGCGTTGCTTTAGAGCAACGCACTCCCACCCAGGGCCCAAAGCTGGTTACTCAGCCCTTCATCCCGTGGCCGTGGCCTTCTTCGAGCACGTCCCAGGGTGCGGCTGCGTCGGGGTCAGCGGTGTTCCACACTTCCTCGGGAGGCGGTTCGCTCTCCTCGATGAAGATCCTCTGGTGCCGGTCGTAGTCCTCCGCCGACACCGGCGCCAGCGCCAACACCATGATCGAGATCATTCCGCCCACGACTGCGGGCCACGGGCTTTCTCCGACGATCGACATCACGGCACCGACAACGCTGGCGTCGAGAGCGATGAGGAGCCGAACCACGACCGTCTGGCGGTAGACATCGAAGTGCCCGACCTCGATCGGGCGTTGCCGATACCACCTGACGGCGAATGCCGAGATGAACCCGACTCCCACGACGATGATGAGGCCGAGCCATGTCGGTGACCCGTCGTCGCCTGCCAGGAACACCCCGGCGACGGCGGCGGCGAACGCGATGACCCCGGCGGCAGCCTGCAACCTCACGAGTGTTGTCAGCGGTCGATCTGGAGCCGTTTCCGGAATCACCCGTAAACGGTACGAGGCGTACACAGAAAGTGACGGCAAAGCTGTCTGTCTCTCTCCCCATAGGGGGGTTCCGGCGAAGCCGGGGAGTGGGGCTTCCTCTCGGGCGCGTGTTTCGACATGTCGTCAGAGCTGTAAACAGGAAGCCCCCTCCGACCTCGCTGCGCTCGGCCACCTCCCCCTAGAGGGAGGAAACCTTGCTCGGACCTGGTCGGACTGTCTCCCCCTGAAGGGGGAGGCCACCTCCGCTCCTTGGGGGGTAACACGTGAACAACCCGCTTCTATGGGCGGGTTGTTCACTAGTCGGGACGGCCGGATTCGAACCGGCGACCTAGCAAGGAGCGTCGGCCGCAGGCCGACACCTTCGAAACGAGGTCGAGTCTGGGTAGGGCTCGAGACGAGGCGAGCCTCCGGCGCAGCCGGGCATCCCAACAGGTTCCGTGTGTGTTGCCTTCGTTGCATCCCCAGCGCGAACCGAGGCCCGCCTTGCGGCGGGCCTCGTTCTAGTCGGGACGGCCGGATTCGAACCGGCGACCTAGCAAGGAGCGTCGGCCGCAGGCCGACACCTTCGAGACGAGGTCGAGTCTGGGTAGGGCTCGAGACGAGGCGAGCCTCCGGCGCAGCCGGGCATCCCAACAGGTTCGGTGTGTGTTGCCTTCGTTGCATCCCCAGCGCGAACCGAGGCCCGCCTTGCGGCGGGCCTCGTTCTAGTCGGGACGGCCGGATTCGAACCGGCGACCTCATCGTCCCGAACGATGCGCGCTACCAAGCTGCGCCACGTCCCGATTGAGGGAATCCTATCCGTTGTCGGGTCGGAGGGACACGTCGACCCGGAGGCGGTCGATGCGGTGGCGGTCCATACGGAGCACCGTCAGCTCCGTGCCGTCCATGTTGATGCTGTCTGCGACCTCGGGGATCCGTCCCGCAACGTCGAGGAAGAGGCCTCCGACGGTCGAGTACTCGCCATCGGGGAAGGCGACTCCGATGGCCTCTGCCAGGTCTTCGAGCGGGAGCCTGCCGTCGACCAGCCAACGACGCTGCGCCACCTGCACGACGGCGGGGGAGCCCGGGTCGTACTCATCCTGGAGCTCACCGGTGAGCTCGGCGATCAGGTCCTTGACGGTGACTATGCCCTCGACGCCACCGTGCTCGTCGGTGACCACGGCAAAGCCCCAGCGGCGCTCTCTCATCTCACGCAGCAGCTCGAGAATGGACTTCGACTCGGGAACGTAGATCGGCTCGCGGATGACGGAAGAGATGTCACCCGAAGATGGGTCAAAGCTGGTGCGGATGACGTCCTTGACATAGAGGATGCCCACCAGCTCGTCGAGGCCGCCATCGATCACCGGGAATCGAGCGTGAGCGGTCTTGGTAACCGCCTCCCGAATGCTGTCCATCGTCACCGGGGCAGACAGCGTCACGACCTCGCGTCGCGGTGTCATGACTTCGCGGACACTGCGGTCTGCGAGCTCGAAGAGCGAGTGGATGATCTCTCGCTCCATGGCCTCGATCTCGCCCCCCTCCTCTCCGAGTTCGGCCATGGCGCGGATGTCATCCTCGGTGACGACTGGTGCATCGTTCAGGGGAATCCTCAGCAAACGGAATACTCCCCTAGCGATCGCCTGGAAGATCCGCGCCAGCGGTCGCAGCACGACTCGTAAGCGGTGGATCGTCGGCGCAACGGTCAGGCTGTAACGCTCGGGATAGCGAGCAGCGAGGCTCTTGGGCGTAATCTCCCCGATCACGAGGATCACGGCCGTCACCGCCAGCGTCGACAGCCATGGTCCCCAGCTCTCGCCGAGGAGATCTATGAACAGCACAGCAGCCAGGGTGGCGATGACGATGTTGACGAAGTTGTTCGCGATCAGCAGAGTCGACAGCGTCGAGTCGTAGTCGGCGACCAGTTCACCGAGACGCCTACCTCTCTCGGTGTCTCCGAGCTGACGGACTCGCTCGCGAGGGATCCCGATGATCGCCGTCTCTGAGCCGGAGAAGAATCCAGATGCCACGATGAAGACACCGAGCACGGCGAGGTAGCCGATATGCAGGGCGCTCACGATGAGCTCCTAGGAGGAGGCTCGTCCTCTTGGGTCATGGGGCATCGAGGGCCTGTGCAACCGCTGCCCTCAGTTCGAAGGCTGTGAAAGGCTTTCGAACCCAGGCTGCTGCGCCTGCCCGCTTGGCGAGGAACGCGTCGGCGTTGCGATCCAACAGCATGACCACCGGCACAGCGGGATCACCGTTCACCGAAGCGGCCTCCTTCATGGACCTGGTGATGGCCATACCACCCATCGACCCGACCTGGAGGTCGGCGACAACGACATCGACCTCCTCCGTTGTGGCGCGACCGGCAGCTGCTGCCGGATCGTCTTCATCCAGGAGGATCGTTCCTGGTTCGATCAGTGCGGAGTGGACATCGGAGCGCACCCAATCGGTGTCGCAGACGAGTAGAGCCTTCATCGTCAGAGATTGTATTGGCGGCATGCATCCGGTGTCACCGCATGCCATAGCATGCGCCGCGTGAAGCGCCTCCTGCTGTTCATCTTCGTCACCGCTCTTGTCGCTGCCACCCCGGCCGTGGCTCAGGAGGAGTCAAGCCAAGTTGTCGTGGCCGAGGTAGCCGGTCCACTGGACTCGGTGGCCATCGACTTCCTGATGGACACGATTGAGGGCAGTGACGCCCAGGTCATCATCATTCAGCTGAACTCACCAGGCGCCGTTTCTGGCGACATCGTGGACCTCCTTCAGCTTGTCGCCGATCCCCCGGTCCCCGTAGTGGTGTGGGTGGGTCCAGATCCCGCGGTGGCACAGGGCGGCGCCGGACAGTTGTTGTTGGCCGCCAGCCTGGGAACGGCGGCACCAGGGGTCAAGGTCGGCTATCTCCTTCCAACAGTGGCCGGCGATCGCTCCGCGGATTCCAACTTCGACGGTCCTTCGCCCAACGATCGCTACAAGGTCGTGGAACCCGACGAGCTGATCGATCTCGTTGTGCCCTCTCTCGGCCAGCTGGTCACTGCCCTCGATGGCATGGAGTTCAGCATCGGAGATCAGGCCATGACTCTGGACACCGCCGAGACGATCACCGACGACGCTGGCAACGAGGTGTTGAGGCCAACGTCGCAGATCCGGTTCACCGAGGTGGGTCTGTGGGGCAAGACCCTGCGTCTCGGCATCCGTCCTGAGGCCGCTTTCTTCTTCCTCGTCGCCGGACTGACTCTGGCTGCGTTCGAGTTCTACGCGGCGGGGACCGGTCTCATGGCCGCTGTCGCCATCGCCTCGCTCTTCATCGCCGGCTACGGAATGTCTGAACTACCGCTTCGATGGTGGGCGGTGGCGGCGACGCTGGTTGGGCTGTTCCTGTACGTCGTCGACTTCCAACGGAACGCTCTTGGGTTGGCATCGGTCGTGGGTACTGGTCTGCTGTGGGCGGGTGGCATGTGGTTCACCGATGCTTCCCCCCAGATCTCCCCGATCTGGTGGGTGGTGATCCTCGTCGTCATCGGGACCGCTCTCTTCTTTGGAATCGGTATGACGGCGGTGGTCCGATCTCGATTCGGCACGAGGACCATCGGTCGCGAGCACCTGGTGGGTCGGATCGGAACGGCGGTTGAGGCCATCTCTCCGGTTGGGCCGGTTCTGGTCGATGGTGCCCAGTGGACGGCAACGGCGGCCCGGGCCTCCGGCATCGCGGCTGGAGACGCCGTCGAGATCGTTGCGGTTTCTGGCATCCAGCTCGAGGTGCAGCCGGTCGACAGTCCTTAACGCCACCCATATTTTCCCTGGAGAAGTGGGAAATCGATTACTACTTTCCTTTCTCCTGGAGAGGAGGAGGGCCTAGCTGTGACGATGGACGCGATCGATAGGGAATGGCAGGTCGACGGCCTATGTCGAGGCAATCATTCCCACCTGTTCTTCCCTCCTAGCACCGTTGAACGCAAGGACGAGCGCGAGAACCGCGAGATGAAGGCGAAGGCCATCTGCTCGGTATGCCGGGTACAGGGCGAGTGCCGCGACTACGCCGTCGCCATTCGCGAGCCTTATGGCATCTGGGGCGGTCTCACCGAGGTCGAGCGCCGCCAGGTTCTCGCCAGCAAGAGCTAACCCCGCAGCCGGCGCAAGTCGCCGTCTCTCTCAGTTACTCCGTCCCGGTCAAGCCACTCCAGAAGTGGGACTGCGTGGCGCCGGCTGATGCCGCAGGCATCTCGAAAGTCGGCGACAGTGAATCCGCCGCTAAGGCTCTTCAACAGTGTTTTGATCTTCTCTATCTGTTCGGGGAGATAGACGAGATCCTCGTCGATTCGTATCAGGTCTCCATTGCGTTCGAGAGCATGTCGCAATTCAACATCAATGCTCAGTTGCGACGCCCTGGGGACGGCCAGCCCTGATTCCAGCAACGCCCTGCGGACGTCGTCGTGGGCCGCTCGTTGTCCCGAGTCGAGCTGGCCCTGGAAGTCGGCCGCTCGTACGAAGCTCGCGTCGATGACAAGGTCATCTCCGACCAGGACGGCTAGCTCCTCGGCGCTGACGCCCAGGCGCTCGGAGAGGCTCGCTCCTGGCATTCCAGGACGGAGCGGGTTGTCAGTGTGGAAGCTCTGCACCAGCTCGGTCGCTTGTCCCCGGACGCCTGCCACCTCGGAGTCCGAGAACACGGAGTCTCCGACGGTTGTGAATCCCACGGGCGGGTTTCCGGTATGGGCGATCACGGCGGCGACCGAAGCCCGTCCCCGAATCTCGACGAGAGCGTTCGCTCTGTCCGCGCCAGAACCATCGAGGCTGGACCGCAACGCCTCGATGACCGCGGGACTTGGCCTTCGTTTCGCCGGCGCAGGATCGAGGACCCTGCCACCGCCGACGACCGCCCGTCGACCGACGTCGCGCAGGATGAAGCGGTCACCCATCGCCAGCGGCACAGCCTGGCTGACGCGCACGATTGCAGCGTTATCGCCAACAAGACGCAGCTTCATGGGCCAGGCGCCGCTGCCGGCGTGGAGGTGGTAGGCCCCCCGATCGGCGAGCGCCTCCTCTTGTCCTCGCGCCGGCTTGACGTCGGCAAGGAAGACGTCTGTCGGTTGCCACTCGTTGGGTTTTCCGACCATCGAACCCCGCCCGATGGCGGTCGCCTCGATACCACCGATGTTGATGGCGGTCCGGCTCCCAGGATGGGCGACGTCGACCGCCTGTTCATGGCTTTGCAGCGCCCGGACCCGAGCATTGAGGGGTCCCGGCCAGATGCTCAACTCCTCGCCGGCGCCGATGTCTCCACCAGCCAGCGTCCCGGTCACGACGGTGCCGGATCCAGCGATGGTGAAGCTGCGATCGACCCACATTCGGGTACGCCCTTTGGGGGAGTCGACGTTGTTGACCATCAACCGCAACTGGTGGCGGAGCTCCTTGATGCCGAGACCGGTCGGCGGCGACACCTCGACGATCGGCGCGCTCTCGATTGAGGTTCCCCTGACCGCCTCCTCGACCTCCAGCCGAGCCAAGCCGGCGGTCTCGTCATCGACGAGGTCGCGGCGGGACAGCGCGATCACTGCACGGCGATGGTCGAGGAGGTCGATGATCGATAAGTGCTCTTCCGACTGGGGCATCCACCCTTCGTCTGCTGCGACGACGAAGAGGACCCCCTGCACGGCATCGATTCCGGCCAGCATGTTCTTGATGAACTTCTCGTGGCCGGGAACGTCAACGAAGCCGAGGGGCGTTCCGTCCTCGAGTTCGGTCCAGGCGAATCCGAGATCGATCGTGAGACCGCGTCGCTTCTCCTCCTCGAGGCGATCGGGGTCTCTGCCGGTGAGAGCCTGGATCAGGGTCGACTTGCCGTGGTCGACATGACCGGCAGTGCCGATTACCGGCATGCGTCGGCGAGAGCGGCAGCCACCAGCTTGTCGTCTTCGGGGGCGATGGCTCTCAGATCAATGAGGAGATCATCGTCCTGTCGCCGGGCGAGGACTGGGGGGCGACCGCTCAATAGAGCGTTCCAGCGGTCGGCCTTGCCGTCGACCGAGATCAGCGGCCCAGGGATGCCGGCTCCAGGCACCGAGCCGGCGCCCGGCACCGACTGGCCGTCGATGATGTTCGCCGGCACGCCGGATGTGTCGATCACCTCCCGACACCGAAGGGTCAATCCCTCGTTGTCGAGCGTGGCCATCGCCCAGAAGGGAATGTCGCCCGCCTTGCCCGCGGCGTACATCTCAAGGGTCGCCTCAACTGCCGCCAGGGTGGGCCCGTCGCATCGGAATGCTCTCGCCAGTGGGTGGCGGCCCATGGCCGAGATAAGGCTGCGATCTCCAACGGCGATCCCTGCTTGCGGCCCCCCGAGCAGCTTGTCCCCAGAGAAGAGCACGACGTTGGCTCCTGCCTCGAGGGTTTGGCGCGCCGCGGCCTCTCCTTCCAGCCACGCTGGGGGCGGTCCCTGCAGCCAGGGTGTCCTCGCGTCCAGGAGTCCACTGCCGACATCGGCAACAAAGGGAACGCTATTGGCGGAGGCGATCTCAGCCATCTGGCGATAGTCGACTGCTTCCGTGAATCCTTCGACGCGATAGTTCGCCGGATGAACCTTGAGCAGCATCGCCGCGCTTGGGGCCACCGACTCGAAGTCTCCCGGCCTCGTCCTGTTGGTGGTTCCCACCTCGAGCAAGCGGCAGCCAACTGCCGTCATCACGTCGGGCAGTCGGAAGGATCCACCGATCTCTATCAGCTCTCCCCTGGAAACGGCGACCGTGCCACCTCCGGCGATGGCAGCGAGGGCCAGCGACAGTGCCGCGGCGTTGTTGTTGACGACTATGCCCTGCTCGGCGCCGGTGAGGGCTGCCGCCAGCTGTCCGGCGTAGGCGCCGCGCTTGCTGCGCGAGCCCTTCGTGGGGTCGAACTCGAGGTTGCTGTAGCCGAGGGCGACTTGAGCTGCCGTCGATGCCGCCGCCTCAGGCCACGGGGCGCGACCGAGGTTGGTGTGCAGCAGGACCCCCGAGGCGTTGAGCATTGGCGCCGCCGATCCGGCCAACACGCTGCCGGCGATCCTGTCCGCGATCTCAGTGGCCTCTTCTCCGCTCTCCCGCGCTTCAGCGATCGCCTGACGCGCCACTTCAACCGCGAGCGGTCCTGGCAAAGCCAGCCGCGCAGCCAGGTCGTCCACTTTGGGGAATCGGTCAGCCACCAACAGAGATTACCTACCAGGGAGAACTGGCCGCAGGCCGGTACTGCTGAGGCGACGACCGGCCCGAGTAGGGCCGGTAAGGAGCCGACGCTGCCAAAGGCGGTCCTCCTCCTCCGGCCGCTGACGCTCGGGAGTGGCTCTCGTGCTTCTCCCTCCATGGGAGGGCCGGCGAAGTCGGGGAGAGGGCCTCCTCGCGGGCGGGTGTTCCAACATGTCGCTGCAGCTGCAGACAGGAAGCCCCCTCCGACCTCGCTTCGCTCGGCCACCTCCCCCTAGAGGGGAGGAGACGGAAGCCCCCTCCGACCTCGCTTCGCTCGGCCACCTCCCCCTAGAGGGGAGGAGACGGAAGCCCCCTCCGACCTCGCTTCGCTCGGCCACCTCCCCTTAGAGGGGAGGAGACGCCCGCAGGTAATCTCTCGTGATGCCCTATCTCTTCCTGGCGTTCGTTGCGGTGCCGGTTGCCGAGATCTTCTTGTTCATCACCATCGGTGGTCGCATAGGGCTGGGCCCGACTATCGGAATCGTGCTGGCAACAGCGGCGCTGGGTGCGTACCTCGTCAAGCATCAAGGAGCTTCCGTCTTTCGGCGAACCACCACCGCGGTCAGGGCTGGTCAGTTCCCCGCGGTCGAGCTAGCGCACGGCGCCATGGTGCTCTTTGGCGGTGCGCTGCTGCTTACGCCGGGCTTCCTCACCGACATCGTCGGATTCCTCTTGATGGTGCCTGCGGTGCGAGAACGCCTCCGCGTCTACGGGGTTCGCCGATTGCGGGCCAAGGGCAACATCGTCGATATCTAGGTGGTCGTCTCCTTCGGGCAAGGTGCCGCTGAGTGGTACCTTTGGCCAACGCCGCAAGGTAGGACAGGCCACGACGACCAGAGGAGGCCGCCTCGATGCGTCGGATCGCTCCCCTGATCACGATCCTGATAGTTGCGATACTCGTTTCGGCGCCGCTGGCCGCCGAGGTCACTCCTGCCGACGTCGAGCGCGCCCGCCAGGAACTGCGCGAGGCGACTGCCGCCCTCGAAGATGTCGCCGTTCTCTACGAATCCGCCGTGCAGCAGGAGCTGGCCCTCGAGGACGAGCTGGAGCGGCTTGCGCTTGCGATCGCCAGCTCAGAGCGCGAAGCGGCTGCGGCACGCCAGGACAGCATCAGTCTCGTTGTCGAGCTCTACATGTCTGCAGGCAGCACGGAGGTGACCGACATGTTGGCGTCGGATACCGAACAGCTCCCAGCACGCCTCGCCTACGTGGGGGCGCTCGCCGACGCCGAACGAACCACGGTCAATCGACTGCTCGCCATCGAGGCGAGCTTCGCTGCACAGCAGAAGCGCCTGGGTGATGCATTGAGCGAGCAAGAGGCTGTTAGGTCCGAACTCGATCTCCTCGCAGAGCAGATCGGTTCCGAGTTGTCAGCAGCGGACACGGCCTACCGCTCCGTCGTTGCTGAGTGGGAAGCGCAGGAGGCGGCGCGCCGAGCCCGCGAAGAGGCTGCCCGCCGCGCCGCAGCCGAAGCAGCCGCTGCCAAGGCCGCCGCCGAAGAAGCCGCAGCCGCAGCCGCCGCAGCTGCTGCCGCCGCCACCTCCACGACCGTCGCGGCTGAGACGACGACGACAACCGGCGAAACGACAACAACCGTTGGTGGCGACACCACCACGACGACCGTTCCGCCGAGCGGCAGCGGTATGGCCTGTCCAGTCGATGGGGCGACCAGCTTCACGGACACCTGGGGGGCACCGCGGTCGGGCGGCCGCAGTCACAAGGGCGTTGACATGATGTCGGCCCGAGGAACGCCCCTTGTCGCCATCGAAACCGGATCGATCCTCCGCGCGTCCAGTAGTTCCTTGGGCGGAATCACGCTGTACCTCAAGGGCGACAGCGGAGACGTCTATTACTACGCCCACATGGATGCCTACGCGTCAGGTATAGCCAAGGGCGTTGCCGTCTCGGTCGGCCAGCAGGTGGGAACGGTCGGCAGCACGGGGAACGCCGCCTACTCCGCTCCCCACCTGCACTTCGAACTGCATCCCGGCAGTGGCGCTGCGGTTAACCCAACGCCGCTCGTTCGCTCGCTCTGTGGCTGACAGCCACCCGGCTGCTAGTTACTTCCGTAGCTTCGCCGAGGTCGCCCGTCCCGAGTCGCCGCTCTACTTCGCCCTCGCCGTGGATTGGGTTGGATCTGACGACCACCTCGAGTTTCGTGGTGGCCAAGCGCAGGCCGATGGCATCCGGCGTACCACCCTTGCCCGAGTTCATCACCACGGCGCCTGGCTCGACTGGGTCGCCTAGCCGCAGCCTGGCGCGGTTAGCTTGACGCCATGACCGATCTCGGACCCAACCCGCTCGACACGCTGTTGTCCGGTGGGCTTCGTTTTCTGGTCGAGCTCATGGCCTGGGTCGCCGGGCCGTGGGCAGCGGGTAGATGGCTCGGCGTTTGGGCCGGAGCGCTGGCCCTCGTCGTGTTGATGGCACTGCCGTCTGTCTTCTCTGTGCCCGGCGATAAGAATCAGGTCGTGGTGGCCGTGTCCGGACCGCTGCGGCTCGCCCTCGAGATCAGTCTCGGCGTGGTCGCCGTTGTCGCGGTGTGGTACGTCTGGCCGACCTTCGTTGCAGTCGCTTCGACCATCATTGTGGTGCTGGCTCAGGTCACCGGCTGGCGTCGCTCACGATGGTTGCTGCAGGGAGCGCCACCCTTCGAGTGAGATCGCACCATTAGCTTGGCGACATGGAGAAGTCGTCAAGAACCCCGTTCGGGATTGCCAACCTCTCGGGCTTGCTGGCTGCGTTGTGGGTTGTGCTCGCCTGGATGAACCCCGACCTCACCTACCACCTGGCCCCGATCCTCGTTGCCGGCGCCTTCCCCATCGGCCATCGAGCTCGGGTCTCGCAGCAGTTGAACCCCGTGCAGGCGTTCGCCACCTTCGCTGGGGCGAGTCTCAACGTTGGGGTGGCCACCGGGATTCTGGCTTGGGCTGACAAGTTGCGAGGTCCATCCCTGTTGCCAACAGGAGGCGCGGTGATGGAAGCCGTCATCTTCGGGGGAGTGGCGGCCGCAGCGATGGCGGTGGTCGCTGCACTGCCACTGCGGTTCCTCGACAGCCCCTAGTGCAGCGGCTCGATGAGCTCGGGGAGGTTGTTCTTGACGCTGTTCACCAAAGAGGAGACAGGGTGCAGCGCAACCTTGACAGGTTTCCGCGATCGCAATAGTTCCAGCAGCTCCTCGACGTCGTCTGAGGGGCTCAGCCAGGCATCCCACAGCGACCGATCGATCATGACCGGCATCCTGTCGTGGATCGGTTTGACCAGCTCAGTCGGCTCGCCGGTGAGGATGGTGCAGGTCTTGAACCGCTCCTCGGTCTCGGGATCCTTCCAGCTGGCCCACAGGCCGGCGAAGGCCAGTGGGTCGCCGTCCGTCGAGTGGATGTAGTGGGGGAGCTTTCCTTTGTCCATCCGCTGCCACTCGTAGAAGCCGTCGGCGGGGACGAGGCAGCGCTTTGTCGTGAAGGAATCCCTGAAGGATGGCTTGGTGGCCACGGTCTCCACTCTGGCATTTATGTGGCGGGCGGCCGTTTTGCGATCCTTGGAGAACCACGGAACCAAACCCCAGCGAAACGAGCCGAGCTGGCGGTCCTCGTGGTGCTCGGCGACGGCGTACACGAGGTCAGTTGGGGCGACGTTGTAGTTGGGCGCCAGCTCCTCGGTCTTGATGACGCCGGCCCCGAACCAGTCTGCGTACACCGAAGCCCGCTGGCTGAGGACAAATCGCCCGCACATCAGACGGAAGCCCCGATGGGGTCGGACTCGGCGGCCTCTCTGCGTGCCAGGTAGATGAAGGGAACGGCCGCCACCTGAATGGCAGCACTCACGACGTAGGAGGTGCCGTAGCCGTTGACATCAGCGACGCGGCCCAGTGCGGGCTGAGTTACCACTCCGCCAGCGGAGGACATGAGGGCATCGAACGACAGCACGGTCGCTCGGTGCTCCGACTCGATGAGGCCATTCAGGTATGCCTGACGCATGGGCATCGACGCCGCGAACGCCAGGGCCCAAATCACGAGCAGCGCGATGGCCGCGTAGAAGTTGTCGACGAGGCCGATGAGCAGGAGAACCACTGCGCTGATCGCGGCGGTGAAGATGAGAACATCTGTCCGTTTGGCGAACAATCTGCGCACCACCGGCACCATGAACCCGCCAACGATCTGAGCTCCTGCGATGATGGCGGCGGCGAGACCGGCGACGAAGTAGGCCTCCTCGTCTCCGTAAAGCTCGAGGAGATAGGGCTGCATGGCGTAGAAGGCGTAGATGCCGACGCCCGCCGAGAACGGTGCCGCCAGCATCAACCACCTGACGGGCGGGTTGCGCAAACCGCCGTCTACCGAGGCCTTGAGGACGCGCTTCACCTCTTTGATCGGCCCGGCGCTGCGCTCCGGGGTAAAGCCGAGGTCGTGCATCAACAGCCATGCCACGACGAGCGTGAACCCGAGCATGGCTGCCCGCATGATGTAGGGGACGCCGAGGTTGGTTAGCTGGGCGACCGCGCCGCCGGCGACGGAGCCGGTGAGCATGGCGAAGCCGGCAACGCTTTGGCCCTTGCCGAAGACAGATTCGAGGTCACCGTCGAATCCTGTGTAGTTGAGGCAATCCACCAGCCAGGCTTCAACGGCTCCTGAGAAGAACGTGAAGCCGAGGCCGATCAGCACAGAGGAGACAGCCCAGCCCAAGAACCCGGCCTCTATCTGCCACATGAGGAGATACAGAAGCGTTGAGGCCAGCAGCGTTCCCGCTCCTAAGAGATACGAAGCCCGCCGTCCCCACGTGTCGGCGATGACACCCGTCGGCACTTCGAAGATCACCTGGCCGGCGGTAAAGAAAGCGTTAGCTGCGAAGGCCTCGGTGTTGTTGAGTCCGGCATCGAGGAGGAACAGCGTGTTGACTCCCCAGATGAATGAAGCCGACAGGGTCGACAGCAGAATCAACAGCAGGTAGGTGCGCTGCACCTTCTGGGTGGCCTCGTTCATCGAGGGACCCTATCGCGACCGGCCTCCTCGAGACGGCCGGCTATTGATACGAGATAGCTTCGAGCATGTCCGTCTTGGCCCCGCGGAAGCTTGGCCAGATCGAGGCAACGACTCCACCGATGGCGGCCGCGATCACGTATGTGATGAGCAGCTGGAACGGGAACCCAAAGGTGAGGCCCTCGCTCTCCAGCGCCGTCACCACCGCCCATCCCAAGGCGATACCCAGCACGAGGCCGAGCAAGGCGCCGTACAGCGCGGTGATCACTGCCTCCCAGCGGATCATCCGTCGCACCTGACGACGCGTCATCCCGACCGCCCGCAGCAGGCCGAGTTCTCGTTTCCTCTCGAAGATGGACAGAGCCAGGGTGTTGGCGATGCCGAGCAGGGCGATGAGGATCGCCAGCAGCAGAAGCGCATTGATGACGACAAGGAGTACGTCTACTGTCGCCTTCTGGCTCTCGATGAACTCGGCCTGGTTTCGCAATGTGACGTTGGGGAAGTCGGCGAGAACGGCATCAACGGCGGCGCGACCGGCTTCAACATCGACGCCATCTGTGATGTTGACGAAGACCATGAAGTTGAGCTTGGTCGAGAAGCGCTCTTCGAAGAAGGTGTTTTCGATGAGGTAGGCGGAGAGGCCCTCGCTGGTGAAAGTGCCATCGACCTCCACCTGTTCGACTCCGGTGAGGGGGAACTCCATGGTGATGGTGTCTCCGACGGCCACGCCAAGGTCTTCTGCCGTGTCGACCTGCAACAGGACACCTCCGTCCGCCAGTGCCGCCACGCTGCCCGTCTGGACGTCGGCCGCGAATACCTCGTCGAGCGTGGCCGAATCGACTGAGATGAGGTCGCGTTCGGACCCGTTGGCGTTCTTCCAGAATCCGAAGCTCATCGGTGACACAACATCAACCTCGGGTAGCTCGGCTATCAGGGTGGAGGCGGCCGGGCTGACCCCGGTCAACGTGGGATCACCGAACGAAGAGGCCTGAATCTGGAAGTCGACCGATCCGAAGTTCTCGGTGATCTGCTCGGTGATCGACTCCTTCAGCGAAGCGGCGAGGATGGCGACCATGCTGACAACGGCGACGCCGATCATGAGCGCAGACGCCGTAGCCGCGGTGCGCCGGGGGCGACGCACCGAGTTCTCGCGAGCCAGAGTTCCGGTGACGCCGTAGATCACAGGAAGCGGTGCTCCGATTATCCGAGCGCTTCTCCGCGCGATGAGGGGGGACAGGCCGGCGACCCCGAAGAACAACACGACCGCGCCGAGGCCAACGACTGGGAGTGGGTCATCGTTCGAGGTGAAAAGGCCAACGAACAGCAACAGAACACCGAGGGCCGTAACGATGGTCGCGGCGATGGCTCGTTTGCGCAGCGAGCGCGGGCCTCCGACGGTGGCTTCCGTAATGGCAGCGACGGGAGGTATGCGCGAGGCCTGTCGAGCCGGGATGACGGCGGAGAACAGCGTTACCGCCATGCCGACCGCCATGCCGACTATCACCGCGCTGGGCCGGATGGTGAGGGGGCCTTCTGGGAATGACACGCCAAATGCGTCGAAGGCGATCCGGATCAAGACCGTGAGGCCGATGCCGGCTAACACCCCGATAGCCGAGGCGATGAATCCGACCACCAGCGCCTCCATGACCACCATGCGCGTTACCTGGCGGGAGGTGGCGCCGACTGCTCGCAACAAAGCCATCTCCTTCATGCGCTGGGCGATGATGATGGAGAATGTGTTGTAGATGATGAAGCTGCCGACGAGAACCGAGATGCCGGCGAAGACCAGGAGTGCAGTGTTCAGGAATCCAAGAGCCTCCTGGAGGTCTGCCTGGTCTTCCTCACCCTGGACGTCGGCAGTGACTGCTTCGAAACCCGCAGGGAGGACGTCGTTGACGCGGTCGACCAAGGTCTCGAGCGCAACCGAGCCGTCTCCGACGGCTGAGACCGAGGCGTACTCGTCCGGCGAATCGAAGACTCGAAAGGCCGTCGGCTCGTCGAATATCGCCAGCGTCGCGCCGAGAAGGTTGTCCTCTTCGCCAAAGCCGGCGAACCCGACGAGCTCGAACTCCTCGGTGCCTGTAAGCAGGATCACCTTGACGTTGTCGCCGATGGAGAAGCCGCTGTCCCGCGCCGTGCCGGCGTCCATCATGACTTCTCCGGCGTTCTCGGGAGGCCGACCTTCCTTGATGGTTATGACCGATAGATCTTCTGCCCCCGGAACCCAGGAGAACCCGAAGGTGGGAGCTTGGCCGCCGATCGGGTCGCCCGACTGATCGATGAACTGGGCGAAGCCCTGGACGGTGCCAACAGCGTTGTCGATGCCCGGCACCGCCTGGACCTCATCGAGGACGTCGGCGGGAATCGGCACCACCTGGCCGGTGAACTCGGTCTCTCCCCGAACGTACAGATCGACGCTGGCATTGATCTCGTCGAACAGGCCCGTGAAGGCGCGATCGAGGGTGTCGGTGAAGACGAAAGTGCCGGAGACGAACGCCACTCCGAGCACGATGGCCATGGCGGTGAGACCCAGCCGCAGCTTGTGAGCGAGAACCCCTTTCCAAGCAAGCTTCAGCATGATTAGCCCCCGAGCTGCTTCATCATGTCGAGGACGCTGTCCTGGGTGGGGTCGAGCAGGCCGCCGACGACCTTGCCATCGCCGAGGAACACGATCCGATCTGCATAGCTGGCAGCCGCCGGGTCGTGAGTGACCATGACGATGGTCTGGCCGAGGTCCTTCACAGCCTGCTCCATGAAACCGAGGAGCTCTCCTGCCGCCGTCGAGTCGAGGTTGCCGGACGGCTCGTCGGCGAAGATAATCTCGGGTCGGGAAACGAGAGCACGCGCCGCGGCGACGCGTTGTTGTTGTCCACCTGACAGTTCGGATGGCCGGTGGGAGAGGCGGTCGCCGAGCCCGACCGCTTCGACTACCTGGTCGTACCAGGCCTTGTCGGGATCGTCGCCCGCGATGTCGATGGGAAGTGTGATGTTCTCGGCGGCACTCAGCGTGGGTATGAGATTGAACGCTTGGAAGATGAAGCCAACCTTCTTGCGCCGCAGCAGGGTGAGGGCACGGTCGTTGAGCGACCCCAGCTCGGTGTCACCGATGTAGACCGAACCGCTGGTGAGGTTGTCGAGGCCGGCAACGCAATGGAGCAGGGTCGACTTGCCCGATCCGGACGGGCCCATGATGGCGGTGAAGCGGCCACGCTCGAACTCGACGCTGAGCCCGGCGAGAGCGTGAACTGCGGCGTCGCCTTCGCCGTAGATCTTCTGACCATTCTCGACACGGGCCGCGAGGCGGGTGGTGGGGGCAGCTGTGGTGGTCAAGAGATTCTCCCTTTGTCTGACATCATTCGCCTTCTTCGCGGCGCTCGATGGTGATGGTGCAATCGGTCACTAGTGCGGCGATGGCGCCGACAGCGGCCCAAACCGGGACCAGCAGAGCTCCCACGACCCCGATGGTCAGTGGGATCTCAATGAGGGTGTTGCCCTCGTCGTTCTTGACGATGACGCGGCGCACATTGCCTTCGTGCAAGAGCTCCTTGAGCTTGGCGACCAGTTCGTCACCTTTGACCTTGAAGTCCTCGGTGGTTGAAGTGCTGTCAGCGGTAGTCATGACCCTCCTAGTGATGCGCGGAGGTCCCCCTCCTGCCTACCTGGAAATCCTAGGGCCGACCTATGCCGCGGGAAGAGTCGGATGACACCTTGCTCTTAGGACGCCGAGACCCGCCGCCGCCGTGTCTTAGCAGTCCCGGCGGCGCTCTCGGCACGCGGCTCCCACTTGAAGTAACGCAGCGCCACCACGGCGCCGACTACTCCCCACGCCGTCAGCACTGCGAGGTCATCCCAGCGCCAGGCGGCGTCCGTCGTGAAGGGGCTGAAGGCGTCTTGCATCGGAGTCACGAAGTGTTTCAGCGGGAAGAAGTCACCGACTCGCTGGATCCAGGCGGGGGCGTCGCCGGTGTCGAGGAACACGTTGGAGATGAACGCCAGCGGCAAGATCGTCGCCTGGGCGATGGCAGGGGCGGTGTCCCCCGTCGGCGACAGCGCTGCCAATGCCAATCCAAGCCCGGCGAACGCTCCGGCACCGAACATGAAGGTAACAACGGCAGCTGTCAGCGTCGCGCCGTAGATCTGTAGGTCATAGAACAAGACTCCAACTGCCAACATGAGGATCGTGCCCAGCAGCGCGATCCAGATACCCGAGCCGACGACGCCCGCCATGTAGATCCGCGGCGGCAGCGGCGTCCCCCGCACCCGTTTGAGGATGCCCTCGTCGCGAGCGATGGCGATGCGGATGCCGACGTTGGTGTACGTGGCCGAGGCCGCGGCGAACACGGCGAGCGACGGCGCGAAGAACTGGGCGATGGAAGGCTCACCGGGTTCCGTCTCGAAGTTGAACAGCGTGTTGAACAAGAACAGGAACATCAGGGGAAAGATCAGGGTGAAGAAGGCCGCCACCGGGGTGCGCCAGAAGCTCTTGTTCTGATAGCGGATCTGGTCCCACACCAAGCGCAGATCAGAGGTTCGTCCCTCACTCATCGGCGGCCTCGCCGTCCGTTAGTTGGATGTAGACGTCCTCAAGGCTCGGTCGCACCACGGAGAGAGCATCGAGCTCGATACCGCGCTCAACGGCCCATCCCGTCAGCGTGTGCAGGGCCTCCGTTGGAGATGCAGTGCGGAGAGTTATTGAACCATCGGCCGCCTCGGCGTCGGGTCGCAAACTTTCAGGAAGGTCGGTCAGCATCGATTGAGCGGCGACGAAGGAGATGGTGGCCTCTGCCTGCTGGCGACCCCCGAGGGTGTCGGGCGTCCCCTCGGCAACGATGTTCCCCTTCACGATCACGGCGACTCGATCGGCCAAGCTCTGTGCTTCGTCCATGTAGTGGGTCGTAAGCAGGATGGTCTTGCCGAGTGATCGCAGGTTGTCCACCAAGTCCCATGAGCGGCGGCGCGCCGATGGGTCGAACCCAGTTGTCGGCTCGTCGAGGAAGATGAGTTCGGGGTCACCGACCAGACCCAGGGCGAGATCGACTCGCCTCATCTGACCACCAGACAGGGTCTTGATGCGAGCGTCGGCCTTCTCCGACAGTCCAGTCACCTCGATGATCCGATCGATCGCCAGGGTGCGCGGGAACATGGGGGCGTAGACGTTCAAGAGCTCGCGGGGGGTGAACTCCTTCTCGATTCCAGATGACTGGAGAACGATGCCGATGCGCTCGCGGTACTTCCGGCCCCCGGTCTCCGGGTCGTGGCCGAGAACGGACACCTCGCCTTGCGTCCTGGTCCGATGTCCTTCGAGGATTTCGACGGTCGTTGTCTTGCCGGCGCCGTTGGGCCCGAGGATGGCAAAGACCTCGCCCTCCTCAACGGTGAGGTCGATTCCGTTGACGGCGCGGTTCGATCCGTAGTGCTTGTGGAGCCCCTTGACGACGACTGCGACCATGCGGCGAGGCTATCGGACGGCTGGAACCCCACCAGAGGCCTTCGGCATGCAAGACCGGCATGAGCTGGCAGCCGAGCCCCGCTCCGAGCCGCTACCGTCGCGCCAATGGACGAGCGATTGAGAAGCATCCTGGGCCACGCCGAGCTGCGCAGCCTCCCGATCTCTCCGCTATGGACGCTGACGTCGGGCGGCCGCGAGCTGGCCAAGCTGCGTCGCTTTCCCCGCCAGCACATCTCCAGTGTCAAGCTGGCTGATGACACCGTGTGGACCCTTGTTCCCAGCGGGTGGGGTGTAGTCCGCGCCATGGACGGCGACACCGAGATAGCCAGGATCACCCGGCGTTCGTGGTGGGGAAGGCGCTGGGAGATCGAGTCGGTTGGCTTCGCCGTCGGGCTCGTGAGCAGAGCGCGTCCCCGTCGTTGGTCGATGACCATCGGAGGCCAGCCCATCGCTGAAGTGAGGGGATCGGCGTTCTCCTACAACCGGGTCTACTTCGACGCTTCGCTCAATATCCCGGTCGCTGCCGTTGTGTTGGCATGGCAGGTCATCGCCAGGCCCTGGGAACAAGCAGCGCATCCGATCGAGCTGGTACCGGGGCAGGTCCGCCGCGCCACCGCTTCGTGATGGGACCGTTGGTAGACGTCGGCTGGCTAGAGGAGCACCACGACGATCCTTCCGTGCGGATCGCCGATGTGCGATCGGTCGGCTCCAGCCTTCTCAATCGTGCCGCCTACGACTCAGGCCACATCGCCGGTGCCGTCTTCTTCGATATGGAAGCCGACCTCGCCGGTCCCGGCGGAGGCCGACATCCGCTGCCGGACGCCGCAGAGGTTGCCGCATTTCTCGGCGCACGAGGCATCGGGTCTGAACACCAGGTGGTCGTGTACGACGACAGTGCGGGCGCGGCCGCATGCCGTCTGTGGTGGATGTTGCGCTCGCTCGGACATGAGTCCGTAGCGCTGTTGGACGGTGGACTCCAGGCCTGGCAGGAAGCACGACACGAGCTGTCGCTGGAGGAGCCGACCCCAACAGCATCGAGCTTCGAGGGCACCAGTTGGCAAGGGGTGCTGACCGCCGACGAGTTGGTCGACAAGCTGGGTGAGGTAGAGCTACTCGACGCCAGGGGCAACGACCGTTATCGCGGCGAGAACGAGGTGCTCGATCCGGTTGCTGGTCATATCCCTACCGCCCACAGCACGCCGTTCGAGCACAACCTCGACGAGCGGGGACGCTTTCGGTCTCCAGCTGAGCTCGCAGATCTCTACTCCGCTTACGCCGACGGGGATGTTGTTGTTTACTGCGGCAGCGGGATCACCGCGGCGCACACCCTGATCGGCCTCGAACTCGCCGGGATCGAGGGGGCCAAGCTTTACCCAGGCTCGTGGAGCGATTGGATCACCGACTCGTCGCGACCTCAGGCGACAGGAGCGGAGCCCGGGACGCCGTGACGTCCTACGTTCACAGTCAGTACTCGCCGCTGCGATTGCGGCTGCCGATGTTGGTTGGAGCACTGATCGTTGTCGTTGCTCTCTTCTCCGATGGCGGGTTTCAGGTGCTCGGCACAGTTCTCATCGCCGGAGCCCTGATCGCACTGCTAACGCTCACCCTCGGTCGGCTCACCGTTGAGGTGCGTGTCGACCACGTGCGCGTCGCCTTCGGCGCCGGCTGGCCGGCGAGGACCATCAGGTTCGAGGACATTGTCTCTGTGGTCGCGGTCCGCAATAGCTGGTGGTACGGCTGGGGGATTCGCTGGATTCCGGGAGGCCGACTATGGAACGTCTGGGGCCTCGACGCCGTGGAGCTGCGACTCACTTCAGGAAAGCGTTTCCGCATCGGGACAGACGAGCCGGACGCCCTGCTAGCGGCGCTGCCTGCCCTACCCGCTGTCTAACGTCGGTTCGATGCCGAGCGCTTCCTCGGCAGCTTCCAATCGCTGGCCGCCTTGCAGCGCCGGCGCGAAGAGATCGCCGTAGCGGGCTAGGCGGTCCCAGATGGTCGCGATAGTGAAGTCGTCTGGAGCAACCTCGTCGAGCTCTTCCCACAGGATCGGGGTCGATACCGGAGCTCCCGGCCGCGGCCGCACCGAGTACACGGAGGCGATGGTCTTGCCCCCAACGTTCTGACCATGATCGATGAACACCTTGCCCGCTCGCCGCGGGATGTCCCACTCCATGGTCACGTTGTCGGGGTCGGCGGCGACAAGCATCCTTCCGATGGTCTCGACGAAGAAGCGGACCCGGCGGTAGTCGTAGTCGGGCTCGAGCGGAACGTAGATGTGGAGCCCAGTGGCGCCCGATGTCTTCAGGTAAGACGCCAGGCCGAGGCGCTCCAGCAGCAGCTGGAGATGCCGGGCGGTGTCGACGACCTGTTGCCAGCTTGAGCCCTCGGCCGGGTCGAGGTCGAAGATGGCGAAGTCGGGCCTGTCGACGGTGCGGACTCGGCTTAGCCAGGGGTGGATCTCGATGCACCCGAGGTTGACGATCCACAGCAGCGACTCAAGGTCCGGAGCCGTGACAAAGTCGATGGGCGCGCCGCGCTGAGCCGAGTGGATCGGCGCAGTCGGTAGCCAGTCGGGCGTGTGGCTCGGTGCCTGCTTCTCGTAGAAGAAGTCGCCGTCGGCGCCGTCGGGGAAGCGTGCCATGACGATGGCGCGGTCGGCCAGGTGGGGGAGCAACACCGGCGCCACGCCTGCGTAGTACTGCAGCAAGTCGCCCTTGGTGTAGCCGTCGCTGAAGAAGGGCTTGTCGAGGTTCTTCAGCCGCAGAGGCCTTGCTGCGTCTTGTGGCTTCCAGGCGTCGCCGCCCGGAACCATCACCAGGGGAGTAGGGAACTCGACTAACCCCGACCCCAACGGTCTCTCGTCTTCGGATGGCCGAGGTGTCGACGACTCCGCCGCCCGCAGGTCGGCGAAGATGGCGTCGTGGCTCGACTGTTCCTTGGCCTCGGAGATGACGGTCATGCGGATGCCGGCCGCCGCCGCCGCTGCGGCCAGCGGTCCGGCCTTGATGGAGCCCGTCCCGTAGGGGATGTGCTTGATCTCGCCGGCAGGTCCAAACTCGTTGTCGGTGAACTGGCAATGCAGGGGATCGATGGAGTAGCCGGGGAAGTTGTCCCGCAGAAATTGGAACACAGAGGCAAAGGCGCTCGGTTCGGTAAGGGCTCCGCCCGACATCGCATGGACGTGAGCCCAGTCGACGACGGGACGGACGAATGGGAACTTGGAGGCGATGAGCGCGATGTCGCCCAGGGTGCCGAAGGCCCGTTGCGTCCCGCTGGTCTCGAGGCCGAGCGCGACCCCGAGGTGGGCGATCTTGGGGGAGAGCCTCTCCAGCGATTCATCGACCAGGGCGTGCAGTTCTTTCGGTTCTCGGCCCTTGACGTGACCGGTGTGGGCGACGATGACCTTGGCGCCCAGAGCCTTCCCGAGCTTCATGGAGTGCTCCAGAGATGACAGGGTCACCTTGGCCTTCTCGGCATCCTCCATGGTGAGGACCGCGAAGTAGGGGGCGTGCAGTGACAGGGCGATATCCCGCTCGGCTGCCAGCTCGGCGAAGGCTCGACACCGCTTCTCCTTCCAAGGGAAGCCATTGACAAAGGCCAGCTCGTAGGCGCGGTGTCCCTTGGCAGCCAGCTCGTCGAGGAAGGCTGCGTCGTCGCCATCATCCGGCGGCAATCCCGAGATTCCGAAGCGGATCATGTAGAAACGCTACCGGTAGCTAGTGGTCGTGCACAGGCGCTACATTCGAGCCGGGCCGGTAGCTCAGTCGGCAGAGCAGCGGACTTTTAATCCGAAGGTCGAGGGTTCGCTCCCCTCCCGGGGGGCCAGAGGAACCTGCTCTGACCAGGGAGTTTAGGCAGAGCACTGACCTCGGCCTCATCCGGGAGTGGGCGAGTCGGGGGTCATCCGCAGCCATCTGCAGCCATTGGGATCGCCGGGTGGTCTGAAGACTCCGTCAAAGAGGAGTGGGGCGTGCCACTTTTGTGACAGCTCGGCACCACACGATCCCAAGTTCACGACCACATTCAGCTATTCGTGATAACCGCAGGTGTGCCATCTTGTCAGAGTCATGGACAACTACCTCACCACACTGCTGGACCGATCCCGGAACGAGCGTCGCATACCTGACCCAGCGGTGTGCCGCAGTCTTCGCTTAGACGCGGGGATCAGCCAGGCTGAGCTTGCTCATGCGCTCGGCGTGTCTCGAGAGACAGTGTCCCGATGGGAGAGCGGCATCCGTCAGCCAAGGGGCCGCCACCTGGAGACCTATCTAGATGCTCTCGATCGAATCGCGGAGACGATACGTTCGTGAACATCACCCGGTCCGACTTCGCTGACCTGCCGCCGACGCTCACCGTCGAACATGCAGCCGTTCTTCTCGGAGTGGGACGGCGCACGGCCTACCGAGCGGTGGAGGACGATTTGCTTCCCCACTTACGGCTCGGCAAACGCATCGTGATACCTACCGACCGCTTTCTTCGGGAGGTGCTCGGTTACCTGGGCGAGAGGAATGAGTGATGATCGCTCTGTGAGTCCCCACGGACGCGCCAAGGTTGCGCGGCCCTCACAAGGGTTCACGTTTCGCCAATCCATGCAGCAACAATCTGTGACCCTTCGACGATCGACCTCCCGGCTTAGGCGCGCTTCCCGCGCCTCCAACCATCACGCTCCCGCGGGTAGATGCGCCTTTAGCCAATTGGGCTTCAGGCATCCTCGGCCACCGAACTAAGAAAACGCAGGGTGGCTCTGGAGTAGGCATTGCAGCACCACCCGCATACCACGCGCTACCAACGACCTCTGTCCCCCTTTGAGGCAGTTCATGGCCCAAAGGGTGACACGAGCACGAAGACTCGGTACATCGAGATCGATCACATCAAGGCTGGCGACCAGAGGTCAGCTTTTGTCCGTCGCGTCGGCGACCTCCGAGGACGGGTAATCGGACAGGAAACGCGTCCAAAACCTGACGGCTGCATCTAGTTCGTCGTCGAACCAAGCCGTGGAGCCGTCATCCTTCTCGATCTCCAGCCGCCCCCCAAACCCCTTCGCGAATGACCAGTCGAAGTCATCCCCAAGTCGAGAATCCTTAATGCCTCCTGGGTCATCGGGAAAGGTGGCGTGCTTAGCACCATTGGCAATAGCTTTCATGGTTCCCAACTCTGGACAGAGCTCCATCAGTCGAATCTCAAAGGAGTCCCTGTCGATCCTCCCATACGCCTTTCGCAGCCGCTCGAGGTGGGCGGGATTCCCCTTGATGTGTACCCACGCCCAGTCGGTCAAGTGCCAGGCGATCAATGCGGCATGTATGGAATGTCGAGACGAGCCGGGAGCCAGGATCACATCTTCGTGATCCTGGCGTAGAAGGCTCAGTAGATCATCAGGCGTTCTGACATCGAAGGAGTGGGAGGGTTCCGAGTCCGGCATTTGGTCAGCAGAGTACGTCGCTGAAGCTGGCCGGCGACACGTCTCTGGTTCCGGGCCGGCGTCGGATACACAATCCGACGCTCTGCTGAATCGCCAACGGGTACGGGGCATATCGATGGGCTGATCACAGCCTGATCACCATTGAGGTTCGCCGTGTTGGACTACCCGTTGTGGCCATCGACTCCAATCACTCGCAAAAAGACATCGGGGCTCTCGCTGGCCATTCCCCACCACCTCACCCTCCTCTCCCTACCCCGGCCCGCTGTCCCCCTTTCGGCCTCGGAAACGGCCTAGAGAGGGACAGTTTCTGGCTTATCGTCGTCCGTGGCTCCCGATCCCAGCCCGGGCATCACCCTTTGCCCTGCCTTGTGCGACTTAGACCACAGGCAGGGGCATATTCCTAGGGGACCGAGACCACCGGAGCGTCGATCCGATGACTGCACCGTCGGGCTGGCTCGCTCATGGACTACTAG
>CAXMQS010000060.1:0-40868 GCA_964195995.1 uncultured Acidimicrobiia bacterium
GAGGGTGTGGTACTCACCATGTTCGACGCCCGCACCGCGCTGGCTGCAGATGTGGTCAAGGAAGTTAGGGCACACTTTGGGGAGGTCGCTTACCACACCGTGATTCCCCGGACGGTACGCCTCTCTGAGGCGCCGTCCCACGGCGAGCCCATCGAGGTCATCGACCCGATGAGTAGAGGAGCGATCGCCTATCGAGAAATGGGTCGCGAGTTCAGGAGGAGGCATGGCCGCACGGAAAGCGGGACTGGGTAAAGGTCTCGAATCACTGATCCCGGTGGATCACCCCGATAGGGGCTACCCCTTTATCGGTGTTGATCAGGTTTCGCCGAACCCGGATCAACCGCGCCGCAATTTCGACGACGCTGCCCTGGAGGGCCTTGCCGCTTCTATTCGCGAGGTTGGAGTGCTACAGCCTGTCATCGTGGCCGAGACCGCTGACGGCTACGTGCTTGTAGCAGGGGAGCGCCGGTGGAGAGCCGCCCGGATGGCTGGTTTGACGGATATCCCGGCCGTGGTGCGCGACGCCAACGAGACGGGAACGCTGTCTGAGGCTCTGATCGAGAACGTCCAGAGAGAGGATCTGACGGCCCTCGAGGAGGCAGCCGGCTATCAGCAACTCCTGGATGATTATGGAATGACGCACGAGGATGTTGGCAGCCGGGTTGGGAAGAGTCGCGGCGCCGTCACCAACGCCTTGCGCCTACTGACCCTGCCCCCTGCGGTGCAGGGCATGTTGGAGCGCCGTGAACTCGCCGCGGGGGCGGCCAGGGCGCTGGCAGGCCTCGAAGACGAGGCATATGCGGTGTATATCGCAGAGAGAGCCGTGGATCAGGGCTGGTCGGTGCGCCAGGTCGAGGACGCCGTCCGCACCAGACTGGGGAATGCGACGGCCCCGCCAAAGCGAACACGTGCTGAGCGCCCGGGACCGGTCATCGAATTGGAGTCGAGGCTCGCCGAGCACCTGGATGCTCCAGTCAAGATCGACTACGGCACCCGTGGCGGCAAGGTGGTCGTGCGCTTCCGAGATCTCGATGCTCTTGAATCGATCTATAGGCGCATGTTCGGCGACTGATTTAGTTCAGTACAACATTCCTATTGGCGGCTCTCAGGGGGTCGGGCCAGCAGCGCCAGTAGGCCTGCCGCAGCCGCGATTCCCGTACCCTCGCCGAGCTCGGCGTCGTTGATGACGACTGCTGGAGCCCGTGTCTCGCGCAGCATGTTGTAGGCCCGTCCACCGATCTGCATTCTGAGGGCTCCGCCGATCTCGGTCGCTATCCGTCTTCCTGCCTCGCTTGACGAACGCTCGGTAGCGAAGAAATAGCAACCATCGCCGTCCGCTGCTGTCAAACCGAAGGAAAGAACGAGGTCTATGCCCAATCGATTGATGCGGGCCGCCCGCAGCGAGGCCTCGGGGGCGGTGTCTTCAGACCGAGAAATGAGAACGACGGCTCCCTTCTCTCGCAACACGGTGGATGCGGCCGTTACCGCGCGCCAGGCAGCCGAGCTCTCTTCAGGGGTACGGGCAGCAGGATCAAGCATGATGCGCAGTCCGGCGACGGTCGTTGGCAGCTCCGATATCCATCGGCGCTCCGCCACTTCGCGCCTGCCATCCTTGCTCGTCGCCCTCTTCACGAGCTCTAGCTCATTGGCGACCTCCCCCCCGGCTATTCCATCTTCTGCCATATTGCGGTTTCGCTGAAAGTCAAGGAGGGCCCGCAAGGTGTCGGGACCGAGGATTCCATCTTCCTTGCCGGAGTCGAAACCCAGCGAGTTGAGTGCCGTCTGCAGCTCGAACACGTCGTCGCCGCGGATCATGGGGCGTCTGTGATAGAGCAGCCGATCGCCGAGGCGATGCCCCGAGTTGGCGAGGTCTCGCCACGTGTCGGTCCCAACGATGCCGTCGGCGTCAAGGCCGCGCTTGGCCTGGAAAGCCATGACGGCTGTCTTTGTGTCGGGACCGAAGACCCCACCCGCGTCTGAGCCTATGTCGAAACCCAAAGCCGCGAGTCGAGCCTGAATGTCCCTTACAGCCTCTCCCGACGACCCCAACCGATATAGCTTCATGTCCCTATGTTGCCACGAAAGAACCCCGCCGTAAGGCGGGGTTCTCGGTGATGGGAAGGGCGTTGCTCAGACCAGGTATTCGGCAAGGTCGGCCAGCAGTGCTTCCTTGGGACGGGCTCCGACGATGCGCTTCTTCTCGACGCCGTCCTGGAAGACGATCAGCGTCGGAATGCTCATCACGTCGTAGCTCATCGCCGACTGCGGGTTCTCGTCGACATTGAGCTTGGCGATGGTGATCTTCTCTCCATGGGTCGTTGCGACCTCGTCGAGGACAGGGGCGATCATGCGGCACGGGCCGCACCATTCAGCCCAGAAGTCAACCAGTGTCGGCTTGGACGAGCCGACCGTGTCTGTGAAATCGGCGTCTGTGATCTTTACGGTGTTTTCTGACATGTGGGGCGGCTGAAGCCTCCACCTCCTTTTGCTTACGCAGGCAATGTAACCAAGCCAGAGGGGCTGTCATTCCCTCGCTTCGAGCCACCGCTCGGCATCGATGGCTGCGGCACATCCCGAGCCCGCTGCTGTGATGGCCTGTCGGTAGACGAAATCGACTACGTCGCCCCCCGCGAACACGCCGGGAACTGAGGTGGCGGTGCCCTCGAAGACCTCGATATACCCCTTCTCGTTCAGCTCGAGCTGCCCCTCGAAGAGAGTCGTGTTGGGGGTGTGGCCGATCGCGACAAAAACACCGTCTGTCTTGAGCTCGGTCGTGTCGTCCGTCTTGACGTTGCGGACCGCCACGCCGGAGACCGTGCCGTCCCCGAGGATCTCGTCGACAACGCTATCCCAGATGACTTCGATCTTGGGATGATCGAGCGCTCTTTGCACCATGATCTTTGAGGCGCGGAACTCGTCGCGGCGATGGATGATCGTGACCTTGGAGGCGAACTTGGTCAGGAAGATGGCCTCTTCCATGGCCGAATCGCCTCCGCCAACTACTACGAGCTCCTTCTCCTTGAAGAAGAAGCCATCGCAAGTGGCGCAGGCCGAAACCCCGAAGCCGCGTAGTGCCTCTTCGCCTGGAACCTCGAGCCAACGGGCGGAGGCTCCGGTTGAGATGATGATGGCATCCGACTCGTACTCGTCAGCTCCGACCCACACCCTGAATGGAGTGGAGCTGAAGTCGACCTTGGTGACATCTGCAGTGACGATGCGAGTTCCGAACCGCTCTGCCTGCTTGCGGAATTGATCCATCAACTCAGGACCCATGATCCCGTCTGGGAAGCCGGGGTAGTTCTCAACGTCGGTGGTCAACATGAGTTGGCCGCCTGCCTGGGCTCCCTCGATCATGAAGGGGTTGAGGTCGGCGCGGGCCGCGTAGATGGCCCCGGTCAGTCCGGCCGGGCCGGACCCGATGATGGTTACTCGTTCAGACATCTGGCGTCTCCTTGGGATCGCGCTTGCGCCATACCAACAACGCGACGACCAAGAACAATCCCCCGATGATGGCGTAGCCAACCTCCGTGCCGACAAGTTCTCCGAGGACGCGAGAAACGCCTATGAGAAGGAAGATGACGGCTATGAGTCCCAGGATGGCGAGCACCGTCCCTGCCGCCGCCCATTTGGCGACACTCTCGGCCTTACCGACGGTGAGGGAGCGGGCCTTGGCCGCCGCCGACTCGAGTGAGTCTGCGATCTTTACCGGATAATCAGGTTCTTGGTCACGATCTGTCATGACCGCCGAGGTTAGTGCAGGCGCCCTACTGCTCGACTTGCGCGAGGACCTCACAGTTCACGGCGTCCAAGGCGAGAACCAGTCTCGTCTCGTCGGTCAGCGTTACGAGAAGTATTAAGAACTCGGTGCCGGCGAAGTCGGCGGTGCCGATTGTGATGACGCTGTCAGCAGTATCGGCTAGCTCGAGCACTTCCTCGGGTGTGCACGTCACCGCGACCTCATCAGTCGCCGCGGCGAACTCCTGGCGGTAATAGCTCAATTCAGGGAGGGTCAACGCTCGGGAAACCGCTTCGTTCTCGATTCCTTGCGGAACCTCATCGAGGAACTTGTCGAGGTCATCAACCTGTCCGAAGTCGAGGAGAGACTCAGGCAGAGCGCCGTCGCGATCGAGACGGCCGCTGAACTCGGCGACGCCCCCCTCGGCCGCCCCCGTCGGCGCCGGAGCCTGGGCGGAAGGTGCTTCTGTCGCGGGCGGCGCAGTGGCCAGCGGAGCCTCGGCCGAGTCGGCTGCCGTTGGGCTTTCGGCGACCTCCTGAGTTGCGGCAATGGTGGTTGCTGAAGCAGCGGCGGCGTCGGAGTCAGTCGAAAGCAGGTTGACCAGGGGTGCCACCGCGATCAGAGCGACAACCACAGCCGCCGCCGTCGCCAAACCCATCCACGGGCGGCGCTGCGGCGCCTTCTCGACACGCGGAGATAGGCCAACGGCATCACCGACCTGGCGTCTGAGCTCGGATGATTCGGCCATCGTCAAGCCGGGACGCTCGGCCGTTGCGGTCGCCGCCAAGGAGGCTCGATGAGCCATCAGGTTCGTCGAGCACTCGTCACATCCGGCGAAGGACTCTTCAGCCGAGCGTGCTTGGTCGGCGTCGAGACGGCCTTCGGCCAGCGCCGCGATTAGGTCGAGATCGTGGTTGTGCATTGTCACTCGTCCTTTAGATGTCCGGCACGGGGGCTGAGGTTCCCGAGCGCATCGGCCAGAAGGCGTCTTCCACGGAAGACCCTCGACTTGACGGTGCCGACTGGCACACCGAGGATCTCGGAGGCCTCGGCCAGTGCCGTTCCCTCGACATCCACCAGAACCACGGCGGCGCGGAATTCGGGAGGAAGCTCGGCGAGGGCCGCCTCGATGTCTGGCCGCAGTTCGACGGCTCGCAGCTCGTCCCCTGCAGTTAGATCGGGTGGCTCGTGGTGTTCGGGGAGTTGGGTTTCCGGCTTGCGTTTACGCCGCCGCAGCGCGTCGTAACAAGTGTTCATTGCCACCCGATAGAGCCAGGTACTGAAGGCGGATCTGCCGGCGAACCGGTCTGCTTTGCGCAACACCGTGACGAAGGTCTCCTGCGTGGCGTCGAGAGCAGCCTCGCGATCACGCAGCATCCGCAGACAGACCCCGAACACACGGTCCTCGTGCGCCGCCATCAGCTCTTCGAAGGCCAGCGAGTCGCCACCGAGGAACCGCTGGACAAGCTCGTAGTCGGTATCTGCCCGATGGGTCACGACGAGAACCGTACTTCTGAGACGGTCGTGTAGTAATACTCGCCACCATCGCGCGGCGGCAGGTCGGTGAACCACAGAAGCCAAGCGCCGCCATCCTGGGTAGAAACATCGATGGCGGTCTCCTCGGAGCCGAGCACCGCGGTCGCCAGCTGCGTCCACTCATCGAACGTGGCAACTGGCTGCGGCGCCCACCCCACCACGATGGCCGTCCCTGCAGATCCGTCGATGGTGATCTTGTTCACCGACCCTTGAGACGTGAACACGACGCCGACGCCCGGTTTGATCAGCTGGAGAGGGTCGAAGTAGCGCTCGGTGCGCCAGGTCGTCGATTGCTGACCATCGATCAGGAGCGGAATATCTCCGTCACGCTCCGAGCCGTCACCGAATGGGTCGAAGGTGCCGACCGCCGTGACCACAAGCTGTTGGCCCTCAGCCGGCGATCCGCCGCCATCTGCCGCTGTGGTGGCAACGGCGGCAGGGGAAGTTGCTGTCGGAGCTGGCGGCTGTCCTACCGGAAACAGCAGCGCGGAGTCTGTGTTCGAGTCGAGAGCGAAGCCGAGCACGATCACCACGAGGGCGACGACGAGGAGTCCGCCGGCGATGGCCACCCAGCGCCAAGTCCACTCCGGTCGCGGCGGCGGAGTTGCTGGTGACGGAGCAGCTCTGAGTGCCGCGGCCAGGCCGGCTGCATTGAGCTTTCCAATGCGTGCCGCCCGGAGGGCCACATCCACAGAACGGGGGAGTCCCTCGGCCAGCTGGGATGGGGGCAGGTCGGTGACCCCACCAGCCAGGCCGGCGACCAGCGTTGCTGCCAGAGCAGCGGTGTCCGTCGCGGCGTCTCCTGTGAGGGTGGCGTACGGAGACAGCTTGGCGGGGTGGGCGGCCGAATAGAGGACGGCCGCGGGGCCGATCGCTCCATGGACCACATCGGCGGCATGCAGCTTGGCGAGGGCGTCTGCGAGGCCTGCGGCGTTGGGCAAGAAGTCGTCGAGAGGGATGGGCTCGCCCGCGGCGATGCGGTCCTCAATAGTCACTCCCCCAGCCCACTCCGTCACTGCGTATGCGGTGTCGTCACTCTCGTCGGCGGCGTAGACAGCGGCCAGGTGGTCGTGCGTTACCGCCGCCGCCGCCCTGACACCAGCGGTGAACGAGGAGCGACGACCCGGGTCGGCGTTGGGACCGATGATGCGCGCCAGCACCGGCCTGTCAAGCGTGAGGTCTGTGGCCAGCCACACCTCGCTGTCGCGCTCGCGGCCAAGACGAACCTCGAGATTGAAGCGGTCGGGCAGTGCTGCTGACACGGTCGGTCAGCGTAACGGGGGCGGTATCAGGAGGCCGTCCGGAGAAGGAACAACCCATCCTCTAGCCGCTCGAAGCCGAGCCGGTTGTAAAGGCCGAGCGACTGCTCGTTGTCGAGTTGGGTGTTGAGGAACAGAGATCGGATCCCGCGCTGCCGTGCCCTGGCGGCTGCTGCCAAGAGGAGAGCTGTTCCTAAGCCAGATCCCTGTTGCCGCGGGTCGACGGCGATTCGTTGCAGGTAGGAATTGGATGCCCCATAGCCGATGATGGCGAAGCCGGCCATGGGCTCGCCGACCGAAAGGATCTCGGAGTTCTTGGTCGAACGAAGTGCCTCCTCGAGACCATGTCGGTCCATGGCCCAGAACCCGTCGAAGGCGGCGGCATCGACGGATTCTGCCGCATCCAGATCCAACGTCGTGGCAACCTCATGGGTTGCGGGACCGAGCGGCTGAGTCAGGTCGAGTCGGAGTAAGACGAGTTCGAGGTAGGGCATGAATCCTGCTGCGGTCCACGTAGATTGACCGGCCATAGGAAGCGGTGGGCTGAATACGGCCGGAGCTCCGAGGTCGCTCAGCTCGGCTACACACGCTGCGAGGAATCGACTACTCCCCCTGATCAGTCGCAGGCTGGCCTCGTCGTTCCGGCTGTTCCACGGACGCGCTTTCGCCTCTGATATGGCGCGACGAAGGGTGAGCCGGCTTGGCCACTCTTGGCTAGGGGTTACGCGAATCGAACCCCGTCTTCTCTCTTTGCTCACAAATCGAGCGTAGTGATGCCAGAGTGGACGGCTATGGACGCGCTCCTGTTCACAGACAACGCCTTCTCCTTGCACCTGACCGGCATCGGGCACCCTGAGAGGCCGGAGCGACTGGCGGCTTTAGCCGCAGGAGTCAACGCCAGCGCGGCCGACGTCGAGGTGCGAGAACCGCGCCAGGCGACGCGCGACGAGCTGGAACGCGTCCACGATGCCCACTACATCGATCTGATCGAAAGAGTGTGCGCGGCGGGCGGCGGAGAGCTCGACAGAGACACGGTCGTGGTGGCTGAGTCGTGGCGGGCGGCGCTGCTGGCGGCAGGTGCCGGACTCACCTCGGTCGATGCCCTGCGCGCCGGGGAGGCTGATCTTGCTGTGTGTGCCGTCCGTCCACCTGGTCATCACGCCCGGACCGGTCAGGCCATGGGATTCTGTGTGTTCAACAACGCCGCGGTTACGGCGGCCGCCCTGGTCGAGCGGGGAGAACGGGTAGCCATCATCGACTGGGATGTTCATCACGGCAACGGAACACAGGAGATGTTCTTCGACTCTCCGGAGGTTCTCTATGTGTCCATCCACGAGTGGGGGCCAGATCCGGTGGTTCCCGAGGTTGCGTTCTATCCGGGCACCGGGTGGCTCGACGAGGTGGGTTCGGCCGCCGGTCGGGGAACAACGGTCAACATCCCGGTCCCGGCCGCCACCCGCGGCGATCTCTATCGCCACGCCTTCTCCGATCTGGTCGTCCCCGTCGTTGAGCGTTTCGAACCGGACTGGCTGCTGGTGAGTGCCGGCTTCGACGCCCACATTGCCGACCCCCTCGCCCACCTCGGCCTCGAAGCAGAGGACTTCTTGGCGATGGCTCACGGTCTCAGAATGCATGCAGGACGCTCAGTTATTTTCGCCGAGGGTGGCTACGACCTCGATGCCATAGCTGCATCTATGACCGCAACCGTCAATGGGTTCGGGGGAGAGACCCCCCGTTCCACAACCTCGGAATCACCCGAAACCGCCTGGCGCCTGGCGCAACAGGCCCGCGAGATGGCGTTTGACTCGGGGGCTCTCTAAGGGTTCAAGCCCGGTCGATCGGCGGCCGATACTCGCCTTGGCACAAGTGGAGGTCCCTTGCCGGTCGACTCACCAAGTTTAGAAGAGCTTCTCATCAAGCTGATCGCTGTTGACGGCTCCGATCTGCACCTGAAGGTCGGATCGCCGCCGGTCTTCAGGATCGACGGCTCGCTGACCCTGTCGAACCTTCCCAAGCTCACCGCCGACGACACGCGGCGCTACGCCAGCGAATTGCTCCCAGACCACCTCAAAGCAACGTTCGAGGAGCATCACGAGGCCGACTTCGCGTTTGGTCGTCAGACTCTCGGACGTTTCCGGGTCAACATCTACCGCCAGCGAGGCTCCGTGAGTATTGCGATGCGTTCAGTGATGCCGACTTCGAAGAACTTCGCAGAGCTCGGCCTGCCATCGGTTCTCGGTGAATTGGCAAAAGAGAAGCGGGGCCTGGTCCTGGTGACCGGACCGACCGGCTCCGGCAAATCAACGACTCTCGCGGCCGTCGTCGATGAGATCAACTCCAACCGCCGAGTCAACATCATCACTCTCGAGGACCCCATCGAGGTGCTGCACCCAGACAAGATGGCCATCGTCAGCCAGCGTGAGGTGGGAGTCGACACGCTCTCGTTCAGCGAAGCGCTGCGCAGGATCCTGCGCCAGGACCCCGATGTCGTACTCATCGGCGAGATGCGTGACGCCGAGACAGTGGATGCGGCCCTCAAGGCCTCGGAGACCGGCCACCTCGTCCTTTCGACGTTGCACACCATCGATTCCACGGAGACGGTCAACAGGATCATCGACTTCTTTCCCGCCTATCAGCAGAAGCAGATCAGGCTGCTGCTGGCGAGCTCGCTGCGCGGGATCGTCAGCCAACGGCTTCTACAGAGAACTGACGGCAATGGGCGGGTGCCGGCGGTCGAGGTCTTCGTCAATACGGAGCGGGCCCACGATCGGATCATCAATCCGGAAAAGACCCACGAGCTGATCGACGTCATCGCGGACGGGGAGTTCTACGGCATGCAAAGCTTCGACCAGTCGCTGATGGGCCTATACGAGCGAGGCGTCGTGAGCTTCGCAGATGCGGTCGGCCACTCGAGCAACCCGGCGGACTTCAAGCTTCGGGTTAAGAACAAGGGCCTGCTGGCGAGCTGAGCCATCACTCTGCCTCACCGCAGGGCTCATCGACCCGTCGTTCCCACAAGCAGCGCGAGAAGTAAGCTCGCCGCCATGATCCCTGAACGGCTGGAAGAGATTCTCCGCGCCGACGCTCCGTCGGCCGTCCTGTCGGGACTGTTCACCGCCGCCGGTAAGGAGCTTTACCTGGTCGGTGGGAGCGTGCGCGACCTTATGCTCGGCGTGCCTCACGGGGATCTTGATTTCGCCACCGACGCCTTGCCGGAAGAGACCATCAACATCGTCGGTGAGTGGGCCAGCGACGTTGTCACTATCGGTGCCGAGTTCGGCACGGTCGGCGTCGTGAAGGCTGGCGATATGCATGAGATAACCACCTTCCGGTCCGAGGTGTATCGCGGCGACAGTAGGAAGCCTGCGGTCAGCTACTCAGACAACATCGTGGAGGACCTTTCCCGGCGTGACTTCACCGTCAACGCCATGGCCCTGCGCCTGCCAGATCCTGAGATGATCGACCCACACGGTGGGCTGGCGGATCTGGCAGAGGGCACGCTGCGCACTCCACTCGAGCCCGAGATCTCTTTCGGAGACGACCCGCTTCGCATGTTGCGCATGTACCGCTTCGTATCGCAGTTGGGGTTCCAGCCGGACCCGGCAGCGGTGGAGGCCGTTGGCGAGATGCATGGTCGACTCGACATCATCAGCGCCGAGCGGGTGCGGGACGAACTGGCTCGACTACTGAAGGGCGAACATGTCGCGGACGGACTTCGTGGTCTTGTCGACTCCGGTTTGGCCGATCAGTTCCTCCCGGAGTTCACCGCGCTGGCCTTGTCGCAAGACCCCGTCCACCACCACAAAGATGTCCTCGCTCACACCATCGCTGTTGTCGAGAAGTGCCCGCCGCAGCTGACGCTGCGCTTGGCGGCACTGCTACACGACATCGGTAAGCCAGACACCCGGAGCTACGAAGGGCGCCGCGTGACGTTCCATCATCACGAGGTCGTTGGGTCGCGCATGGCACGCGACAGGCTGCGCGCCCTGCGGTTTCCCAAGGCGGTGGTTTCCGACGTGTCGCGTCTGGTCTACCTCCATATGCGACCGCACACGTACGCCCTCGGATGGACCGATCGAGCGGTGCGTCGCTACGTGCGGGACGCCGGCCACCTTCTGGAAGACCTCAACTACCTGGTCCGCTGCGATGTCACGACGGCTAACGAGAAGCGGGCCCGCCAGATTTCGAAACGCATCGACGAGCTCGAGGAGCGGATTATCGCTTTGCGTCAAACGGAAGAACTGGACGCGCTGCGGCCCCCCATCGACGGCAACGACGTCATGCGGTACCTCGATATCGACGCCGGGCCTGTCGTCGGTGAGGCGATGACGATGCTCATGGAACATCGTCTTGATCACGGCCCCTACCTACCCGAGGACGCCTACAAGCTGCTGGACGCCTGGTGGCAGGAGCGGGCCTAGCCGGCGGCCAGGGGGGCGACGTAGCGCACGACCACGACGAAGTGGAGAGCGCTGGCCGCTACCACCATCACGTGGAACACTTCGTGTGAGGAGAACACTCTTGGCCACAGCCGGGGTCGGCCGGTGACCATGATGATGGTGCCGATCGTGTACAGCAGGCCGCCAAGCACCATGATGCCGAACCCTGTCGACCCCAGGGCGTCGGCCATCGGCTTGGCGACGGTGATACCGAGCCAACCCATGGTCAGCAACAAGATGATTGACAGCCGCTGTGTTGTGGAAGGGAAGAAGACGTTGTGGGTGATGCCCCACACGCCGATGAACCACACCAGGGCCAGCGTCACCCACTTCGGCCAGCCATCGAGCGCGATACCGGCTATAGCTGTGTAGCTCCCGGCGATGAGCACGAAGATGGCCGAGTGATCGAGCCGCTGCATGATCCCCTTAGAGCGCTCGGCCCACGGCACCGAGTGATAGAGGGCACTGACGGTGAATAGGAACACCAGAGCAACGCCGAACGACGCCATCGCGATCCGCGGCAGGACACCCGATCCGACGAACATCAACACGACTATCCCACCGAGTGATGCCACAGCGGCCGAACCGTGGAGGAATCCGCGCACAGGATTCAGCATTGGGCCCAGGGTCACGCGGTCGTCCATCCGACGAGCCTAGGCAGGCTCGCTCCTGGTAGCGGTGCCACCCAGTCCGCGGGCACACTTGCCGCGGGCACACCTCGAAGCTGTGATAGGCGTCCCCGTTACCATCGCTCCGTGAAGCTTCGGCACTGGATCTTGCAGCCCATCTACGGTCTCTACGGTGACAGGCTTGCCAGGAAGCTGGCACCGGATCGGCTGCCGCGCCACATAGGTGTGATCCTCGACGGCCATCGCCGCTTCGCTCGATCCGAGGGTCTTACTGACTACACCGACGGGTATCGCGTCGGCATGTCCAAGCTGCTGGAGTTCCTGGGGTGGACCGCGCAGACGGGGACTCCTGCAGTAACCCTGTGGGTTCTCTCGAAGGAGAATCTGGCGAGGCCCTCCGCCGAGTTGGAGCCCTACTTCGAGGTCCTCGGCCAGCTGTTCACCGAGGAGCTCGGCGACCGGGCGAAGGAGCTCGACATGTCGGTGAATGTGATCGGGAGCATCGACCTGCTGCCGGTTCCTCTGGCCGAAGCTGCCAAGGGTCTTGAGGGGGCCAACCCCAACGGGAGCCGCCGTCTCACCATCGCCCTTGCGTACGGTGGTCGCCAGGAAATCGTCGACGCGGTTAGAGATCTGGTCGGCGAACTGGTCGCCGAAGGCGTGCCCTCGGCGGAGATGCCGGAGAGAGTCGACGCCGATGCCATCGCCGCCAACCTCTATACGACCGATCTCCCTGATCCGGACCTCGTCATCCGGACATCGGGGGAGTCTCGGTTGTCTGGATTCCTGTTGTGGCAGTCCGCCTACGCCGAATACAGCTTCATCGACGTGTTCTGGCCGGCATTCCGTCGTGTCGACTATCTGCGAGCTCTGCGCGACTTCACGCGAAGAGAGCGTCGCTTCGGCCGCTGAGCGTCAATGCTGGTTATCGTCGTTGTGGTGGTGGTGTGAGCCCGAACTGGACCCGTCCTTGCCGCGTCAACAGCCAGGTTCCCCGTGGTTGCCACAGCACGACGAGAGCGTGATCGCCTTCTTGGTGTTGTTCTTCAACACCATGCCGACCTTGGTCAGTAGGGGTTCGTCGCTGTCTTTCCAGTTGCCGATGAACGGAATGTGCATGTTGCGACCCTACCGGAGCTGCGGGCTCCAAAGTGCCGGCCCGAGGCCCAAAGCCGGCGACCGCAGGTCGCCATAGGTCATAGCGCCGAGTGTCGCGAGGCTTCACTAACGGGTTCGCATGTCCTCGGGAAGGTGCTCGCGGTCGTTGAAGGTGCGCATGCTCAGGATGTGACCGCCGCCGAGGCCCACGGCCACGAGCGATGCGATCGAAGCGTGGCCGAGCACAAAGCGTTCCCACTCCCACGGCGTTGCTTCGGCACCCAACAGGTAGGCGAGCGCCACGGCATTGGTGCCTCCGTGAGCTACCAGCAAAAGTCTCTCGTCGGGAGGATCCATTTCCCATAGCTGTGTGGGGTCGGTCGAGTCGCGGGTGACGCCGTGCGACTTGAGGATCCCATCGACGGTCGTTGTGATCCGGTTGTGGAAGTCTCGAAAGCTCTCTCCACCGTCGATGCCCTCCCACCAATCGGTTGGTGGGCGTTGATACGACTCGTTGAAGATCTGTTGGACGGTGGCTTCGGGGGTGTCGGACCAGTCGGGCATCATGATCTCCGTGAGACCATCGAAAGTCTCAATGTCCATTCCGAGTGCCGCGGCCACCGGCTCCGCCGTTTGTTGCGATCGCAGCGCGCTTGAGACCAGCAGACCGGTGAACTTGGTGTTCAGGGAAGCGAGGCGATCGGCCAGCAGCTGCGCCTGGCGATGCCCGAGCTCGGTTAGATAGGGATCTCGCTTGGTCAAGCCGTCAACGGCCCAAGCCGGCTGCGCATGTCTCACGAACCACAATTCCATGGCCGCGGAGGCTATCGGGCGCTCGCTCCCGGCGTGTCGGGGGCGGTATCAAAACTGCCTTAGAAAGACCGAAAGGCCGCCTACTGGCGGCCCCTCGGTACGGGCGAAGACGGGAGGAAGGATTCCGTCTACAGATTGATATCGACCGCGGTGCGCGCGAACTGAAGGAGTTTCTCGAGTATCTCTAGATTTCTTTCGAAGGTAACTAGTCACGTCCGAAAGGGCGTTGAGCGTCGACCCCCTCGCTCGGCTGTCGCCCCTGGCTACCGTCGACTCCCTTCAACTCCTCCAACCTCGCTGTCGCCTCCGGCACCGTCGACTCCTTTCGAGTCCTACTCGGACTCGACGAGCTTCTCCGTCGAGTCGTCCTTCGCACGACGCTGCCTGCTACCTCGCTGCGCTCAGCCACCTCCCCCTGGAGGGGGAGGATTACTCTGCCTATTCATGCGTGTTCTTGTAGAGCGGTCTCGAGTTCGTCCGGCGGTGGCGGCGGCGGTCGGCATCATCGCGCTGGTGGCAGCACTCGATGTAGCTGTTCTGGGATGGGTGTATCCGGAGGCCGAGACGAATGCGGAAACGGGTGAGTACACATTCGACGGCAAGGCGGAGCGCCGAGGTGATGTCGGGTGGGGCATCTTCTTGGGCCTTGGCGGCGGCGCCATGGCGGTGTGGGGGATTCGGGGGCTGAGCCACCACCGACGCTTGTTGGCCGCCGACGACGAACGACTGGTTGTTGCGATCGGACCGCCTGGCGAGGAGATGTGGTCGGTTGGCTGGAACGAGGTGTTCGCCATCAAGTCGGCGGTCGATGACGATGAAACCGGTCGGGTATCGGTCCTCGATATCGAGCTCGCCGGAGACGCCCTGGCGCCAGCCGATCCGCGCGGTGCCCGGGTGGTGGGCGACCACGTCCTCGTAGACGCCGAGGACTGGAAGCCTCCGCTAGACGAGGTGGTAGGTCGACTCCAGGTGCTCCTCGACCGGGCCCGGGCGTGATCGGATCCCACGTCAGGGGGGACGATCCGATCGGCGAGGCACAAGCCCGCGACGCCCACCTGGTACAGACCTTCCTCTCCGACCCGCAATCGTGGAAGGCGCCACCACCACACCCGAAGGCCGAGAGCATTCGCGGGTCCTCCCTGCCCTTGTATGTACATGCCCCCTACCTGATCAACGTCGGGTCCCCCAATAACAGGATCCGTATCCCGAGTCGCAAGATCATCGCCGACACCGTCGTCGCCGCGGCGGAATTGGGGGCGGCGGCAGTGATAGTCCACGGTGGCCACATCGGAGATGACGAGGGAGAAGTCGTCGGGTATGAGCGCTGGCGCAAGGCGCTGGCCAGCTTCGAGACCGACGTTCCCATCTACATAGAGAACACCGCAGGCGGCGGCAACGCCATCGCCAGGTCCATAGACAGTTACGGACCGCTGTGGGAGGAGATCGGCGACATGGGCGTCGGCGTCTGTCTCGACACCTGCCACGCTTGGGCGGCGGGAGAGGACCTCGAGTCTGTTGTCGATCGCCTTGTGGCGGCGACGGGAGGCATCGATCTCGTGCACTGCAACGACTCCCGCGATCCAGCGGGGAGCGGTCGGGATCGTCACGAGAACCTCGGCAAGGGCGAGATCCCCCAAGACTTGCTCGTCGGGGTCGTCATGGCGGCGGGAGCGCCCGTCGTTGTGGAAACACCGGGCGACGCCGATTCACAGCGCACCGACATCGCTTGGCTCCGCGACAAGCTGTCGAACTCCTGACCCAACGCTCCGCCTGGCAGGGGTGCGTCTGTTCCGGGCTGCGTGTGCCCGGAAGCTCTACTTAGACATCTACCGCCTCTGGGAGTTCCACGGAAAACGGGGCGCCTAGGGCGCCCCGTTTCGGAGAGGATGTGATCTCAGCTGAGGTAGTCAGCCAGATCGCCGGCGGTGGCGTCGTCGCCTGCGATGAACCGCTCCACCAGCTCGTGTGCCTCCGGATCGGTGTACTGCACCGGAGGGCTCTTCATGAAGTACGAAGAGGGTGCGAGGAGCGGACCACCGACTCCAGCATCGAGCGCCAGCTTGGCGCAGCGCACTGCGTCGATGACAACGCCGGCCGAGTTGGGGGAGTCCCACACCTCGAGCTTGAGCTCGGCATTGAGTGGAACATCGCCGAAGGACTTGCCTTCAACTCTGATGTACGCCCACTTGCGGTCCGTTAGCCAGGGCACGTGATCCGATGGGCCGATGTGGATGTCCTCGGCCGCCATTGGCGTGTCGAGCTGACTGGTGACTGATTGCGTCTTCGAGATCTTCTTCGACACCAGGCGCTCGCGCTCCAGCATGTTGTGGAAGTCCATGTTGCCGCCGAAGTTGAGCTGATACGTGTGCTGGATGTCGACGCCCCGGTCCTCGAAGAGGCGGGCCAGGGTGCGATGGATGATCGTGGCACCGACCTGCGACTTAATGTCGTCGCCGATGATGGGAACGCCCTTGTCCCTGAAGCGCCGGGCCCACTCTGGGGTGGACGCGATGAACGCCGGCATGCAGTTGATGAAGGCAACGCCGGCCTCGAGTGCAGCCTCGGCGTAATACCGAGCCGCATCTTCGGAGCCTACGGGCAGGTATGAGACCAACACATCGGCTTCGGTCTCGCGCAGCACTGCCGCGACGTCGACAGGTTCCGCTGCGGACTCCTCCACCTTCTGGCGGTAGTAGAGCCCGAGGCCGTCGAGCGTCGGCCCGCGCTGCACTTCGATGCCGAGATCAGGCACATCCGCGAAGCGGATGGTGTCGTTGTGGCTGGCCCACATCGCTTTGGCCAGGTCCTGGCCCACCTTCTCGGCGTCGACGTCGAACGCCGCCACGAACTCGATGTCGCGGATGTGATACCCCCCAACGACAACGTGCATCAGCCCGGGCACTTTGTCGGTGGGATCTGCGTCCGCGTAGTAGTTCACACCCTGGATGAGGGAGTTAGCGCAGTTGCCCACCCCCACCATCGCAACCTTTACTTTGCTCATGTTCCTCTCCTTGTGGACTTGCGGCGGGGACGCGTTGCGCGTTGTGGCCGTTCCGCCCGTTCCGTCTCTATCAGCTCGTCGAGCCAGGCGATGTCCGCCTCGGCCGACGCTACGCCGTGCTCCATAAGGGCCAGCGTGTAGCGATCCATTCGTTCCTTAGTCCGCTCGGCGCCCCGCTTCAGCGCGTCGCGGGCAACGGCAAGACGCTCAACCATGTGCGCTCGCCTTCGCTCCAGGACGTCGATGCGAGTATCTGGGTCGAGATAGCGAAGAAAGGCGAGGCGGAGATTGAACGACCGCTCATCGTTCGCCATCGTCTCGTCGTTGAGCAGCTCGGCGAAGTGTTCTTCGCCTTCCCGCGTGACGCGGTATGACTTGCGCCGCCCGGACTGTGACTTGACCGCGATCAGACCTGCCTTCTCGAGGCGCTTGATCGCTGGGTACAACGACCCGAACGACACGCTCCAGAAGCCGAGATCTGCAAGGGTCCTCCGCAGCTCGTAGCCGTGGCGGGGTTGCTCTCTGAGTAGGCCAAGGATGGCGAACTCCAGCATTGATCCTCCGTTAACGATTCGATATATCGAATCGATATATAAGCGCGCCGTGATGGCGACTTCAAGTCGAAAGCTTCAGATTCGTCGATTCAGGCCGAAAACACCATTGAGAACAAGCAAATGAGTGATTCCGCGCCCTCTCGCCCTGAGAACGACGATGTACGCAGTCGGCGTCTAAGCGCGCTCGCCGAGATCAATCTCGTCGGAAAGGTGTCCTCAGCCGATGTCCTCAAGAAGGTAGCCGAATTGGCGACGGAGCTTCTGCCAGCATCTCTTGGTGCCAGCGCCGTCCTCGCCAAGTCGGATGGCGCCTTCCCCGTGGTGGCGACGACCGTGGCCGGCCAGACGCTCGGCAGCGAGGACAACATGCTCCGCAAGGGCGGCGCCACGTCGAGAATTGTCGAGACCCTGGAGCCGGTCGTGATCAACGACGTCAAGGACGATCCCATCGGCAAAGGCGTTCTCGCCGAGAGGTTCGGCGTTGAGGCGTATGTTGGCGTTCCAATCGCAATGGATGGGCGGTGCCTCGGGGTCCTCTACGTACTCGACGACCAACCGCGCGAGTACACGCAGGACGATGTCGCCTTTCTTCGTCTGCTTGCTGGACGCGCCGCCGCCGCCGTCCACCACGCCGGCATCTTCGCTGAGATGCGACTGGCGAGGGAGCGGTCTGAGGCGCTCGCCTGGGTGGCCAATGCGGTTATCGCCGCCGATGATCTCGAAGAGGTTCTCGAGTCGGTAGTCGAGGGCGTTGCGGCAGCGGTTTCGGCGGACGAAGTCGAAGTCATCACCGTCAACCGTGAGTTGACGCGAGTCGTCCACCACGCCCGCTTCGGGATGAGTGAGGTTCCGCCGGACATCGTGGTCATCGAAGGCATCGTCGAGACGGCGCTAAAAGAAGTTCGAGTTGTGATAACCCCCGAGGGAGTACCCCCGAGCGTCGTGGCGCCGCTGCGGGCAGGAGGATCGGTACTGGGGTCGTTGCTCGTGCAACGGGCCAATCCGCTGGAGCGCTTCGACGAGAGCGACGTTGACCTGATCGTCGCCATGGCCAATCAGGTAGCGATCGCCATCGACAACGTCCGCTTGCTCGAAGCAACCCGCTCGACTCTTCGCGAGACAGAAGCGATGTACTCCATGTCCCAAGCCCTCGTCGCCGGCGTTGATCTGCCCGAGATGATGGATGCCGTCGCTCTTGGAGCGGTCGCAGTCGTTCCGGCTTCAGGCGCTCGTGTCTACATGGCAGACGAAAGCGAGCTCACGGCGCAGGCTGTCGCCGGCATTGCCGCGGACGTCGTTTGGGACGAGATCCTTGCGGGCGATGTTGGGAGCGTGCTGCGAACGTCCCAGCTGGTTCATGATCCGTATCACCTCGTGGTCCCGCTGGTCGTCCATGGCAGATTGCTCGGCGTCCTCGAAGCCATGAACGACCCGGACAGTCCGGAGTTCTCAGTACACCAACTGGGAACGCTGCAAGCTGCCGCCGCCCAGGCGGCTGTCGCCATCGAGAACCATTTGCTCTTCGGTGAGGTACAACGCCTTGCCATAACGGACGAGCTCACTGGCGTCCACTCTCGCAGACACCTCTTCGAGCTCGGCCAACGCGAGTTCGCCCAATCCGTGCGATTCCGCAAGCCCCTCTCGGCCATCATGTTCGACCTCGATCACTTCAAGTCCATCAACGACACCCTGGGACACCTCGTCGGCGATGAGGTTCTGGAGGGCGTCGCCAATCGGTGTGCCAACGTGCTGCGCGAGATCGACGTGCTAGGCCGATACGGCGGCGAGGAATTCGCCGTCATCCTGCCTGACGCTTCCGCGGCAGATGCATCCGTCGTCGCGGAGAGGGTGCGCCGTGCCATTGCCGACGAACCAGTCGAGACGGCGAGAGGTCCCGTTGCTGTCACGGTCAGCCTTGGAGTAGCCGAGGCGGGGCCGGGAGTCCTCGACCTCAAGACACTCCTCGATCGAGCCGACGCCGCCATGTACTCGGCCAAGCAGGCCGGCCGCGACCGTGTCATGGCCGCTTAGCTCGGTCCGTTGAGGGCAGCCTCTAGCCGGTCGATGAACTCGACCTGCGACTTGTTGAGCTTGCGGCGAGCCGCCTCGAGGTCGAACCACTGGTAGCGGTCCACCTCGGGGAAGCTTCCTGTCTTCCCAGAGCGCGGTGGCCACTCCATCTCGAAGTCATTGGACGCGAGAACTGCAGCGTCGTAGTCGCCCTCCATCGCCCAGACGTGGACCACCTTGTCGGCCCGCTGCCTCACCGAGCCGAGGCTGACCGAGGTTGTATCGGGAACAGTCTTCCCCGTCTCTTCACTGAACTCACGCCGCGCCGCGTCTTCAGGCTCCTCACCGGGCTCGACCTCTCCCTTGGGTATTCCCCACGCTCCCTCGTCCTTGCGCTCCCAGAAGGGACCGCCGTAGTGCCCCAGGAGGACCTCGATGGTGGCGCCGAGCCGAAAGACGAGGACGCCCGCCGACTCGGTCACGAACCCGGGGTGCACCGCTCGTCGATGGCGAGCGCAGCGGTCTCGTTGGCTTGTTGCTCCTCAGTCAGCTCCGTTTGGCGCAGGTCAGAAAGCTCGCTGGGCCCGATCGCAGCGTCCGTGAGTCCATCGACCAGGCAGTCGAGCTCTTGCGTCGAGAAGGCCGGTTGGAAGTTGACGATCATCCTCCGCAACACTTCGCCCTCGTCAACGCAGCGCTGCAGAGCCGCGTACACCTTGAGGACGTCTGCTTCTGTGCGAGGAACGTCCCGAGGGAATTCGTAGAAGGGATCACCGGTCTCTTCCCAGCGATCAGCGTCGATCTCATCCGCCAGCTCGGCCCCCCAGCAGCGCGCCTCCGCTGTCGACAGCTCGAACTCGAACCCATCATCGTTCGCCAACGCCTCGAGCCGGTCCCCGAGACTGTCGGCCAAGGCGCTGCTCGACGAACTGCAGGCGGCCAGAACCAGGAGAAGGATTAGTAGGTGCCGGCCAGCTTGGTGTGATCCCATGACATCATTCTCGTCGGATGAACTATGACACCGGTGTTCTTGGGAGCGAATCGCCCGAACGTCGCCTTCAGCTCAGGGCCATCGAGGGCCACGGGCTCCTCGCCGATCATCGGATAGCGAGCGGCCAACTCGCCGTAGATCTCGAGGATGACGGCAGGATCATCGATGAGCTCGGCTTCCGCTTGGATCATGATCCCCTTGAGCTCCGAATATGCCGTGCCCTCCTCGGCCAGGAGCGTCACCCGAGCGTCGCGCTGCAGATTGACGATCTTCTGTGACTTGGTGAAGGAGCGGAACACCACGAGGCCCTGGCGCATCGTGTACCACATCGGTGCGACGTGCGGCCAGCCGTCAGGACCCAATGTCGCAACCTCGATGTTGCGAGATTGGCCGAGGAATTCCGCTACCTCCTCGTCGGTCATGGAGACGTCTTTGCGAGCCATCTTTTCACCCTACCGACAGGGCATCCGATACAATCCAGCGGTCCGAGCACGGCCGACCCTGACGGCGGGCGAGGCTCGAGGCTTCTACTGACCCAACGCACACGCCGAGATCCCCCAACCGAAGGGTGGGGAGAGAGAGGAGCCATCGTGCGAGATCGAATCACCGCCCCCGAGGTACTGGCGCGCAAAGGCGGCCCCAAGCTCACGATGGTGACGGCCTACGACGCCCCAACGGCCCGCATCGCAGACGAGGCCGGGGTCGACATGATCCTGGTCGGCGACTCGGTTGCCAACGTCGTTCTTGGGTATGAGGACACGCTCTCTGTGACCATCGATGACATGGTCCACCACACCGCGGCCGTGACCCGCACAGATCCCGCAGCCCTCGTCATCGGCGACATGCCGTGGATGAGCTATCACGTCTCGCCGGAGGATTCGGTTCGCAACGCGGCCCGCCTCATCGGCGACGGCGGGGCGGGCGCCGTGAAGCTAGAGGGAGGACGTAAGCGACTCCCGATGGTGGAGCGCATACTCGACGCCGAGATTCCGGTGATGGGTCATCTCGGTCTCACACCGCAATCGGTTCACGCGATGGGCGGCTACCGCGTTCAGGGCAAGGAAGCCGAGGCGGCTCGCGAGCTCTTGGACGACGCCACGGCGCTGTCCCAGGCCGGTGCGTTCGGCATCGTTCTCGAGGGTGTTCCCGATGTGCTGGCGCAGCTCGTGACCAAAGAGGTGGCGGCTCCGACGATCGGCATCGGAGCCGGAGCGAACTGCGACGGACAGGTCCTGGTTCTTCACGATGTGCTGGGACTCAAGGTGGGCAAAGATGCCAAGTTCGTCAGACGCTACGGAGATCTGCACAATGACGCCGTTGCCTCCCTGCGACGCTTCTTCGACGACATCACGAGCGGTGCCTTTCCCGGCGACGACGAGACCTATCACATGTCGCATGAGGCTGCCGCAGCCCTGTTGAGCGAGGAGACACCGTCCGCCGAGGCTTAGCGATCGCTCTCGTTTTGGCCGGCTGCAGCACGGGTACCGTGTCGTCGGTCGCTTCGACGGTGACTTCGCAGGCCTCGACCCCTGCTACATCGACTCCCAGCACCACAACGGCCAGCTCGACGACGGCCCGTACTACGACCGCGGTGCCAGAGACGGTGCCTCCTGACCTCGCCGCCTTCGGCACCGAGACCATCACTGTCGGCGGCGAGAAGTGGCTCGTCGCTGTCGCTGATACGCCAGACGAGCGATTCCAGGGGTTGCGTCGAGTGGTCGACCTGGGGGCTCTCGATGGCATGATCTTCGTCTACGAATCCGAGAGGGAGAGCTCGTTCACCATGCGCACCGTTCCGATTCCACTCGACATCGGGTTCTTCGACGCCGGCGGGGCCCTCTTCGACATAGTCTCGATGGAGCCATGCGGCGACCGCAGCGACTGCCCGAGTTACTTCGCCAGCGGGCCCTTCCAGTTCGCCATCGAGAGGGCAGCAGGCGGCTGGGAGGCCGTTCCCATCGGCGCCCAGCTGGTGCCATGATCCGCCGACGCTGGGTCTGGGAAAACTGACAACCAGCTCCCTTGACGCGCGGCGTGGCCTTCCGCTTACAATGACGTCCTTCCCCTACCTGCCCCCTCGGGGGCCGACCCGCAACCGCGGTCGTCCAAAGGAGCAGACATGCGAATGTACGAGCTGATGGTCATCCATCGGCCTGGTCTGTCAGACACGGAGATGAGATCAGCAGTAGCCGAGATCGAAAAGGGACTGCAGGCTCAAGGAGCCGAGATGAAGGGATCCGATTTCTGGGGCAAGCGACGCTTTGCTTATGAGATCGATCACATCAAAGAGGGCTACTACTCCGTGCTGACGTTCAGCGGTGAACCCGAAGCCGTTGAGATTCTCGATCGGGCTCTTGCCCTGTCCGAGCCAGTCATCAGGCATAAGTTCGTGCGCCTCGAGCACCTGGAAAAAGTGTCATAGGCGCCCGGCACAATTACGAGTGGTCGCAGAGGCCACAGCAGAGAAGAAAGAGCGAAACAAGATGAGTGCAAACAGTGTGACCCTGATCGGCAACCTGGTCGATGATCCAGAGCTTCGTTTCACCCCGTCGGGTGTGGCGATGGCCAAGCTGCGGTTCGCCGTGAACCGGCGCTACCAGCGCAACGGCGAATGGCAGGAAGACACGAGCTTCTTCGGAGGCACCCTGTGGCGTGACGCCGCCGAGAACGCCGCCGAGTCTCTACAGAAGGGGATGCGGGTGATCATCACCGGTCGCCTCGAGCAGCGCACCTGGGAGACCCAGGAGGGCGACAAGCGGTCGATCGTCGAGGTTTCCATCGACGAAGTCGGACCATCGCTGCGCTGGGCGACAGCCTCGGTGACCAAGACCGCCAAGACCGGCGATTGGGCCGGCGGCGACAACAAGCAGTCCAGCGAAGCCCCAGTCCCGGCGGCGGCGCCGGCCGGCGGCGCTCCAGACGAGGCGCCTTTCTAGGCGCCAGCAGGAGGACAAATGGCCAAAAGTCAAGGAGCACCTAGAAAGCGTCGCACGGACGCCGACAAGGGTCGACGCGTGACCAAGAAGCCTTGCTACTTCTGCAAGGAGAAGGTGGGCTACGTCGACTACAAAGATGTCGCCCTAATGAAGAAGTACGTCTCGGATAGGGCCAAGATCCGGGCGCAACGCGTTTCGGGCAACTGCCCTCGCCACCAGCGCGCCGTAGCGCAGGCCGTGAAGGTTGCCCGCGAGATGGCCTTGATCCCCTACGTGGTCAACACCGAAGGCAAGATGGGGGGTCGTCGGTGAAGCTCATCCTGCGCGAGAACGTTCCCGACCTCGGCAAGATCGGCGACATTGTCGATGTCGCCGAAGGCTACGGGCGCAACTATCTCGTGCCGCGCAGCCTTGCGGTCAAAGTCACCAAGGGCGCCATCGCCGAGGCTGAGAAGGTCCGCAGGACCCGCGACGAGGTGGAGACTCGAGAGCGAGAAGCCGCCGACGCGCTGGCGGAGTCGCTCAATGGAACGAGGGTTGTAGTCGCTGCCAACGCCGGCGATGAAGGCAAGCTCTTCGGTTCCATCGGAGCATCCGACATCGTCGAAGCTCTCAAGAAGGTGACGGGCATCGAGGTCGACCCACACATACTGAAGGTCGAAGCTCCGATCAAGGAGATCGGCCTGCACATGATCGATGGCTCACCGCACCCCGACGTTCAGTTCCAATTAACCCTTGATGTGATACCTGCCTAGAAGGAAGACATGACGCTCCAAGTCGAAGGCGCCCGTACTTCCCCCCTAGTGCCACCACACAACATCGAAGCCGAGGAGAGTGTCCTCGGCGCATCCATGCTGTCGCAAGACGCGGTTTCGCTTGCTCTGGAGCGTCTCCACGCCGAGGACTTCTATCGACCAGGCCATCAGCTGATCTTCGAGGCAATCGCCAGCCTCTTCGACGGCAGCCAGCCGATCGACGCCATAACGGTGTCCGACGTGCTGCGTCGCCGTGAGCAATTGGACCGCATAGGTGGCGTCGGCTTCATAACCACCCTCCTCGACTCGGTGCCGGCGACCTCCAATGTCGACTACTACGTCGGCGTCGTCGAGGAACACGCCCTGCGTCGTCGACTGATGGGCGCCGGCACCAAGGTCGGAGAGCTTGCTCTGTCGCTCGATCAGGAGATCGCTGACGTCATCGACCAGGCCGAACAGACGGTCTACGGAGTAGCCGAACGACGCATAGGCGAAGGTCTCCAGGTGATCGATCCGCTGCTCAATGCCGCGCTCGAGAAGGCGGAAGAGATGTCGGGTGCCGACGGCATAACCGGCTTGTCCACCGGATTCCGCGACCTCGATCAGAAGCTGGCCGGGCTCCAGGCAGCCAACCTCGTTGTGATCGCCGCCCGCCCGTCGATGGGTAAGACGTCACTGGCGCTCAACATCATCTCCAATGTGGCCATGCGCGATGAGCCAGCTGCCATCTTCACCCTGGAGATGAGCCGCGAGGAGGTGGCCCAGCGTCTGTTGTGTGCTACCGCACGTGTCGACTCCCAAAAGCTGCGCACCGGAGATCTAACCCAGGGCCAGTGGGCCAAGCTGACCCACGCCGCCGGCGCCCTGTACAACAAGCCTGTCTACATCGACGACTCGGCGTCGCTAACGGTCACCGAGATCCGAGCGAAGTGCCGGCGCCTGCAGCGGCAGCGAGGCCTCAAGTTGGTTGTTGTCGACTACATGCAGTTGATGCACGGCGGAGCCAGGATCGAGAATCGCCAGCAAGAGATCGCCGAGATCAGCCGCAACCTCAAGAACCTCGCTCGAGAACTGCATATCCCGGTCATCGCCGTTTCACAGCTCAACAGATCGTTGGAGTCAAGGGAGAACAAGCGTCCCCGCCTTGGGGACCTGCGTGAGTCGGGCGCGATCGAGCAGGACGCCGATGTGGTCATGTTCATCTACCGCCATGAGTACTACCACCCAGAGGCTCAAGAGAGCCTGGGTATGGCCGAGGTCGAGGTCGCCAAGCACCGATCGGGTGCTGTGGGGAGGGTGGACATGACCTACCTTCCGGAGTTCACCCTCTTCGCCGATATGGGTCGCGACGTCAGCGCTTAGGGTCAGTCGCTTTCCCCGTCGCTGTGCCGACGACCTCCCTTCGTCGACTAGATTCTCACTCCTCGCATTGAGAGGCCTGCCTTGTCGCCACAGCATTTGACTCCGGATCCGGGTGCCGTACCCCGACTAGAGGGCTTTCTGTCGGACCGAACCTCGCCGACACCGATGGTCGATATCACTGTTGAGCCAACTTTGGTCTATGTCGAAGAAGGTAGGCATGGGCGCCACCTCAACTTCGACTTCTTGCTGTCTGGCCTAACAGATCGGACCCTGGAGTTGGTGTTCTTGAAGGTCGCCGTGTACGACGACGATGGACTTGTCACCTATCGCTACCTCAACCGCAACGCCGTTGGGCCCGCAGGCATTGACACGTTGGTATCGACTCAACTACGGGGGAGAGAGCCCCTCGGCCTCTTCAACCCGTTTCACACCTTCCCTCTTGACTTGCCGCTAGATCGCCTTCGGTACATGTTCACTTTTCGCGACGTCGATACCGCCGAGGAGTTCTATCACGGCGATATCGAGGTGATGCCCTCAGTCTTCAGCCAAACGGTTGAGCTCGAGCTGCCGGTCAGGGGGCTCGTTACGGTGCTCGATGGCCATGACTACTTCTCGCACCACCGCCGGTTCGATATGGAGACGGCTCGCACGGCCACGAAGGGAGCAATGCAGTCCAACTTCGCCCGCTTCGCATTGGACTTCGTTCATATCGGCGAGGATGGGAATACTCGCGCGATGTCCGAAGGGGAGCGGGAGGCCAACTACGATTTTCGATTCCCCGACGCCAGACGGTTCTACTCGGACGGAGCACCCGTTTACGCTCCTGCCGGAGGAGAGGTGGTAGCGGTCGTTGATGGCCAACCTGACCTCTACGACCAGGTATTCGATTTCGATGCGGCAGTAGCGGCCAACCGGGTCCACGACCTTGCCGGCAACTACGTGGTAATTCGGCATAACGACAATGAATTCAGCCATATGTTCCACTTCTTGAACGGCAGCATCGGGGTGGGTGTTGGTCAACGGGTTGGGGCTGGCGACCTGTTGGGCCGCATTGGGTTCTCTGGGGCGGCCACCGTCTACTCGCATCTCCACTATCAACTGATGGACGGTCCGGATTTCTTGATGGCGCAATCTCTTCCGGCACGTTTCCGAGAGGTCACCCTGGTAAGTGGAGGCACGCGGGAAGAGGCGTTCAATGTGGCAATCGACACCGGGGACATCATCCTGGCGGGGTGATGCGCCTGCTCCCCTCCGCGTTGTTCGAAGGTCGAGGGTTCGATCCCCTCCCGGCCCACTCGAGGTGCCTATTAGGGAGGGTTCGGTGTCCCCTTCCGCCGTTAGCCCGAGTTCGATGTTGTCAGAGTGAGGTCTGTTGGTCCCGTTCAGCTGGAGCTACACCAGTCGACAAGCCTTGATCTCATAGCGATATGCCTGGTTGCTAGGCCCAGCGCAACATAGGGAGGTACTGGCCCAAGATGGGTAGTGGCTGCCGATGCGGAAGCGGCTGTCTTTTGGCACGATGACGGTGTCATAAAGAGAAAGACAGGACCATGTATCCGCATTCAGAACATCTCACCCGAACAATCATCGATGATCGCCTGCGCAATAGCGCCCGGCGTCGCCAGATTCGTGACCTCACGACCCAAGACATGGACGAGCGCAGTGGCTGGGTCGCCCGCATCCTCAACTTCCGTATCTCGGCGCAACGGGCCGGGACCAACCCAGCTCAGTAGGCGACTCAACGATCCTCGCACTTAGCGGCATCGCCTGAGCGACTGGGATAGCTGTACGATCGTTGGATGGAGCTGTACGAGCGAACGGGGGAGCTCGAGGTTCTCGCGTCCGCACTCGACGCGGCGGCTGACAGTCGGGGCTCGGTTGTGTTCGTCGGCGGTGAATCCGGGATCGGCAAGACCAGTCTCATCCGCGAGTTCTCCCGTCCCCTTGGCGATGATGCCCGCGTTCTATGGGGAGCGTGCGATGACCTTTCGACGCCGCGGACCCTTGGACCATTCCGCGACATCGCCAGCGAGCTCGGCGGAGATCTCCGCGAGATGCTCGCAGCAGGTAAGCCACCGTCTGAGCTATTCGACACTGTGATGGATGCACTCGACGCGGGTATGAGACCAACGGTGGCCGTTATCGAAGATGCCCATTGGGGCGACGGTGCCACGTTCGACATGTTGAAGTTCCTCGGCCGCAGGATCGGCCGTCGATCGGTGGTGCTGATAGTCACCTACCGCGACAATGAAGTCACCGCTGACCATCCACTGCGACTGATGGCGGGTGACTTCGCAGCCGACGAGGTCCACCGACTAACCCTGGCACCCCTGTCGAAATCGGCGATTGAGTCCATGGGTGCCGGCTACTCGAGCACGCCCGAGGAGTTGCACGAAGCCACGGGAGGTAACCCGCTCCTCGTCAGCGAAGCGCTGGCAAACCCCGAGTCGGCGCTTACCGAGAACGTTCGCGATTCCGTGGTCGCCCGACTCGCACGTTTGTCAGCCGGGGCGAGGGAGGTTGCCGAGGTAACAGCAGTGGTGCCCGGGCAGATCGAGAGATGGGTGCTCGGTGAGGTGCTCGACGAATCTGCTGAGTCCCTAGTCGAGTGTCGGGATCGGGGGCTACTGGAGTTCGACGATCGAGCTGTTTGGTATCGCCATGAACTCGTTAGAGCGGCCGCCGAGGAGTCCCTTTCGGCCGATCGGCGCACAGCTCTCAACAAAGGGATCATGAGCGCTCTCATCGCTCGAAAAGGCGACGTGGCACGGATCGTCCATCACGCCCGCATCGCTAACGATGGGGCGGCGCTGGTCCGATTCGCTCCTGCGGCAGGACGACTGGCGTCAGCTGCAGCGTCGCATCGCGAAGCGGTCTCGCATTTCAGGCTTGCTATCGAACACTTGGAGCTTCTCGAGGAAGAGGACCAGGCTCGGCTTCTCAGGGACTTCGCCATCGAATGCCACTCGACTAGCCAGGCCGCCGAGGGCCTCCTCGCAGCACAGCAGTCACTTGAGAAGTGGAGGTCGCTCGGCGACATCGAGCGTCAGGGTGAGATGTTGCGCTGGCTTTCACGCCTCCACTGGTGGCTCGGCGATGTCGAGGAAGCCGAGCAGGCCGGCATCGACGCGGTCGAGATACTCGAAACACTCCCACCATCGACCCACCTTGCGATGGCCTACAGCAACCTGGCTCAACTGCACATGTTGTCGCAGCGCCTGGAACCGACCGTGCATTGGGCCACCAAGGCGATCGACCTAGCTCGGGCGTTGGATGATCACCTAACCCTCGCCCATGCTCTGAACAACCTCGGTAGCGCTCGGGGACGGGTGGGGGACCTTTCCGGCCTCGCCCTGGTGGAGGAGAGCCTGGCGCTGTCGATTCGAGAGGGCCTCGACGAGGCTGGTCGGGCGTTCGCCAATCTGATATGGACCGCGCTCGACTACCACGACTACGACACGGCGGAGCGCTACATAAAGGACGGTCTCGCCTACGTCGAAGAGCGGGAGTTGGAAGGTTCGATCTACTACCTACGAGCGGAGAGAGCCCGTCTCCACTTCGAACGCGGCGAATGGGCGAGCGCCGAGGACGACGCCCGCTGGGTCCTGAGCCGGCCCGAGGTGGCTGGTGTTCCACAGATGCCCGCCCGCGCCACTCTGGCGAAACTCGAGGTACGCCGGGGAGATCGGGCCGCGGCCGAAACGGTCAACACCGCTTGGGAGATGGCTCTCCCAACAGGCGAGCTGCAGCGGATAGCGCCTGTGGCGACGGCCCGCGCCGAGCTGGCGTGGCTGAGCGGGCACGACGGTGAGATCGCAGCCGCAGTGACCGATGCCTACGAGTTGGCCAAGGAAGCCAAGCAGCCGTGGGTGACCGATGAGTTGGCTTTTTGGATGTGGCGCTCAGGTACAGAGGTCAAGAGTCTGGAGGTTGGCGACACCCCGTACGGCTCACAGATGCATGGTCGGTGGGAGGAGGCGGCGGACAGATGGGACCGCCTTGGGTGCCCCTATGAAGCTGCGGTCGCCCGTTGCGACTCGACAGAGCCGGCATCCCTGCTGGCCGCGCTGGAGATCTTCGATGAGTTGGGTGCGGCACCGGCGGCTGCGTTGGTACGGCGTTCACTACGGGACTTAGGTGTCCAGGGAGTCCCGAGAGGGCCCAGGCGGGAGACGCGGGCCAACCCGGCAGGTCTGACACCGCGCCAGGTCGATGTGCTCAAGCTTGTGGCCGAGGGGCTTACCAACGCCGAGATCGGCGAGGCGCTGTTCGTATCGCCCAAGACGGTGGATCATCATGTTTCGGCTGTGCTCGCCAAGCTTGGGGTGTCGTCTCGTCTTGAGGCGGGGGCAGCGGCGCTGGAGATGGATCTCGGGTAATAGCCAGGCAGGTAGCCGCCAAGCGTTCGCTCGGTGCCCTCGCTGCGCTCGAGCGCTCTTGCTAGGTTCGTTCCCTTCCCGCGAACAGAGAGAGACACATGACCATGCGACGCAAGGCCTCGGGCCGATTCGAGCTGCCGATCTCGGCAGCTGAGGCGATCGACTACTTCACACCCGAGGGCGAACGAGCCTGGGTCCCAGAATGGAACCCGATCTACCCCACAGGGGACCCCTCCGAGTCGTCCGGCACCGTGTTCACGACTAACGCCGGGGGGGTGGACACAGTCTGGGTTGTCCACCGCGTGGACCGAGGCGGGTACTCGTCGGCATATTCGCGGATCACCGTCGGTCACCATGCAGGCACGGTGCACGTTCGATGCGAGGACCTAGGCAGCGGACGATGCGCAGTTTCGGTGGAATACGACATGACCCTTCTCCCGGGAAGCGACCCGACAGAACTGGATGCATACGACGAGCCGTCCTTCGCAGGCATGATGGACGAATGGGCAACCGAGGTCAGCCGAACCCTGTTGGCCTAAGTCCGCGATGACACACGCCGGACCCCGTCCGTCGCAATCAGCCGAGCACCTTCGCCAGGGCACTCAGAGCGACGTCGGCGTGCGCCTCCCTGAAGACAAGTGGCGGTCGGATCTTGAGGACGTTGTCATGCGGCCCAGTACTTCCGATGAGCACTCCGCAATCCTTCATGGCCTCCACGATGCTCTCGGCGGCGGGTCCGTCTGGCCTGCCATCAGGACCGACGATCTCGACGCCTGTGAACAGACCTGCTCCCCGGACCTCGCCGATCACGGAACTGGTGATGGATTTGATGCCTTCGCGGAGATAGTTCCCGGCGCGTTCGGCGCGTTCGGGGAGCTCCTCGCCGAGGGTGATGTCGAGGACGGCGGATCCGACGGCGGCCGCGACGTTGTTGCCGCCGAAGGTGGAGAAGAAGTAATCCTCGTCGGCAAAGCGGCCGGCGATGTCCCTGGTCGTCACCACCGCCCCCACCGGATGGCCGTTCCCGATCGGCTTGCCGAGGGTGACGATGTCGGGAGTGGCGGCGCCGGCGGCGAACCCCCACATTCGGGCACCGACCCGACCGAGGCCTGCCTGGACCTCATCGGCCACGAAGAGGCCTCCTGCGGCACGGATCTGGGCCGCCGCGCCGTCGAGATAGTCGGGCGGAGGGTCATGGATGCCGTCGCTTGAGAAGATCGTGTCGAGGAACAGGGCCGCCGGCGCCACGCCACGCTCGTCGAGGCTCATCACCGCCTTACCTACCTGCGGCTGTGGGCCCCCCGGCGGAGACACCATCGCCACCCACGGCTCAAGGGGGCGGGTGCCATGCTCCTCGGGCGACATCGCCATCGTCACGGTGGTGCTGCCGTGGTATGCATGGTTTGTGATCACAACGCCTGTGTTGCCTGTCACCGCGCGGGCTATACGGACCGCCAGGTCGTTGGCCTCGGAGCCTGAGTTGGTGAAGTAGCAGACCTCGAGCCCGCGGGGGAGCAGCTCGCATAGCCGTTCGGCGTACCGCACGACTTCGTCCGTGAGGTAGCGGGTGTTGGTATTGAGCCGGCGCGTCTGGTGGGCGAGGGTGGCCGCCACCAGCGGATGGCCGTGGCCGACCTGGACGACGTTGTTGTAGGCGTCCAGGTAGCGCTTGCCGGAACGGTCGGTAAGCCAGACGCCCTGCGCCGACGTGAGGTGGATCGGCTGGCGGTAGGAGAGACCAAGTCCGGGAGCAAGCGCGCTGCGGCGTGCCTTGGTCAGCTCCGCGGTGTCTCGAGGCGGTTGCTCCGTTATCACGCCAGCCGCGGCCGCCACCCGTTGGCGCAGGTCGTCAGGGTCACACTCCTGCAGGGCCAAGAGCGAGCTGCCGGCCTCCTCGACGTCGCCCAGGATGTATTCGGCATTGTCAGGATGCTGTCGGCCGCGCCACGTTGAGATGACGATGGTCTGGCACAGGCGGGCAGCTACCAGGTCCGGCAGTACGTCGACCTCTTCTGCGGCAAGGATGGCCGCCGCGGCAAAGCCACCCGCCACGTCGCTGAGCACGGCGGCTGGGTCGGCCTCTCCGAACAGCTGATAGGACGCGGTGATGGCGAGGTCGGCGATACGGGGCCCGTGTGCCATGTCCCCGAAGTCAACGACCCCGGTGACCTGCCCATCCTGGACCAGCAGGTTGTCTGGGTTGAGATCGTTGTGGACGACCTGGGCTTCGGAGCCTTCGAGGCGATGCAATATGTCGGGAACGACTCGCTTGATTACATCGGCCACAACGCCGTCGACTGTGCCGTCGCCGACTGGGCCGAGAGCACCGAGGGATTCGAGCCTCCTGACATCCCACAGCAGGCGCCGCCCGGCGATGCGGTGAAAGAAGCCGGATAGATCTGCTTGGACCTGAGCGACCACGAGTCCCAGGTCGCGGTTCGAAATAGAGCTCGAGGCCACTTGCAGCGGTTCCCCGACGATGTATGACTGGAGACGGATCGGGAACCTGACGCCACCTGTCTCGATCATCGCCACTCGAGCGCCTTCCAATGTGTGGCGAGCCTCCGGGTAGCGCAGCGATCCCGTGGCGTGGGTCGCAAGATGCTCCAGGGCTGCCTGTTGCATATCAAGGGCATCTGGATCTTCGGCCACGTTGGCGATCTTGACGTTGAAGAAGCCCTCGGTCGATTCGAGAAGCAGATTCTGGTCACGCTCGCCGGGCAATGGCGACAGGTCGCCCGTGAGGCCGTAGTGCTCGGCCAAGGCTGAGCTAACCGAAGCCATGTCCCATTCCGGGATCGGGCTGTCGAAAACTCTGTCGACGTCGGCGCCAAGCTCCACGCCGGGAACCTACCAGCGGCCGTCGCTCTCGCTCGGGCTGGCAAGAAAGACTGCTCGCCCGGGTGTATGCCAGCGCAACTTCGGCGAGACCCGTTGTGAGGCCGTAGGTAGCATGCGACGGTGAGGCGGCAAGCCCATGGCGTAGCCCCTACCAGCTCGACCGAAAGGATCTACGTCGGCAATGATGAGGATTCGCGTGTACCACCGGCCGTCCACCCTTGAGGAGACCCTGGCGCTCTTGGCGCGACCAGACGTCAACACGATGCCACTGGGAGGTGGAACCGCCCTCAACGGCCTCCCACTCGAGGTTCCCGATGAGGTGGTAGATCTCCAGGCGCTTGATCTCAATCAGATCACACGGGATGGACCGCTCCTCCGCTTCGGCGCCACAACTCGGCTCCAAGATGTCGTCGACCACGAATGGACCCCGCCGCTGCTGCGGGATCTTGCGCACGCCGAGGCGCCCAACACGCTGCGCAACGCTGCCACCCTCGGCGGCACGGTCGCTACAGCCGACCCGGAGAGTGGGCTGCTCGCCGGATTGCTCGCACACGAAGCGGCTGTGTCTATCGCCCACGTTGACCGGACGGAGGAAGTCGCGCTCAGCGATCTTCTTGCAGACCGAAACCGCCTCGCCGGCGGCCTGATCACGTCGGTTCAGATCATGTTCGGGGGCGCAGGAGCGTGGGAGCGCACGGCGCGTACACCCGCCGACACGCCGATCGTGCTGGTGGCCGGCCACCGAACCGAGGAGGGCGACGTACGCCTCGCCGCCACCGGCGTGGCCCCGGCGCCGATGGTCATCGAGGTTGGAGACATCGATGAACTCGATCCGCCATCCGACTTCCGGGGGTCGTCCGAGTACCGCAGCCACCTCGCAGCGGTCCTCGCCGCCAGGGTCGTGGCCAGACTCACCGACGGAGATGGCTCGTGAAGATCAACGTTGTCATCAACGGAGACGCCTACACGCCGGATTGCCAGCCCCACGAGTCACTGCGCACCGTGTTGCGACGCGAAGGCTTCTACAGCGTGCGGTTTGGCTCTGAAACCGGCGAAACCGGCGCCGCCGCGGTACTGGTCGACGGCAGGCTCGTATCGGCTGATGTCATGCTCGGCGTCCAAGCCGACGGCCACGAGATCGAGACGGTCGAGGGCATGGCGCCTCGGATGAGCATGCACCCCATCCAGGAGGCCTTCGTTGCCACGGGAGCGATCCAGTCCGGGTATTCGACGCCGGCGATGATCTTGGCCACCAAGGAACTGCTCGACCGCATCCCCGATCCCAGTGAAGCGGAGATCCGCGACGCGCTGTCGGGGATCCTCGACCGCGAGACCGGCTATCTGCGTCCTGTCATGGCAGTGCAACGAGCGGCAGCGGCGCTGCGCGGTGAAGCCGTCCCCGACATCCAGGTCGCCGTCGTCCCGCCGCTCAGCTACGACCTGGGTGGTGAGACCATCGGCGACCCGAGCGGGCTCCCGGCGGTCTTCCCCAAGGTCGTTCCGCACCCCGAGGTGCCCGAGACCACTGTCGTCGGCAAGCCCGAGTTCAAGGTCGACGCCCTCAAGCTGGCGAAGGGCAATCCAGCGTTCGTCGATGACATCGAGATGCGCCAGATGCTGTTCGCCAAAGTGCTCTACAGCCCGCACGCCCATGCCCGCATCGTCGCCATCGACGACAGCAAGGCCGTCGCCCTGACGGGGGTCAAGGCGGTGCTGCACCACGAGAATGTCCCCCGAGTCCGCTACGCATCGGGCGGCCAGAGTTATCCCAATCCGCTCCCGTACGACCAAGTCAGCTTCGACAACAAAGTGCGCTACGTCGGCGATCGTGTTGCCGCGGTGGCTGCTGAGTCGATCGAGATCGCCGAGGAAGCTATCAGCCTGATCGATGTCACCTACGAGGTGTTGCCTGCAGTGTTCGATGAGGTCGAGGCGATCGAAGAGGGTGCTCCGGTCATCCACGACGAAGACGGGATGGAGGGTGCCCACGACGCCTCACGCAACGTCGTGCACCACATCAGCGCCGATGTCGGCGAAGTCGACGCCGGCTTCGAGCAAGCGCGTCGCGTCTTCGAGCAGACGTTTCGGGTTCACCAGGTGCAGCAAACACCAATCGAGCCCCACATCGCCATCGCATACTGGGACAGCGACGAACGGATGGTCATCCGGACCTCCACGCAGGTGCCGTTCCACGTGCGACGAATGGTGTCGCCGCTGCTCGGATTGCCGGTGAAGCAGATACGGATCATCAAACCTCGGATCGGCGGCGGTTTCGGCGCCAAACAGGAGATGCTGATCGAGGACATCGTCGGCCACCTCACGATGGCCACGGGCCGGCCGGTCCGCTACGAGCTCACCCGTGAGGAGGAGTTCGTGTCGAGCCGAACGCGTCATCCGCAGACGATCACCTACCGCACCGGCGTCGACGCCGGCAACCGGCTGGTCGCCCAGGAGATGAGGGTGGTGGCCAACACCGGCGCCTACGGCACTCATGGACTCACGGTGCAGATGGTGAGTGGCCTGCGAGGCCTCAGCTCCTACAAGTCGCCCAACAAGCGGTTCCGCTGCGACGTGGCGTACACCAACCTCCCGGTTCCCGGCGCCTACCGCGGCTACGGGGCCCCGCAGGCCCTGTTCGCCCTCGAGTCGCACATGGAGGACATCGCCCACGAGCTGAACATGGACGCCCTCGATTTCCGGCGCATGAACTGGACGACTGTCGGCGACCCGATCGACGTCGCACCCCAGCTCGGCGAAGGCGAGCCCGATGATGACTTCATCCCCGTCGTGACGTCGAGCGGTATCGAGGAGTGCGTAGCCCAGGGCGAGCGCGCCATTGGCTGGGACCGCCGGCTCGACCCGGACTGGAAGAAGCCATCAGACAGGCCCCACATTCGCCGCGGTCTCGGCTTCGCCATGTGCATGCATGGCAGCGCCATCCCTGGGCTCGACATGGGGGCGGCCAGCATCAAGATCAATGACGACGGCTCGTTCAACATGCTCATCGGCGCCACCGACCTTGGCACCGGTGCCGACACGGTCCTTGGACAGATTGCCGCCGAGGTGCTCGGCGTGCCCCTCGACGACATCGTTGTGTACGCCGCCGACACGGACATGACGCCATTCGACACCGGCGCCTACGCATCGAGCACGACGTACATATCGGGCATGGCGGTCAAGCGAGCCGCCGAGGAGACCCGAAAGCTGATCGTCGATCGAGCTGCGCTGATGCTGGATGAGAGCCAGGGTGCCATCGAGCTGCGGGACCGGCACGCCTGGTCCACGGACGGTCGCTCGGTGAGCCTGGCCGACATCGCACTCTCGGCGCTGCATCAGGAGCAGCAGCACCAGATCATGGGTACGGGGTCGTATGTCTCACCGGAGTCGCCGCCGCCCTATGCGGCGCAATTCGCCGAAATCGAGGTCGACATCGAGACCGGCCAGGTGACGGTGAAATCGCTGGTGATGGCCGTCGATTGCGGCGTACCGATCAACCCCGTGACGTCGGCCGGCCAGGTCGAGGGAGGCATGATCCAGGCCCTCGGCTACGGCCATTGCGAGGAGATGGCCTACGACGAGAACGGCCGAATGGTGAACGCCAGATTCGGACCTTATTGGATCTACCGCGCCGACGAGATGCCCCGTATCGACACCTACCTGGTACAGACCATGGAAAAGAGCGGGCCGTTCGGGGCAAAGGCCATCGCCGAGATTCCCAAGGACGGGGTCGCCCCGGCGATCCGCAACGCCATCGCCGACGCCACCGGAGCCCGGATGGATGCCATCCCGTTCACTCCGGAGCGGGTGTGGCGGGCGTTGCAGTCGAGCTGACAGCCGTGAGGACTGGGCAAGATCATCAACTGCTCGGTGAGCTCGCGGCGGCCGTGGCCGCCGGGAAGCCGGTCGTGCTCGCCACCGTCGTTGCCGTCAAACGATCGGTCCCACGACAGGCCGGCACCAAGATGCTCGTGTACCGTGACGGCGGACTCACCGGCACCGTCGGCGGCGGAGCCCTGGAGTCAAGGGTCATCGACGAGGCGCGCGAGGTGTTGCGCACCGGCAGGCCCAAGCTGGTGGAGTACGAGTTGCTCGAGCCCGACCGTGGTGACCCCGGCGTCTGCGGCGGGGAAGTTCAGATCTACCTGGAGCCATATATGCCCCAACACACTGTCTTCGTCGTCGGCGCCGGTCATGTCGGTCGCGCCGTGGTCGACCTCGCCCATTGGCTCGGTTTCCGCACCGTGGTCACCGACGACCGGGTAGAGAGGCTCACCGCCGAAGCCATGCCCAACGCCGACGTACCGCTCGCCGTCCCGGTGTCCGAGGCGGCTGCCAAGCACGACATCACCGAGGACACCTCGGTCATCGTCGTGTCGCGCGACACCGAGATCGACGTCGAGGCGGTGACGCACCTCATCGACACGCCGGCCCGCTACATAGGAGTGATGGGTAGCAGTCGGCGCTGGAACACCGTCCGAGATCGCTTGATCGAGACCGGCATCGACGAGTCCAAGCTCGATCGGATCCATGCGCCCATTGGCATCGATCTGGGGGCCGAAACGGTTGAGGAGATCGCCGTGTCGATCCTCGGCGAGGTGATCCGGGTGACCCGGGGAGCCGACGTCGACCCGGGGGCCTGATGCTCTTCGGCGACAGCCTCGTCGTCATCCGCGGTGGAGGTGATCTCGCCTCCGGCGTCACCTACAAGCTCCACGCCGCCGGCTTCCCGACAATCGTGCTGGAACTCGAACAGCCGCTTGCCATCCGTCGCACCGTGGCGTTCGCCTCTGCGGTCGCCGATGGGAAGAGCACCATCGAGGGTGTCGAGGCCGTGCGAGTTGACGCCCCCGGAGACGCCGTCCCGATTGCCCGGAGTGGAACGGTCGCGGTGCTGGTGAGTCCCACGATCCCCCAGCTGAGTGTCCCCCCAGCCGTCGTGGTCGACGCACGGATGGTGAAGCGCAACCTTGACACGTCGATCGACCAGGCACCGCTGGTCGTTGCGCTGGGGCCCGGATTCACGGCGGGCCTCGACTGCCACGCCGTGGTGGAGACCATGCGCGGCCATCGCCTGGGTCGAGTCATCTGGGAGGGCTTGGCGGCACCAGACACGGGGGTACCGGGCACGGTTGGCGGCGCATCTTCGGGGCGGATCGTTCGTGCTCCGATGGCTGGCCCAGTGGGGTGGAACGTCGCGATCGGTGATCTGGTCGACGAGGGCCAAACCGTCGGCAGGGTGGGCACTACCGACGTCGTGGCGCCGTTACATGGCGTGGTCCGTGGACTCATCACGCCCGGCTTCTCCGTAGACGTCGGCATGAAGATCGGCGACATCGACCCGCGAGCCGACCGCACGGCGTGCTTCGAGGTCTCTGACAAGTCGCGATTGGTCGGCGGCGGGGTCCTCGAGGCGGTGCTGACGTGGCTGAATCGAACGGCTTGACTGAGCCGCTGACTCAGCGCCTCGGTGTCGGGCCGCGAGAGCTGGTGGCTTTTGTCGGAGCCGGCGGCAAGACCACGCTGCTACTGGCCCTCGGCGAGGAGCTGGCAGCGTCCGGAAGCCGCCTCGTGCTCACGACCACGACGAAGATGGGCACAAGCGAGCCTCCGCCTTGGGCGGCCAGGTGCCTCACGCTTGACGAGGTGCGGGCAACTCTCGAGGCGGGGTGCGCTGCTCTCTTCATCGGCTCCGCGACCGGTACGAAGCTGAACGGCGTCCTGCCGGCTCTGGTCGACGAGGTCTTCTCGCATCGGCAAGCAGACCACGTCCTCGTGGAAGCCGACGGTGCCCGCAAGCGCGGTCTCAAGGCTCCAGCGCGCCATGAGCCTGTGATTCCCTCGGAGTCGACCATCGTCGTCGTGGCCGCCAGCCTCGACACCGTGGGACACCGGATCGCCGATGTCGCCCACCGACCGGATCTGGTGGCCGCACTGCTGGGTGGCACCGTCGATGACGTGCTACGGCCCGCCGACGTCGCCACTGTCCTCAGCCATCCCCAAGGTGGCCTCGCCGGCATTCCGGAGTCAGCGCGGGTTGTTGTTGCTCTGACACGGGTGAGGGGCAGTCTTGCCGACGAGATCGAGCCACAACTGGAGTCGCACTCGCGCATCGAACGGGTGATCGTGGTCCCGGAAACGGCTGCCGGCTCGGCCTGAGGCGACCCCCAGCTGGCGGGCCGCGACGGCCGTGCCGTTAGCTGAGGTGGCCCATCACATCCATGACGGAATGCTGTGGATCTAGCCCCGCGGCCTCGAACACCTTGAACGCGGGGTGCGTCTTCTCGTCGTGAAGCGCCCGATTGTGCGCCTCGACGCTCTCCCACAGCGCCGCCACTCGCACGTGATCGTCGTCTGCCACGAGGTAGGCGGAGAGGAGCCCGTCCGGTTTGTCACCGACCATCAGGTCAGACCATTCGCCGTAGAGGTTGTCCCTGCTGGCCTCGGCAACCTCGGCATGTGCCATTGAAAGGATCAAGTTGTCTCCCGCTCGGATGGGATGAGGCTACCTGTCGACAGCTCGCCGTGCCCGCAGAACCCTGCTTGCGGATGCCGTCGGCGCGGCCTCGGCCACTCCTAGTCGGATTCTCGAAGAAGAGTTCCATCGGCACTTGTCGCCCAACCGCACCTGGTTGATGGTTTCTAGGGGAGAGGGCAGCGATGAGATCCAAATCCATCGACCAAGAGCGGGACCAAGAGCGGGAGTTCACCCGCTTCGTCAAGGAGACGGAACCTCGGCTCTCGTACGCGCTCGCCGCGGCCTTTGGGATCGAGATCGGAGCGGAGGCCACTGCCGATGCCCTGGCGTGGGCATGGGAGCACTGGAGCAAGGTGGAGGAGATGAAGAACCCAGCTGGGTATCTGTACCGGGTCGGTCAGAGCAAGGCCCGTCGCTACTTCCGACCAGTGGTGCTCTTCCCTGCCGTGCCATCGATCGCTCCTACGGCCAGCCCCGACCTGTTGGCAGCCCTCGCTGGTCTCTCCAAGAACCAGCGGGTGGCCGCGGTCATGGTTCATGGGCTTGGGTACACCGAACGCGACGTGGCCGACCTGCTCGGTCTATCCCGCTGGTCGGTGCGCACCCACGCCGAGCGAGGTTTGGAGAAGCTGAAGAGTGCTCTGGAGGTGAGGATCGATGTCTGAGATCGAGACCCAACTACGCGGGTACTTCGACGCAGCCGTGGACCGTGTCACACCCGGAGACATCTTGGCAGGCCAGCGGGTATTCGAGAGGTTCCCGCAGCGCCGGCGAGCCTGGAGCCCGGCTTGGGCGGCGATCGGAAGCTTCCTGGGAACCGTTGTCGTTCTGGGAGGTGCGGTGGCATTCGGCGCGGTGCTGAACCAGCCGAACGCCGCGGTGAGCTCGGGTGGTGTCACGGAGGTAATCGGCGAGGCGACCAAGAGCACGTCAGGATGGTGGGTCCTCATCCCTGGGATCGGACTCGCCATCGGCGTCGTTGGCACCCTCGTCGTCAAGAATCAACATCACAGAATTGCGAAGGAGGACGCGATGACTGCAACTATCGAAAGGCCGACCGAGGAACGGTCGGACATAGCGGAGAGGAAGAACAACCGCAGGCTCATCTTCACAGTGGTAGCGCTGGCGGTTGCCCTGGTGGCGTTGGGCGCCTGGGTGCTCTACGACCAGGCAGCGGAGCCGGCGACGGCGGCACCGGCGGCGGTGCAAGAACTGCTCGACGACTACACGGCGGCGTGGAACGACTTCGACGGAGATACGTTCCTGGCGCTGGTCACCGAGGACTACTCATTCTCCGACAGTGAGCGGACATCTGGAGCCACCGTCATGGCAAGCGAAATCCGGGGAATCAACCGGGTGTTCGGTCTCGAAGTCGAGAGGGTGGGCGATCTGGCGGCGATCGGTGACGGGCCCTACTACGTGTCGACCGTCGTCCGGATCACGGGTTCCTCAGCTAGCGGGAATGCATTCGAGAATATCGGTGCCTCCAGCTGGCTGGTAGTCGACACCGCAGCGGGACTGAAGGTGGCTGCTCAGACGGTTCTCGTCAGCACCAGCTGAGCAGGGCATGGAAAGGAACTGGGCGCAGCGAGCGCCCAGTTCCGCGTTGCCCAGGGCCTTCAGGCTTCGACCGGGCGTCCGATGGCTGACCGGTTGGCGATGGCCAGGTGGAGGTCGTGATAGCGCTGCAGCGACCTGACCTGCCGGTCGCTTAGTTCCTGGCAGATGTAGTTCCAATGCATGGCGACGGTGGCGCCGGGGCGTACCTCCGGCAGGGACGGGTCGATGGAAGCGTCCACGGACTCAACGCGATGTGGCCCGAGGTGGAGGAGCCGTCCATCCCATGCCAGTGGCTGCGACTCCACGAGAACGGTTCCGTTGGAGGCACTTACCACTCGGCCCCAGCGGATCCGGCACCGCTCCAACACATCGAGCGCCTGATCGACGGCACCCGATCGCAGCAGGCCCACCCACGGGTAGACACAGAACACATGGAACGCGTGGGTTGGGACCCCGCCATCGTTGAGGGCGCTGGATATGTGGTCCCAGTCCCA
>CAXMQS010000061.1:0-2895 GCA_964195995.1 uncultured Acidimicrobiia bacterium
TCGATGACGGTCGACGGTGACGAGGGCGGCTTCTCGGCGACCCTCGGTGGCGATCTTCCCGCCGACTTTCCGTTCCCGCTTCCCGATGAATTCGAGGTCGGATCATCGATGGAGATCGAAGACGAAGCCGGTACCTCGTACAGCGCGGCCATCAACGTCTCCGCGGAAGAGTACGACGCAGTGAAGGCCATGTACGAGTCTTGGCTGGAAAGTGAAGGCTTCACGCTCGACGCCTTCGAGATGGAGAGCGACGACGGCACCAAGGCAGTCTTCATCACCGGAGAACGCGACGACGTCGACACCTTCGTCACCATCAGCCTCGAGGAAGTCGCCAACGACGATGCCGGCAATCTCATCTACGAGACGACCATCTCGCTGACCTGGGCGCCTCTTGGATAGCCCCGGTGGTCCCGCGTCCAATAGGTGAGTAATACACGTACACGCCGGGGATCGCTCGTGATGAGGGTGCCCGGCCCAGAGTGACAGCGCCCTTGAATCGAGGTTCCTTTGTTTCAGAATATCGGGCTCCGGCAGCAGCTTCTCAGTCGAATCGCGACCCTGGTTTGTGCGGGGGTTGTTATCGCGGCCTGCGGGGGCACGGGCGGGGTCGGCGAGCAGCCTCAACCGGACGGCACCCTTGCCGGACCTTCGGTGGGTGCGGAAGCAGCGCCATCCACCTTCGAGCTCCCCACCACATCGAACGAGCCATCGACGGCCGGAGACGTCGGCGACAGTGGGGGATCGGGCTTCGACCTGTGCTCTGTAGCTCCGCCCCAGCATGGGTATCTCGTCGAGCTCGGACTATTGAAGGAAGAGGATCTGGCCAGTCTGCCCGTCCCCTACGACTTCCAAACCGAGGGGTATTGGGACGTCGGCCCGCTGGGCCCCGAGGGGGCGTATGCGGTCGGCGAGGAACTCATCGACGGATGGGTTTGCGATCTGGGGGTGACCCCTGAAGTAGCCCGGCTGCTCGACGAGCTTGCCGATGAGGCAGGATCGGAGATGACCATCGATGAGATCGAGGCAATCGTGCGTGGCGCATCCACGGGAGGGACAGATTCCGGAGTTGGCTCCCTCGATCCACTCAGCCCAGATGACCTCAAGCAACTGACGCGGGACTACCTCTATGCGGCCGGTTTGGCCGAGAAGGTCGGGGATCTCGATAGATCGGAAGCGTTCAAGGATCAGGCGAAGAACGTGTTTGGCGCCTACGGCGAGATCATGATCAACGAGGCAACCGATCCGAAAGTACTGATGGACGTAATGGCTGGGGCGCAGTTGCTGGGGCTGGACGAGCTGTCAGATGCGGTGTCTGCCAGGATCAGCGAGATCCTGGAGAAGGATCTGAGCGACGCGGCAACGCTGTTCAACGAATGCACCACCGACCCCAACGTTGTGCGGATCTACGTTCGGGCTCTCGAAAGGGCGACAGCCTGGGACCAATCGGCAGGAGACGGCCGCTATGACGCATGGCGGGACGTCCAGGAACGTCGGGCGAACGGTGAGCGCGTGCCGGAATGCGAGGGGGCGATCTTCGCAATGGTGGAGCCTCTCGACGGATGGGACGGGACCCTCGACGTCCTGCTCTCGACCTGCGGTTTCACTCGGTGGACCGGCCGGGTGGTGGCATCGGGCACACTCGCTGAAGCCGGCGGCACAATGACTCTCATTGGGACGATCCCGCTCGAGATCCAGTTCAAGGATGTGGACGACGACCAGGGTGTCGGCGACTTCGAAGGGCATGCAGACGTTACCCTGACCACCCCCGACGCTACGGGCGAGGGAGGAACCTATCTCTCGGGTAGGGCATTCTTCACCTGGACCGGCAGCGAATGGGAACTCGAGTTGTTCTTCGACGCCGACACCTTCAACCTGGCGATCCATGCAAGCGGCATGACGATCAACCAATCTCGCCCCATCGACTGGGAAAAGAAGGTCTTCACCGGCCCACCGGAGCCGTTCGACAGTGCCTGCGCTGAATAGGTCGAACTCAGAATCGCATCCAGGAGACCGGGCCGAGCCGTGCAGGATGGTCCGCGTCCGCGACTGGGGGCGGTCCACCTTTCTCTGGACCTGGCTTGGCTTCCGACTAGTAGCTCAACAGCCCCCTTCCATTCACCCCACCATGACCAGGGGATGAAGGGATCCTCGGCGGTGGGTGTCGCCCCTGCGATCCACTGCGCGGTGCCGTGTGCATCGGCAAAACGCCCGGTGCTCTCGCAAGCAACCCCGTGAAGCAGGTCGCAGCGACCGAGAGTATTCGTCGGCTGGAACTCGATGTTGATTACGTCACCTGCGCCCTGGTACTCGCCGTACAGGACATCACCGTTCCCCGCGGTCAGGGCAATCTGCATAGCCAAGCAGCCGCCGACTTGTTGCCCCTGCACACCGGCCTACCGTGGGAACGTGGAAGCTAGCCAAGACCAACCACATCAGAGCCCATTACGCCGCGAGCCGCTCCGCACCTCGTGGACGCTTCTCTACAGGACGGTCCGTGACTCCATCGACGACCGCCTGCCCGGGCTCGCCGCCGAGGTGTCGTTCTATCTGCTGCTCTCACTGCCGCCGCTACTGCTCGTCGGTTTGGGCGCCATCGGCTACGTCGGCGATCTCTTTGGTCCGGACGCCGTCGCTGGGATCCGCGACCAGATCATCGACGCCGCGTCCGGTGTGCTCACCGACGCCACCATGGCCGACGTCGTTCAACCCGCCGTCGATGGATTGCTCTCACAAGGCCGTGCCGACATCCTCTCCATTGGCGCCGTCCTGGCGCTGTGGTCGGGATCGCGGGTGCTTCGGGTGATGATCCAAGCAATCACCATCGCCTACGACCTCGAGGACCACCGCACCTGGTGGCAACACCGGCTCCTGGGACTCGGGCTCACCGCGGCCGGG
>CAXMQS010000062.1:0-10856 GCA_964195995.1 uncultured Acidimicrobiia bacterium
ATTGATCTCATTTTCTCCTCGACGCCGGGTGAAGGCATCATCGCTGTCGAGCTTGACGCTGGCCGCGACGTGTCTGTCTACGGTTTCGGGAGCTTCGGTACCAAGTACCGCGGTCCCCGCAAAGGTCGCAACCCGGCCACCGGTGCCGAGATCCAGATCCAAGGCAAGACCTACCCGACCTTCAAGGCTGCCAAGGGCCTCAAGGATCGCGTAGCCCAGTAACAGCACTCGCGTGCGCTGCAGGGCCCCGCTTCGGCGGGGCTCTGTCGCGTCTAAGCGGGAGCTTCCGCCACGAAAGCCTTACCCGGATCGCAGAAGCGGAGGAAGTCGCAGCCCCGGCACGCATCTGACGGCGTCGTTTCGTAGGCCTCGCCGGCAGCGGCCGCGGTCAGCTCGTCGAGGTGGTCGCGGGCCCCAGAGAGCCAAGCGTCGTCGACCGCCTCGGTGACCTCGGTAAGACCACCTCCGAGGTAGGCGAACGTCACCCGCAGCGAATCGGGGCCAGTTGCCCCGAACGGCACGTCGGTAGCGGCAACCGCATAGGCCTCCAGCTGCACCCGGCGCGCCGGGTCTTCCCTGGGGTAGCCGGACTTGAAGTCGACGATCTCCCAATCGCCACCGTCGGCGTATATGGCGTCGATGCGTCCGCGGATGCGGGCTGGTTTCAGGTCGAGGTCGAACGGCACCTCGACGAACGCCGGTCGCTCTGCGGCGAACCGGGAAGCCATGTAGGCGTCGAACGCCCCCGTGACCTTTTCGCTGCCCTCGTCGGGAGCTACGTCGTATGGATCGTCCCTTTCCCACTCGAGCGCCATCGCTCCTCGGTTGTGCAGCTCGATTTGGCGATGCACCTCAACGCCGCGCTTGGCAGCCTTGGATGGCCGCCTGGGCAATCGGTCGATCTCCGACCAGAAGAAGCGCTTGGGACAGGTGGCATAGGTAACGAGACCTGTGACTGAGGTCCGGAACGGCTCGTCGGGGGCTTGGGCCTCGACGGTGGCTTCGCCAAGGTCCATGCCCATTTGATCCATAGCTGCAGCGTAGGCGGCACCTAGCCCAAGACGCTCGGCCTCCTGAGCCGGCCAAGACGGGTCGGCCAGCGCCCGCCGCAGGCCGACCTCCCAGCCTTCCTCTCCGAAGACATGGTCGGACTCGGCAGGGCCGTCATTCGTATCGAGATGTGGTCGCTCGCCTCGCTCTTCATCTGCGAGAACCGTCACCCCTGAAATGCCCGCCACCAGGTCATAGAACTCGCTCGGGTCCTTCGGCCTGACGCCTCCATACCAATGGGCTCCGGTGAGATATAGCCGGCTCTTGGCGCGGGTGACGGCGACATAGGCGACCCGCCACTCCTGGCGCATTCGAATGGGTCGCAGCACGTCCAGGCGTGCCTTCTTGTTGTCGGGAAGCTGTGGCAGATGGTCCCGGTCGACGCGTAGCTCGTAGGGGAGTGAGCGCGCCTGATCGACGGGATCGTCGCTGGTGCCACCCCTGGCCGGGAAGACGGCGTCGACAACCGCAGGAAGGAAGACGGCCGGCCATTCCAGCCCCTTGGCGCGATGAACGGTCATGAGCGCGACGGCGTCCTCGCCGGACAGCCGAGCCGTGTCCAGTTGGTCGGTGGATGTCTCCTCGGCGAGGAGCTCCAGGTATTCCAAGAACGACCTCAGGGAAGGCCTGCCCTCGAGCGGACTCCACTCCTCCGCAAGGTCGAGGAAGCGATAGAGGTTGAGGCGGGCCGAAAGTCGTGCCGCGTCGTCGAGAGCCTCTACCTCTTGCCAGGTGTCCGTGCGATCGAGGATGCGGAGGCACAGCTCGACCAAGGAAACCCCCTGCGCCTGCTGTAGCAGATCCCGAAAGAGCGAGCGGAAATGCTCGAGGCGCTCGCGAGCCGCCTCCCGGGGATGCGCAACCTTGTCCAGCTCGTCGATGGCCTCGAGGAGAACCCGTCCCGGCACTCCATCTTCTTCGTCCTTGCCTGCCCGCACCCAACTGGCCAGAGGCCCGATGTCGCCGAGGCCGAGCCGGTAGCGCCCCCGGATGAGGATGCGCAGGGCGGCGACGGCATCGTCGGGGTCGCCAAGCACCCGCAGCCAGGCATGGAGGTCGGCCACGATCGGGACGTTTAGGAGGCCACCGAGGCTGGCAACTTCGACCGGGATGGAGCGGCGCTCCAACGCTTCACGGATGGCGCCGATGTCCGAGTTGCGCCGGAAGAGGCAGGCCACGTCTCGCCACGCCAGGTCGCCGTGGAGTTGCTGGATCTCGTCTGCGATGAACTCTGCCTCGGTTCTGCGGTTGTTGAGGCGGGCGCAACCGACAAAGCCGGCCGAGGCGTTCGGGCCGGGCTGGAGCCGGTCGACGCCGGCGCCGCCGCCGATCTGGCCCTTGACGACGTTGGCGACATCGAGGATGAGCCGGTCCGAACGGTGATTAACACTGAGTGTCAGCGTCGCCGCTGGGGATCCGTCGGCCTTGGCGAAGTGAGTTGGGAAGGACTCGAAGTTGTCGATCGAGGCGCCCCGCCACTCGTAGATGGTCTGGTCGGCATCGCCAACCGCGGTCACGGGAAACCCTCGCCCGAATATCGAGAGAAGTAGCAGTCGTTGGGCGGCATTGGTGTCCTGGAACTCGTCGAGCAACACAACGCGATATCGACTTCGCACCGTGTCCGCTATGTCTTGGTGCTTGTCCATGAGGGCATGGGCCATAGCGATGAGATCGCTGTAGTCGACCATGCCAACGTCTCGCTTGATCTTGGCGTATCTGCCAAGCGCCGACGCCAACTCGCTCCTGGCTTCGACCACCTCATCCCCGCTGAGGGTGAGCAGCTGCTCTGGTGTTCGCAGGTTGTCGCCGAGATGGCCCCAGAGGGTGCTCATGTCCTCGACCCGCCGCGCTGCGGCAGAAAGATCGAGCTGGTCGTAGTGCCCGCCCCCGAGAGCGCGGCGCATCAGCTCCCGTTGATATCCAGCTCCCAGTAGGACGGCGTTGCGTTCGATGCCGACGAGGGCGCCGAACTCGACGAGGAGCGAACGGGCGAACCCGTGATATGTGGCCACAGCCACGCTGCGCCCAGCAGTAGTTAGCTCCGGCAACAGGGTTCGCAGGCTGTTCGAGAGCTGTTCGGCGGCCTTGTTGGTGAACGTGATGCCGAGCGCCTGCTCGGGTTCGATCGGGTCGTCTGGCTCCTTGCTGACCAGGTGGCAAAGGCGCAGCGCCATCGTCGACGTCTTGCCGGCACCAGCGCCGGCGACGACTCGCAACGGTTCGAGCGGATGGGCGATGACTGCGCTCTGCTCCGGCGTGGGAATCATGCGAAGGCCTCGTTGCCCTCAGGCCAGGCTGGGCACAGCTGGCGGACGCGGCAGCGGTCACAGGCATCGCTCGGTGTGGGCTCCCAAGACCCCGCGAAGATGCCCGTGGCCGCCTCGCCGAGCCGTTCCTCTAGCTCTTCGAGATCCTCCATGGCGAGCTTGCGGACCGTGACCGACTTGGCTCCACGAGCAGCCGGGTACCAGAGTTCCGCGGCGGAGACAGTCCCGCCGAGGCCTTCGTCGGCGTTGGCGGCAAGGGCGTAGAAGGCGAGTTGCAGGGACTCCTTGGCTTCGGCGACGGACTTGGCAGAGCCCGAGGTCTTGTAGTCGACGATGCGCAGCCGACCCTCAGATCCCTCGACCCGATCGGCGCGACCCGTCCAGGTGTGGCCAGCGATGTCTGTTCGAAATGATCGCTCGACATCGACAACGGGCAATGACCCATCCGGCCAGTTTCTGTATAGCCGGGTGAGGCACTCCTCGGCTCGGCGTCGCCAGCCGGTGGCCCATGGCTCGCCACCGAATTGGACAGGATCGAACTGCTCTTCAAGATGGATCAGGGCTGCTTCTTCGGTGCCCCGCGGTTCCCCGGCGTCGAGGGCGGCTTGTTCGGTGACCTCGAGAACTTCGTGGATGAGGCTTCCGAAGTGCAGATAGACGGTCGAGGTATCGCCGACATGGAGTCTGCGTTCCAGGGCGTAACGTCGGGGACAGGTGTCGAAGGCCTCGGCCTGCGACGGCGAGAGCGTCATGTCAGGCGCCACCAGCCCGTCTTCCGGTCCTCGTTCCACCGTTCCATGGGCGAATGCTGGAAGGTCGCTGCGAGCTGCGAGAGCGCCGAGGGCGGCGAGCCGCGGCGCGACATCTCCTGACCCAACATCGCGGACGACTCTTCGAAGTGCAGCTAAGACGGCCCGCGGCGTCACGGGCACACTGCTGTCGCCGGGCGACTCCAGGGCATCGTCGACCGTTAGCACGCCGGCGACGGCGGCAAGGAACCGGCTTGGCGAGCCTTGGTCCTCGGCCACGCCGGAAGCCGTCGTTGTCCACACGACGCGGCTCGAGGCGCGACACATCGCGGTGTACGCCAGCCGCATCTCCTCGCGCAGTCGCGCCAACGCGTATTCGGAGCGGTCGATGGATTGACGGGTATCGAGGAGGCGGGTGTCCAGGAACGAGTCACGTGGCCGAAGGTCGGGGAGCACGCCTTCGGTGGCATCGGCGATGAAGACCGCTTGAAACTCGAGCCCCTTGGCCTGGTGCATTGTGGTGAGGGCGAGCCTGTCCTCTTGCGGAGCGTCGAAGGCGAGCAAGGGAAGCGCCTCGAACTCCTCGCTTTCGGCGATCGTCGTGTAATCGGCAAGGGTGGCCCGCTCGTTGCGTTCGCGGAGGCGGGTGAGGACTTGCGACAGCGACGACAAGGCGCGGCGAGCGCTGCCGTCGGCGGCCACGGCAAAGACGTCGAACCGGTCGAGGTGCTCCCATAGATACCAGAACCCGTCCGCGGCGGGCTTGCCTGTGGCCCAAGACGGGTCCTCGATGAGGTCTGCGAGGTCGCCGGCCTCGGGAATCTCCGATCTCAATACCGGCACCCAACCCGTGTGGGCTCGTGCGGCGGCGCGTTCCAGCTCGCGCCATCGACCAAGCGTCACCGAGTAGAGAGGGCCCAGCAGCAGACGCTGCACCGCAGCTGAGCGCTCTTCGCCGGCGCCGGTCGCTGCTATGACGATGTCGAGGACGATGCGGATCGCCGGCTGGTCGATCGATCGCGCGTCGGGCCGGTCGTGGGCGATGCCGCGCCGGTCGAGAGCTCGCGACAGCTCGCTGAGGATGCGGCGCTTGGTGCGGACGAGGACCGCGATCTCGCCGTACGGAATGCCTTCCACGCGATGCATGCGCTCGGCTTCGGCCGCGATCCATTCCGCTTCCTCGCTTTGCTGTGTGAACCGGTAGACCTCAACGCTCGATGGGCCGGGGGCGGGCTCGACGGGACCGGCAACCTCGGGCAGCGCTCCGCCGGCCGTGATCCGCTCGGCGGAGCGCAGGATCTCCTCGCGGACTCGGAAACTCGTCGTGAGGGCGAAGTGGGCGGCCGGATTGCCGCCAGCATCGGGAAAGGACGCTGGGAAGTCCGTGAGGTTGGATGCATCCGCCCCGCGGAAGCTGTAGATCGACTGGTAGGGGTCGCCGGTGACCGTCAGATTGCGATGTCCGCCATACAACAGGCGCAGCATTTCTGCCTGGACCCGCGTTGTGTCCTGGAACTCGTCGACGAGGATGTAGGGATGGGCAGCAGTGATCTGGCCTGCCACCTCCTCGTCGGTCAGCACCTCGACTGCGCGCGCCTGCAGCGTGCCGTAGTCGATGCGACCCGTTTGCGTCAGCTCGGCGTCGTAGCGAGCCAGGAAGAGGTCGAGGCCACGCCATTGGTCGCGCTCTTGGACCCGTGTCGCCAGAGTCGGAGCGTCGACCAACAGGTCGCGGCACCTCAGTATGAAGTCAGTGACCTCGGCAGCGAACGTGTGGCTCGTCAGCATGGCTCGATGTGGCACCGGCCAACGCTTGGGATCTTCAGTGGCGAGGAGGCTCTGGACCAGATCGACTTGCTCGGGCGCAGTAAGCAGCGCCGGGACGCGGCGCAGTCCCAAGACCTGGGGGCCGTTGGCCTCGATGAGGCGTGCTGCCAGCGCGTGGAAGGTCGAAGACGGCACTTCGGTGAACGAGCGGTTGAGGCGGCTGGAGATGCGATGTCGCAAGTCCGAGGCGCTACGCCGCGAGAAGCTGAGGAGCAGCAGCGATTCCGGCTTGACCCCGAGTTCGTTGATCAGGTGGAGGGCGCGTCGTACCAGGAACTCCGTCTTTCCTGCGCCAGGACCCGAGACGATCATCTGCGGTCCCTCTGTCTTGGCGACGGCCTCCGGCCATTCTTTGGGTCCAATCCGCGTCACCATGCCGCCGAACTTACAGCGCGGATGTGACACGAAGGCCGTGGGTCGTTTCGGGTTGTTGTTCCGTTGGATATCTTGCGTTGACCGAAGGGAGATTCATGACGCTCGCCTCTGACGGCAGCCTGATGGAGATGGAATCGCATCTCTTCCGGGAGGCCGTAGGCCAGTTCGATCGGGTGGCAGAGCTCATCGATCTCGATCCGAATCTGCATGCCCGCCTGCGAACCCCGCAACGGGCGCTGGTTGTAACGTTCCCGTTCCGCCGCGACACCTACCACGAGGTGGACACCGCCTTCGGCTACCGGGTTCAGCACGTGACGACGATGGGTCCGAGCAAGGGCGGCATTCGCTACGCGGCCAACGTGAACCTCGGGGAGGTCGCCGCCCTGGCGATGCTGATGACCTGGAAGTGTGCCCTCGTCGGCCTGCCCTTTGGGGGTGCCAAAGGGGGAGTCCGAGTCGATCCCTTGAGTTTGTCGCGCGCCGAGAAACAGCGCCTGACGCGCCGCTACACGATGGAGATCATCAACTTCATCGGGCCCGAGACGGACATCCCGGCGCCCGATATGGGCACAGACGAGCAGGTCATGGCGTGGATCATGGATACGTACTCGACGCACATCGGCCACGCTGAGCCGGCAGTGGTGACGGGTAAGCCACCGGCACTGGGCGGATCGGTTGCCCGCCGCGAGGCAACCGGTCGCGGCCTAGTCAGCCTCTTGCCTAGTTCCGCCAGCCATGTCGGGCTCGAGGTCGAAGGCGCCAAGGTTGCCGTCAACGGCTTCGGCAATGTTGGCAGCTTTGCGGCGCTGGCCGCCTCACAGATGGGCGCCAAGGTTGTCGCGGTCTCAGATGTCAAGGGCGGCCTCTACAACTCGAACGGGCTCGACATCGAAGCGGTCATCAAGTGGGTCGACGACAACCAGTTCCTCGAAGGCTTCCCAGACGCCGATGTCATAACCAACGAGGAGCTGTTCGGCATCGACTGCGACGTGCTCATCCCGGCGGCGGTTGGCGGCGTCCTCACCAGGGAGAACGCAGGCGACGTCAAAGCCAAGATCATCCTGGAAGGGGCCAATGGGCCGACGACGGGTGAGGCCGACGAGATATTCGCCGCCAACAACGTGTTCGTCGTGCCCGACATCCTGGCTAACGCCGGTGGCGTCACCGTTTCCTATTTCGAGTGGGTGCAGGACGTGCAGAACTACTTCTGGTCCGAGAGTGAGATCGTCGGTCGCCTCCGCGAAATCATGAGCCGGGCGTTCAGCGAAGTACTCGACATCAGCGTCACCGAAAGGGTCGACATGCGTACCGCCGCTCTGATCAAGGGCATCAGGCGAGTCACGGCGGCCAAGCTGGCCAGGGGCATCTACCCATAGAGTCCGCGGCCGAACAAGCACCCACCAGCGACTGCGGGCGGTAATGGCAGTCCTTCTCGCCAGCCTCGCCGCGATGTTCTCGGGAACCGGCGACTTCCTCGGTGGGGTGGCTGCCAGGAAGGGCCGGGTGATGGCCGTTGTCGCCGGCTCACACGTGGTGGGCGTAGCGACGACCTTCGTGGTCGCACCCATCGTCGGTGGCGACCCAACTGGGGCCGACCTGTGGTGGGGAGCCCTTGCGGGCGCCAGTGGGGGACTGGGCATCCTCGCCCTCTACCTCGGACTCTCCCGGAGCGACGTCGGCATCGTGTCTCCGATCGCTGCGGTCGGGGCCGCAGGGTGGCCGGTGCTCTTTGACGTGGTCACAGGCGAGCGGCCCAGCGCGATCGTGTGGTTGGGTGTCGGCCTCGGCGTTGTTGCCATCTGGCTGGTTAGTCGCACCGAGTCGGGCAAGGGCGCCGCGATCGGCCGCGGTGTGACCATGGGAATACTCGCCGGCCTCGGGTTCGGTGGTCTCCTGATCGCTCTGAGCGAGGTTGGGGACACCTCCGGCATCTGGCCGCTGGCTCCCGCCCGCGCCGCTGGCTTCCTCGTAGTAGCCGCGGTGGCGCTGTCGTCTTCACAGAAGATGGTCCCGCTGCGGAGCTCGGTCTTGCCAATGGCGGCCGCGGGGGCCGCAACCATTCTCGGGAACGGCTCTTTCATCCTCGCCACACAGGAGGGCTCGCTGACGGTGGTGTCGGTCGTCGCCGCGATGTTCCCCGTGACGACGGTGGTGCTGGCGAGGTTGATCTGGAACGAGCACTTCAGCCGGTCGCGGCTGATTGGCCTTGGCATGGCGCTGGTGGCGGTGGCGTTAGTGGCGGTTGGCTAGGAGGCGGCGCCGCTGCTGATGCCGGCGTTGACGCCGGACTCGACCAGGGCCGCCTCGTCGGTCTTCTCCCAGGCAGGGCAGATCTCTTTGAAGGAGCACCAATCGCACAACCGGCTGACGCGCGTCGGGAACTGATCTTGAGCGATCGCTCGCTGGATGGCATTCCATAGAGCCTTGACCTGCTTCTCCATCGCCACCAGCTGCCCTTCGTTGACCTCGAGTCGATAGAGGTCGGGACCGTTCAGGTAGAGCAGGCGAAGCTCAACCGGGGTGCGGCCTGTTCGTTTGCGAATGAGCAGGGCGTAGATCTTGAGGGCGAAGAAGGCCGAAAGCGAGTAGCGCTCGGGGGGCGCCTTGCCCGTCTTGTAGTCGACGATGATGAGATCGCCGTTCTCGTTCTCCTCGATGCGATCCAGAATGCCGCGCATGGCCACCGAGTCGAGATCTTCTGTCATGTCGAGCTCTCGATCGACTGGATCGAAGCTACGCGGATCCTCGACGAGGAAGTAGTTGGCGAGCAGCTCGAGGCTCTCCAATCCCCAGGCACGCTCCTCCTCGACGGACTCGAAGAGGCCGGGGTACTCCTCGTCCTTCAGCTCCACCCAAGCCTTGCGGAAGAGATTGAACAGTGCTTCGGGGGTTCGCTCCGCGGCTGGAAGATCGAAGAGACGCTGTAGCGCGAGGTGAGCTGTAGTGCCCCGAGCCTGGTACACAGTCGAGGGCTCAGGCAACCGCTCGATGGCCCTGAACTTGAACAGCTGCGGGCAGAGCTTGAAGTCAGAGGCGCGGCTGGGGGAGAGCCGCGTGATCTCGTTGGGCGTGACCCCTTCTTCAAGATTGGTATCCACGACTGTGATTCTACGACAGGCGAGTGACACGCGTGTAATTCGGCGGGCTCCGAGAACGCGAAAACAATCACTCTCTCCACCTTGAAGGTTGCCGCGAGATGGGATAGGTTTCAGCTTCCTCTCAGGGTCCGCAAGGATTCAGGGAGGCGGTCTCGCCGGGTACCCCTTCACGGGGGACGGCCCAGAGGGTCTTCGGACTCACTGGATCGAACCGACGAGACCACGCCCGAAGAACTTCGGTTCGGAGGGAACTTGGAGCAACCGCAAGGCGGCCTCAAGAGGAACCCCGAGAGGGTCAAGGCTTCGGCCGAGACTCCCTCGGGGTTTCCGTAATTCTGGGGAAGATTGCGGCCTCAACCTTCTCCACCTCCGTCATCGGACTTGGGTCTCCTCATCGCGGCGATGAGGCTCGATCGTGATCTTCCCTCCTGCCTCCGCAACCGCGCACCGGTATCGCGATGTTCACGTTCGCGATGTCGCGCGGCCCGGCGAAGCTCCGCTTCTTCGCCCCTCTGGTTCGTCCGCGGCGTCGCCATGATCCCTTTCGCCATGCCTGAGACTGCGCACCTCCGAGGCCTCGGAGGTGCGCGAAAGTTGCGCTTGGCACTGCGCGAAAAGTGGAACTGAGACGCGAAAACTTCCTACCTCTCCAGCTTGACCATCGGGCATTCGGCTCTTAAGTTTCTCTCCTCAGCTCAGGCAACTGAGCGGAGACCCAGAGGACCTTCGGGTCCAACGGGTGAGGTTCCGCCACTCTCGCAAGGGAGACGGGGAGGTTTAACCGCCTCAACGAAACGGAATCTCTTCTAGGGATTCGCAAGGGTCCTTGGACGGCTCCGCCGGGTTTCCCCTTCACGGGGGACGACCCAGAGGGTCTTCGGACTCACTGGATCGAACTGCAGAGGCCACTCCGGAAGGGCTTCGGCCCGGAAGGAATCGGAGCGGTCGCAAGGTCGCTTCGACTGGAGTCCCGAGAGGGCTAAGGCTTCGGCTGAGGCTCCCTCGGGGTTCCAACACTCTGAAGGCTCGAAAGGGCCGGAAGAGCGGCCTCTACGGGTACCCCTTCACGGGGGACGGCCCAGAGGGTCTTCGGACTCACTGGATCGAACTGCAGAGGCCACGCCCGAAGAACTTCGGTTTGGAGGGACCTCGGAGTGGTCGCAAGGTCGCCTCGTGAGAAAGCCCCGAGAGGGCCAAAGCTTCGGCTAAGGCTCCCTCGGGGTTTTCGTTTTGGGAGCTTTGAGCTTTCTCGCGGCGGCGTCGGGCGCCTATCGACTGGTGGCGAGAGCTGGAAACAGCAAGCCCCCTCCGACCTCGCGGCGCTCGGCCACCTCCCCCTAGAGGGGAGGAAACGGAAGCCCCCTCCGACCTCGCGGCGCTCGGCCACCTCCCCCTAGAGGGGAGGAAACGGAAGCCCCCTCCGACCTGGCGGCGCTCGGCCACCTCCCCCTGGAGGGGAGGAAACGGCAGCCCCCCCCGACCTGGCGGGG